>DATAZZ010000001.1:0-1658 GCA_036271735.1 Rhizomicrobium sp.
GGTCATCGGACTGGTGGCGGGTGGAAGCATCGGCCAGTCTTCGAGGGCCAGCCCGATGGCCCCCACCGTCGCCGTCTTTGCAGGGGAAACGAAACCCCAGCGCTCGAAATCGTTGCAGTCGTCATCGTTCAGGAAGAACACCGAATTGGCGAGCGACAGCGCGAACTTATAGAGGGCCGACAGCAGGACCCGCAGCGTGCGCCTCTTGATGCTGAGCCTCTCGTCCTTGATGAAGGCATACCCAAGACCCTCGATGACCGCGTGGCGGCGAGGCACCCCGGCCAGCCAGGCGGCGATCGTGCCGTAGATGACGGGCTTCACAGCAAACGCCAGCGACACGTCGATGCGCAATTGGCGCAGCTGCCGCGTCATGACGATCAACGATCGCAAATCCTCGATCGGATTGACTCCGGTGCGCGCCAGCGGCGTGTCGATCGGAGTCGCGCCGAACTCTCGGACCCTCGCGCGGAGTTCCGCAGAATACTCCGGCGCGAGCGCAAAGACATCGCAGGTCGCGGCCAGTCTCCTGATGAGAGGGCCGCGGAAATTCGTCATCGAGAATGCCTGGTTTCCGATGATCGCCACGCGGGATCTCGCCGCCGTCATCACAGGCCGGCGCCAAACCGCGGAGCTGCCGCCGGTTCCCAAAGCGCGGCGTAGGCGGACACCATTCGCTGCAGCGAAAAATGTGACGCGACGCGTGCCCGCGCATCCTGTTTCCGACGCCCCCAGGCGGCTGCGTCCCGGCGCTCGGCCAACGCAGCCAGGATGGCGTTTTCGAGCGCGATGGAGTCGCCCACTGGCGCCACCCACCCGGTGTCGCCGACGATCCGCGCCGCGTCGCCGACATCCGTCACCACGCACGGCGTGCCGCACGCCATCGCCTCGGCGACGACATTCGGAAAGGCTTCCCCGCTGCCTGAGGCGAGCACATGCAGGTCGAGCGCGTTCATCACCGCCGGCACGTCGCGGCGTGGCCCGATCAGGTGGACGGGGACGCCGGTACGCGCGGCCATGTCGGCCAGTACGCTGTTATCCGCAGAACAGTCCCTGCCCGCGAGAATCACCTGCAGGTCCGGATGGCTCGAGCGCAAACGGGCGACGGCTTCGAGCAGGCCGGCATGGTTCTTCTGCGGATTGAAGCGCGCCACCAGTCCCAGCACCGGCGCACCCGCCGGGATTCCGAGCTCCGCCCGTACCGCGAGGCCGGCAGCGCCGTCCGGCGCGAAACGCGACAAGTCGTAGCCGTTCGGAATGACGACGAGCTTGCGCCGATCATAGCCGGCAGCTTCATGCACTTCGGCGGCCCGCTGCGCGCAGGCCACGATCACCGACGGCACCACCCCCGAAAGCACAGCGCACGCCCGGTTGACCAGCCGGGTACTGCCACCGATCGATCCCGGTGCCAGATCGGTGTGACGGAGGCCCCAGATCACCTTGCGCACCCCGCAGGCCCGCGCCGCGACCCCTCCCACCAGATTTGCGTGGTACATCCAGGTCTGCACCACGTCGGGGCGGCTTCGCCGGATCAGCCGCAACAGCTTCGCGACGCCCGCGGCGGTCACCCGTCCCCGCGGCATGCCCAGCGCGTGACATTCGATGCCCGCCGCCGCCAGAAGCCCCCCATAGGTCCCTTCGTCGCGGAGCGAAACCACGAT
>DATAZZ010000002.1:0-85060 GCA_036271735.1 Rhizomicrobium sp.
CGCTCGCATGCAGCAAGGCTTTCGAGGGGATGCACCCGATGTTCAGGCAGGTGCCGCCGAAGGCCCCGCGCTTGTCGACACAGGCGACGGAGAGCCCGAGCTGCCCGAGCCGGATGGCGCAATTGTAGCCGCCCGGCCCACCCCCGATGACGACCACATCGAAATTGTCAGCCATCGCCTACAAATCCAGCAGCAGGCGTTGCGGGTCTTCCAGATTGTCCTTCACGCGCACCAGAAAGGTCACCGCCTCGCGGCCATCCACCAGCCGATGGTCGTACGACAAGGCCAGATACATCATCGGGCGGACTTCCACCTTGTCGCCCACCGCGACCGGCCGGTTCTGGATTTTGTGCATGCCCAGAATGCCCGATTGGGGCATGTTCAGGATCGGCGTCGACATCAGCGAGCCGAACACGCCGCCATTGGTGATGGTGAAGGTGCCGCCCTGGAGCTCGTCGAGCTTCAGCTTGTTGTCGCGAGCCCGCAACCCGTAATCGTGGATCTTGGATTCGATGCCGGCGAGCGACAGCAAATCGGCGTCGCGCACCACCGGCACGACGAGACCGCGCTCGGTCGAGACCGCCACGCCGATGTCGTAATAGTTCTTGTAGACGACGTCGTCGCCTTCGAGTTCGGCATTGACGTTCGGCAGGTCCTTCAGTGCCGCGATGCAGGCCTTGACGAAGAAGCCCATGAAGCCGAGGCGGACACCGTGCTTCTTCTCGAAGCTGTCCTTGTACTCGGCGCGCAGGGCCATGACGTGGCTCATGTCGACCTCGTTGAAGGTCGTCAGCTGCGCGGCGGTGTTCTGCGATTCCTTGAGGCGCAGCGCGATGGTCTTGCGCAGGCGGCTCATCGGGGCGCGTTCTTCGCGGTCGGCGCGCGGGCGGGGGCCGGCATGCACTGGCGCCGGCGCGGGGCGCGGACGCTCCGCGACGCGGGCTTCGAGCGCTTCCAGCATGTCGCCCTTGGTGACACGGCCATCGCGGCCGGAGCCGGCGACATTCGCGGGATCGACGCCGCTCTCTTCGGCGATGCGGCGGACGGACGGCATGACGGGCGTGGCGGCGGTCGGCGCGGGTTTGGGCGCGGCAGCAACGGGCGCGGGCTTCGGCGCTTCCACCTTGGGCGCGGGCTTGGGAGCTTCTGCCTTTGGCGCGGCGGCTTGCGGGTTCTTGGCGGGCGTCGCGGACGGCGTACCCTTGACGCCTTCGGCGATGGCGCCGAGCAGGGCGCCGACCTGGACGGTGTCGCCGGCTTGGACCGAGATCGACTCCAGCGAGCCATCGGCGGGCGCCGGCACTTCGACCGTCACCTTGTCGGTTTCGAGCTCGAGCAGCGGCTCGTCGCGGGTGACGGCATCGCCCTCTTTCTTGAACCAGCGCGCCACGGTGGCTTCGGTGACGGATTCGCCCATGGCGGGTACTTTAATCTCGACGTTCATCTTTTGCTCGCTTCCGTAGCGCTTCGACGCGCCGCCAAATCTCGTCCGTCATGCCGTTGCGCCAGACACCTGCAAATAATTCGCGGAATTTCGTATCCTTTTCCGCAAGGTCTTCGACCCTATCGATAATCTTCTCACCGTGCATGGCAAGGACGCCTTCCAGCGGTCCTGCCGATAGCGCGCCCAAAACGTCTTCGTCGGACGTGCGGTTCATGATCTGCACGATGATATCCAGACAGAATTCCGGGTTGCGCCTTTGGATTTCCCACATGGTCCCGAAGGCCCACCAGTTCGGATCATCGTCCACGGATGGGCGGCTTTCGCGCTCCCCCGTCTTCAGGTCGATCCACGCAACGATCAGATCCTCCTGTGTCTTCTCCGGCGCCATTCTCCTTTATCGCGGTGTTAGCATTATAACCCCAGCGCCTCGGCGAGGAACGCCTTCAATTCGGCATTGTGCTGGCTCATCAGGCCGGCGGCGGTCGAGGCGTATTCGGGGCGGCCGACATAGCGCGGGCGCTTTTCACCGCCGAGTTGGGCGACCGTGTCCTCGATCCGCTGAGCGACGAAATTCCACGCGCCCTGGTTCTTCGGCTCTTCCTGGCACCACACAATCTCGGCCTTGGGGAAGCGGTTGAGCTCAAGCGCCAGCACGTTCTCCGGGAAGGGATAGAGCTGCTCGATGCGCAGGATCTGGACGCGGCTCTCGTTCAGTCTGTCGCGCGCTTCCATCAGGTCGAAATAGACCTTGCCGCTGCACAGGACGACGCGTTCGATCTTGCTGTCTTCGGCAAGCTTGGTGGTCCAGGCGCCGGGCACGCATTCGGCCTGGTCGCGCAGCACGCGGTGGAACGACGAACCGGGGCCGAAATCGGCGAGGAACGACGTGCAGTGCTTGTTGCGCAGCAACGACTTGGGCGTCATCAGGATCAGGGGCTTGCGGAACGGGCGGTGCATCTGGCGCCGCAGCACATGGTAGTAGTTCGCCGGCGTGGTGCAGTATGCGACCTGGATGTTGTCCTGGGCGCAGAGCTGGAGATAGCGCTCGAGCCGCGCCGAGGAATGCTCCGGACCCTGTCCCTCATAGCCATGCGGCAGCAGCATCACGAGGCCGCACATGCGCAGCCATTTGGTTTCGCCCGAGGCGATGAACTGGTCGATGATGACTTGCGCGCCGTTGGCGAAATCGCCGAACTGTGCTTCCCACAAAGTCAGCGCCTTCGGTTCGGCAGAGGAGTAGCCGTATTCGAAGCCGAGCACGGCTTCTTCCGACAGCAGCGAATCGATCATCTCGAAATTCGCCTGGTCGGGGCGGATGTTCGCCAAGGGGTAGTAACGCTTCTCGGTCTCCTGATCGATCAGCGCGGCGTGGCGCTGCGAGAAGGTGCCCTCGGTCGAATCCTGGCCGGAGAAGCGGATTGGCATGCCTTCGAGCATCAGCGTGCCGAAGGCGAGCGCCTCTGCTGTGGCCCAGTCGAAACCTTCGCCCGACTTGAACATCGCGTCCTTGGCTTCGAGCTGGCGGCCGATGGTCTTGTGCAGGGCGAAGCCTTCCGGCACGCGGGTCAGCGCGGCGCCGACCTCGCGCACGGTCTCCAGCGGCACGGCGGTGTCGCCGCGGCGGTCGCCGGCCTTGGGCGCGGCGGCGAGGCCGGACCAGCGGCCGTCGAGCCAGTCGGCGCGGTCGGGCTTGTGCGTCTTGGACGCCGCCAGCTCTTCGTCGAGCCGCGCCATGAAGCCCTTGAGCATGTCGTCGGCTTCGGCCTGGCTCAGCGTGCCTTCGGCGACCAGCTTACGCGCATAGATCTGCAGCGTGGTCGGATGGTCCTTGATCGCCTTGTACATCAAGGGCTGGGTGAAGGTCGGCTCCAGCGTCTCGTTGTGACCGAAGCGGCGGTAGCACACCATGTCGATCACGACATCCTTGTGGAACAGCTGGCGGAATTCGGTCGCGATGCGCGCGCAATGCACCACCGCTTCCGGGTCGTCGCCGTTCACATGGAAGATCGGCGCCTGCACCATCAGCGCGATGTCGGTGCAATAGGCCGAGGAGCGCGAATAGGCCGGCGAAGTCGTGAAGCCGATCTGGTTGTTGATGATGAAATGGATCGTGCCGCCGGTCTTGAAGCCCTTGGTGCCCGACATCGCGAAGCATTCGGCGACCACGCCCTGGCCGGCGAACGCCGCGTCGCCATGCAGGAGCAGCGGCATCACGCTGCCACGGTCGGTGGTGTCTTCGAGCTGCTGCTGCTTGGCGCGCGCCTTGCCGAGCACGACGGGATCGGAGGCTTCGAGATGCGACGGGTTCGCCGTCAGCGACAGATGGACCTGGTGGTTGTCGAACTCGCGATCCGCGGAGGCGCCGAGATGGTATTTCACGTCGCCCGAGCCCTGCACTTCGCTGGGGTTCGCGCTGCCGCCGGAGAATTCGTGAAACAGCTGGCGGTAGGGCTTGCTCATGACGTTGGCGAGGACGTTGAGGCGGCCGCGATGGGCCATGCCGATCACGATCTCCTTCACGCCGAGCTGGCCGCCGCGCTTGATGATCTGCTCCAGCGCCGGGATCATCGCTTCGCCGCCGTCGAGGCCGAACCGCTTGGTGCCCAGGAAGCGGAGCGAGGCAAACTTCTCGAAGCCTTCGGCCTCGACCAGCTTGTTGAGGATCGCCTTCTTGCCTTCGGGCGAGAACACGATCTCCTTGTCCGGGCCTTCGATGCGGCGTTGCAGCCAGTCCTTCTGCTCGGCATCGTTGATGTGCATGAACTCGTAGCCGATGCGGCCGCAATAGGTGCGCTTGAGGATCTCGGTCACCCGGCGCGGCGTCGCGGTCTCCAGGCCCATCACGCCATCCATGAAGATCGGACGATCCATGTCTTCGGCGTGGAAGCCGCAGAAGTTCGGGTCGAGCTGCGGATGCGGCTGCTTGGGCGTGATGTTCAGCGGATCGAGATCGGCCTCGAAATGGCCGATGACGCGATAGGCGCGGACAAGCTGGATGGCGCGGATCGAATCCTGCGCCGCCTTGTGCAGATCGGCTTCGCTCGCCGCGCCCTTGCGCGCCGGCCATTGGCCGGTGAGGGCGCCGACGAGATCGCCATTGGCGAGCTCGGGCTTCTTGTCCCGCTTCCAGGACGGGCCGCGGCCCAGTTGGGTAGGCGACAGGGCGTTCTGGCCGAGGCCTGAAAAATAGGCACGCCAGCTTTCGTCGACCGCGTCGGGATTTTCGAGATATTGGGCGTAGAGCGCTTCGACGAAGGCGGCGTTGGTGCCGGACAGGAAGGCGGTCGCTTCGAGCACTTCATTGGAACTGCGCGCAAGGCGGTTGGAAGGCGATTGTCTTGTCATATCAAAGTGTTAGGGGCGGACTTGTTAGGTCCTGCCCGATCCGTTTGCGGCTCGGTGCCGGGAGGGGAGGCGTAGCGCCGTTGCGGCGCCAATTCAACGCTTCTTAGGGTTAAATATGGGTTCAATGCGACCCAATTGCGACCGCGCGCTGGAGATTTGCGTCCCCTCACCGTGTGTTCATTAAGCCCTGCCGGCGGTGCTGGTATAGGAACGGGCGATGGGGCCGAATCGACTGACGTCGCTGGACGCGCTGCGCGGTGTCGCGGCGCTGTCGGTCGTGGTGTGGCACTGGCAGCATTTCTTCGCGGTCGGCGGTGACTGGCAGGACGGCTGGCGGCCGGACATGCAGCCGTTTTACGGCGTCCTGAAACCTCTCTACGTGCAGGGCTGGGCGGCGGTCGACCTGTTCTTCGTGCTTTCGGGCTTCGTGTTCTTCTGGCTCTACGGCGCGGCGATCCGCGAGCGGACGACCGGCGCCGGGCACTTTGCCTGGCTGCGGTTCTCGCGGCTCTATCCGCTGCATTTCGTCATGCTGATCGCGGCTGCTGTGTTGCAGTTCTTCTTCTTCCGCGCGCACGGCGTGTTCTTCGTTTATGAGGCGAACGATGCGGCGCATTTCGCATCCAGTCTTTTCCTGGTGCAGGCCTGGTGGCCGGATGCGCCGCAGAGCTTCGACGGGCCGACATGGTCGGTGTCGATCGAGATCATGCTCTATGTGCTGTTCTTCGCGGCGTGCCGGTTCGGGCTGAAGCGCGGATGGCATTGCCTGGTCGTCGCCGCGCTGGGCGGCGCGATGCTGTTTTACGACGAGCATATCGGGCGCGGCATCATCGGCTTCTTCATGGGCGGTGCGATGGTTGCGGTGTGGCAGCGTCTGCGCGGCCATGTCCGTGCGAGGCCGATCGCACATGGTCTCGGGCTTGTGGCTTTGGCCGGCTGGGTGGCGCTGGCGGCGATGCTGTATCGCGGCAGTAGCTGGCTCGCGGGCGGCGAGGGCAATCCCTATTTCCTGTGTGTCTTCGATTTTGTGCTGTGCCCGCTGACCGTGCTTGCGCTGGCGCTGCATGAGCACGCGCGCGGAAAAGCCTATGCCGGCCTCGGCTTTCTCGGCGACATCAGCTACTCGACCTACCTACTGCATTTTCCGATGCAGCTGACGCTGGCTGTGATCGCCGGCCGGCTGGCGCTGACGCCGCAATTCTTCATGCAGGGCTGGGTGATGGTCGCGTTCTATGCGGTGCTGATCGCTCTCGGCACGTTGAGCTACCGGTTCTTCGAGCGGCCGCTGCAAACGCTGTTGCGCAACATGTCGAAGCGGCGGGTTGAGGCTTAGCTTTTGCGCGGCAGGATGCGCAAATGCGCGGTCGCGACGGCGACGACGGTGCCGTTCGGATCGCTGAGTTCGCCGCGCGTCGTGGCGCCGCGCTCGTCGCGGGTGAGAATCCAGGATTTGGCGTGCAGCTCGCCCAGCGGCGCCGGCTTGAGGAACTCGGTTTCCAGCTTTCGCGTCAGCGCGATCTTGTCTTCCGCCAGTTGCGCCAACAGGGGCGTCATGGTCGCGGAATCGAGCATCGCCGACACCAGGCCGCCTTGCACCGTGCCGTGGCGATTGGCGAATTCGGGCCGCGCGAAGAAGCGCAGATGCGCCGTGCCGTTTTCGTCGATGCGCAGCACCTCGCGGCCGAGCAATTGCGCGGCCGGCGGAAGCTGCGTCAGATGGACGTTCGTCACAGGCCCTTCAGCAGCTCGACCAGCGTCGTGCCGAGCGCCGCGGGGTTCGGCGAGACGCGGATGCCGGCGCTCTTCATCGCCTCGATCTTGCTGTCGGCGCCGCCCTTGCCGCCCGAGATGATCGCGCCGGCATGGCCCATGCGGCGGCCCGGCGGGGCGGTAACGCCGGCGATGAAACCGACGATCGGCTTTTTTGTCTTGTTGTGCTTGATGAAGTCGGCGGCGTCTTCCTCGGCGCTGCCGCCGATCTCGCCGATCATGATGATGCTCTCGGTCTCCGGATCGCGCAGGAACATCTCGAGGATTTCGATATGCTCGGTGCCCTTCACGGGATCGCCGCCGATGCCGACGCAGGACGATTGGCCGAGGCCGACCGCCGTGGTCTGCGCCACCGCTTCATAGGTCAGCGTGCCGGAGCGCGACACGATGCCGACCTTGCCGCGGCGGTGGATGTGGCCGGGCATGATGCCGATCTTGCATTCGTTGGGCGTGATCACGCCGGGGCAGTTGGGGCCGATCAGGCGCGTCCGGCTGCCCTGCAGCGCGCGCTTGACCTTGACCATGTCGAGCACCGGGATACCCTCGGTGATGCAGACCGCCAGCGGAATTCCGGCATCGATCGCTTCGAGGATCGCGTCGGCGGCGAAGGGCGGCGGGACATAGATCGCGGTCGCAGTGGCGCCGGTCTTCTCGACCGCCTCGCGCACCGTGTCGAACACGGGCAGGCCCAGATGGGTCGAGCCGCCTTTGCCGGGCGAGGTGCCGCCGACCATCTTGGTGCCATAGGCGACGGCCTGCTCCGAATGGAACGTGCCCTGGTTGCCGGTGAAGCCCTGGGTGATGACGCGCGTGTTCTTGTCGACGAGAATGGACATGGGTGCGTTCCGTTTATTGAAAGATTGGTTTTGCCGCGATCATCGCGCGCTGCTTGGTCATCGGCGCTCCGGCTATTTCAGATTTCGCGCGACGGCGATGATCGCATCATTGAACGCAGCTGTGACGTTCGTCGACGTTTCGAGCAGCTGCCGAAACAGATTGATCTGAAATTGAAGCGTGAGGAAGTCCGAGGGATTCATTTCGGCTTCTTCCTGGTTGAGGGCGTCGATCGCCTCGTTCATCGCCGCCGTCGTTTCATCCAGCAACGTCTTCATGACCTTGATGTTGTAGGACTTCGACGGTTCGGCCTTGCTTCGGCGCGCCGGTTTGCGAGCGATCTTGGCGGTGCGGGCCATGCGATTATCCCTTCACGGCCTTGACGATCTTCTGCGCCGCGTCGGCGAGATCGCTGGCGGAGAGGATGGGCAGGCCGCTGTCGGCGAG
The DNA here is from genome assembly GCA_036271735.1 of Rhizomicrobium sp. GTDB lineage: Bacteria > Pseudomonadota > Alphaproteobacteria > Micropepsales > Micropepsaceae > Rhizomicrobium. Next base: position 7,841 of record DATAZZ010000002.1, read on the forward strand.
GATCTTCTTGCCGAGTTCGACATTGGTGCCTTCCAGGCGGACGACCAGCGGCACGGCGAGCGAGACTTCCTTCGCGGCGGCGATGATGCCTTCCGCGATGATGTCGCATTTCATGATGCCGCCGAAGATGTTGACCAGGATGCCCTTCACGTTGGGATCGCTGACGATGATCTTGAACGCCTGGGTCACCTTTTCCTTGGTCGCGCCGCCGCCGACGTCGAGGAAGTTGGCGGGCTCGCTACCATAGAGCTTGATGATGTCCATCGTCGCCATGGCCAGGCCGGCGCCGTTGACCATGCAGCCGATCTCGCCGTCGAGCTTGATGTAGGAGAGGTCGTATCTGCTGGCTTCGACTTCCGCCGGGTCTTCCTCGTCGAGGTCGCGCAGCGCCTGGATGTCCTTGTGGCGGTAGAGCGCGTTGTCGTCGAAATTGATCTTGGCGTCGAGGCAGACGACCTTGCCGTCCTTGGTCACGACCAGCGGGTTGATCTCGAGCAGGCTCATGTCCTTGGCGATGAACGCGTCATAGATCGACTTGATGACGGCGCCGAGCTGCTTGGCCTGGTCGCCTTTGAGCTGCAGCGCGCTCGCGATGTTGTTGCCGACATAGGGGCTGTAGCCGGCGGCCGGCTCGATCTGGAAGGTCTTGATCTTTTCCGGCGTGTCGTGCGCCACCGCTTCGATGTCCATGCCGCCTTCGGTCGAGGCGATGAACGCGATGTGCGAGGTCTCGCGGTCGACCAAAGCGGAGAGATAGAGCTCACGCTCGATCGCCGAGCCATCCTCGATATAGAGGCGCTTGACGAGGCGGCCATGCGGCCCGGTCTGGTGCGTCACCAGCGTCATGCCGAGCATGCGCTTGGCTTCCTTCTCCACGTCCTCTATGGATTTGACGACCTTGACGCCGCCGCCCTTGCCGCGGCCGCCGGCGTGGATCTGCGCCTTCACGACCCAAACCGGTCCGCCCAGTTCCTTGGCAGCGGCAACGGCTTCCTCCACCGTGAATGCGGCTTTGCCGCGCGGCACGGGCGTTCCGAAGCCGCGGAGAACCTCCTTGGCCTGATATTCGTGAATGTTCATGGGGCGACCTTGCGATGGAAATGGCGGAATGCGCGGCACAATAGCAGCGGGTCCGACCCGTGCAAGCAGGTCGGGAGTGGCGCGTTTCGCCGCGTTTGCCGCAGGGTTTTAGAGGCTGGCGGGCTGAGTTTTCAGCGGTAGCGGGGCGCCGGTGCGGGCAGCGAGGCGTAGAACGGAATCGGCCAGCAGGATGGCCAGCGCCGCGACCGCGAATCCGGCCAGCACGTCGACGACGTGGTGCCCGCCCTGGATCGGCGTCGCGATCAGCACGACCAGGTTGATGCTAAGCGCCACCCAGCGGATGACCGGCAGCTTGCGGGCATGCCAGACGACCAGCAACGCCAGCACGGCATGGTAGGAGGGAAAACCGATCAACCCCTGCGCTTGGCTGGGCGAGATGCGGCCGGGGCCGGTCGCGAGCAGATGGATCAACTCCTTGGCGTAGTGGCCGTCGAGCGCCAGCACGAGGTGGCTGGCGACGGCCGGCGGCAGATCATAGACGCTGAAGGCGCCGAAGGAGGGTGCGAGTGTCCACACAAAGATTGCGATGGCGGCGCCGGCCGCGATCGAGAGGCACAGGGCGTAGATTTGCTCCGGCCTGCCTTTGAAGCCGAGCGCGACGACGAGCAGCGCGATCTGCGGCAGTACCGAGATGTAGACGAGCTGTAGCACCATGTTGGTGACAGGGTAATGCGCGACGAACGCCATCAGCGCCGGCCAGTCGACGCCCATGGCGCGGTCGATGGCGGCAAGCGACGTGTCGATGCGCGGACCGGCGACGGTGAGGAGAAGATAATTGAGCACGCTGAAACCCGCCGACATCCCGATCAGGAATCCGGTGGCGAACAGCATCGCGGCGAGGCGCTCGTCCTTGCGCACGCGGTCGTAGAACACGCCGCCGGCGGCCAGCGCGGCGGTGAGCAGAGCCAACAGGCCATAGGCCTGCGCGTCGATGTCGAAATGGCCGGCGCTTGCCCACACGGTGTCGACCGCCGCGAGGGCGATCACGATGGCGAACAGGATCGTCGGCAGGCGGGCTGTCACGAAAACACCAGGCGCGGGAGTTCCCACGCATGATCGGCGGTTTCGCTTAAGGAAAGGTTGGGAAAAGAAGAAGCTCCCCACCCCCGCGAGGGAGTGAGGAGCCTGGTCAAATCCTCGCGGTGGAGGGACGCCGACCTAACCGAGGTCGGGCTTAGTAGCCCGAGGTTTCGCCCACCCCGCCGTCCAGCGTCATGCCGCCGACTTCGGCCGTGGTGTTTTCAACATGCGTCTCGGTCACGCAGACCTTGGCGCGGAAGGAGAAGAAGAAGTCGCCCGTGCCCCAGCGGCGCAGATTGGTGCGCTCGGTGCAGTCCGGAACCGGGACGGCGGGGGCGCATTTGACCATGCCGTCCTTGAAGTGGCGCAGCGCTTCGTGGTCGGCGCACATCAGGACCTGGCCGTGCTCATAGGTGCCGGCCATGCCCTGGTCGGACTGCAGCACGTCGCCGATGATGACCTTCAGGTGCGAGCCAGGGATGCAGCGCGCAACTTCGCCCTCGTACCCCGAGTCGATCCAGGTGTCGCCGATCATGTGCGAAGCATCGAACTCGCGGCCCTCGGCGGAGACGCACACCGCGTGGATCGACTTGACCACCGTCGCGTCCTGCATGTGGCATTCGCCGCCCGAATGGACCGCCGCGATCGCGATGGCGCCGCCGGCGCCGCGGTTGTTGTAATTGATGATCTGATAGCTGCCGCTATAGACGATGGTCTGCGCCGCCGCGCCGGCCTGCGCCGCGGAGGCGGCGGTGGCGAAGGCGCTGGCCTGGGCCGACGCGAAGGCGTTGACCTTGTTGATCACGATGTTCTTGTTGATGATGATGTTCTTGTTGATGTTGATGTTCTTGTTGATCACCACCGGCTTGAAGATGTTGATGTTCTTGTTGATGTTGATGCTCGGGGGCGGAGACGAATGCGGCGGCGTGTGGCCGCCCATGTTGGGGCAACCCGGCGTCGACATGCCGCCGCCGTGACCGCCATAGCCGCCACCACCGCCGCCGGCGACCGCCGGCGTGAGGGGCGCGAGCGTCAGAGCGGCGCTGGCCAGCGCGGCGATGAGGCTTTTGGTTTGGCGCGACATGTTCTGCTCCTTCGATCCCGACCGCTTATGCGCTCGCATGCCGGGAAAATCGCCGGCACACTGGGCAAAGCCTTAATGACGAAAACTTTGGTTTCACGATCCGTGCCAGCCGGTGTCGCCATCTCACAGCCCTGCGCGGCTCGATTTGGCACAGGATGGGTGCGGCGCGGCCGGCGGCGCCGGACGTGATCCCGATCTCGGACGACAATCCCGCCCGCCTGCGGCCCGTCGTGACGGTGACGCTGATCGTGCTGTGCGTCCTCGCCTTCCTGTGGGAACTGTCGCTGGGCGACATGATGGACCGGGCGCTGACCGTGCTCGGCTTCACGCCCAAGGCTTTCCTGCATCCCGATGGCGCACAGACAGCGTTAAGCGGCGTTCCGGTTTGGGCCACGATCCTGACCTCGATGTTCCTGCACGCCGGATATCTGCATATCGCGGGCAACATGCTGTAGCAACATGCTGTATCTGTGGATTTTCGGGAACAACATCGAAGACGCGATGGGGCATGGGCGGTTTACCCTGTTCTATCTGGTCTGCGGGATCGCGGCGGCGCTGGCGATGCTGCTGGCCGATCCGTCTTCGGCCACGCCGACGGTCGGCGCCTCGGGTGCGATCTCCGGCGTGCTGGCGGCGTATATGCTGCTCTACCCGCGCGCCCGCGTGCATGTCGTGGTGCCGATGATCTTCTATGCCTTCTGGATCCGCGCGGTGTGGGTGGTCGGCATCTGGTTCGCGATGCAGTTGATCAGTGCCGTGCTGACACCTTCGTCCGAACCTGGGACGGCGTGGTGGGCCCATGTCGGCGGCTTCGCGGCGGGCCTGGCGCTCACGCCGCTGCTGAAATCGCGCTTGGTGCCTTACTTTGGGCCGCCGGACCCGCGCGGTCCGTGGGCGAACGGCTAGCGCCATCGGCGCTGGCACCTTTCTCGCTTTCCTCCCTGTCCAGCAGCCAACCGGCGTTCCGAAACGGGAAACGCCAGAGCGAACGGGACGATGGGATCATGAAACACAAGAACAGCCATTTGCTGGTGGGGTATTGGAGCCGTCTGCGCCGTGGCCGTGCCGTTCCGGACCAGACCGACATCGATCCGCGCGCCCTCAAGCGCATGCTGTCCAGCGTCTTCATCCTCGACGTCGAGAATCCTTCCCGCCCGATCTACCGCCTCGCCGGCACCGGCCTGTGCGAGCGCTTCGGCTTCGAGCTCAAAGGCACCGGCTTCCTCGCGCATTGGGAAGCGCAGTCGACCGTCGCGCTTGCCTCCTTGCTGCGCCAGGCGCTTACATTGCGCCAGCCCGTCTGCCTCTCCTCGATCGGCGCCACCGCCGATTGCGGCATGGTCGAGCTCGAGACCGTGCTGTGCCCCGTCAGCTTCAACGGCGAAGAGCCGACCCGCTTCATCGGCATGATCCAGGTCCTCAGCGATCAGAGCCTGCTCGCCGGCAAGCCCATCGCGTTCCAGCGCCTCGCCGGCTCGCAGCTGATCCGCGAAGACGATCCGCTGCCGTCCTACGACAACCAGCCGCCGCCGCCCCCGCCGCCAACCGCGATCGCCGCGCTGCGCAACCATCCCAAGGCGCCGCATCTGCGCCTCGTCGTGTCGCAGTCGCGTCCCGCCGCCGCCACGGTGCACTTCGCCGACGAGCGCGCGCTCGACCTGATCAAGGCACTGGACAAGGGATTGCAGGATAACAGTCTGGCGCAGCCCAAGCCGGCCCGATAATCGGCGCGCCGCTACGGGCCTTGGTTCACCGCGGCGGCGATGGTTTCGACTGCCGCGGGTTTCACCGTCATGCCCATATGATCGATGCCCGGCAGGACGGTCACGGTCAGGTCGGACCGTATTGGCTTCAGCAAGGGTGCGAATTGCTCGGCGCGGAAGATCTGGTCGTCGGTGCCGGCAAACAGGCTGACCGGGCCGCGCACGCGCTTTAGATCTCCCAGATAATCGTCGCTCGGCCGAAATTGCGCAACATGCGGAACGAGTAGACCGGCGTCAGGCCGACAGTGTGCTTTCGGTCGACCGCCATCGTCATCACAGGCAGGCCGTTGAAGGCGGTGATGCCGACGCCGGTCAGCACGCGCAACGCCAGGAGCCGTGGGACGGCGACGGATAACCAGCCGCCGGAAGACGGGCGCGCCGTCGGTGCGTCATAGGGAAATTGCGGTGCGACCAGAACGAGACGGTCGAACAATCCACCTTGCGGGCCGCCCGCGAAGCGCAGCGCGAAGCCGCCGCCCGAAGAGAAGCCCAGCAAGATCCGTGTTTGGTGTGCGGTGCGCGGTCCCAAGGTCTTCACGAAGTCGGCGATGTCATCGTCCAACTGGCCGATATAGTCGATGTCGCCGCTGCGGCCGGTGCCATCATGGCCGCGCATCGCGAGCGCATAGACCGTCGCGCCTCCGATGTGGATGGCGCGCGCCAAGGGATGCATGCTGGCCATAGTGCCCGACGAGCCGTGGATCAGCACCACGATCCGGTCGGCGTTGCCGGCATAGGCGCGGTAGGCAAGCGCTGTGCCGTCGCGGGCCGTGAAGTGCTGCATCGGCGGCATATCGGAGAAATCGACGCCGGCAAACGAGTCCGCAACGCTGCGCAGCGGTGCAAGGGTCGTAGGTGCCGAGAACACGATGACGGCGGCGAGACCGGCGGCGGCGGCGAGCACCAGCAGCGGGAGCGTGATCATCGGGCGCCGCATCCTATTCCGCCGCGACCAGGACTTGCCGGCTGCGAACGGCGCGGACATGCATGCGGATCGCGACATATTGGATGCCGAACAGCACAAAGGGCGCGGCGGTCGGCACGGTGGCGAGGAACCATTTCCAGGCGTCGACGCCCATCGCAAAACCGATATAGAGGTTGGCGGCGGCGAGGCCGACCATCATCACCGGCCACATCGCGCCATAGACCGTCAGCGCGGTCACCGACAGCGTGTCGGTCACGATCTTGGGCAGGTAGCGGCTCATCCAGTTGGGCTTCAGCATCGCGGCGCCGATGGCGAGCTTGCCGATGGTGAACTTGACCATGACAAAGCGCGGGTCGTGGAAATAGAGCGTCAGCGTGCCGAACACGACGACCATGGCCAGGCTCATCCACTGCATCAGCACGATCGGCTTGCCGCGCAGCGTGTCGACCACGACCTGTCCGACACCGACCGCGATGCCGACGCCCGTCGCGATGTAGACGTTGCCGGTGATCGCCAGCAAAGCGGCGAAGAAGATCGTCGAGGCGAGGTCCGCGAGCAGCGGCTTCAAGGCTTCACCGATATGGCGCATGGCGGATGTCCTTCAGGAATTGTCGAGGATGGAGCGCAGATAGGCGACGTGATCAGCGAAGGCCTTGCGGCCCGCCGCCGTCGCCTTGATGCGGGTTTGCGGGCGCTTGCCTTCGAAGCGCTTCTCCTGCGTGACGTAGCCGGCATCGGACAGCGTCTCGAGATGGGCGCCGAGATTGCCGTCGGTGGCGCCGACCAACGTCTTGAGGCGCGGAAATTCGATCCAGTCGTTGCGCCCGCCGGCGGCGAGCGCCGCCATGATCTTCAGGCGCATCGACTGATGGATGACCTCGTCGACCATCTCAGCGCCTCAGCCAGACGCCGCCGGCGATCATCGATCCGCCGGTCGCCACCGCCATCCAGAGATGCAGGTAGGGACCCGCGACGAAGTAGCCGGCGAGCGAGAGCGCGAAGATCGCCAGCGCGGCGAGCGCGAGGCTGCGGCCGAGCCACAATCCGATCAGGAACAGGAAGAAGCTGAGCAGCGTCGGCCAGAAGGTGACCTGCTCGCGCCAGCCCATGTCGGTCAGATGGATCCACAGCGTGCCGAAGCCGGTCACCGCGGCGACGCTGAGCGCGGCGCGCAGATAGACGAAGCTGTTCCGGTTCTGCGCGGCGCGGCGGTGCAGCGCGACGATGGCGATGGTGCCGAGGAGGCCGGCGGTTTCGAACGCGTACCACAGCGCGTCCGAATAGTGACGCAGGAAGTAGTTGGCGGTAAAGCCGATGCCGAGGATCGCGCCCCAGAGGAAGAGGTAGTCGCTGACGCGGGCGTAGATCAGGAGCTGGCGCACGCGGCTCTCGATGCTCTCGACATCGTGGAGCAGGGCGCTGGCTTCGTCGCGTTCGATGGACATGCTTGGCACCGCCGAGGACTCTGTAGTGCAGAGTTAGTACTCTGTGGTGCAGAGTTCAAGGGGTAATTTTCACCACCCCAGTATGGGGAGGTGAAAAAAGGTGGCGCTTAATTCCCCGGTTTTGGCGGGTTGGCAGGGGAAGTCGGCTGCTGCTGCGCGGCCGACGGGTCCTGGGTTACCGGGTGGTCGACCGGGTCGTTGTGCAGGATGGTGCGGTCGAACTGGGCACCGTTCTGCTGGCCTTGCAGATAGGGGATTTCGTATTTCTCGACCTTGGCGCGGTAGGCCTCGAAATCGGCCTCGTCGGCGGGTGTGCGCTTGTCGCAGCGGTCGGCGGGGAGGTGCTGGGTCTCCTGGCACCACAGATCGAAATTGATGGTTTGCACGTCGTAGCGCTGGCTTTGCGCCTGGGCGCCGGCCACGAACGCCGCGCAAGACACAGCCACGATCAGGGCTCGCTTCATGGTGCTCATCCTCCGACTCTACGCCTCTATCCAACGCCCCGGAAGCGGCGGAAGTTTCAGCACCGGAACAATCGCGACAAACTGTGACGCTTTTGTCTGTCTCATTGCGGGATGCAGACCTCCGACATCTCCTTACAATCCTTGCGGTCGCTCTCCGCCGACAGGACGGTGAGGGCGGACAGCGGGATGAGGACGCCTTTGCCGCTATCCGCGACACGAGATTTCTGGATATCCCGCTCGGCATCGGCCAAAGCGGCGTGGTTGTCGGCGGTCACCAGCACGGCGCCGTCGCCGACCCAACCTGCATAGCCCATCCAGTACGAGCAGACGACCGCGCCGCCCGGCTGGTCGTCGCAGACCTTCAGATAGCGAACGCAAGTGCCGTCGACGCAGGCCTTGGGAGCTTTGCGGTAGTCGAACAGGTGCGGCACGTCGGTGGCGCCGAACTGTGCCTTGTAACCCGGTGCCGTGACCTCGCCGCTATATCCCATCTGGAAATCGCGCATATGCACCGACACGTCGGCGCCCGAGAAGCAGAAGCCGGCGATGAGGACGAGGCAGTTGAACATGCCTACTCCGCCGCCACGGCGCGGTCTTCGGCGACCTTCACGTGCTCGGGCGGCAAGGGCGGACGGCCCAGGATCATGTCGGCGGCTTTCTCCGCGATCATGATGGTCGGCGCGTTGGTGTTGCCGCTGACCAAAGTCGGCATGACCGAAGCGTCCACCACGCGCAGGCCCTCGATGCCGTAGACCTTGAGTTCGGCGTCGACCACGCTCTCGCTGTCCTTGCCCATCTTGGCGCTGCCCACCGGGTGGTAGATCGTCTCGGCGGTCTTGCGGATCCAGGCGTCGATCTGCTCGTCGGTGCGGACATGCGCGCCCGGCCACAATTCGGGACCGCGATAGGGATCGAAGGCGGCTTGCGCAAAGATATCGCGCGCCATCTTGGTGCCTTCGCGCATGGCGCGGCGGTCTTCCTCGGCCTCCAGATAGTTCGGCTGGATAATCGGCGCGGCAAGCGGGTCGTTCGACTTGAGCGAGATGTAACCGCGGCTTTGCGGCCGCAGCTGGCAGACATGCGCCATGAAGCCATGACGGTCGGACTTCTTGCGCGTGTGATCGGTCATCAGCGCGGCGATGAAGTGGAATTGCAGATCGGGGTTCTCGAGATCGGGACGGCTCTTGAGGAAGCCGCCGCTCTCCAGGCCCTGGCCAGTGGCGAGGCCCTTCTTGAACAGCATGTAGTTGAGGCCGGTCTTCAGCGCGTTGAACGGGTTGGACTGGCTGTAGAGCGTGATCGGCTGCGACGATTCATACTGGATCGAGGCATCGAGATGATCCTGCAGATTCTTGCCGACGCCCTTGAGGTCGGCAACCACCGGGATGTCGAAGCGCTTGAGCAGCGCCGCATCGCCGATGCCCGAGAGCAGCAGGGTCTGCGGACTGTTCACCGCGCCGCCCGAGAGCAGGCATTCGCGCGTCACCGTCACGCGCACGATCTGCTTGTTCTGGATGAACTCGACGCCGTTGACGCGGGTGCCGTCGAACAGGATGCGGCTGACATGGGCGTTGGATTCGATGGTGAGATTCTTGCGGTCCAGGATCGGGGTCAGATAGCCCTTGGCGGCGCTCCAGCGCGCGCCTTCGTGGATCGTCAGCTGGTAGGGGCCCATGCCCTCCTGCTGGTAACCATTGAAGTCGTCGGTCTGCTTGAAGCCGGCTTCGACGCCGGCCTGCATGAAGGCGCGGAACAGGGGATTGGCCGAGCGGCCGTTGGACACGCGCAGCGGTCCCTCGCTGCCGTGGAAATCGTCGCCGCCATTCTCGTTGTTCTCGGCCTTCTTGAAGTAGGGCAGCACGTCGGCGAAGGACCAGCCTTCGAGGCCCATCTGGCGCCAGCCGTCATAGTCGCGGGCGTGGCCGCGGATATAGATCATGCCGTTGATCGAGGACGAGCCGCCCCAGCCCTTGCCGCGCGGCCAATAGAGGCTGCGGCCGTTCAGATGCTGCTGGCCTTCGGTGTTGTAGTACCAGTTGTGCGGATTGGGCTTGCCGAGCAGCGCCGGGATGCCGGCCGGCATGTGGATCATCATCGACTTGTCGCGGCCGCCGGCCTCGATCAGCAGGACCTCGGTGCCGGGATCAGCCGACAGCCGGTTGGCGAGCACGCAGCCCGCGCTGCCCGCACCGATGATGACGTAGTCATAGGCTTTCATGGCGTGATCCCCGGCGATGTTCTGGTGCGCGACCATAGACAAAGATGACGGCGGTGTCGCGATGGGGGGCGGGTGTGAAAAGCGACATTCAAATCGCCCAGATCGCCGGCAAGCGATTGGTGACGCTGCGGAATCCTGTGGGATAGGCCGCGGCCTGCGCGCCGCCTGCGCCGCTTCGGCAATATAATTGTTCGTCGAAAAAATGGAGGGGGGTACCCCCTCTTTCACTTCCCCAGCATGGGGCGGTGAAAAAAGCGGAGAGGACATTGCGGGAAGGTGGACACGGTGGGGCTCTATCCTCTTTTTGTCGTCCGAGGATAGTCTTGCGCAGGCGTCGCGTGCGCCGCGCACGGGTGCGTTTGAGGCCCGGTTTTGCAGGCTCATGGGACAAGCGTTTGTTTTCATCCCGCGATTTTATCACGGGCCGGATGGGTGGGGATAAGCACGATCGCGGCGGGCGGCCCGCTTCGTGCGGACATTCGTGATGCGCGTCACAGCGCGGCGGTGGCGCAATCCCTAAATTGCCCGTGTCGGAAACATCATCGCAGGGGGAAATCGACATGGAATTGAACCACGGCACGGGCTGGATACCGGATGTCCCCAAGCCCAACGATTACTGCGAACGCCATCCGGATGTCGTGGCGCTGCTGCGCAAGACCAAGCTCCTGGCGCGTGTAGACGCCGCCGCCGCCGCGCCGCCGCCGTCGATCAATCTGCGCGAATGGTTTTCGCCAGTGGAAGACCAGGGCAAGCTCGGCTCGTGCACGGCGTGCGCCGCGGTCGGCTTGCTCGAATATTTCGAGCGTCGGACGAAGAAATCCTTCGTCAACGCGTCGCCTTTGTTCCTCTACAAGGTCACGCGCAATCTGATGAATCGGACCGGCGATACCGGGGCCACGCAGCGCGCGACGATGGAGGCGCTGGCGCTGTTCGGCACGCCACCCGAGTCCTACTGGCCTTATGACGGCGCGCCGCCGGAGACCAATGTGCATTTCGATGCCGAGCCGACGGCGTTCCAATACGCCCTGGCCAAGAATTACCAGGCACTGACCTATTTCCGCCTCGATCCGGACGCGACAACGCCGGCCCAGGTGCTGAACAACGTCAAGGCGTATCTCGCGGGCGGCTTCCCGGTCATGTTCGGCTTCCCGGCCTATACCGATTTCGTCACGCCGCTGAGCGATGCACAGAGCAAGGGACTGGTGGCGTTTCCCGGGCCGCAGAGCACCTACAAGGGCGGTCACGCTATCGTCGCCGCGGGCTATGACGACGCCAGGATGATCGGCAACGACCAGGGCGCGCTGCTGGTGCGCAATTCCTGGGGCGAGGACTGGGGCGATGCCGGCTATGGCTGGATGTCGTACCGCTACGTCACCGAAGGCTATGCCGACGACTGGTGGACGATGATCAGCGCGCGCTGGGTGGACACCAACGCGTTCGCTTGACCTTCGGATGCGGCTGCCGGCGCGTGACGCCGGTCAGGGCATCAGCGTCACGACGGCGCGGCGGTTCTTGGGCTCCTTGATGCCGTCCGGCGTCTGCACCGCGAGGTCGGTTTCGCCGACGCCGGAGATCTGGATCGCCTCGCGCCGCGCGCCCATGTCGACCAGCGTCTCGGTCACGACGTTGGCGCGCTTGACCGAGAGGGCCTGGTTGTAATCGGCCGAGCCCGAGGTGTCGGTGTGGCCGACCACCGCGATGTGCGACTGGCCGCCGGCGCGGGCGGTGGCGATGGCCTGCTGCAGCACGGTGAGCTGCTCGCCGGTCAGCGTCCACGAGTCGAAGTCGAAATAGACCGTGAAGTCCTTGGACGGGGCGGGCGCGGCGGCGGGCGGCGGGGTGAAGGCGGGGGCGGCGCCATCATGCTCGAGCCGGGCGATCGAATTGGAGAACGAGGCGCGGCACTGCGAGGCCGCGGCGGCCTGGGCCGGGACGGTGGCGTTGAGCATCCAGCAGTCGAAATCGGTCTGGGCGCGGGCGGCGTCGACCGGGAACTGGTCTTTCTTGTCGCTCAGCGCCTTGATCAGGCGGTCGCGAGCCTGGGCCGAATCGTCGTCGGTGCTGGGCTCGGGGTCGACCTCATTGCCCTTGGCGGCGATCAGCGCCTTGGTCGCGAAGGCTTCGGCGAGATCGGCATTGTCGCCGCCATCGTCGAACAGCGACATGCTGTCTTCCGAATCGAACGACGAGCCGCCGCCACCGCCGCCGCCGCTGGCGCCGAAGGAGTGGGCGAGGAACGCATAGTTCTTGAAGAGCTGCTGGGTGAAGGCCGAGCCGCTCGGCGTGGCGCCGGCCAGGTCGTCCATCGAGGAGGTGCTGACGCAGGCGGACAGCGCAAGACCCGCCGCCGCCAGCGCGACGCCGGCCGTCAGGCGGTTGAAGAAACGATGCGCGCGCGCCATGGAGGCCTCCGGGACAGGTCTGTCAGAATCCGCCGGACGACGCCGGCGGCGCCACCTATAGCGTGCGAACCCGGCAAGGTTAAGCCTTTGTGACCGGTGCGCCGACTTATCCTCCGCAGGCGCCGTCATGGCGTACTTATCCGCACCAGATTACCGCGGCGGTAACGGTCTGTTGACCCTCGTGGGCGGAAAGTGAGCCGGATTTGCAATCCGGAGTGGGCGGGCAATGAGCCAGCCAATGCTGAAGAGGATCGAGGACCCCGTCGTCGCGAAAGCGCGCGCGGAGCGCCGGCGCTTTCGCCGCGTGCCGGTCGATCTGCCGGGCCGCCTGTTCAATCCCGCCGACGCCCACGAGGCGGTGTGCCGCGTCGTCGACCTGTCGCCGGGCGGCGCGTCGCTGGAATCCGACTTCAATCCCGAAAGCGGCACGCATGTCGTGCTCTATATCGACGGCTTCGGCCGTTTCGAAGGCACTGTGGTGCGGCGCGACGGACGCCCCGGCTTCGGCATGCGCTTCTCCGGCACCGCGCTGAAGCGCGAGAAGACCGCCGAGCAGCTCACGCTGCTGATGAACAAGCATCTGGTCGACGACCAGGCGATGCGCGGCCACGACCGCACCCCGACCAAGGGCACGGCGCAGTTCACCCGCGCCGACGGCACGATCGTCAAATGCGAGGTGCTGGATTTGTCGCCGAGCGGCGTGTCGGTGAAGACCGTGGTGCGGCCGCATATCGGCGAGTTCGTGCTGATCGGGCAATTGGCGGGCCGCGTGGCGCGTCACCACGGCGACGGCATCGGGATACAGTTCGTCGGGCTGACCGACGACAAGCCGAGCGCGGATTATCTGCACGCGAACATCGTGGGCGCGGCGGCGCGGTGACCCTTTACCCTCCCTCAAGGGGAGGGTGAAATACCGAGCGACTTGCGCAGCTTCCTTGACAGCTTTGCCGCGACAAGCGCATGCGCTCGGGTGAGATAGGCCTTCAGCTCGTTCGGCTTCAACGGCTTCAGGCCGTCCATCTCGACCCATTTGGCGCGCCAGAAATAGGGGCAGGGGCCGATGCCGTCGATCTGGATCAGGATGTCGTAGGACGCCTCGCCGGCCTTGAACCACAGGCCGATGGGCTTGTGCGCGGCGGCGTGCACGATGACGGCGAACATCTTGCCGCCGATCTTGAACACGGTGGTGTCGCTCCACGGCTCGCTACGCTCGGCGCCGGGAAGCGCGAGGCAATGGCATTCGACGTCTTTGTAATTCATGGCGCCGGCGCGGGTTCGGCGATGTGCAGCGCGGCGCGGGCCTTGCCACGGTGCGTGTCGGTGATGTGGCGCGCCACCATCGAGAGCGCCAGCGCGATCACGGCGGCGTCGTCGGTGAAGCCGATGCCCACGATGAAATCCGGGATGATGTCGAACGGCATGACGAAATAGGCCAGCGCGGCGAACAGCGTCGCCCGCACCTTGGCCGGCGTGGCCGGATCCACGGCGCAGAAATAGGCCGCGGCGGCGTCGTCGGCGAACGGGATCTTGCCGGCGACTTTCCGCAGCTTCTTCCAGAAATCGCGCTCCACGACGCGCTCGTCGCGGGCCAAGGACACGGGCAGTTGCACGGGGATGGGCGTATCGGTCGTCATCGTGGCAGTATATCGGGTGCAATCGTGGCGATAAAAGGGACGGCATGGAGATCGGCGAGCGGATTCTGAGCAATCAGCCTTTTCCGACCCTGATGGGCGTGAAGGTGGTGAGCGCCGACAAAAACCGCGTGGTGGCGGAACTCGTGGTGCGGCCGGATTTGTGCACCGCCGGGCACATCATGCATGGCGGCGCGATCATGGCGTTCGCGGACGCGCTGGGCGCGATCGGCGCGGTGCTCAACATGCCGCGCGAGGCCAACACGACGACGATCGAAAGCAAGACGAATTTCATCGGCGCGGCGAAGGAAGGCACCACGGTGACCGGCGAGTCGATTCCGGTGCATGTCGGCAAGCGCACCTCGGTGTGGACGACGCGGATCACGCGCGACGACGGCAAGCTCGTCGCCATCGTGACCCAGACGCAAATGATCCTGCTGCCGTGAGGACGCCATGCTGAAACCGCATTCCGCAGACGGCATCGAATGGCTCGGGCTGGCGCGCATCCATGTGCTGAAATCCAAATGGCATGCCGAGCAGGTCGACGCGCTGGTGGCGCGCTTCCTCGCCATCCTCGCCGAGGCCGGCTGTCCGGACATTCCGGTGCATACGCTGAGTGGCTGCCTGGAGATGCCGCTGGCGGCGCAGGACATTTTCGAGATGGAGCAGGGGCGGCTCGAGGCCGTGGTCTGCTTCGGCATCCTGATGAAGGGCGAGACGGCGCATTTCGAGATGGTGCTGAACACCATGACGACGGCGTTCGCGCATTTCACGATGACGGCCAAGGTGCCGGTGATCAACGCGATCCTGCCGGCGAGCAAGCTCGAACATGTGCTGGAGCGCAGCGGCGACAACGACCTCAACAAGGGGATCGAGGCCGCGCTGGCAACGGTCGAGACGATCCGCTGGCGGCGGGATCTGCGTGCCCGCGTCCTGCCGTAGCGTCCGCTTTGCACGCGCGCGCGTGGCGGTCTAAGAGTCCGGCCGGCCAACAGGAAGGGCATTTCACATGGAACTCAATTCTTCGATTGCCGCCGTCATCACGGGCGGCGCTTCGGGTCTCGGCGAGGCGACGGCGCGGGCACTGCACGCCAAGGGTGTCAAGGTCGCACTGCTCGACATGAACAAGGAGAAGGGCGAGAAGCTCGCGGCCGAGCTCGGCGGCGTGTTCTGCGAAGCCAACGTCACCAATGAAGAGAGCGTCCTCGCGGCGTTCGAGAAGGCGCGCGCGGCGCACGGCCAGGAGCGCATTCTTGTCAACTGCGCCGGCACCGGCAACGCGATCAAGACCGCCAGCCGCGACAAGAAGACGGGCGAGACGCGCCGCTTCCCGACCGACGCGTTCAACTTCATCATCCAGATCAATCTCGTCGGCACCTATCGCTGCATCGCGATCAGCGCGCAGGGCATGCTGAGCCTCGACCCGCTGCCGGGCGGCGAGCGCGGCGCGATCGTCAACACCGCGTCGGTCGCGGCGCAGGACGGCCAGATCGGCCAGGCGGCCTATACCGCGTCAAAGGCGGGCATCAACGGCTTGACGCTCGTCGTGGCGCGCGATCTGGCGCAGGAAGGCATCCGCTGCAACACGATCATGCCGGGCCTGTTCAACACCCCGCTGCTCGGCGCCGCGCCGGAGCAGGTCAAGGCCGCGCTCGGCGCGCAGGTCCCGTTTCCGCCGCGCCTGGGCAACCCGCCGGAATATGCCAGCCTGGCGCTCGAGATGCTGAGCAACCCGTATTTTAACGGCGAGACGGTGCGGTTGGACGGCGCCATTAGAATGGCCCCGCGCTAACGCGCGTGGCTGGCTGCGTGGTGCCGCGGTAGCGGAAAAGACGGGGCTGGCATCGTGGACCATCCGGTAGCGACGCCGCCCCGCGCCTACACCGCGCTGGTCGGTGCGTGCCTTGTGTGCATCGCCGCGCTCGTGGTCGCCGCGGGGCATGGCCTGCTCTTCTGGAGCGGCGATCTTCCGACCATGGCGGGCATACCGCTCTCCATCATCGGCGTGGTGGTGATCGTGTTCGCGGTCGGGGCTGCATGGCGACGGGGGCAGCCGCTGTGGCTGCGGCTTGCGCCGCTCCTGTTCTGCGCCGTGACGCTTCTCATCCTGATCTATGTGCCGTTCTCACGGATCGGCATCGATTGGGATTTCGCGGCGCACAAGACAGAGCGCGAGGCGCTGGCGCAGCACATCATTGCGCACTGGCATGGCGAAGAGGCCGACACCGTGCCGCTTCGTCTCGGGGCGCCAGTCTATCCGCGCGACGCGGGTGCCGCCGAGGTGGCGTCGTGCGGGCAGGCGACTTGCGTCTTATTCCTCACTTGGCCGCGCACCGAATTTCAGGCCGCGGAGGGTTATCTTTATGTGCCGGTGGGCGGCGATCCGGCGCTGTTTCATTGGGATGGCCACCTCGATGCCACGCCTCTCGGTGGGCGCTGGTGGTACGTGCGCGAAGTGCGATAGAAAGCGCGCATGACCACCGCCGCGCTCGCCGTCTGGCACGATTACTTCATCACCGTGGCGCAAGTCAGCGCGACGCTGGCTGGGTTGCTGTTCGTCGGGCTGACGATTTCGCTGGGACATGTGCTGGCGGGTGCCGGGTATATGTCGCGCGCGTTCGTCGCGCTGTTCCTGCAATTCGAGATGCTGCTGATCGGGATTTTCGGCGTGGTGCCGGGGCAGCCAGTTTGGGTGGTGGGGGCGGAGCTCATCGTCACGGGTCTCGCGGTGCTGACGGGCACTTCAGTGTTTGTCGCGAATTTTCCCGAAGACCCCAACTCGGTGCTGGGCTCGCGCGGGCCGCATATGGTGCGCATGGTGCTGTCGTGGATCGGCACGCTGTGCCCGGTCGTAGCGGGCGCCGGGATCATCGCCGGCTGGCCGTCGGCGCTCTACTTTCTCGTGCCGGCGCAGATCGCTTGCCTCTATCTCTCGATCGGCAATGCCTGGGTGTTCGCCGTGGAGATTCCACGGCGCATGCAGCAGGGACCGAAATAGGCGCGCCTATTTCGGCTTCGGCGCATCCGGCGGCAGCGGCGCGCGCCGGACAAGCGTGCTCACCGCGAGACTGGGCAGGAAGCTCAGATCGGACGGCGTCTTGTTGTCGTACAGCGTCGCTGCGCCGTGGCAGGTGACGCAGGAGCCGGTGCCGAAGCGCTGGTTCTGGGTCTGCCCCGGCGGTGCATAGGCCGTCTGCAGATAGGTCTCGATCACCGAGTTCGACAGATAGGGCGGCACCACGCTGTTGGGCACTTGCGGGCTCGGCGTGTTGGTGATCACGCCGCCCCACTGCGTGCCGACCAGCATGTAGTTCGCGAACACCGAGCCGATCTTGCGCAGTTGATCGCGCCATTGCGTGTTCAAGTCCTGGGTGAGGGCATAGATGGCCCAGCAGCGCGAAATCTGCGTGCCGATCTGCCGCGTGCCGCCGGGCACCGTCACGCCCGTCAGATAATTCTTGGCGAAGGGCTGCGTCGGATTCCAAGTGAAGTTCGGATTGGTTTTCAGCGCCACCGGCGGCTGGTTGGTCGGAACGGTGGGGAAGCTGGTGTTGAAATACGAATAGTCCGGCGGATTGGCCGGCACCGCCGCGCCGCAGTTTTCGTTTTCGAGCGTGCCGCAGGCGGTCGGGAAACTGGGATTGCACGGCTTGGGCGAGAGCGGCGCGTTGTCGACCTGCTCGAAGGTCGACCAGAACCACTCCGGCTTGAGGTTGTTCTTGGTGAGCGGGTTCTTCTGGATGATGTGCATCGCGACGAGGCCGAGCTCGACCGGGGCGCAGATCGGCGCGGCCGCCTTGCCCGATACCGGCGCGACCAGATTGGGCGCCACCGCCAGCATCGCCTTGATGATGAAGAACCGCTTGGCGTTGGCCGCGTGCTTGGCCGGGTCCAGGATGCGCCACGCCGCCTTGATTTCCATCGCGCCGTTGGGCGCCGCGCCCACCGCGGGGAAATTGACCGTCTGGCTCGCGGCGATGAACGCCTGCTGGCCGCCCGTCGTCGTCAAATTCCAGGCGGCGTTACCGCCCGGCGCTTTCAGATAGGCGATCTCGATGTTGTTGACGCGCCGCTCATAGATCGTCCAGTTGCCGTTGACGTCGATCGCGGGATCGCCCGTCGCCGCCTGGATGTATTCCTCGTTCTGCGGCGCCGGCGTGTTGTTGGCATGCGAGCCGATCGAGAAGGTCTGCATGCCCAGCGGCACGTGGCAGTTGGCCTGGATCGAGGAATTGCCGAACACGCTGGAGACGCGCGACCAGCTTTGCCACACGCGCCGCCCGTTTCCGGCGAGGCCTTCGGCGGGCAGGCGGTCCTGCTTGCCGGCGGTCCAGTTGAGGGCGACGAAGGTCTGCCAGGACAAATTGTCGAACGGCGTCTGGGCGTCGTTGTTGGCCGATGTCGGAAGCGAGCCGCCGATGCCGTTATAGGCGGTCGGGACGTCCAGGATCGGATCGGGTCCGATATTGCCCGGAAGCCGGGAGCAGAGGGGTCCCGGCAGGACCGGGCCATGCGGCACGGGATAGCAGAACACCGCCTTGGGAACGTAAGGGGCGGCCGGTGGCGTCGGCGCGGCGCCGATCAGCAGCGCGCAAAACGCGGTGGCGACGACGGGCAGAAGAATACGCAGATGGCGCATGGCGGGTCCCCTTCGAAATTCGAGAAATCGCGATCACGCCACGAGCGATTTGCGCGAATCTAGCACAAATGGAACTGCGGTGCAGTATCCTAACCTCGCCCGCTCGCGGGAGAGGTTAAGAGAGCTAACGTGTCGCGAGCTCGCGGATCTGGCTGTTCGCCAAAGTGAGCTTGGCGATGGAAAGATCGCCGCTGCGTTCGAGCGCGTCGAGGAAGCTCTTGGCGCGGGCGAGTGTCTCGCCGCGCGAGTCGGCCCAGGCCTTGACCGCATCGACGCCGTCGGCGCGGCTGGTCTTTGCGGTGTCGGCGGCGGCAAGCGCCTCTGCCGTCAGCGCCCGCTGGCCGGCAAAAAGATCGTCGGCGATGCGGCGGATCGCGAGGCGGTCCCAATGCTCCTTGGCGCCGATGCGGGCGGCGAGGCCGCGCAGGCGGTCGACGCCGATCGTCGCGCCCATCGCGAAATAGGCGCCCGCGACGAGATCGACGCTGAGACCTTTGCTGCGCGCGAGCTGCGCGATCTCGGGCGCGCTGCTCATCAGCGGCAGGACGGCGACGTCCTCGGCGACGTCGAGCGGCGCGCCGGCATCCTGGAGCTGCTTGATGCGGCCTTCGGTGTCCTGCGCCTCATAGGGCGAGATCATGGTGCTGAAGGTGCCGCGCAGGTTTTCGACGCCGGCGCGGTAAAGCGCGATGGTCGCAGCGAGGTCGGCATTGGCCGGCACGTTGGTGATGAACCACAGGCCGAGGCGGCGCAGGATCTCCGAGATGTCGGTGTACATGCCGGTCTGGATGTCGGCGGGCACGATCCCGTCGAGCTTGTCGATGCGCTCTTTCAGCGCCGCGAGGCCGAAGGCGCCCTCGGCGACGACGAAGGCGCGCGCGACCCGCGCTCCGCTGGCGCCCGACATTTCCTTCATGCGCGACACGAACACCGGGCCGGCGAGATTGACGAGGCGGTTGGCAAGGGAGGTCGAGACGATCTCGCGCTTGAGGCGATGCTGCTCCAGCGCTTCGGGGAAACGCTTGACGGCGGCGGGCGGGAAATAGCCGGCGAGCACCGCGGCGAAGGCCGGGTCGTCAGGCAGGTCGCTGGCGACGATCTCCGCGTCGAGGTCGAGCTTGGCATAGGCGAGCAGCACCGCGAGCTCGGGGCGCGTCAGGCCCTTGGCCTCGTTCTCCAGCACCTGGAGTTCGGTGTCGCTGGGCAAGAATTCCACCACGCGGTCGAGGCGGCCGCGACGCTCCAGATCGCGCATGTAGCGACCATGGGCGTCGAGGTCCTTGGCCGCACGCGACTGCGCGACGGAGAGTGCCAGCGTCTGGTCGTAATTGTCGCTCAGCACATGCACCGCGACATCGTC
The DNA here is from genome assembly GCA_036271735.1 of Rhizomicrobium sp. Lineage (GTDB taxonomy): Bacteria > Pseudomonadota > Alphaproteobacteria > Micropepsales > Micropepsaceae > Rhizomicrobium. The sequence goes on from DATAZZ010000002.1 coordinate 27,893, forward strand.
GGTCATCGCGAAGAGGAGTTCGTCTCGCGCATCCGGCGTCAGCTCGCCGCGCCGCACCGGGCCGCCGAGCAGGATCTTGAGGTTCACCTCGTGGTCCGAGGTGTCGACGCCGGCGGAATTGTCGATCGCGTCGGTGTTGATGCGGCCGCCGCTGCGTGCGTATTCGATGCGGCCCAGCTGCGTCGCGCCGAGATTGGCGCCTTCGCCGATCACCTTGGCTTTGATCTCACCGCCATTGACGCGCACCGCGTCGTTGGCGCGGTCGCCGGCGTCGAGATTGGACTGGCCCTGCGCCTTGATGAAGGTGCCGATGCCGCCGAAGAACAGGAGATCGATCTCGGCTTTCAGCAGCGCCTTGATCAATTCGAGCGGCGACAGCTTGTCGGCGGTGACGCCGGCGATCGCCTTGATCTCGGCGCTGAGCGGAATCTCCTTCAGCGTGCGCGCAAAGATGCCGCCGCCTTTGGAGATCAGCGACGTGTCGTAATCCGCCCAGCTCGAGCGCGGCAGGTCGAACAGGCGTTTGCGCTCGTCCCAGCCCTTTGCGGTGTCGGGATCGGGGTCGAGGAAGATGTGGCGGTGGTCGAACGCAGCCAGCAGCTTGGTCTGCTTGGACAGCAGCATGCCGTTGCCGAACACGTCGCCCGACATGTCGCCGACGCCGATGACGGTGAAGGGCTCGGCCTGGATGTCGCGGTTCATCTCGCGGAAGTGGCGCTTGACCGCTTCCCATGCGCCGCGCGCGGTGATGCCCATCTTCTTGTGGTCGTAGCCATGGCTGCCGCCCGACGCAAAAGCGTCGCCGAGCCAAAAGCCTCTGGCTTCCGCGATGCCGTTGGCAATGTCGGAGAAGGTCGCGGTGCCCTTGTCGGCGGCGACGACAAGATAGGGATCGTCCTCGTCATGGCGCACGATATCGGCTGGCGGCACCACGGCGCCGCCAGCGTCGAGATTGTCGGTGACGTCGAGCAGCGCGTTCATGAGGATCTTGTACGCCGCGATGCCGGCTTCCTGCGTCGCCTCGCGAGTCGAGTTGACCGGCAATTGCTTGGGATAGAAGCCGCCCTTGGAGCCGACCGGCACGATGACGGCGTTCTTGACCTGCTGTGCCTTCACGAGCCCGAGAATTTCCGTGCGGAAATCCTCGCGGCGGTCGGACCAGCGGATGCCGCCGCGCGCCACCTTGCCGAAGCGCAGATGCACGCCTTCGACTTCCGGCGAATAGACGAAGATTTCGACATGCGGGCGCGGCAGCGGCAGATCGTCCAATTGCTGCGAGTTCAGCTTCACCGCGATGTAGGATTTCGGCGCGCCGTTCGCGTCCTTCTGGAAAAAATTGGTGCGCAGCACGTTGACGATCACGTTGCGCAGGCGGCGCAGGATGCGGTCATCGTCGAGGCTTTGCACATCGGTCAATGCGCCGTCGATGCGCGCGGCGATGGTGTTGGCGTCGTGCTCGAGATGCGTCGCGCCGTGCGGATCGTTCTGGGCGTGGAACAACTCGACCAGGAGGCGGGCGAGATCGGGATTGCGGGTCAGCGCCTGCTCGACATAGTCCTGGCTGAACGCGAAGCCGGCCTGGCGCAGGAATTTGGCGACGGTGCGCAGGATGGTGACGTCGCGCCAGGCGAGGCCGGCGCTGAGCACCAGCTTGTTGAAGCCGTCGCTCTCGGCCTGGCCGGCGATGACGGCGTGGAAGGCGTCTTCCAGCGGCTGCTTGACGGTGGCGAGGTCGGCGGCGCCTTCGTCGACGCGCTCCATCAGGAAGTCGAGGACGTTGGCCTCGTGGGTCCAGCCGTCGCCGGTCTTGAGCGTCAGCGGGAACGAGTCCTCCGCGATCACCTTCAACCCGAGATTCTCGAAGATCGGCAGCGAGGCCGACAGCGGCAGCATCTCGCCGAGGATGTAGAGCTTGAGGCGCAGCGCGTTGTGCGCATCGGCGCTCTTGCGATAGACGCGGGCGCACAGGCGCAGGCCCTTGGGCGCGCCGGCCAGCGTCATCAGCTCGTCGAGGTCGTGCACCGCTTCCTTGGGCGAGAAGCTGCCGCGATAGCCGGGCGAGAAATGCGCCTGGCGCTCCTGGATCAGGCGCATGCCGTCGGTTTCGCCATGCACGGCTTCCATCGCTTCGGCGAAACCGTCATCCCAGGTGCGGATCGCGGTGCGGATCTGCGCTTCGAGATGCGCCACGCTGACGGTGGGGCGCGCGCCCTCGTTGCGGCCGATGATGTAGTGCACCCGCGCCAGCACCGAATCGTCGATGGTCGGCGTCGCGGCGGAGAGGCGGCCGTTCAGCGCCTCGGCCAGGATGTGGTGGATGCGCTCGCGGGCATGGGTGTCGTAGCGGTCGCGCGGCACGAAGACGAGGGCTGAGACGAAGCGGTCGAAACGGTCGAAGCGCAGGAAGACGCGCACCGTGGGGCGCTCGCCGAGCCGCAGGATGCCTTGCGCGGTGGCAAACAAATCGTCCTCGGAAATCTGGAACAGTTCGTCGCGCGGATAATTGTCGAGGATGTGGGCGAGCGCCTTGCCGTCATGGCTGGCGGGCGGCAGGCCGGCGCGGGCGATGACGTTGGCGACCTTGCGGCGCAGAAGCGGGATGTCGCTCGGGCGGCGGCTATAGGCGCTGGAGGTGAACAGGCCGACGAAGCGGCGCTCGCCGATCAGCGCGCCGGAGGCGTCGAACATCTTCACGCCGACATAATCCATGTGGACGCGGCGATGCACGAAGCTGCGCTCGTTCGACTTGGTGATGATCAGCGGCGAGGGCTGGTTGAGGAAATCGCGGACCTGCGGCGTCAGCGCGGCGCGGTCGGGGCCGCGGCGGATGATGCGCGCCTCGCTGTCGGCGAGGACGCCGAGGCCGCTTTGCTCGTCGGGCTCCAGCGCGCCGTCGCCGGCCGGGTCGTAGCGATAGTCGCGTGCGCCGAGGAAGGTGAAATGGTTGTCGCCGAGCCATTCGAGCAGCGCGAGACTCTCGGCGAGCTCGTCGGCGGAGACCTTCGGCGGATGGGATTTGAGCGCGGCGATCGCATCGCGCAGGCGCATCATCATGGCGCGCCAGTCGCGCACCGCGACGCTCACCTGGGCGAAGGTCGCGTGCGCGCTGTGGACGATGGCCATCCGGCGCGCTTCGCTGACGATGGGCTCCAGCACCAGCACGATCACGCTGACGGCCTGGCCCTCCTGCTGCACGATGGGATGGAACACGGCGCGCAAGCGGCCGCCGGCGGCGCTGACATCGGCGATCAGCGAGTCGAACAGGAACGGCTTGTCGTCATTGACGGCGACGAGGACGAAATCGTTCTCGCCGTAATCCTTGTCCTCCTCGCGGGCGCTGAACAGCGACACGTCGCTGGCGCCGGGGCGGTGCGTGCGCACCCTTGCGTGCACCATGCGCGCCAGCGCCAGCAGCGCGGCGGGGGTGTAGCGGTTGACGTCGTCGGGCGCGGCGCCGCGATAGAGCGCGTCGAAGAATGCGGCGAGGCCGGGTGCGTCGGCTCTGGCAAGCTGCGCGGCGGCGGCGAGACGCTCGCCGGCATCGGCTTCATTGCGGCGCGTGACGTGTGCGACGTCGTCGGTGTGGGATGCAGCGGACATGGGGCCTCGAAAAATGGGCGGCGCGAATTTGCGATAGGCGATGCGCAACGACTCGAACGCGCGGGGACATTATCCTCGCGCGTCGGGGCTTAAAACCCTGTGAATTGCGATATTTACGTGGCGAACAGGCCGTGTGGCAGCTCGGCGGCGTGCCGCTTTGCAGCATAACGCGACGCCGCGACGGTGGCGCTGGCGACGATTGCGCAGGCGATCAGCACCAGGGACGCGGCCAGCGCGCCGCCCGCGAAGGGCCGCAGCACGCAAGCGAATGCCGTCAGCGCCGCGACCGGCGCAAGAAACAAAAGCGCGGCCTGCTTCTCGCGCAACAGAACCGCGATGGCGATGGCGGGCACGGCGGCGAACAGCAGCGCGGCGCCGGACGAGGCGGTGGAGAGGGCGAGGAACGCGCCCGCGCCCCAGGCGAACCCGGCATAGAGCAGGCAGGCGCTGATGTCCTGGGCGAAGGCGTGCAACGGGGCACGCTCGAAAGGCTGGCGGATGGCGTGCCCATAGGCGCGCAGGATCGCGAGGGTCGCGACGCCGACCAGGATGCCCCAAGCGACGGTCGAAGCGAGGCCGGCACCGCCGCCGAGCATGACGGCCAGCGCGGCAAGCACCGGCAAGGCGATGGCGGCGTGCAGCGCGCGGCCGACGAGGTTGGCGAGACGCGCGGTCTCGACCGCCTCGGCATGCATCTGCGCCAGATGCGCGACGGCGCTCCGGGGCTGGGCGGCGATGTCTTCCGCTGTGGCAGCGATATCGAAGAAGGGATTGGCGCGTGCGGCCATGACGGCCTCCGTAAGAACGATCGGCTCTAGGGTCCGCCGACTGCCTTAAGAATGTATTAATGATGGCCGAAGCTGCGATTCGGCTTTTGCCCGGCCGCCGTTCCCCGCCCTTTTTCGCAAGCGAGCCCGCATGACGCCGGCCATCCTGTTCGACCTCGAATTCACCGCCTGGGACGGCTCGATGCGCCATCACTGGCTGCGGCCCGGCGAGTTCAAGGAGGTGGTGCAGATCGGCGCGGTGAAACTCGATCCGCGGACATTGGAGGTGCTCGACACCTTCGACGTGCTGGTGCGGCCTCGGATCAATCCGGCGATCTCGCCCTATCTGGAAAAGCTCACCGGCATCACGAATGACACGCTGCTCGCGAAGGGCCGCGACTTCGTGCCGGCCTATGCGGATTTTCTCGCGTTTGCGGGGGACGGCATCCTGTCGGCGTTCGGCCGCGACGACTTCGTGTTCGAGGAGAACGAGCGGCTGTATGGGCTTGGAGCCACGCCGCGGCCGGAATTCCGCGACGCGCGGCCGTGGTTCCGCGCCAACGGGTTCGAGACGCACGGCCTGCATTCCTGCGACATCGGACCCAGGCTCGGGGTGCCGTTCGAGGGCCAGAAGCACAACGCGCTCGCCGACAGCCGGTCGGTCGCCGCCGGCATGCGCGTGCTGGTGCAGCGCGGGGCGAAGAGCTTGTTTGTGTGACGCCTTGCATCGCTGCGGCCCAAGCACCAATTTAGGCTTGCGTCGTCCAGGAGCAGCATCATGAAACTTCCCGGTCCCGATCATCCGATCACGATCACGCCCGCGAGCGGACGTGTCCTCGTAAAGTTTGGCGGCGAGGTGATTGCCGACACGACGCACGCGCTGGAGTTGCGCGAGGCGTCCTATCCGGCGGTGCTCTATATCCCGCGCGGCGACGCGAAGATGGCGCATTACGCCAAGACGGCGCACAGCACGCATTGCCCCTACAAAGGCGATGCGAGCTATTTCACGCTGTCGGCCGGCGACAAGACCGTGCCGAATTCGGTGTGGAGCTATGAGACGCTGTATCCGGCGATGGCTGAGATCAAGGATCATCTCGCCTTCTATCCGCAGCATGTCGAGATCGAGCGCAGCGCATGACGGAAGCCGACGATCTCATCCAGCGTCTGGGCATGCGGCCGCATCCCGAAGGCGGGCACTACCGCGAGGTCTATCGCGACAACCAGCCGGGCGGGCGCGGCCGCGCGTTCTCGACGGGAATCTATTTCGTGTTGCGCGCCGGCGAGCTGTCGCGCTGGCATCGGATCGACGCGACCGAGGTCTGGCATTTCTATCGTGGGAGCCCGCTGGAGCTTTCGATCGCGCCGCCGCGCGGGCCAGCGGTGCGCCATGTGCTGGGCAACGACATCGTGGGCGGCGAGCGGCCGCAGATCGTGGTGCCGCCGGGTGCGTGGCAAACGGCGCGGAGCCTCGGCGATTTCACGCTGGTCGGCTGCACCGTGGCGCCGGGCTTCGATTTCGAGACCTTCGAGCTCGCACCCGATGGGTGGGAGCCGGGGTAGAGCCTGTGGCTATCCTTCGACAAGCTCAGGATGAGGTCCAAGCTCAATCCTCATCCTGAGCTTGTCGAAGGATGGCCGCGAGCGCTAGCCCGCCGTCGGCACTGAGAACAATTGTCCCAGCGCGCGGGCGATGCCGTGCGACGAGGCGCGGCCGGCAAGGCCTTTGGCGGGGACGAAGGTCACTAGCAATGTCCGTCCCTGCAATGCGATGGTCGGGCGGCCGCCGCTGACCATGCGCACCGTGTCCATCTTGGCGGCAAGCGCGATGCGCCCGGCCGCGATCGCGGCGAAGCGGTCGATGCCGCGCGCCGCGTTCTGCATCGCGTCGAAGGTGATCGCGCGCAACGCCGCATCGGCGGCGAGCGCCGGCCAGTCGGCATCGAATGCGATGTGCAGGCTGCGCACATAGGCGAGATGCTCGCTCTCGTCATTGGCGGCGTTCTGCATTTCGCCGAGCGTGACCTGGGCCGGCGCGGGCATGGTGCTGCCGCCGCTGTGCTCAGCGGGGAGGCCGCCGGGCTGCGCATCGGTGTAGATGGTGAGCGCGCCCCAGCCAGAGACCTGCATCGCGGTGCCGCCGGAATCGTATTTCAGCACGCGCCCGCCGAGCGAGCCGTGATCGACATAGAGGACGTAGATCTCCGGCTCGCCGCCGAAGCGCATCAGGTATTTGTCGTCATAGCGGTCGAGCGTGAAGGTCGCCCCGTTGCTGACGGTGTAGCTGCCGGTCTGGATGTCGCCGAGGCGGTCGAAGGAAAGCTGGGTGTCGCCATTCTGCGCCTCGCCGGCGCTCACGCAGGCCAGCAGCGCGACGAACGCGAACAGGATCCCGTATCTGGGCATCACGCCTTCTTGTCTTTGTTGTCGTTTTTAACTTATGCGCCGCTCGGTCATGCCGGTCGTTGCCGTCATGTCCCCCGGGACGGACGCTAGGCAGGGAATGGGGCGATTTTGGGACCGCGCCGTTAACGGGTTTGCGCGTCCAGGATGCGTATTTGCCCGGATTCGAGAACGATTGCGGCGGGCGTGGCCAGCGCTTTCCAGAACGGGAAGGGGTCGAAGCCCAGGGTGCGGGCAAGATGGAGCGTCAGGACAGTGCCGTGCGTCACGATCATGATGTCGCGCGCGCCTTTCGCGGTCTGGCGCGCGAGCGCCGCGGCGAAGCGGGCATAGGCGGCATCCGCGGTCTCGTCGCCGAACACGATTTCGTCGCGGCTGGCGAAGAATCTCGCGATGGAGGCTTCCAGCTGGGCGAGCGGGATGAACCCGACGGAGCCGCGCGCATGCTCGGCAAAACCCGGATCGGTCTCGACGCCAAGGCCGAGCGGCGCGGCGAGGGCGGCAGCAGTGTCGACGGCCTTCGGCTCGGGACTGCTCGCGATGTCTTTGAACGTGTAATCGGAAAGAAGAGGCGCCAGCGCGGCGGACGCCATTTTGCCTTCCTGCGACAGGCGCCATTGCGCCGACGGCACGCTCTCGACGATCTGCGGCTTGCCGTGCCGGATGAAGACGATGCGTTGCGCGGTCAAGCACCCGACTCCCGGGCACGGGCCAGGATTGCTTCGACGAATGCACTTTTCGCCCTGGTGTAGCCGTCGCGGTCGTCGCGAAATGTCATGGCAAGTTCGCGCTTCAAATTGCCGTAGGCCGCGGCCTCTTCGGGATGAATGCGCAGACGATCGCGGAACACGATGTGGCGGTGGTAGTCGATGCAGTCCGGCAGACAGACATAGAGATGATGCACCGGCAGGGCCGCCGCATGCCGGAACGCGTGGCGGCCGGGAATACCCAGATCGCCTTCATGCTCGTAACCCAGGGGCGCTAGGCGTTCGATGGCCTGCGGCAGCGCACAGGCGCGGACCAGAGCTGCGTCGATGTCGATCACGGGCTTTGCGGCGAGGCCCGGCACCGCGGTGCTGCCGACATGCTCGATGGTCGCCACGCAATCGCCGAGCGCGGCGGCCAATGGCGCGCGCAGGCGTTCGTAGATCTGCGGCCATGCCGGGTCGTAGTCCACGACGATGACGGGCCGGCCCATTCTCAAAGATCGTCGAAGCGTCCGCCGCGGCCCTTGCCGCCGGCGAAGCGGGCGGCGCCCTGGCGCGACTCGCCGGTCTGCAGCGTCGAGGTGCCGATCTTGAACTCGTGGATCATCGCGTTGTGGTGGTCGTAATCCCATTGCTCCAGCACGGAAGCGCGGTCGCCCTTCATGCAGATTTCGGGAAACGACGCGATCTGCAGCGCGAGCGCTTCGGCGGCGCGGCGGCTGTCGCCCTTGGCGACGACGCGGTTGGCGAGGCCGAAGGCATAGGCCTCTTCGGCGCCGACGGCGCGGCCGGTGAGGATCATGTCCATCGCGCGCGACTGGCCGATCAGGCGCGGCAGGCGGACCGTGCCGCCGTCGATCAGCGGCACGCCCCAGCGGCGGCAGAACACGCCGAACACCGCGTCCTCCTCCACCACGCGCAGATCGCACCAACAGGCGAGTTCGAGCCCGCCTGCAACCGCATGGCCCGACACCGCGGCGATCACCGGTTTGAGCAGGCGCATGCGCGTCGGCCCCATCGGCGCGTCGCCGGCATGGGGATCGAAGCTGAGGGCGGGCGAGGTCAGGCGGTTGCCGCGGCCTTCGCTCATGCCCTTGAGATCGGCGCCGGCGCAGAACGTGCCGCCCGCGCCCCACAGCACCGCGGCCTTGGCCTTGTTGTCGTGCTCGAAATCGAGGAACGCCTTCACCAGCGCGTCGGCGGTCGGCCGGTCGACCGCGTTGCGCGCTTGGCGCCGGTCCAGAATGATGGTCGTGATGCCGCCGTTCCGCTCGACGCGCACATGCTCAGCCGCCATGGCTCTTTCCCCCATATTTTTCAGCAGTTTGTCACGCTCTGTCGCAGCGGGCCACTGTGACGTGACGGGAGCTTGGATTTTCGCGGAATCGGGACTAAACCGGCGCCGCTTAGCCACCCGTTTCGCAAAGGCGCCCCCAGTGACCCGCAGTCTCGATTCCTTCAAGTCCCGCCGCACGATGACGGTGGGCGGCAAGACCTATGCCTATTTCAGCCTCACCGCCGCCGAAAAGAACGGCCTCAAGGGGATTTCCCGGCTGCCTTATTCGCTGAAGGTGCTGCTCGAGAATCTGCTGCGCTACGAGGACGGCAAGACGGTCACTGCCGACGACATCCGCGCGGTGGCGAGCTGGCTCGACAAGAAGTCGTCGGACCGCGAGATCGCGTTCCGTCCGGCGCGCGTCCTGATGCAGGACCTGACCGGCGTGCCCGCCGTAGTCGATCTCGCGGCGATGCGCGATGCGATGAAGGCCTTGGGTGGCAATCCGGAGAAGATCAATCCGCTGGCGGAAGTGGACCTCGTGATCGACCATTCGGTGATGGTCGACAATTTCGGCCACAGCAATTCGTTCAAGAAGAACGTCGTCATCGAATACGAGCGCAATCTGGAGCGCTATCAGTTCCTGCGCTGGGGCCAGCAGGCCTTCGCGAATTTCCGCGTCGTGCCGCCGGGCACCGGCATCTGCCACCAGGTGAATCTCGAATATCTCGCGCAGACCGTGTGGACGCGCGCCGAGAAGGAAGACAAGAAGAAGGTCGAATACGCCTTCCCCGACACGCTGGTCGGCACCGACAGCCACACGACGATGGTCAACGGGCTTTCGGTTCTGGGCTGGGGCGTCGGCGGCATCGAGGCGGAGGCCGCGATGCTCGGCCAGCCGATCTCCATGCTGATCCCGGAAGTCATCGGCTTCCGCGTCACCGGCAAGCTGCGCGAGGGCGTCACCGCGACGGACCTCGTGCTGACCGTGACGCAGATGCTGCGCAAGAAAGGCGTGGTCGGCAAGTTCGTGGAATATTACGGCCCAGGCCTCGACGACATGTCGCTCGAGGACCGCGCCACCATCGCGAACATGGCGCCGGAATATGGCGCGACCTGCGGCTTCTTCCCGGTCGATGTCGAGACGCTGCGCTACCTGAAGGACACCGCGCGCAAGCCGGCGCGCGTCGCGCTGGTGGAGAAATACGCCAAGGCGCAAGGCCTGTTCCGCACCGCCAAGAGCGAAGAGCCGGTGTTCACCGACACGCTGTCGCTCGACCTCGACACCGTGTCGCCGAGCCTCGCCGGTCCGGCGCGGCCGCAGGATCGCGTGCCGCTGGAGAACGCGGCGCATGAGTTCGCCGTGGCGTTGATGAACACCTACAAAAAGGAAGACGAGGCGAACAAGCGCGCCAAGCTCGCCGGCACCGAGCATTCGATCGGCCATGGCGATGTCGTGATCGCAGCGATCACCTCGTGCACCAACACGTCGAATCCGTCGGTCATGATCGGCGCCGGCCTCGTCGCCAAGAAGGCGGTAGAGCGCGGCATCAAGGTTCGGCCGTGGGTGAAGACCTCGCTCGCGCCGGGCAGCCAGATCGTCACCGACTATCTGGAGAAGGCCGGGCTCAACACCTATCTCGACAAGCTCGGCTTCCAGCTCGTCGGTTACGGCTGCACGACCTGCATCGGCAATTCGGGGCCGCTGCCGGAAAACGTGACGAACGCGATCGCGGAAGCCGATCTCGTGACGTCGGCGGTGATCTCGGGCAACCGCAATTTCGAAGGCCGCGTGCATCCGCTGGTGCGCGCCAACTATCTCGCCTCGCCGATGCTGGTCGTGGCCTATGCGCTGGCCGGGTCGATCAACATCGACCTGACCAAGGAGCCGGTCGGCTACGACAAGGAGAACGAGCCGGTCTACCTCAAGGACATCTGGCCGAGCGCCAAGGAAATCTCGGCGGCGATGCGCAAGGGGATTAAGACGGCCAGCTTCAAGAAGCGCTATGGCAGCGTGTTCGAGGGCGACGCCAATTGGCGCAAGATCAAGGCGGTCAAGAGCCAGACCTACAATTGGCCGATGTCGTCGACCTATGTGAAGAACCCGCCCTTCTTCGAGGGCATGACGATCGAGCCGCAGCCGGTGAAGGAGATCGCCAAGGCGCGCATTCTGGCGCTGTTCGGCGACTCGATCACCACCGATCACATCTCGCCTGCCGGCAATATCAAGACGGCGGCGCCGGCCGGCATCTATCTGCAGGAGCACCAGGTCCGCACCGAGGATTTCAACTCCTACGGCGCGCGGCGCGGCAATTTCGAGCTGATGGAGCGCGGCACCTTCGCCAACATCCGCATCCGCAACGAGATGATGGGCGGCAAGGAAGGCGGCAACACGCTGTATTACTCGGAAGGGTCGCCGTCGGGCGAGCCGATGCCGATCTTCGACGCGGCTGCGAAGTACAAGGCCGACGGCGTCGACACGGTCATCGTGGCCGGCAAGGAATATGGCACCGGCTCGTCGCGCGACTGGGCGGCGAAGGGTCCCAAGCTGCTGGGCGTTCGCGCGGTGATCACCGAGAGCTTCGAGCGCATCCACCGCTCGAATTTGATCGGCATGGGCATCGCGCCATTCGTCTTCGCCGAAGGCAAGACGCGCCGCGACTACGCGCTGACCGGCCGCGAGGCGATCGACATCCCCGGCATGTCGGGCGAGATCAAGCCGCAGATGAAGCTCACCGCGACGGTGCATTATCCTGACGGCAAGACGGCGGCGATGCCGCTGTTCCTGATGATCCTGACGGCGGACGAGGTGTCATACTACAAGAACGGCGGGATCCTGCAGTACGTGCTGCGGAATCTGGTGGCGGCTTAACGTACGACGATTGCTGCGCGGTTGTTGTCGTGATTTTCGACATATGACGCAATCACTCGCTGCAGCAACGCATTCGGGACCTTGCCGTAAACCATCGCGCCCAAAGGCCCGTCCGGAATTGGCCGGACGTCCGGGCCGGGCCAGATGAAAGCATTTGTTTCGGTTGTCACGATCCATGCAGGATCTGTGTCCAGTCCAAGGCTTCGTTTCACTGCTGAGGGCAACTCAACGGCATCAGTTTTGTTCAATGGCGCCGAGTGGGTGATGGCGACGACATACACTCGGGTAGTTTCGCCATCCAGTTGAACAGACAATGCCATGACCAACGCTGGACGATCCTTAAGGCCTTCGGATCGAGCTGCGCGGTGTTCGCGATCCCAAAGATACGCATATCGAATGATGGAACCGCGCTCTGGTGCGGAAGCCTTCAAGCTCTCTCGCCGCGCAGATAAGCTCTGAGGTCTTCTATTAGCTCAGGCGGCGAATCTTCTGCCCGATACACCCGCCGGTCGCGCAGTTTCAGTCGTTCATATTCCTCTACCGAGATCAGCACGTTTCTCGGACGCCCGTTTTTTGTGACAATCACAGGCTCCGCGAGCGCTAGATCGCTATAATGGGAGAATTGGCGAACGAGTTCGCCGGCGGTGGCGGTGTGCTTGGTCATGCTGTATTTTGCATGGAATACATATAATATGTCAACTGCAAGTTTTACATAGTCTACAACAACATCGCCATCGCAATATCGTCCTCCACAGTCCCATCCGGCAGATGCACCCGGGCGGCGAAGCGGCCTTCGATCTTGAAGCCGAGGCGCTGGTAAAGCCGGATCGCATCGGCATTGCCTTCGCGGGCCATCAGCTCGATGCGGCTGATGGGCGGCGCCATCTGGCGCGCGCCGTCGATCAGCGCCTGGAACAGCATCGAGCCGAGGCCCTTGCCCTGCCAGTCGGGGTGCACCGCGACGGTGAGGTCAGTCAGCACATGGCTGAATTGCGCCGGCGCCATGCGCAGGGCGTGGATCTCGGCGGCGAGCGCGCCGTCCGGCGCCCACACCGCGCGGCTGACGCCGTCGCGCGCCGCGCGCTCGAGGAACGGGCGCACCGACTCCGCGTCGATCTCGTCCGGCTGGCGCGCAAGGCCGCCGCCTTTCGCCGCCGCGGCGCGGTATAGCGTCACGACGGCGTCGGTCGCGTCGGCGGTCAGCGCGGTGATCATCAGTTCGCCCATCTTCACCTCGGCCTTGAGATCGCGGCATAGGCGGCAAGGCCCTCCGCCAAATGATCGAACAGCAGCCGCATGCGCCGCGTGCCGCGCAGATCCTTGTGCATCGCGAGCCACATCTCGATCTCGAATTTGACGGCGCCCGGCAGGACGGCCACGAGGTCGGGATCGCGCCGCGCGATGCCGTATTGGCAGATGCTGATCCCGAACCCGGCGCGCAGCGCGGCGAGCAGCGCCAGATCGGCGTCGCTGCGCAGCGCGAACATCTCGCGGCTGAACTTCAGGCCCATGCGGCGCAGCGCCTGCGCGACCTGGGTCTGCTTGTCGAAGCCCATCACCGAGTGGCGCGCGAGGTCGTCCAGGCTTTGCGGCGTGCCATGCTTTTCCAGATAGCGGCGATGGGCGTGCAGGCCAAGGCCGATGCGCCCGATCCGCTTGGCGACCAGCGCATCCTGCTTGGGCCGCACCATGCGCACCGCGATGTCGGCGTCGCGGCGCAACAGGTCGGCGGACACATCGGACAGCACCAACTCAATGGCAATATGCGGATGCTTCTCGTGGAAGCTGGTGAGGAGGGGCGGCAGCACCTCGCCGCCGATCACCACACTGGCGGTGAGGCGCACCGTGCCGCGCTCCTCCGCGCCGGCGCCGGACGAGACGCGCACCGCGGCATCGGCCGCACTCGCCATCGCCTGCGCGTGCGGCAGGAGCTCGCGCGCCGCCTGGGTCGGGAGCAATCCCGCCTGCGAGCGGCTGAACAGCGGCACGCCGAGATCGGCTTCGAGCTGGTCGATATGGCGGCCGAGCGTCGGCTGGGTCAGCGTCAGCTTGCGCGCCGCAGCCGACAGGCTGCCCTCGGTCATCACCGCCAGGAAGGAGCGCCAAGTCTCCCATTTCGGCTCGTCGCGCCCTACCATACGGATTCGTATAACACGCGCCTCAGCTTCCCGTACTGGTGTAGTGCGCGATGCCGCGGCCCCAGGCGAGAAAAGCCACACCGAGAAACGCGAAGCCGGCGAGCGGCGACACGGCGCCGATCCAGGCGGGCAAGCCGGTCATCGCGCTGCGCCCGAGCAGCGCCGCGACCGGGAAGTACACGACACAGCCCAGCGGCACGATGAAGATGAGGAATTTGCGGAACCAGCCGGCATAGATGTCGAGCGGATATTGCGCCGCCTCGACGCCGCCATAGGTCAGTGTGTTGACGATCTCGAGGCTCTCGACCGTCCAAAAGGCCAGCGTCGCCTGGAGCACGAGGAGGCCGGCAAACAGCGCCGTGCCGCCTGCGATGGCCCACAGCAGCAGCGCGGCCTTCGCGGTCGTCCAATCGACATGCAGCAGCGCGACCGCCACGCCAAGCGCCACGAGGCCCTGCGCCAGCCGCCCGAGGGAGGTAAAGCCGAACTCGAATCCGACGAGCTGCGTCGTCGCGGGGCGCGGGCGCAGTAGGACGCGGTCGAAATCTCCGGTCTTGACGAATTGCGGGCCGAACATGTCGAAGCCGCGCGTCGACATGTCGACCAGCGAGAAGGCGGTGCTGGCCACGCCGTAGAACAGCGCGATCTCCGGGAAGGTCCAGCCCTTGATGTGGCCGAAGCGCGCGAACAGCGCCCACAATCCGGCGAACTCGACGATGGTGACGGTGAACTGCGTCGTCATGCGCAGCAGGAACGCCGTCGGATAGAGCATCTGCGCCCGCAGGCAATTGCGGACATAGCGCAGGAACATTGCGAACTCGCCCATGGTTCAGCTCCCCTGCGTGTCGACGCGGGCCCATACAAGCGCCAGCCAGAACCGGCCCGCGAGAATGAAAAGCGCGACCCACAGGATTTGCGCCGCGATGCCTTGCAGGGCGACCGCGCCGGCCAGATTGCCGAAATAGATGCGGTCGGGGATGTCGACGAGGCCGGCGAAGGGCTGCCAGAACAGGAAGCCTTGCGCCCAGGCCGGCGCCAGCGCCAGCGGGATGATCATGCCCGACAGCGGATTGACGATGCTCGCCGCGACACTGGCCGCGCGCCGTGTCTTGAGCGCCGTCACCGCGATGTTGAGCAGCACCACCGTGGCGGCCGACAGCAGCAGCGCGAGCGTGATCGACACGGCAAACAGGGCCGCAGCTTGCGGCGTCGCCGGCATCCGCCACGACCATGCGCCGAGGCCGACGAGCGGCAGGAGGACCGCGGCAGCGATGAACATCGGCACGATGCGCAGCGCCGTGCCGGCCGCCTTTTGTGCAATGGCGCGCATGAACCACAGGGAATGCGTATCGACGGGCCGCAGCCGCTCATAGGCGACATTGCCGCTCTCCACCGCTTCGGCGATCTCCGGATCGGCGTTCCACGGCATCAGCGCGAGCAACCCCTGGCCGAGCCAGGTGTAGGTGATGGCCTGCGCCAGCGTGATCGGCTGTTGCGGATGGCCGGCATAGAACGCCGCCAGCACCATGATCTTGATCACGCCCCACCAGCACTGCGTCGCGAACCCGGCGAGCGCCGCGGCACGGTATTGCAGCATCAGCGCGAACCGCGCGCGCAGGATGGCGAGATAGGGCAGAGCGAGCGCGCTCATGGCGCGGCACTCCGCGCTGTCAAGGCTCGACGATAAAGCCTTCGCCGCGTGCGGCGCCCGACAGTCGGATGTCGAGGCATATAAAGGGCAGCAGATTGGGCGCGCCATCGGCTGCTTCCAAGGCGGCGGCCAATTGAAGTGCATCCGCGGCACGAAGGGGGTAGGCGCGCAGCAATCGTTCCGCGACGTGGCGCAAATGCTCCGTCGGCGGAAATTCGGTCCATTGGGCCCGCGCTGCCGCCAAGCGCTGCATGCCCGAGTCGTGAACGGCTTGGCTTATCTGATTTGCGCGAAACCGCCGGGACAAAGCGGAGACGCATTCCGTGCCGGTTGCCCACCAGACAGCGAACTTTGGATCGGAAAAGGCAAGAGCCTTCATGTCTGAGGACCGGGCTTCGTTCACGAACAGTGGAACGACCGCCGATGAATCCCAGAATTTCAACGCCCGTCCCGACGCTCTTCGAGCAACGCTTCCAGGACGCTGGATTCAGCCACGGGAATAGGCTCGTTGAGGAAACCCCAATCCGGGTTCGGATTTTTGGGCGCTGTCGCGATACCGCGGGCAATGAGCGAAGCCAGGCGCTCATCGTCGGTCTTGTATTTGGGTGTCTCAACCGCAGCCGCCGGCGGTTCGATCCGCGCGATAATCGTGTCGCCGTCATAAACGGTCACGCTCTCGCCGGCTTGCACCTTGCGGAGAAAGCTTGCGAGTTCTGCCGTCAACTGGGCGATCTTCACGTGCAACATGCCGCAAAGCTAACGAAATAGAGCCAAAATTGCAATTCATCTCAGCCCTCCACCGCGCCGTGCAGCGCGTAGAAGCGCGCGATGACTTCCTCGATCTTGGGGTCCTCAACGCGGATGTCGGCGACCTCGTGCGCCGCGGCGACGCGCGCGATCAGCGTGTGGGCCGCCGTCTTGGCGGGATCGAAGGCGAACTCCATTGTGCGGCCGTTTCGGGCGCGGATGCGGGCGCCGTCGAGCGCGACGTCCGGCGCGTCGTCCGCGAAGTCGACGATCAGGCGGCGCTCGCCCAGAACCTCGGCGCGCATCGATTCGAAGCTGGAATCGCGCAGCAGCTTCCCGTTGCCGATGATGATGACGCGCCGTGCCAGCGCCTCGATGTCGTGCATGTCGTGGGTGGTCAGCAGCACGGTGACGCCGTCCTTGCGGTTCAGGTCCTTCACGAAATCGCGCAACGCCAGCTTCGACACCGCGTCGAGGCCGATGGTCGGCTCGTCGAGGAACAGGATCTGCGGCGTGTGAAGCAGCGCAGCGGCGATCTCGCAGCGCATGCGCTGGCCGAGCGAAAGCTGGCGCAGCGGCGTGTCGAGCAAGGGCGCGATCTTCAGCATCTCGACCAGGCGGTCCTTGGTCGCCGTGAAGCGCGTGGGATCGACGCGGTAGATGTCGCGCAACAGCTCGAAGCTCTCGATGATCGGCAGGTCCCACCACAATTGCGTGCGCTGGCCGAACACCACCCCGATGCGCGCGACATGCGCGATGCGGCTCTCCCACGGCACCAGGCCGCCGACTTCGCAGCGGCCGGAGGTCGGGCGCAGGATGCCGGACAGGATCTTGATCGTGGTCGATTTGCCCGCGCCGTTGGGGCCGATGAAGCCGAGCAGCTCGCCTTTCTCCAGCGCAAAGCTCACCGTGTCGAGCGCGACGATCTCCTTGTGCCGCCGCCGGAACAGACCACGGAACGCGCCGCCGATGCCCGGATCGCGCGCCGCGATGCGGTAGGTTTTGCTGAGATTTTCGACGTTTATCTGTGCCATCGCAGCGCCCCTCCCAAAACGCCATCGCGGCGGACGGAAAAATCCGCCACCGTTCGACAGGTCAAAAATGGGCGCGGAAGCTAGTTCGCAGCCTGCGGCGCGGTCAATTGCGGCGTGGGGACGACGACGGATTCGGACGCGCATAGCGGCGGCGGCGCAACAGGGCGCGATGTGTAAGGACTGACGAATTTTTCCGGAAATACAAATCGCGTCAGGCGGTTAAACCGTCCGGAACGGGGGTTCCGGGTTTCAAGCCGAAGTGACTGGAGACACTGGCGCTCTGCCCCTATGGTCAGCCCCATGATTTCGCTGCGCCGCACCTTGCCGATTCTGTTTGCCGTCCTGCTCGGCAGCGGCGCTGCGCTCGCGGGCAACAGCCTGCCGACGCGGCCCGTCGTGGTCGAGCTCTTCACCAGCCAGGGCTGCAGCTCCTGCCCGCCGGCCGACGCGCTGCTCGGCAGACTGGCGCAGCGGCCGGGCGTCATCGCGATCACGCTGCCGATCACCTATTGGGACATGCTGGGCTGGAAGGACACGCTGGCGAGCGAGGCCAACACGCGCCGGCAGAAGTCGTATGCCGCGGCGATGGGTCATGGCGGGGTCTACACGCCGCAGATCGTGGTCGACGGCGCGGTCGACGTGGTCGGCAGCCGCGCCGCCAATGTCGAGATGGCGATCGCGCAACGCCGCGCGATGATCGCGGGTGCGCAGGCTGCGGCGCAGGCGCGTATCGATGCCAGGCGCTATGTCGCCGATCAGGCGCGTTTGCCCGGCGATGTCGCGGCGGCGATGCCGGTGGCGGCGGCGATGTCGCCCGCGATGCCCGCCTGGGCCGATCCGCTGGTGTCGGTGGCGCTCAGCCAGTCACCGCAGGAGATGCATGTCGATCTCGGTGCCGCGCCGGGCGCGCATGACGCGACGGTGTGGATGGTGCATCTGCGCTCGCAGGTCAGCGTCGCGATCCCGGCGGGCGAGAATGAAGGCCACACCATCACCTATCACAACGTGGTCGGCGATCTGAAAGCCATCGGCGTCTACAAGGGCCGCGCGATGACGCTCACCTTGCCGCGCGCCGCGATGGCGGGCCTGCCGCATGACGGCGTCGCGGTGATCGTGCAGCAGAACGGCTACGGCCATGTCATCGGCGCCGCCTATGTCAGCCGCCCCGATTACTACGCGCAGCAATAGCGTCTAAACTGCGCTGCATGGCGCTGTTCTTCGATTCGGAGTGGTTCGACGCGCGGCTGAAGGCGGCCGGGCTGGCGCGCGCCGATGTCGCCGCGGCGCTGGGGCTGACGGCGGAGCAGATTGCCGAGGTCTGGAAGGACCAGCGCGAGCTGTCGGTGTCCGATGTGCGCATGCTGTCGGCGCTGCTTGGTGCCACGCCGGCGGAGATCGCATCGCGCGCCGGCGTCTCGACGCCGGTGCCCAAGCCGGCGCCGACCGATGCGCTGGCCGAGTTCGGCGAGCGCCTGGCGCGGGTCGAGCGCACGCTGGCGGAGATCAAGGCGCTGCTGCTCGATCTGAGGTCCAGGCCATGATCGCGGCGGCTGCCGCGCTGCTGCTGCTCGCCGCGACAATCGCCGTGTGGTTCGTCGCAGGCGGCGCACGGCCCGCGGCGCGGGTACAGATCCGGTTCACCGGCGTGCTGTTCGCGGCGCTCGCGCCGGCGATGATCGTGCTGCCGCCGGCGGGTGCGGCGGTGACGCTGCTCGTCCTGCCGGTCGGTCTCAGCATCCTCTCGCTCGCGTCGATCGCGGGATTTTCCAGGCCGCTGCCGGCGGGCGCGGCGGCGCTCTTTCTCGCATTGGTGTGCCTCGCCGGTCTCACCGCGGCGATCACCGGACTGGCGGTGCTGTCGCTGGCGCCTTGCGCGGTCGCGATCCTGGCGCTCATCGCGATCTTCCTGCGCCAGTTCGATGCGGCGCGGCTCGCCTCGGTGCAGGGGATGGCTTCGGCGCTGTGCTTCCTGGGCGCGGTGTCGAGCTTCGCGGCCACTGGCGCGGATGCGGCGCTGCTGCTGTTCGCGGCGGCGGGTCTTCTGGGCACCACGCTGGCGCTGTCGCGTTCAGACGTCGCGGTCGAAGAAGCTCCCGTTCGGGATCTGCGCAGCCTGGCTGCGGTAAGCGGGCACCGGCCGGACTGAGTGCGTCATCATCACCTGTCCGAGAACCTGCGCGACGAAAGCGGGGCGCAGGCTCGGACCGTTCCAAAGCGGAGCGTATGCTTCTGTGCCGGCATGGGACAGTTGCGGCCCGCGCCGGTCGCCGCGCGCGGAGCGGCGGAACGCATCCTCGCCGGCGCATTCACCATTTAAGGTGCGGGAAGAATTGGCATCGCCGATGCTGGGCACGCGCTCGGCCTTGCGTGAGATGCTCACGCTGGAGGCGGCGGCGAGGACGGGCACGAGGCTCATAACCGGTTCTTAAGGCAAACCTCGCGCCGCGCCGTTCGGTTCCCTGGGGCCCCTTGAAATTACCGGTTTTTTAAGTCCCGCCGCCGCATGGTGATGCGCATAAGGCCGAAAAATCGGCCAGGGATGGTGGATGTGAGTCAGCTGCTTCAGAAGAAGTCTGCCGACGGTTTGGGTGCGTTGTCTGCAACCGAGCAAGCCGAGCGGCTACGCCTTGCGATGTTGGGTTCGGGGGTTACCGCCTTCGACTGGACGATCGCCGATGACCGCATCGTATGGGACGGCGCGGTCGACATCATTCCCTATCATCACGATGAAATTCGCCTGGCGCGCGGCGCTTCGTTCCACGGCTGGCTCAGCCCGGAATCGCGCGGCCGCCTCACCGCACTGATCGAGACGCGCAATGGCGGCGATGCGCCGTTCGACATCTCGCTCGAAGCCTCTTCCGCCATGGGCTCGATCTGGCTGACGCTGGTCGGCATGCGCAACGCCCGACCCGACGGCCGCGCCGAGCGGCTGTGCGGCCTGATGCGCGTGACGACCGAGAGCCAGCGCGAGAAGCAGCGGCTTTCCTATCTCGCGACGCGCGACGAGCTCACCGGCCATCTCAACCGCAATTCGCTGCGCGCCGAGCTGACGCAAGCCATCGACCGCGCCCGTGCCGAAGACCGGCATTGCGCCTTCCTCGTCGCCTCCATCGACCGCCTTGCGATGATCAATGACGGCTACGGCTTCGATGCCGGCGACGAGGTGATCGTCGCGGCGGGCGAGCGCCTCGCGCGCACCTTGCGCTCCACCGACATCATCGGCCGCACCGCCGGCAACAAGTTCGGCGTCATCCTGAAGAATTGCAGCGAGCGCGAGATCGGGGTCGTGGGCGAGCGCCTGCGCGCTGCGGTGCGCGGTCACGTCATCGACACGCGCTGCGGTCAGGTCTCGGCGACGAGCTCGGTCGGCGCGGTGTGGCTGCCCTCGGGTGCCGCCTCCAGCCAGGAAGCGATGCTGCGGGCCGATGAATCGCTGGAGCGGGCGCGCAGCGCCGGACGCGACGGCTTCTTCGTCTACGAGAAATCGCCGCAGCGCGAAGGCGCGCGGTTGCGCATGATGGCGATCGCCGACGAGGTCGTCGCGGCGCTCAAGGACGACCGCCTGGTGCTCGCCTACCAGCCGATCATCCATGCCGGCGACCGCACGGTGTTCAAGTATGAAAGCCTGCTGCGCATGAAGCGGCTCGACGGCACCATCGCCGGCGCCGGCCAGTTCGTGCCCGCGGCGGAGCAGCTCGGCATCGTCGGCCTGATCGACCGCCGCGCGCTGGAGATCGCGATTGCGACGCTGCGCGCCAATCCGGGCGTCAATCTCGGCGTCAACGTTTCGGGCACCGCGGCGGGCAACCCGGCCTGGCTGAACAGCTTCATCGATTATGTCCGCGCCAACAAGGACGTGGCGCCGCGCCTCAACATCGAATTGACCGAGACCGCCGCGCTGCATCACTTCGAGGAGAACGCGCAGTTCGTCTCGCAATTGCGCGAGCTCGACTGCACCGTGGCGATCGACGATTTCGGCGCGGGCTACACCTCGTTCCGCAATCTGCAGATGCTGCACATCGACATGGTCAAGATCGACGGCGCCTATATCAAGGGCCTGTCGGGCTCGCCGGAGAACCAGGTCTTCGTGCGCACGCTGGTCGGCCTCGCCAAGAACTTCAATCTGAAGACGGTGGCGGAGTGGGTGGAGTCGGAAGAAGACGCCAAGCTGCTCGAGGCGATGGGCGTCGACTATTTCCAAGGCTTCTTCTTCGGCGAACCGGAGATCGCGCCGGGCTGGCTGAAGAAATAACCCACCCGGCCGCCGGCACGCGCACGCTCGGCCGTGGATTTCCTAACTGGCATCGAATTGCAGATACCAGTCGCTCTCGATTCTGCGCAACCAATAGCCGCCGGGCAGCAGCGTTCCGGAATTCGGGTCGGAGCGCCGGCTGAATTTGTCCAGGTTCTGTTGGAGCGGCCCTTCATAATTGGGAATTGAGGTGATGGCCTTCTCTTGACCCGCGATGGAAAGGCCTCGGGCGAACATCGCAAAGATGACGGGATGCGGTTGCGTGTTGGAATAGACCGTGTCCGAGCGCGCGTCGATCACCGTGATACCTTCCCTGTCCATAAAGGCAGCCAGCTTCTGGGGGTCCGATATCATGCACGGCCAGAGGGTCGAGGCCGCCGTCCCGTTCGCGATTTCAATCCGGCAATTCTGGTTGGGTTGCTCGAAATTGGTCTTCCAATATTCGAATTCGTGCTGATTGGCGCGAAACTTTGCAATCAGGACGGCGTCCTGGGGCGCCGCCTGTTGTTCACCACACCCTTGAACGAGAAACACGAGCGCGATTCCGCAGGCGGCGCGCGCCGCGCGGGCGAACCGTCCGATGCCGTCACGTGTCATCGCATCGCAAATCCCTGATCGGCGCCCTGCCGGCAGGGCGAGACATTCGACCATATGCGTCATGGCTCATCGAAACCAGCGCAGCGCCCTTCCGGACCCGCTTGTGCTAGCGTTTTTGCGGGAGCTTTTTGGATTCGCGCGTGACGACAGACCGGAACGGGGCATTGAAACGCTGGCGCGCGCTGATGCCGGGCGCGAAGGATCTGCCGTTCGCCGTCGACCGGACGGGTCTTTATCGCGTCGGCGACCTCTACAAGGGCTACCGGCCGCGCGCGTCCGAAAGCTGGACCGAGACTTTCGATCACGCGGTGTATTGCTGGACGCTTGGGCCGGACGGCAAGGCGCGCAAGCTCGACGCGACCGACGCGGTGGCGGAGCGGCTGCACGACACCGCCATCGGCAAGGCGACCTCCGACTTTCTCGACAAGGCCGGCGCCAAGGTGATCGGCATCATGGGCGGGCATGACGTGGCGCGCGATGCGCCGGAGTTCCGCCAGGTCGCCGATATCGCGCGCCGCCTGCAGCGGCGCGGCTTCACCATCGTCACGGGCGGCGGGCCTGGCCTGATGGAAGCGGCGAATTTCGGAGCTTTCATGGCGCCGTACCGCGACAAGGAGTTCAGAGAGGCGCTCGCTGTCCTAGCCGCACACGCCTGCGGCGCCGATCACGCGGCATGGATCGCGAGCGCGGCGGCGGTCCGCACGATGTTGCTGGGCGCGTGGAACGGGCGCGAGATGCGCGAGAGCTTCAGCCTCGGCATTCCCACCTGGTATTACGGCAACGAGCCGCCCAATCTGTTCGCCAGCCATTCGGGAAAATATTTCTTCAACAGCGTGCGCGAGGACGGCCTGCTCGCCATCGCCGATGGCGGCATCGTGTTCGGTCCGGGCAATGCCGGCACGGTGCAGGAGATATTCCAGGATGCGCCGCTCAATTTCTATCGCACCGAACAGAGCGCGACGACGCCGATGGTGCTGCTGGGCACCCATTTCTGGAATCCGAGGCGCGCGAAGACAAAGGACGGCGCCAAGCCCGCCTGGCCGCTGCTGTCGGCGATGGCGCGGCAGGCCAAGCTGCCGTTCGACCACGCGATCCTGCTGTCTGACGACAGCGACGCCATCGTTGCATTCCTCGCCAAGGGCGGCGCGCGCCGGCGCGTGGAGAAGACGGAAGCGCGCCGCATGCACATGCTCAAGGGGCGGGGCCTGGCCACGCCGTAGCGTTTTGCCGCCGGCCGTCCTTGTCTGGCGCGCGATGCGACCCCAGATAGGGGAGTACGCTCAGGGGAAGGGGCATCCATGACATTGCCGTCGGCACTGACGACGCTCGCCTATGCCCTGCACATTGGCGGCGGCACGGTGGGCTTTGTCTCGGGGATCGTCGCGATCTCGGTGCGCAAGGGCGCGCGCTTACACCGTATTGCGGGCACAATCTTCTTCGCCGCCATGCTGGTGATGGCGAGCGCCGCGCTCTATCTCGCGGTCGTGATCCCGGGACAGATCGTCAATGTCTTCATCGGCACCTTCGCGCTCTATCTCATTTTGACCTCATGGCTGACGGTCCGGCGCAGGGAAGGCAGCATCGGCCTCGCCGAGAAGGTCGCGATGGTCGTCGCGTTCTGCCTGTGGGCGCCGTTCGCGCTTCTGTCGTTCCAACTCGCCACCGGCATGGCGCCGTTCTTCCACAG
The DNA here is from genome assembly GCA_036271735.1 of Rhizomicrobium sp. Lineage (GTDB taxonomy): Bacteria > Pseudomonadota > Alphaproteobacteria > Micropepsales > Micropepsaceae > Rhizomicrobium. The sequence goes on from DATAZZ010000002.1 coordinate 51,621, forward strand.
CGCGGTGCCGCTCAAAGGGCCGGTGCTGATCGCGATCTTCGTCTTCACGGCGCTGCTCACCGTCGCGGCGGTCTCGGATGCCAAGGTGGTGTGGTCCGGCGGCATTGCCGGCGCGCCGCGCATCGCGCGGCATCTGTGGCGCATGTGCCTCGCCTTCACCATGGCGGCGGGCTCGTTCTTCACCAACGCGCTGCCCAAGGTCTTCCCGGGCATCTACCATTTGCCGCTGCTGGTCCTGTTCGCGCCGCAATTCCTGCTGCTCGGCGTGCTGGCGTTCTGGATTATCCGTGTCCGGCTGACCAGCTGGTACGCGCGGGGGGCGGCGGAGGCTTAGAGAGATTGGCCGATTTGGCGCGGTGCAGGCGAACGTCGCGATTTACGGCGCGCTTCGCTTGTCGAGGCGGATTTCGAACGCCTTGGTCGTCAGCGTCTGTTGCTCTTCGTCGGTCGCGTTGGGGGCGATGAAGATCACTTCGCCGTCGTCCGAGACATGGCCTGGTCCGGCATCGGCGCCTTGCAGGAACACGACTTCCAGCGTGTCCGGATCCTTGTCCTCGATATAATCGCTTGCGGGCTTCGCCCAGTCCGGCACGGCGATCAACTTGGTCGTCATCATCATCTTCGCCAGTGTGGCGTTGCGATCGTCGGCGGCCTCGGCCGGCGCGGCGAGACAAAGCACGGCAAGGCAGGCGAAAAGGACCTTGCGTCGCCGGATCATTTCCGCTGGCTGAGTTCGGCGAGCTGCTTGCGCATCGCTTCGATCTCGCTTTTGAGCTCGCTGATGTCCTCGGCCGGCTTGGGCGCGGGCGTGCCGCTCGGTTTGGCCTCGTCTTCGGCGGCGGCGCGGCGCGTCGCTGCGAAGGGCGAGAACATCGACATCGCGCGCTCGAACATCGCCATGTTCTGGCGCGTCAGATTCTCGATCACCTGGCCCGAGCCGCCGAACGCCTCGGCGAGGCGGCTGCGCATCTGCTCCTGGTTCTTGGCGAAACCGTCCATGCTCATGTCGAGATAGCCGGGCACGAAGCTCTGCAGGCTGTCGCCGTAGAAGCGGATGAGCTGGCGCAGGAATTTGATCGGCAGCAGCGACTGGCCCTTGGCCTCTTCCTCGAAGATGATCTGGGTCAGAACCGAGCGCGTGATGTCCTCGCCGGTGCGCGCGTCGCGCACTTCGAATTCGGTGCCCTCCTTGACCATCGCGGCCAAGTGATCGAGCGTCACGTAACTGGACGTCTGCGTGTTGTAGAGCCGCCGGTTCGCGTATTTCTTGATGATGACCGGGGCTTCAGTCTTGGGACTCTCTTCCGACACGCTGCGCTTCTCTTCTTGTTCTGATGGATTTCGGGGCGTTTCGCGTCTCTCGGGGACGCTCGATGATGGACAAACCAACAACACTGCCAAGACCGTGTAAAGTGCCTTTTGAGCAGGCGCAATATCGCCTTGCCGCCGGGATGGGCATTAAGCGACTGGAATCTAAGCAGGTTTCGCTACAGTTTACCGCTGCTCGCATTCGCGGCAATTTGGGCGCAGAACGCAACAAAGCAAACGATCCAGGAGGTTCCGGTGGAAGAAGTGGTCATCGTATCGGCGGCGCGGACGCCGGTGGGCGCCTTCAACGGCGCGTTCGCGAGTGTGCCGGCTCATGAATTGGGCAGGATCGCGATCAAGGCCGCGCTGGAGCGCGCCGACGTGAAACCCGAAGACGTCTCCGAAGTCATCCTCGGCCAGGTGCTCACCGCGGCGCAGGGCCAGAACCCGGCGCGTCAGGCTTCGATGAACGCCGGCGTGCCGCAAGGCGCGCCTGCGTGGTCGGTCAACATGGTGTGCGGCTCGGGCCTGCGCGCCGTGGCGCTCGGGGCGCAAGCGATCGCGCAAGGCGACAGCGCCATCGTCGTCGCGGGCGGCCAGGAATCGATGAGCCAGTCGACCCACGCCGCGTATCTGCGCGCCGGCCAGAAGATGGGCAATCTCGATTTCATCGACACGATGATCAAGGACGGATTGTGGGACGCGTTCAACGGCTATCACATGGGCGTCACGGCGGAGAACGTGGCGCGCGAGTGGCAGATCACGCGCGAGCAGCAGGACACCTTCGCCACCGCCTCGCAGAACAAGGCCGAGGCCGCCAAGAAGGCCGGCAAGTTCAAGGACGAGATCGCGCCGGTCACGATCAAAGGCCGCAAGGGCGACACCGTGGTCGACACCGACGAATATATCCGCGACGGCGCGACGGTCGAGGCGATGGCGGCCTTGAAGCCCGCCTTCGCGAAGGACGGCACGGTCACGGCGGCGAATGCGTCGGGCATCAATGACGGCGCCGCGGCGCTGGTGCTGATGAGCGCGAGCGAAGCCAAGAAGCGCGGCCTCAAGCCGCTGGCGACGATCAAGTCGTGGGCGCAGGCCGGCGTGGACCCGAAGGTGATGGGCTCGGGCCCGATCCCGGCGTCGCGCAAGGCGCTGGAGAAGGCGGGCTGGAAGGCCTCCGATCTCGATCTCGTCGAGGCCAATGAGGCGTTCGCGGCGCAGGCCTGCGCGGTGAACAAGGACATGGGCTGGGACACCGCGAAGGTGAACGTCAACGGCGGCGCCATCGCCATCGGTCATCCGATCGGCGCGTCGGGCGCCCGCGTGCTGGTGACGCTGCTGCACGAGATGCAGCGCCGCGACGCGCACAAAGGCCTCGCCACGCTGTGCATCGGCGGCGGTATGGGTATCGCCATGTGCGTCGAACGCTGAAGCCAGTCTGATTTCTACGCGACGGGCTCGCCGGGCGACCGGCGGGCCCGTTTGCGCATCAGCAGCAGATTGAGCGCGATGCCGCCGAGCAGGATGGCGCCGCAGAACACGCTGCCTTCCGGCCCCTGCGCGCCGCCGGTCAGATAGGCGGGACCGGTCGGGAGCATCCGGACGAACAACGCCGGCAGGTGGGCGTCGAGGCCGGTCACGCGCAGTTCGAAGCCGACGGCCAGCACCCAGTTCCACCCCGCATGCCAACCCATCGCGCCCAAGATGTTTCGCGTCCGGATCGACCAGACACTCGCGAACACCGCGAACAGGATGATGTTGACGCCGAAGATCCAGGTGGCGTGCCTATCGAAGTGCAGCAGTGCAAAGACCAGCGACGACACCGCGACGCCGGCGAGCGTGCCGAATTTGTGGGCGACCGCTGACAGCATCCAGCCGCGAAAGAGGATCTCCTCGACGCTCGATTGGACGGCGAAGCAGACGAGCAGGACGGCGATGCCTGCCAGCGCTGCCGGCTGACCGAGCGCCGGCGCGATGGCGGAAACGGCGAAGGCGCCCGCCAGCGCCGTGCCCGCTACGATCGCCGACGTCATGGCCATGCCGGTGAGGTGCCCCATTACAAAGGTCGCCGGCCGTCCAGCGAGGCCAATCGCCGCGAGCGGACGGCGTTCGACGAAGCGCACCCAGGCCAGCACGGCGAGGCCGAGCGCCGTGAACGGCAGCAGCAGGAAGGCGGCGAAGCCGGCCAGTCCGGCCGGATCGTCATGCGCGTCCAGCAGGTGATACTTCTGCAGCAAGTCCTCGAACGGGAGCGAGGTGGCGACGACGAACGCGATGCCGAGGAACGGCACCAGAACGCCCCAGGGGCGCCAGCCTTTGGAGGGCGCGGCGGGATAGACGACGGCTTGGGTCATGCCGTCAGTTGGGCAGGTCCGGCGCCCGCCGTATAGAACGATCGTGCAGGATCGCGTTCCGCCACGCCTGCGGCGTCAGGCCGACGCTTTTCTTGAACAGCCGGCCGAAATGGCTCTGATCGGCGAAGCCGCACCGGCTCGCCGCCTCGGCCGCCGAACGGTCCGCCAGCAGCAGGCGACGCGCTTTGTCGATGCGGCGCTGGATCAGGTAGCGATAGGGGCTGGTGCCGAACAGGCAGCGGAAATCCCGCGACAACTGCCAGCGGTCATGGCCGGTGATGCATTCGAGATCGGTCAGCGAAAAACTGCACGCGACATGGGCGTCGATGTAATCGCGCGCCCGCTCCGCCGCCACGCGATTGGCCCGCGCGATCCGGCCGCCATCGCCGCTGACCGCCAGCAACCCGAACGCGAGGTCGTACAAGATGTCCGCCGTTTCGAGTTCGCCGAGCGGCCGCTCGCAATCTTCCAGCAGCGCCATGATCGGCCGGTGCAAACGCGCATCGTTCGAAAGGCCGCCGGCGACGAACGGCAGCGCCTGTCCACCCAGCGCATCTTGAATGGCGGCGGGCGCGATGTAGGCGGTACGGTAGCGAAACGCCCCGTCGTCACCCGAACGCCCGTCATGCACTTCGTCGGGATGCAGGATCACCAACTGCCCGGGACGCGAATGGCGCGTGCTGCCGCGATAGTCGAAACTCTGCACGCCTTCGAGCGTGATGCCGATGGCATAGGTGTCGTGGCGATGCGGCGCGAAGGCACGGCCGCGGAAGCGCGCCTCGATGCGCTCGACGTCGCCGGGCGCGCGCACTACCCAGTTTTCGTCCCGCGCCTGCAGGCGCGGGGCAGCGGACCGCATCGCATCCCTCTTTGAAGCTCGTCGGGCCCAGACTAGAAACATCGGCGCACCGGCCGCAATCACCGTTGCCGCGCGTGGGCCATGCCGCCGGCGGACGATCCGAGACTAGCGGCGGCGTCCCATTCTCGGCATGAAAATAACAAGGCGTTCTGTCGCACGGCCATATTGTTGCGCGGCGGCTGACCTTCCGTTAAGTGTGCTAGACAACAACAAAACACGCACTCTCACGGGGACAAGGGACCAGACATGACACGAGTGGCAATCGTTACCGGCGGCACGCGCGGCATCGGCGAGGCGATTTCGATCGGCCTCAAGAAGGCCGGCTACAAGGTCGCGGCGGTCTATGCCGGCAATGACGAGCGCGCCAAGGCGTTCGCCGACAAGAACGGCATCGCGGTCTACAAATGGGACGTCGCCGATTTCGACGCCTGCGTCGCGGGCGTCGCCAAGGTCGCCGCCGATCTCGGCCCGGTCGACATCGTCGTCAACAATGCCGGCATCACGCGCGACGCGACGATGAAGCGGATGGGCCGCGCCGGCTGGGACGAGGTGGTCGACACCAATCTCGGCGGCTGCTTCAACATGTGCAAGGCGGCGTGGGACGGCATGCTGGAGCGCAGCTTCGGCCGCGTCGTGAACATCGGCTCGATCAACGGGCAGGCCGGCCAGTACGGCCAGGTGAACTATGCCGCCGCCAAGTCGGGCATCCACGGCTTCACCAAGGCGCTCAGCCAGGAAGGCGCGCCCAAGGGCATCACGGTCAACGCCATCGCGCCGGGCTATATCGACACCGACATGGTCGCCGCGGTACCGGCCAATGTGCTGGAGAAGATCGTCGCCAAGATCCCGGTCGGGCGCCTTGGCAAGGCGGACGAGATCGCGCGCGGCGTGCTGTTCCTCGTCGCCGACGACGCCGGCTTCGTGACCGGCTCGACCATGTCGATCAATGGCGGCCAGCACATGTATTGAGGCGCCGCGCGATATATCGCGCGATGGCTTCACACTGTATCTTCGGCCTCGCTCTTCGCTTCGGGAGAGCGGGGCCGAACTGCTTTCATGACCTTGCAATCGCTCATCGTCGACAAGCTCACCGGCATTCGCGGGCAGCGGGTGCTGTTCCGCGACCTCAGCTTCCGCGTCGCGGCGGGGCAAGTGCTCAGCCTCGAAGGGCCCAACGGCATCGGCAAGAGCTCGCTGCTGCGGATGATCGCGGGGTTTCTGACACCGGCGGCCGGCGAGATCGCGCTCGCCTTCGCCGACACCGTGATCGACGAAGCGGAGGCGCGGGCGCGCCAGATCGGCTGGCTCGGCCATCACGACGGCGCCAAGCCGCAGATGACCCCGCGCGAAGTGCTGGGCTTTTTTGCGAAACTCTACGGCAGCGACGCCGACATCGCGGCGGCGCTCGACGCGATGGGCCTGGCGCGCGTCGCGAACCTGCCGTGCCAATATCTGTCCGCCGGACAGAAGAAGCGCCTTGCGCTGGCGCGGCTGAAATTGTCGGGCCGCCCGCTTTGGCTGCTCGACGAGCCGCTCGCGGCGCTCGATGCCGAGGGCAAGAAGCGCGCTGCCGAGATGCTCGCCGCGCACGCACTCTATGGCGGCATCGCGATCGCCGCGACGCATGAGCCGTTGGGGGTGGAGAGTGCACGGATCGTGCTGGGGGCGGTGTCATGAAGCGCGGTGCCCACCTTAACCTCTCCCGCTTGCGGGAGAGGTCGAAATTCGCAAAGCGAATTTCGGGTGAGGGGCCGTCGGTGCTCCATGCCCGTGCCCCTCACCCAGCAAAATCTAAGGCTTGCTCCGCGAAGTGCTCCGCAAACCTAAGATTTTGCGTCCCTCTCCCGCTCGCGGGAGAGGTTAGGGGGATCGCATGACCGCCCTCTCCGCCATCCTCTTCCGCGACATCCGTCTCGCCACCCGCGCCGGCGGCAGCGCGGCGCTGGCGCTGGCGTTTTTCGCGGCCGTCGCGACGCTGGTGCCGCTCGGTGTCGGCGCGGATCTGCGCGTGCTGGCGCGCATCGCGGCCGGCGTGTTGTGGGTCGCGGCCGTGCTGGCGGCGCTGCTCTCGCTCGACCGGCTGTTCCAGGCCGATTTCGAGGACGGCTCGCTCGATCTCATCGCGCTGTCGCCGCTGTCGCTGGAGACCGTCGCGGCGGCGAAGATCGCGGCGCATTGGCTGACCACCGGATTGCCGCTGACGCTGCTGTCGCCGCTACTCGGATTGATGTTCGGCCTGCCGCCGCGCGCCATCGCCGCACTGGCGCTGTCGCTGCTGATCGGGACGCCGGCGGTGAGCGCGCTGGGCGCGATCGGCGCCGGGCTCACACTCTCGATCCGCCGCGGCGGGCTGATCCTGCCGCTGCTGGTGCTGCCGCTGCTGGCGCCCGCGGTGATCTTCGGTGCCGGCGCGGTGCAGGCGGCGCTCGACGGCCTCGCCAATGGCGCCCTGCTGCTGCTCGCCGCCTTCGCGCTGGCCACGACCCTGCTGTCCCCCTTCGCCGCCGCCGCCGCCGTGCGGCTCAACCTCGCAGGCTGACCCCCATGCTTGCGGCCCCACGGGCAAGGGACTAGATCGCGACCATGCCGAGCCTGTTCGCCTTCGCCAATCCCAAGCGCTTCCTCGATATGAGCGCGGCCGTGCTGCCCTGGTTCGTGGGCGCGACGGTGCTGACGCTCGGCACGGGACTGGTGCTCGGTTTCCTGGTGCCGCCCGATTACCAGCAGGGCGACACGGTCAAGATCATGTTCCTCCACGTGCCGGCGGCGTGGACCGCGATGATGGCGTACGGCTTGCTCGCGCTGTGCTCGCTGCTCGGCCTGGTCTGGCGCCATCCGCTGTCCGACGTTGCGGCGAAGAGCGCGGCACCGCTCGGCGCGGTGTTCACGGCGCTGGGGCTGATCACCGGCTCGCTGTGGGGCCGGCCGATGTGGGGCACCTGGTGGGTGTGGGACGCGCGGCTGACCTCGTTCCTGCTGCTGCTGTTCCTCTATCTGGGCTACATCGCGCTGTGGAACGCGATCGAGGATGAAGTGCGTGCGGCCCGCGCGGCCGCGATCCTGGCGCTGGTCGGCGTGATCAATCTGCCGATCATCGAGTTCTCGGTCGAATGGTGGACGACGCTGCATCAGGGCGAGAGCATCCTGCGCAGTGGCGGCTCGGCCATCGCGCCGGTGTTCCTGTGGCCGCTGCTGCTGAGCGGGCTGGGCTACACGCTGCTGTTCTTCACGCTGTGGATGGTCCGTATACGGACGGAAATCCTCGAGCGCCGCGCGCGCGCCATATTGCTGGCGGGGGCGGCATGAGCGGGCTTCTCGCGATGGGCGGATATGCCGCCTATGTCTGGCCGGCCTATGGCGTGTCGGTGCTGCTGCTCGGCGCCGCCATAGCAGCCACCTGGCGCGCCTATGCCCGCGCCAAAGCGCAACTCGCGGCATTGGAGAAACCGTGAAGCGGCTCTTCTACATCCTGCCGGTGCTGGTGTTCCTGGGCCTGGCTATCTTTCTGCTGCGCAGCCTGAAAGGTCCGCCGCCGGCGGAGATCCCGTCCGTGCTGGTCGATCATCCCGCGCCGCGCCTGACGCTGCCGCCGCTCGACACGCGGACGCAGGGCTTGCGGCCAGCCGATCTGGCGCAGCCCGGCCGCGTCACGCTGGTCAACATTTTCGCCTCGTGGTGCATCCCGTGCCGCGAGGAGGCGCCGCAGCTGGCACAGCTCGCACGCGCCCGCGGCGTGCGCCTGATCGGCATCGCCTACAAGGACAAGCCGGAAGCCGCGCGCGCCTTCCTCGACGAAGTCGGCAATCCGTTCGAGCGCGTCGCGCTGGATGCCGACGGCCGCGCCGGCATCGAATGGGGCACCTCGGGCGTGCCCGAGACCTTCGTCATCGACGGCCACGGCATCGTGCGGGCGCGCTTCGGCCCACTGTCGGCGGACAACCTCGTGCTGGAACTTCTCCCAGCGATCGCGAGCGCTGCCTCTCGCTGATCTTCAGACTTTGGCAACCATGTTTTGCGATTGTGGCGGCATGCAGCTTTCCGCCGCGAACCTCCTGATCGCCTCGCAACAGCTCGCGCGCGGCTCGCAGCAGCCGTCGCCGCAGGCACAGGCGCAATTTTCCGCGGCGCTCGCCAAGGAGAACGGCGTCGAGGATTTCGCGCCGCTCGATTTCAAGAAATCCGCGCCGGCCGCCAAAGCGCCGGACCCGGCCCCCGCACCGGCACCCTCTACGGGCTATGGCGGCGCCTCGCCGCTCGGCGCCCGTCTCGACATCCGCGTCTAGCGCGCCGGCGGCGGACCCATCAGGGCCGGCAGGAAGAACAGCGTCGTCGCCAGCGTCCAGCCCAGCGAGATCATCAGCAACTCGCCCATGCTCGCGGTGCCCGGATGGCTCGACAGCCACAGGCTTCCGAAGCCGGACGCCGTTGTCAGCGCGCTGAAGATCACCGCCCGCGTCAGGCTGGATTGCAGCAGCCGCGTCTGGCCGTTGCGCCAGGCCATCACGAAATAGATGTTGAACGCCACGCCGATGCCGAACAGAAGCGGCAGCGCGATGACATTGGCGAAATTCAGCTCCAATCCGATGATGACCGCCGTCGCGATGGTGAGCAGCCCCGTCAGCACCAGCGGGATCACCGTCAGCATCACGTCGCGCCAGCGCCGCAGCACGGCCAGCAGCAGGATCGCGATCACGATGAACGACAGAACCCCCGCCTCGATGAACGCGTTGACGATGGTGGTGCCGGATTCGCGGATCGAGATCGGCGCGCCGGTCGCGTCCGGCACGAGCTTCAGCACCGCCTTGCTGAACGCGTTGAGCGCGACATTGCTGCCCGTGGTGTCCTTGGGCGACACCTGGATGCGCGCCGTGCCGTCCTTGGCGACCCAGTCGGCGACCATCTCCGGCGGCATGCTCGCGACGGTGACCGGCGACGCCTGCAACGACGCGCTCATCTGGCTCAGGAGCGTCTGCAATGCCGGCACCAGCGCCGCCGTCGCCCGCGCGCGCAAATCCGCGTTGCCATCGGCGAGCTGCTTGAGGGTGGCAGCCAGGTTCGCCGCGTCTTTCTGCGCCGCGCTCGACCCCACAAGGCTGACATTCCGCGTCGCGGCGGCATCCAACGCTGCCGCCGTCGCGCGCAGGCTGTCCACGATCTCCGCGTCGCTCGGCGCCGGCTTGACGGTGAACGGATTGATCGTCGTGTCGAGCAGTCCGTCGGCATCGGAGATCAGCGCCAGTTTTTTGGGCTGATCGTCGGGGATGAACTCGTTGAGCGTGAGCGCCTGGCCGACCTGCGGCAGCGCGCCCAGCTTGCGCGCCAACGCCTCGGCAGCCGCCAAATTCGGCGCCAGCACGTCGATCGTGTTGGGCGAGGTCTGCGGGTCCTTCATCAGATCGAGGATGGTCGACACGGACTCGGTCTTGGCGCTGCGCAGATCGAGTGGATTGAAATCGAACTTGACCAGCGTGGTCAGCAGCAGCGCCGCAGTGCCGAGCGCCAGCGCCCCGCCCATGACCTGCCGGCGGTGCGAGACCATCAGCGCGTCGACGCGCGCGAAGAAGCGGTAGCCGACCTCGTCCGCCTCGCCATAGGGCTTGATCAGCATCAGCAGCGACGGCAGCAGCGTGATCGAGGTGACGAACGCCACGATCATGCCGATGCCCGCGACGAGGCCGAGCTCGGCGACGCCGACATACTCGGTCGGCAGGAAGGAGAAGAACCCCGCCGCCGTCGCCGCCGCCGCGAGGGCCAGCGGCGTGCCGACGCTGCGCCCGGCGCAGATTAGCGATTTTTGGAGGTCATGCGTGACGAAGCGCTCATGGCGGTAGCGCACGCAGAACTGAATGCCGAAATCGACCCCCAGCCCGACGAACAGCGCGACGAAGGCGATCGAGATGATGTTGAAGACATGCGCGACGTAAAGGCCGAGCGCCATGGTGATCGCGAGCCCGACGAACAGCGTCACCAGGATGCACGCGATGATCCGCACCGAGCGCACCGCGAGCCACAGCGTGATCAGCACCGCCGCCAGCATCGCCCCGCCCATCAGCCAGGCGCGGTCGGCCAGTGTCGCGAACTCCTCGTCCGACAGCGGCACCGGCCCGGTCAGCCGCACGCGCACGCCGTTCTCCGGCGTCAGATGCAGCGCCGCCGCCGCGGCGCGGATCGCGTCGCTCGCGCTGGCCCCCGGCTCCAGCGCGCCAAAATCGAGCCGCGGCTGCACCTCGATGAAGCGCCGCGTCTCGCGCGGCGAGGGCGGTGCGCCGCTAACCAGCGCGCGCCACGAGAAGAACGGCTTGCCGCCGTGCACCACTGTGTCGAGCGCGCCGCCCAGCGCATGGATCGGCGTCTGCAGCTGCGCGAGCTTGGCGTCGCCATGCTCCACGCCGCGCATCGCGGTCTGCAGGCTGCTCATGATGCCGCGCAGCGACGGATCGCCCGCCATCGGCCCCAGGAACGGCGCCGCCGCGATCATCTGCTGCGTGTTGGCCTTCACCTCGTCTTCCGAGAGGAACAGCAAACCGTTCTTGTTGAAGAAGTCGCCGCCGTCCGGTCGCCGCACGACGGAGAAAATCTTCGTCTGCTTGCTCAGCGCAGCGGCGAGCGCCGCGGTTCCCGCCTCCGCGAGCTCCGGCGTCTTGCCGTCGACCACGATCAGCGTGAGGTTGACCTGTTGCGGGAACAGCGAATCGAAATGAATCTCGCGCTGGCGCCATTGGACCTTGGGCGAGATCAGCTTGGTCGAATCGGTGTCCATGTTGAAATTGAGGGCGGTATAGGCGCCGGCCGCGACGCCCGCCGCGACGAATAGCGCCGCGACCAGGCCCGGCGCGCGGCAGCACGCCGCGACAATGCGTTCCACGATGGTCATGCGGCCGCTTGTAGCGGTTGCCTAGAAGTCGGGCAAACCCTGGATATCCGGCTCGCCGTTGCGGATTTCGGCGTTGCGCGACTGGCGGTACAGGCTGCGCGTCGTGGCATAGAGGTCGATGGACGAACGCTGGATCTCGCGCAGCGCATCCACGCTCTGCGCCCGCGAATCGACCAGCGACAGCAAACGCAGTGGCCAGGAGTAATAATAGTTCTTGTGCCGCCACTGCACATAGCCGAGCGGGTTGAGATAGCCGTCGACCACGCTGCCCGCGATGTCGCGCGGCGTTGCCGGCCCGGTCAGCGGCAGCACCATGTAGGGCCCTTCGCCGACGCCGTAATAGCCCATGGTCTGGCCGAAATCCTCCTGGTGATAGGGCATGCCCCATTCCGTCGCGACATCGAAGATGCCGCCGACGCCCAGCGTCGAGTTCACCGCGAAGCGCCCCACCGCCTCGCCGCTGCGCTCGAAATGCATCTGCAGCACGTCGTTGGCGAAGGTCACCGGCAGATGCAGGTTGGTCAGGAAATAGTGCAGGTGCTCGCGCAGCGCGGGCGGCGTGACGCTCTTGTAGAAGGTCGCGGCGGGCAGCGCGACGCGGTCATCCAGGCTGTGATTGAGGCCGAAGACCTGGCGGTTCAGCGGCTCGAACGGATCGTTCTGCTGGATCGAATCCGGCGTGGTCGAGCACGCCCCCAGCCAGGCACACAGCGCCGCAATTCCCCCAAGCCGGAAATACCGCAAGCAACCCCCCAAAAGAACCCAAGCCTGGCGATCCCAATCCGCCGGCCATTTGAGAAGAGCTTACAAGCAGATTTCGCAGGCCGTCCATGCCCCTGGCGTGCTTCCCCGTTGGAGGTCCGCTTGCGCCGTGCCGCCAGCGCCCTACACTCGCGCCCAGACCGCCGTAAAGCGGCGGCATCGGGAAGCGCGCGGGCATGTTGAAGGGTATCGACCCGATCCTGGGTCCCGAGTTGCTCGCCATCCTGCGCGCCATGGGCCATGGCGATGAGATCGTGGTGGCCGATGCCAACTTTCCCGCGTCCTCCGTCAACGCAAACGTGATCCGGGCCGACGGCCTCGCCGCGCCGCGCATGGTGGGCGCCATCGTCTCGCTCCTGCCGCTCGACGATTTCGTCCCCGCCGCCGCATTCCGCATGGCCGTGGTCGACCGGCCGGACGAAGTTCCCGCCATCGCCGCCGATTTCGCCGCCGCGCTCGCCGATGGCGGTTACACCGGCCCCATCGAAGCGCTCGAGCGTTTCGCGTTCTACGACCGCGCGCGCCGGGCCTTCGCCGTCGTCGCCACCGGCGAGACGCGGCTCTACGGCAATTTGATCCTGAAAAAGGCGTGCTGCGCCCGTGATGCGGATCGACGCGCACCAGCATTTCTGGCGCATGGATCGCGGCGACTATGGCTGGCTGACCGCGAAGGACCATCCGAAGATCGCGCGCGACTTCCTGCCCGCCGATCTCGCCCCACTTCTCGCCGCCGCGCGCATCGACAAGACGATCCTCGTCCAGGCCGCGCCGACGGACGCCGAAACGCAATTCCTGCTCGAGATCGCCGCCGCGACGCCCTTCGTCGCCGGCGTCGTCGGCTGGAGCGATTTCGAAGCGCCCGACACCGCCATGCGCATCGCGCGGCTCTGCGCGAACCCGAAACTCAAGGGCCTGCGCCCGATGGTGCAGGACATGGCGGACGACGAATGGCTGCTGCGTCCCAGCCTTGCGCGCGCCTTCGAGGCGATGCAGCGCGGCCGTCTCCGCTTCGACGCGCTGGTCAAGCCGCGCCATCTGCCGGCGCTGGCCGAATTCCTCGACCGCTATCCTGCGCTCCCCGTCGTCATCGACCACGCTGCCAAGCCCGACATCGCCCATGCCGGCCTCGACCTCTGGGCGAGCTACATCCGCCACATCGCCAAAAGCTCGAAGGCCGTCTGCAAGCTCTCCGGCCTTGTCACCGAAGCCGGTACCGGCTGGTCGGCGTCGACGCTCAAATTGTATGTCGACGTGTTGCTCGAATCCTTCGGGCCTTCGCGCCTGATGTGGGGCAGCGACTGGCCGGTGCTCAACGAAGCCGGCGACTACGCCGGCTGGCTCGCGGCCGGCGAGACCCTGACGAAGCATCTCTCCTCCGCCGACCGCGAAGCGATCTTCGGCGGCACGGCGGCGAAGTTTTACGGGATCGATCCATGACTCAGTTCAACGGCCTCGGCCTGCATCTCGGCAATCTTTCGCGCCTCAGCCGTGCCAAGACACGCTCGATCTCCCCGGAGAATTTCACCGGCGAGAAAGGCAAGGGCGGCATGTCGACCGACGGCCCCGCGGCCCATGCCGCGCGCGGCCTCGGCCAGGGCTGGAAGATCTCGCCCTATATCGTCCTCGAACCCGGCGAGACCCGCGAGATCGCGAACATCGAAGGCGAGGGCGCCATTCAGCAGATCTGGATGACCATGGCCGGCGGCAAATGGCGCCACGCCATCCTGCGCGCCTATTGGGACGACCAGGCGCAGCCCTCGATCGAATGCCCCACCGGCGATTTCTTCTGCAATGGCTGGGAGCGTTTCGCGCAGGTCTCGGCGCTGCCCGTCTGCACCAATCCCGGCCGCGCCTTCAACTGCTATTGGGAAATGCCGTTCCGCAAGCGCGCCCGCTTCACGATGACGAACCTCTCCGACGAAAAGGTCATCCTCTACTACCAGATCAACTACACGCTGACCGAGGTGCCGCCCGACTGCGCCTATTTCCACGCCCAATTCCGCCGCACCAATCCGCTGCCCTACAAGGACGTCTACACCATCCTCGACGGCGTGACCGGCCAAGGTCACTACGCCGGCACTTACATGGCGTGGGGCGTCAACAACGGCGGCTGGTGGGGCGAGGGCGAGATCAAGTTCTACATGGACGGCGACAGCGACTTCCCCACCATCTGCGGCACCGGCACCGAGGATTATTTCTGCGGCGCCTTCGATTTCGACATCGGCATCGTCGAGCGCGACCGGCCGGGCGGTTCGGCCTATGTCGAGTTCACCACGCCCTATGCCGGCCTGCCGCAGGTCATCCGTCCCGACGGCGTCTACAAATCCCAGACCCGCTTCGGCATGTACCGCTTCCATGTGATGGATCCGGTGCGGTTCGAGAGCGATCTCAAGATCACCATCCAGGCGCTGGGCTGGCGCACCCACAAAGACCGCCAATATTTGCCGTTGCAGGACGACATCGCCTCGGTCGCCTATTGGTACCAGACGCTACCGACCGCCCCGTTCCCCGAACTCCCCAACCGCGACTATCTGGAAGTGATCTGATTGATGACCGAACGCGATTCCTCCAAGCTCTCCCTCTCCGTCAAGGCCGTCTACGGCATCGGCCAATTCGTCGATTCGATCAGCGCCACCACGATCAACACCTTCCTGCTGTTCTACCTCAACGAGGTCTGCGGCCTGTCCGGCATCCTCGCCGGCGCATCGCTCGGCATCGCCCTGGTGGTCGACGCCTTCGTCGATCCCCTGATGGGCTCGCTCTCCGACAACACCCAGTCGCGCTTCGGCCGCCGCCATCCCTACATGATCGGATCGCTGATCCTGATCGTGCTGGGCCTGGGTCTTCTGTTCTCGATCCCGCGCGGGCTCTCGACCTGGCCGCTGTTCGGCTATGCGACGCTGATCGCGCTCACTTTGCGCGTCGGCCTGTCCGGCTACATCGTGCCTTACACCGCGCTCGGCGCCGAGCTCAGCGACGATTACATCGACCGCTCCGCCGTCGTCGCATGGCGCACCTTCTTCAGCGTCTTCGCCACGTTGGTGCCGCTGGTGCTGGGCTATGTCGTGTTCCTCGCCGGCGCGAAGATCTACGACCGCGCCGCCTATATCCCCTTCGCCTGGAGCTGCGCCGTGATCATGACCGTGTTCGCCGCGGCCGCCGCCTTCGGCACGCTGGGCTCGCTGAACCGCCTGCATCGCGCCGCCGCGCCCACCGGCGATCATCCCATCGCGCGCCTGTTCCGCGAGATCGTGGAGGTGTTCCGCAACGCCTCCTTCCGTCTCCTGTTCAGCAGCGTGCTGGTCTTCTTCGTCGCGCAGGGCACCGCCAGCGCGCTCAACCTGCACGGCAGCAAGTTCTTCTGGCATCTGGGCACGCCGCAGATTCTGGGCCTTGCGGTGACGCTCCTCTTCGGCGTTCTGGTCGGCCTGCCCGCCGTGTGGCTCACCGGCAATCACGTCGAGAAGCGTTCGATGGTGATCTGGAGCCTCGTCTACGTCGTGATCACGCAGGCCGGCCTGCCGATCGCGCACATAATCGGCATCATCCCGAACAACCCGACCATCATCGTCGCGGCGCTGGCGACCAACAACTTCCTGGTCGGTATCGCGATCACCTTCCTGACCGTCGGCTTCCAGTCGATGATGGCCGACGCCGCCGACGAGCACGAGATGCTGTTCGGCGCGCGCCGCGAAGGCATCTATTTCGCCGGCCTCAGCTTCTCGACCAAGGCGGCGAGCGGCCTGGGCGGGCTGATATCCGGCGCGGTGCTCAGCCTCATCCATTTTCCCGCCGACCTCGCGGCCAAGGGCGGCGACGCGGCGCATATCGCACCGGCGACGGTCAACGCGCTGGGCCTCGCCTATGGCATCGTGCCCGGCGTCCTGACCTTTGCCTGCATCGTCTTCACAATGTTCTATCGCATCGACCGCGCCGCGCATGCCCGCATCCAGGAAACGCTCGCCGCGCGCCGCACCGGAGGCCAGCCATGACCATCAAGAACCGCATCACCGCGATGCTCGGCTGCCAATACCCCATCGTGCAGGCGCCGATGGGCTGGATCGCGCGGTCGCAGCTCGCCAGCGCCGTGTGCAATGCCGGCGGCATGGGCATCATCGAGACCTCGTCCGGCGAACTCGACGCCATCAAGGGCGAAATCCAGAAGATGCGCACGCTGACGGACAAGCCGTTCGGCGTGAACGTCGCGCTCGCCTTCGTGCGCGATCCGGGGATCGTGAACTTCATCATCGACCAGGGCGTGAAGTTCGTCACCACCTCGGCCGGCGATCCGCAGAAGATCGTCGGCCCGCTCAAAGAGGCCGGCCTCACAGTCTTCCACGTTGTCCCGTCTCTGAAGACCGCGCTGCGCGCCGTCGAATGCGGCGTCGATGGCCTGGTGGTCGAAGGTGGCGAGGGCGGTGGCTTCAAGAACCCCAAGGAGGTCGCCTCGATGGTCCTCCTGCCCCTGGTCTGCGAGAAGGTGAGCGTCCCGGTCATCGCCGCCGGCGGCATGGTCGACGGACGGACGATGGCGGCGGCGTTCATGCTCGGCGCCGAAGGCATCCAGATGGGCACTCGCATGGTGAGCTCGGCGGAATCGCCGGTGCACGCCAACTGGAAGAACGCGATCTTCGCCGCGGCCGAAACCGACACCGTCTTCCTCAACCGCTTCGGCCCCGGCCCCGCCTTGCGCGCGCTGCGCACCGAGAAGACGACGCGGATGGAGAAAGACCCGCCGCCCAACGCGCTGGCCGAATTCGGCCGCGCCACCGACCTCTATTTCGGCGGCGACATGGAATCGAGCATCGCGCTCAGCGGCCAGGTCGCGGGCCGCATCGACGGCGTGAAACCGGTGGCGCAGATCATCAACGAGACGGTCGCCGAGTTCGAAGAGACGATCGCCAAGGCGGCGAAGGCTTATGCCTGAGCCGCGGCGGCTATGCGCCGGCCGCCGAACCGGACCTTCAGCACCCAGAACAGCAGGATCGCCAGCGGCGCGATCCCCAGCACGACCAGCACCGGCGATCCCTGCACCGCCGCCGGCATCACCTTCTGCTGGCCGATGAAGAACGAGCCGGACGCGAAGAAGAACGCAAAGCCCATGCGCCACAGATGCCGCGCGATGCGCTGCGCGCCCTGGACGCCGCCGCGCCGGATCAGGCTGAGATCGAGCAACGCCAGGAACGCCGAAAAACCGCCGAACACGAAATAGATGATTGCGCCGTCTCCCGTCGGATGCCGCGCTTCCTGCAGCCCCCAGATCAGCAGCATGACGCTCGTCCCCGCGATGAGCGCGCAAGCCAGGCGCTCGAACAGTCCGGATTCGCCGTCCCGGCGCCGCGCCGTGACCCAGGCCGTGGCGACGAGATAGGCGGCCAATATGCCGCCGGCAATGTTGCCGCGCTGGCCCAGATAGATCGCCAGGCTGGTCCCCGCGATCCCCATCGACAGCATCGCCAGCACGAAAACATTGCCGATCCGCCGGTGCAGCCTTCCGCCCTTGCGCACCAGGATCGCCCCCCAGCCGGCAAGGATCGCGACGCCGCCGCCGCCGATATGCAGCACAAGCCCCAGCACGATGATCGCGAGCAGCCACCACGGGCTTCCCGGCGGCAGATGCGCCAGCGACAGCGGCATCGTGTTCGGCGCCATCACAGCCTCCCCAGCACGGGCCGCCACAGGAACATATAGGCGCCGAAAATCCCTACCAGCATCAGCAGGGTCAGAACCGCCAGCGCCGCCGCGCTCGCCGTCCGTCCGCGCCGCGCCGATCCGGCACGCAGATAGATTTCCAGCATCGCCAGCGGAAAGAAATAGCAACCGAACGACCAGATCACGACGACCGGCCCGTCGAAATTCCCGCCCATGCCCACGGGCCCGCGGTTGAGCAGGAGCCAGCCGAAGATGCCGACGCGGAAGAACCACTGCCCGTTCGCCACCAGCCAGGTGCGCAGGGCCCAGCGGCGATGCGCCGCGAAATCGCGCGCCAGCGCGGTGCGCCACGCCATCGCGCCGCACACCACGATCGCCACGGCATTGCCGCTGATCGCGAGACTGCCGGTCAGGTTCGTCGCCGCGCCGCGCACCCAAACCATATAGAGCCCGGTCAGGCTGACACCCAGCGCCGCGCTCAGGAACACACGCCCGTTCCAGCGATGGAATCCCGGCAGGCGCGCGCGCAATCTCGGCACGATCTGCAGCGCGCCGCCCAGCGCCACATAACCGGCGAGCAGCGCATGCACCGCGAAGGTCACGTTCCCGATTGTGTCGCCCGCGACATAGCCTTTGATCAGCGCATGGTTCTTCGTCCACGTCTCGAAATGCCCGGTCAACGACGACGGCCCATAGAACAGCGCGATGTAATAGACGAACAGCCATTGGCCGAGCACCGCCGCCGCGAACCAGGCCACCGCGGCGCCGCGCAGGCCGGCGTCGGCGATGCGCCGCGGCACTGCCATCTGCGACGTTGACGCCATGCCCCTTGTCCCTCAGCCTCGCGGTGACCAGCTTTAGATAAGGCGGCCACGCGCAGGAACCATGACGCCCGGCATCAAAAGCATGATCTTCGGTAACACGCCGGGCCGCGCGGATGGCTGAGCCCTCCGTTTCCGCCGGTTTCGCCTCCGGCCTGCTGCGCCTAGCGGTGTCAAAGGGCGCGGACGGCGCCGCGCTTCTGGCCGCCGCCGGGATCGCGCCCCCATTGCTCGGCGACCCCGACAACCGCGTTCCGTTCGCGCGCTACGTCGCTTTGATGCGTGCCGCCAAGACGATGAGCGGCGACCCGGCGCTGGCGCTGCACTATGGCGAGATCAACATCAGCGAGGTCTCGATCGTCGGCCTGATCGGCCAGGCCTCGGAAACCACCGCCGAGGCCTTCGCGCAGCTCAACCGCTATGTCCGGCTTGTCGTCGACGTCGATGTCGGCACGCCGGAGCGCTTCCAGTTGCGCATGGAGCAAAGCGCGATGTGGATCGTCGACATGCGGCAAAATCCAAACGACTTCCCCGAACTCACCGAATCCGCTTTCGCCCAGATCATCACGCGCGGCCGCCGCTTCGGCGCCGATTACCGTCCGCTGGCGGTGCACGTCACGCATCCCGATCCCGGCTATGCCGCCGAATATGCGCGCGTGTTCGGAACGGCCGTCACATTCGGCAGCGACCGGAATGCGTTCCGGGTGGATCCCGCCTTCATGGCGCATCGCGTCGCGCTGTTGCCGCGCTATTCCTTCGGCGTCCTCAGCCAGCATGCCGACGCGCTGCTGCGCAATCTCGAAAGCGCAACGACCACGCGCGGCCGGGTCGAAAGCCTCCTGATGCCGATCCTGCATAAGAGCGATGCCGGCATGGACGCCATCGCGGACAGACTGGGCGTTAGCCGCCAGACCCTGTTCCGCAAGTTGAAGGCCGAAGGCACCAGCTTCGCAAAAGTGCTCGACGAATTGCGCCACCGCCTGGCGCTCGACTATCTGCGGGCGCGCAAGGTCTCGGTGAACGAGACCGCCTATCTCGTCGGCTTCTCCGATCCCGCCGCGTTCAGCCGCGCGTTCAAGCGCTGGACCGGAAAAAGCCCGCGCGCCATGCGGTTTCCCGCCTGACGCGCGGAGGCGCTTAGTCCTTCAGCACCCTCTCCGCATAAACCCGCATCGCGCTCGCGAGATACGCCGCCAGCCCCGGCCGCACCGCGTCATAGACGCCGCGGAAATCCGGATGGCTCACATACATCTCGCCCAGGCCGATATAGGCCGGCGCGGTTGGCTTCCACGCCCGGCACACCCAGGTATAGTGCCGCGCCGTCAGCGCCTGCACGCGCTCCGAGTCCGGCGTCGCGTCCGCCGCCATCGCCGCGGCGAAGGCGAGATTGATCGCGTCGTTCTCCGCCTTCTGCGCCGCGATGTCCTCCTTCGACATCTTGCCGAAGTTGCGTTTCGACTCCGCGATCTTCTCCCGTCCGCTCTCGCCGAATTTCTCGACGATCTCGCGCTCCCATTGCGCCTGCTTCTCCTGCGAGAAGCCCTGATACAAATCCTTGTCCGACATCTTCCGTTCTCCGTTGAGTTCGCCGATCGTGCGATCGATCGTCGCGATGAGCCGGCCGAATCGGTCGCTTTCCGCTTCCAGCCTGCCGCGATGCGCCCGCAGGGCGGCAATGCGGTCGAAGCCGGGATCGTCCAGCACCTGACGGATCGCCTCCAGCGCCAGCCCCAGCTCGCGGTGGAACAGGATCTGCTGCAGCCGCAACAGCTCTTCGCGCCCGTAATAGCGATACAAGTTCGCGCCGAGATAAGCGGGCTTCAGCAGGCCGATCTCGTCGTAATGGTGCAGCGTGCGGACGGAAACGCCCGACACTTGCGCCATTCGGCTGACCGTATACTGCTTCATCGCCCGTCCACCTTTCGCGCCGCCCTTGTCGGGTCTCACGCCACGTGAGGGTCAAGAGGTATCGTGAAAAATTCTCTCAAGGAAACAAAACCGGCGCGGAACGTTCCCGTCCGGGGTGCGAGAGGATCTGCCATGGTTAAGCGGACGAAACACAAAGCGGCGGCCAAAAAGCCCGCCGCGCCGGCGCATCGCGCGCAGCAGGGCCACGCCACGCTCTCCCGCCGCCCGGTCTGGCAGGGCCATCTGCGCCTGTCGCTCGTCTCCTGCCCGATCGCGCTTTACGGCGCGACCTCGCGCTCCGGCGACGTCTCGTTCCACATGATCAATCCCAAGACCAACAACCGCATCCGCATGATCGCGACCGACCCCGACACCGGCCCGGTCGAGCGCTCCGACCTCGTCAAGGGCTACGAGATCGAGAAGAACAAATACGTCATCGTGACCAATGAGGAGATCGATTCCGTCCGGCTCGAGACCACCAAGACCATCGATATCGAACGCTTTGTCGACGCCGACGACATCGACCGGCTCTATTGGAACGATCCCTATTTCCTCGTCCCCGACGGCAAGACCGGCGCCGAGGCCTACACCGTGATCCGCGACGCGCTGGAGGAGACCGGCCGCATCGCCATCGGCCGCGTCGTGATGCACACCCGCGAGCGCGTCGTGGCATTGGAGCCGCGCGGCAAGGGCATCGTCGCCTACACGTTGCGTGCCGAGGACGAGGTGATCGACCCCAAGACCGCCTTCGACGACATCCCCGCCACCCGCTCCGACAAGAAGATGGTCGACATCGCCCGCAAGATCATCGAGCAGCAGGAAGGCGCCTTCGAGCCCGCGATGTTCGAGGACCGCTACGAGAAAGCGCTGAAGGATTTGATCAAGCGCAAGCAGAAGGGCGAAAAACCCATCAAGTCCGAACCGGTCGACGACACCAACGTGATCGACCTGATGGAAGCCCTGAAGAAGAGCCTGAAACACAAGGGCGGCACCGCCCACCGCGAACCGGCGAACTCAAACGCGAAGCCAAAGAAGCGGGCGCACAAGTAGCTTCGTCGTTCAGTTCGCCACCGCCGCCACCAATGGCGGCTTGCCGATCGTCACGCCCGCGATCGCGCGATAGACAATCCCCTGCGCCACGCCGAACGGCGCCAGCCAGCAGATCGACGCCAAGATCGTGCGCACCCACAACCCGAACCAACCGGGCGCGACCGCGCCTCGTGCCATGGCCGCGAACCCCACCACCCCGATCAAAAGCACCAGCGGCGCGCAGAACCCGCACAGCAGCGCGCAGGCGAGATAGTCGGTGCGCGCGATGCGGTTCAGCACCCAGCGCTCGCCAAGTCCCAGCACCGCGGTTGGAATGCCGAACAGGATGACGAAGGCGACCCAATTGACGAAATAGGTCGAGCTGCCTTCTTCGATATAAGCGGACTGATAGATGAAATAGACGGTCCGCTCCGGAAACATATGCCAGAAATTCCCGCCCATCCGGTACAGGAAGATGAGGAACGGAAAAGACAGCGTGAACACGAAGGTCGACGCGAGTCCGGCGAGAAAGGAAAGGCGTAGCGTATGCATGGCGCGGCCATTGGGTGCCTGCGCAGTGTGCCGCAAGAGCCTTGCCAGCCGGTTAGCGTTTGCGCGCCGGTTTTAGCGATCCGCACCCAGCTTCTTCATCGCCGGACCGAGCGCCTTCGCGCTTTTCGCCAGCCCCGCCCACGCGTCCGCCTTCTTCAGCAGCGGCCCACTCGTCGCGATCGTGAACTTCGCCGGATCGAGTCCCGCCTTCACTTGGGCCCACGCAATCGGCACCGCGATCGGCGCGCCGGGCCGGGCGCGCGGGCTCCACGGTGCCACGCCGGTCGAGGTGCGGTCGTTGCGCAGGTAATCGACGAAGATCTTCCCCGTCCGCGCCTTCTTGGCGATGGTCGTGGTGTAGCGCTCCGGCATGTCATCTTCCAACTTCGCGGCCACCGCCTTGGCAAACGCCTTCACCTCGGCCCAGCTCGATCCCTTCTTGATCGCGACCACGACATGCAGCCCCTTGCCGCCGGTCGTCTTCACGAACGGCTCGAAGCCGAGCTTGCTCAGCCGCCGCCGCAATTCCTGCGCTCCTTCGATCACCCGCGCGAACGGCACGTCGGGCGCCGGATCGAGGTCGAGGATGATGCGCTCGGGCGAATCCGGATCGTTCTTGGCGCTGCCCCAGGGATGGATCTCCGTCACCGCCTGCTGCGCCAGCGCGACCAAGGCTTCCGCGCTGTCGACGCCGAGAAACGCCTCCTTCTCGCCGCTCACTTTGAGCGCCAGCATCGGCACCGCGGTGCCGAGCAGCTTGTGCCGCTGGTAGAAATTCTCGCCTTCGATCCCGTCCGGCGTCCGCACGATGGAGATCGGCCGCGCTTCGACATGCGGCAGCATGCGCGCCGCGGCCGCCGCCATGTAGCGCGCCAGGTCGAGCTTCGTCACCGCCGCGCCCGCTTTCGACTTCGGCCACAGCACTTTGTCCGGATGGCTGATGCGGATGCCGAGCACCGTGGCGTCGCCCTTTGCCGCCGCTTTCGAAACCTTCGCCGCCATTGCACGCTTCTCCTTCACCGGCGCATCGGCCGGCACTTCGGGCACCACGGACTCCGCCGGCTTGTCGGCGCGCAGTCCCTTGAACGCCGCCTGCCGGAACAACCCGTCCGCCGTCACATTCTCATATTCGATCTCCGCGACCAGCTTGGGCTCGACCCAGTTGAGGTCCGGCGCGCGCGGTGGATTGGCGAAGGCGGATGTCTTGCGCGCCAGCGGCTTCAGCTTCTTCAGAAGGTCCGCCGCGACCGCGCCGGTATAACCGGTGCCGACGCGCCCCATATAGACCAGCTTGCCGTCCTGGTGCGTTCCGACCAGCAGCGAGCGCATCTTCCCCGCATCGCCGCGCCAGCCGCCGATCACCACCTCCTGCCCGCCGCGGCATTTGGATTTCGTCCAGCTGTCCGTGCGTCCCGACATATACGGTGCATCGAGCTTCTTGGAGATGATCCCTTCCATGTCCATCTTGCACGCCGCTTCGAGCATGGCGTCGCCGTGTGAGGTGAAATGCGGCACGAAGCGCAGTCGCTTGCTGCGCACCGGCTTTAAAATCTCTTCGAGCAATGCCTTGCGCGCCGACAGCGGCAACTTGCGCAAATCGCGCCCGCCCGCGAACAGCGCGTCGAACAGGAAGAATACCAGATCGCCGGTCTTGCCCTCCGACAATGCGAGCTGCAACCCGCCGAAATCGGCCGCGCCCTCCTTGTTCAGCGCGCAGATCTCGCCATCGAGCAGGCAATCGGGCAGGGCGCCGCCATCCTTGGCGATCTCGGGAAATTTGTCGGTCCAGTCGAGCCCCTTGCGCGTGCGCAGGCGGGCGCGGCCTTGTCCCACCCGCATCTGCACGCGATAGCCGTCGAACTTGACCTCATGCACCCAGCCCGGCGTTGCCGGCGGCGCCGCCATCAGCCGCGCCAATTGCGGCGCGACGAAATCCGGCATGGCCGTCACGCGCGGCGCGGCTTTTTCGCCTGCGTCTTCTTGGTCTTCTTGGTCTTCTTGGCGCTTACGCGAGTCTTTTTTTTAGCGGCCGCTTTTTTCGCCGGCGCTTTCTTCAGCGCCGCGACGTTCTCGTCGACCGAGCGGTTGCTGTTCCACACCTTGGTCGATTTCGCCGCAATCTCTTCCAGCGTGCGCCCCGTCTTCACCGAGGTGACCTCTTTGGTCAGCGCATCGCCCGCCTTGCCGCGCTTGGCGTCGTCATCGATCTCCTTGATCAGCAGCCAATTGTGCCGGACCTTGCGTCCCGGCCGCTTCGCGTCGTCGCGCATCCGCACCAGCGCCCATTTGCCCTGCATCCGCTCGCCATCCATGACGATCTTCAGATGTCCCTTGGCGAGTTCGCCCTCCGGATCGTCGCCTTGCGGCGCCCAGGTCCCGCGATCCCACAGCTGTACCGTCCCGCCGCCATATTGCCCGTGCGGGATCGTACCCTCGAAGGTGCCGTATTCGATCGGATGATCCTCGACCTCGACCGCCAGCCGCTTCACGGCGGGATCGAGCGACGGAGTCTTGGTCACCGCCCAGGATTTGTAGACCCCGTCCAGCTCCAGCCGCAGGTCGTAATGCAGCCGCGTCGCTGCATGGCGCTGGATCACGAAGCGATGCTTGTCGCCGCGCTCGACGCGCCCTTTGGGCTCGCGCGTTTGCTTGAAATCGCGTTTGGCGTGATAGGTGGAAAGACCGGCCATGCGTTGGAAACTACATCGAGCGCGACTCAGTTCCCACTTCTTCTCCCTCTCCCCCCTTGCGGGGGAGAGGCGGGGTGAGGGGGTGGTGAGGCAGAGGCGCGTCTGCCGCACCACCCCCTCACCCAATCCTCTCCCCCGCTTCGCGGGGGCGAGGGCTAATCAATGCTGCCGCGTATTGCTCCAGATCACTTGGGCCAGTCCCACGATCGCGAAGATCGCGCCGTACAGCACCCAGTGCTTGTCGCCCACCATGAACGATCTGTCGTTCGGCCCGGTCAAATGCAGCCCCTGTGCCGCCCATACCCCGCCGCCGAGCAGCATCACCAGCCCGAGCAGGCTGCTGACGATCCGCATCACCACGTTGAAAATCCCGCGCATGTCCCACCCCTGTTCTGTTATGGCGCGGAGCCTACGCCTTTTTGATCCGCGCGTCGCGCAGCGCGGTGCGCCGCACCTTGCCGGCGTCGTCGCGGACGTTCTCCTCGACCAGCTCGAAGGTGCGTGGCCGCTTGTAGACCACGAGACGCTCCGCGAGGTGCCGTTGTAAATCTTCCAGATCGAGGCCGGCGCGCGGCTGCACGATCGCATGGATCTGGTTGCCCAATTCGTCATGTGGCAGGCCGATCACCGCAGCCGACGCGACCAGCGGATGCTCGTCCAGCGCCGCCTCGATCTCCGCCGGATAGACGTTCGCGCCGCCGACTAGGATCATGTCGGTGCGCCGGTCGGCGAGGTAGAGGTAACCCTCGTCGTCGAAATACCCGATATCGCCCAGGCTCTCCCACCCGCCCGGCAGGGTGCGGGCCTCCGCGCCGATATAGCGATAGCTCGGCGGCAGCGCCGGATCGCGCAACATGTAGATCTCGCCGACCTCGCCTACGGGCAACTCCTTGCCGTCGGGCGAGAACGCCGTCATCCGCCCGCCGCCCATCACGCGTCCGACCGAGCCGCGATGCGCCAGCCATTCGGTGCCGGTGATGGTCGTCACGGCCTGAGCCTCGGTGCCGGCATAGAGCTCCATGATCGTCTCGCCGCCCAGCCATTCGATCCACTGCTCTTTCAGCTGCGGCGGGCAGGGCGCCGCAAGATGCCACACCGTCTTGAGCGACGACACGTCGAACTGCTCGCGGTTCGGCAGGCGCCAGATGCGGCTCATCATCGTCGGCACGAGATAGACCCAATCGGCCTTGTACGTCTCGATGTTGCGCAGCGTCGCCTCGGCATCGAATTTCGGCATCACGATCACATGCGCCCCGGCGTTGAGCGCCCCGAACACGCAGCCGAACGGCCCGTTGTGATAGAGCGGCCCCGGCATCAGCACCGTCGAGTCCGGCGTGTAGCGCCACAGCGGTGTTTCCAGCCCGCCCTTCACCGTCACGCCGCGCGAGCCCGACACGATCAGCTTGGGCCGCCCGGTCGAGCCGCCCGAGGTCGGCGCCTTGTAGGACGGCGCGATCGCCTCCGGCAGGTCGCTGTCGTCGCGCGACGCGCCGTACAAATCCTGCGCCGACACCACTGGCCGTGGTGACTGCATCGGCGTGTCGCTCACCACGATGGGCGGATCGGCGAGTTCGACGATCGCGACCAATTCCTGCGGCGGCAGCTTGGACGACACCGGCTGCGGCACCGCGCCGATCTTCCACACGGCGTAGCAGGTCTCGACGAAGCCGACGCCGTTGGGCAGCGCGATGGTGACGAAATCGCCGAATTTCACGCCCTTGGCGAGCAGCCCGCGCGCCATGCGGTTGGTCCGCTTGTGCAGCTCGGCCCAATTGCGCGTCACGCCCTGCGAGGTGATCGCGGGTGCATCCGGTTTCTGCGCCGCGATCTCCGCCATCCGCGTGCCGATGGCGATGTATTCGATGGGTGCTTCGCCTGCTGCCGACATGAAACGCGATTCCCTGGTTTTGGCGCGATACTCTTTGCGGCCATCGTCACGAGGCCGGCCACCCGAGTCAAACCCGCTGCGGCAATCGCGTCTAGCGGAACAATCCGCTGGTGCTCAGCCCATCGAAGATGAACTGCATCGCCAGCGCCGCCAGCAGCACGCCGGACACGCGCGCGATCACCGCCGTCCCGGTCTTGCGTAACAGGCGCATCAACGGTTCCGACAGCAGCATCGACGCCAGCACGATCAGCATGATGACGCCCAGCGCCGCCAGCACCAATGCCATGTCGACCGGTCCCTGCGCCCGGCTCATCAGCAGCACCACCGCCGTCATGCTGCCCGGCCCGGCGGTCAGCGGGATCGCCAGCGGGAACACCGCGATGTCGGTCTCGTGGTTCTGCGCCTCGCTGGCTTCGCTCGACGTGATGGACGAGATCGCCGAATGCTTGGCCAGCAAGAGGTCCGCCGCCACCATCAGCAGCAGGACGCCGCCCGCGGTCCGGAACGCCGGCAGTCCGACGCCGATCAGCGCCAGCAGCTGGATGCCGCCCAGCGCGAAGGCCAGCAGCACCGCCGTCGCCACCGCCGCCGCGGTGAAGGCGAGCAGGCGCCGATGCGACGGCGTCACCCCGGCGGTCAGCGCCAGGAACATCGACGCCACCTCGATCGGCCCGATGGCGACGAACAGTGTGGTGAACGCGGCGGCAAAAATCTGGAACACGTCAGCCCTTCAGGAATTCGATCATCGCCGGCATCGCGGCGCGGTCCTGTAGCATGAACATGTGGCCGCCGTCGAAGAATTGCAGCTTTGCGTTTTTGATCCGCGCCGCCATCTTCTCCTGCGTCGCGGGCAGGGCGATGCCGTCGAACCGGCCCGCCGCGAGCAGCACCGGGCAGGCGATCTGCGAGAGCCTGTCGTAAGTGTCGTGATGCGAGCGCGCCTCCAGCTGCCGGTGGTATCCCATCGCCCGGCCAGGCTCGTCCGCATACGGATCGTTTGCCGCAAAGGCGACGAACTGTTCGTATTGCTCGGGATTGGCCACCGCCCAGGCCGCGTCGCGCCGCGTGTCGTTGACCCCGATCATGTGCCGCGCCCGCTCCTCGCGCCCCATATGCTCGATCTCGTGGAACGGATAGGACGCGCCGCCCGCCCCGCCTGGCGAGGTGCAGCCCAGCACCAGCCGCTCGACGCGGCCGGGATGCCGCAGCACCAGTTCCTGCGCCACCATGCCGCCGAACGACACGCCGATCACGCGCGCGCTCGGCCAGCCCGCGAAATCCATCAGCCGCGCCGCGTCGTCGGCATACTCCGCCATCGTGTAGGGAACATCCGGCTTGGAGGTCTGGCCCAGCCCGCGCTGGTCATAGCTCAGCGTGTCGAAGTGTTTCACGAACGGCCCGTCCATCTGGTTCGGCTTGACGCGCAGATCCCCGCCCGAGCCAGAGATGAACAGCAGCGGCGGCCCCGATCCCGCGCGCTCGTAATAGACGTCGAGGTCTCCGATCTTCGCAAAGCTCATGGCGTCATCCGTTCCCTTGTTGCCGCCAATCTACACGAAGGAGAAAGGCGCGCGACCGCGCAACCTTGCCCGCGCCGGACCGTTAGCGGAGGGACGGCATCGCTGTGGCATCCCTATGTGGAAGACGACATTCTCCGGTTTGGTTTTGGCCGCACTGCTCGGCTCCGCCGCGCAGGCCGCACCGGCGCTCGAATCACTGCCGGCGAAGTTCCAGGACCATGCGGTGTTCCTCAAGGTGAGCCTCAACGGTGCCAGTCCGGTCTGGATGCTGCTCGACCCGAACACACCCGATTCCAGCCTCGTGCAGAACGGCTCCGACCCGCGTCGCGCCGCCCGCGCCGCGGCACGCATGATGGTCGCCGCCGGTACGTTCCGGCAGAGCGCGGTGTTCTTCGATCTTGTCTCCACCATGCCCGTCACCGCGCCCGATGGCACACCGGTTGCCGGCCGGCTCGGCCGCAACTGGATCGGCAACCGCGCGCTGATCCTCGTCGCCCGCCGGCAGGAGGTCCTGCTGGCGCCGCCGATCGACACCGGCACTTCGGACCCGATCGTTGCCGCGTCCTACACCGTGCCCGCGGCGCGCTGACAACGAGTCATTCATTTACAGCCGACATCGGAATTTCTGCCCCAATCCGCCACAATCGTCGCGCAGCCTTGGCAAATCCTTGGGAGGGATTTGCCATGGCCATGACCGCTGAGACATCCGACGGCGATATGCTGTCGGAGATGAACACCACACCCTTGATCGACGTGATGCTGGTGCTGCTCGTGCTGCTGATCATCACGCTGCCGATGCAGACGCATGCCGTGACCATCGACATGCCGAACGGCCATTCGCCCGCCACGCCATCGCCGGTCGTGATGCTGGAGGTCGATTTCGACGGCACCGCGATCTGGAACGGCTGGCGCATCAGCCACGCGACGCTCGAGCAGCGCCTGGTCGATGCCGCGCACTCCGATCCCCAGCCCGAGATCCACATGATGGCCAACCGCCTCGCCCGTTACGGCGCCGTCGCACAGGTGATGGCCGACGCCCAGCGCCTCGGCCTCAGGAAGATCGGACTGGTGGACACCCAGCCTTACTGAGCCGCCATCGCTTCAAGGTCGCGCATCAGGCCGGGCAGGCTGCCCTCGTCCGGCTTGCCGCCGACACGCCGGATCCACCACCACATCATAACCCGGTGCAGCAAGGTATAGAGCCACAGCGCGCCATCCGGATCGGGATGGTGGAGAGCGCCATAGCCCTCGCGGATCGCTGCGGCGCTGCGCGGGTCCATATGTGCCGAGCAGAAGATGCTCTTGGAAAGGTCGAAGAGCGGGTCCACCGCGCGCGCATTGCCGAAATCGATCAGCCCTGTCAGCCGCAGGCGCCCGTCCGCGCCGCGCGCCGCCAGCACGTTGCCCGGATGCATGTCGTCATGTCCGAACACCGGCCCGTTGCTGTGCGTCACCGGCGCGAAGCGCGCATCGGCCACGCGCCGCAGCCTGTCCGTCAGCGCCGCATCGCCGCCCCAGTCCTGGAAATGCCGGAAGTGCTCGTCGAACATCGCGCGCATGAAGGCGGCGTTGTCGGCGTGCGGGTTCACGACGCCGTCCGGCCCGATACTGCCATAGGTCGGCATCCTTACTGTGTGCAGCCGCTTCAGCAGCGCGCCCATCTGGCGATAGACGTCCACGATATCGGGGTCGTCTTTCAGCGCGTCCGCCGTGGCGCCCGGCAGGTAATTGATGATCGCGAAACGGAAGGGCAGGCGTGTTCGACTCTCGTCCCATTGCAAGGTGCGCGTCACCGGCAGGTCGAGACCGGCCAGCAGCGACGCCGCGTAGGCATCCTTGCGCGGCGTCCACGGCCGATCGTCCGGATAGGTCTTGAGCACCAGCGCCGTGCCGTCCTTGAGGTCGATGCGGAACACCGGCGCACTGCCGCCCGCCATCGCCGTCGCGGCAACCGGCGCGGCGACGCCGAGGTCGCGCAGGACGGGCTGTAGCTGTTCGAGGCTGACGGCGACGGTCATGCGCCTTCGTAACCCGCCGCCGCCTCTACGGCACGTGCTCAGCGCCGCGGCGCGGTGATTTGCGCGCGGCCATAGCGTCCGTGCAACACGCCGTCGCGCGCGAAATCTCGCATCATCGCGAAATACCCGGCGGAGAACCGCGTCGACACCCGCTCGCCCTTTGCGTCCAGCACATACTCGGTCATGCCGTGCTCGGCGCCGGGATTGAGCGCCAGCGTGAAATCCTTGCCGGCATCGATGAGTGTCCGGATGCGCCGCGACGTCTCCGCGCTCGGTGCTTCCAGATCGTCGCTGCCCAGGATCCAGAGCTGCGGCGTCGTGCTGGCCTGCAGCGTCGGCATCGGCTCGTAGCGCATCGGCGTGTGCCAGTCATGCGTCGCCGCGAACGCTTTCAGCTGCTCCAGCGACGCCGGCAGCAGCATGTAGGTGAAATTGCCGTGGATGTCCTTGAACCACGGCTCGTTGCGGTATTTCGTCCGCACCGCGTCGAACGCCGGATAGTCGGCGAAGTCGCCGCTGGCGAGCAGGTTCTCCGTGGCATGCACCACCTCCATCGCCTTGGCGATCTCGTCCGGCGAATGGCCTTTCAGCTTGAGCTCGAGCGCGGCCTCCTGTTCGTCTTCCTCCAGCACCGTCACCGCCAGCCCGAAGCTCACGATGGCGAAATCCACCGGCGCGCGGTTCGCCGCCAAGGGCACGATCCAGCCGCCCTGGCTGCCGCCCTGATAGCCGACGCGTCCGGCGCGCGCCCCCGCGATCCGCCGCGCCTCGCGCATCGCCGCCACCGCGTCGTCCGCCAGCACGTCGAAGTCCTGCGTATAGGTGCCCTTCGACGCGCCGGTGCCGCGCTTGTCGTAGACGAACGCGCCCACGCCCTCCGCCGGCAGCATCCGCTGCATCGCATAAGACTGGATCGCCGACGAATCCTCCGAGCCGTGCACCAGCACCACGACCGGCACCGGCCCTGCACCTTTGGGCAGCACCAGCCGCCCCGCCAGCGTCACGCCATCGCGCCCCGTGAACGTCGTATCCGTCACATCGAAATCGATGCGCTCCGCCGTCTTGCCGTCGAACGCCACGGTGCCGCCCGCGCAATCGCCCAGCGCCACACGATGCCCATCCGGCCGCTCGGTCCAGCCGAGCGTGCTGCTCCAGCCGCCGCCGGTGCCGGGATGCAGCGTCCCGACGGTCCCGTTGAACATCCGCCAGCGCAGCGTATCGCCATCGCCCGGCTGGATATCGACCACATCGCCGTTCCGGAATCGGTACGCCCCCGTATGGCAATCCGCCCAAGCCGCACTCGCCGAAACCAAAAGCACCGCCATGGCGGCCCAAACTGCGCGCATCGTCATCTCCCGTGTTGCAGGCTTGGATGCGCCCGGCGCGCCGATGGATGCGCGGATGCGAAGAAAAAGGCGATTATCCTGGACTTTAACTGGCCTAGGTTTTGTGCCCAATTCAAGGTGCGGCAGGCCGCACTCGCCTCTTGCTAGCGTTCGGTATTATCAGGGCGTCGGCGGCAATGGCCACGGTGTCAGGTTATCGTGTTGTGCCTGTTAACGGTCATCGTTTGGCGGCTTTCGCCCGAACGCCATACGAGCCAATGGCAGAAAGTTGTTTCGTGTGGGTCTCCAAAAACATCTTCATACATCACTACGCCATAGACGTAGACCTTGGTTCTGCCGCCAAACCAAATGACATCCCAAGTGTCTTCCTCGCTCAAGTAGAAAGGCAGCACGGCCTCGATAGAGGAAACCTGCTGCGGGGCAAAGTCGCCAGCGAAGATTGGCTGCTCGCGAATGGTGAGGTCTACGGTACTCGGTAGAGGCACCGGGAAAACGTCCATTTTGATTTTGTATCTCACGTTTTTCGCCGGAGTACTTCCAGTGTTCACTAGGCTGGGGTGGTGAGTGAAGTAATGCCCGACCTCTTTATGTTGGCCGCCGATGAAGCCCGTCCGAATCGTCAAATAGGCGCGCAATTGGCGCTTGGAGGTTCGTTCAGACGCTCGATATTGCCGGATCGCGTAAACGGCAATGAGCCCTGTTGCTATCGCTTCTGCGGCTCCCCACCCCCATTCTGGTATTTGATTTGGGCTTTTATCGGGATAGTTGCTTGAGGTGTGGTCTGGGCGCTCCGCAAATGAAACCGCTGCGTTCAAAGCAAGAGCGAACGCGACTGCGAGCAGCGCAAGTAGGAGTGGTTTGTCTTGCGGCTTCAACATTCTCAAATTACCTTCCTAAGAATGTTCGACTATTTTATGGGGCGCGCTAGATAGGCATGCTCCTAGTGTTTTGGATAATTGGCTTAGAGCCAGTCGTTGCCTGCCCGGCAGAACCTGAACTCATGCACATTGTCCAACATATGTTCCATTTGGAACATCAACCATCGCTCCTTTCCAAATGCATCGCGGTAATCAACCCGCCCCCAAGTATAGACGCGTTGGCCATTTTGTGCCGCAGTGGACCGCTGGGCAGGAGTCATGATGGGCGCCCGGACCGTGAAAAAATGACCGGGCGGAATGGGAGCGTAGGCAATTGGCTGTGCAGAAATTGCGAGAGGGTATTCGGGATCGTCCCCAACTATGTCGCTGACATTTCGTTGGGCTACAATGCGGATATTGCTCGTTGGCGTAAGGCCATAGTTCTTGATTTGAAGATGAATCTCCCAAGGAGATTCTCCGTCATTGACATCTTTCTGGAGCGAACACGTATCAACAAATACATAAGCCCGCAGCTGCCGCTCACTCGACCTTTTGCTTTCGTCGATGGCCTCTCGCGTCAAGCGCGCCTGTCCGTCGGCGGAAAGCCAGAGCGTAAGCGTGAAGGCTGCAACCGCTATGGTGGCTATCGCAGTAAGAAGCCCGCTGTTTGCATCAATGGCTAGTCCTTCGCACACAATGATGGCGTCCGCTTTCTCGAAGAAGTCGGGAGAATCGTAATTTCTGTAGTACTGGGAGCGGTTACTATTGCATTCGTGATAAGACGATGATTGCGACCCGAAAAATGCAGATAAAAGAGTGATCGCCGCGCATATTACGAGAATTGACCGTAGCGGATATTCGCGAACTAGGGCTACGACTCATAAAATCCACCATACGACGACAGCAACGAGGCATACGGAAGCGAGGAAGTTTCTAGCCAGCCGGTCATAGCGCGTGGCGATGCGCCTGAAGTCTTTGAGGCGGCAGAAGGCGTTTTCGATCTTG
>DATAZZ010000003.1:0-3196 GCA_036271735.1 Rhizomicrobium sp.
TCGGCCGTGAACCCGACGGTCACGCGCTCGTTCGGCAGCACCAGCACCGTGTCGGCGCGATGCACCGGCCGCGCCAGCAGGCTCGCGGACAATAGGGTCATCGTGTGGCCGTGAACATGGATCGGATGGGCGCGCGATGTCGCATTTTCGATGTCGAGGACCACGTTCTGCCCGCGCGCCAGCGAGAACAGCGGCGGCGGCAGGCGGGAATGATCGCGTCCCGGCCAGGACTGGCCGTCCAGGGTCCAGAACGTGCCCGCGGCCAGACATAGTGAATCGGCGATGTCGATCCGGCGCCCGTCGGACAGGACCACCGGCTCCGGCGCCGGCAGGACGTTCGGCGCGACCGCGGCTTCCAGCTGAAGCGCGTGACGCCAGGCGCCGGTGAAATCGGCCGGCTGCACGACGGCGGGCAAAGATACGCCGGCACCACTGCCGCTTCCATGCGCGCGCAAGGTCGCGAGCAGGATCGGAGAGGCTGAGAAATAATCCAGCACGCGCGCGTCGGCGTCGTGCATATCGAGCGCCAGATCCAACCGCATCCCGGGCCCGAGCCGCCATGTCTCCAGCGCGAAGGGCGTGACCGCGTTGCCGTCGATGGCGACGACGCGCGCAGCCGCGCCCGCGATGCCGATCTCGGCGATACGCGAGGAGTCCGCATTGATCAGCCTCACGCGCAGATTGGTCCGCGCCCGCGTGTCGATCGTGGGCTCGGCCAGGCCGTTCACGGTGCGAAGCGCGCCGAAAGTGCCGGCGCGGCTCGCGCCGCTGTCGGTGAGGAACGGCAGGAAGCCGCCGCGTCCATCGACGCACCAGTCCTTGAGGAGCAGGACGACGTCGTCGCTCCAGGTCTCGTCCGGATCGTCGACGATCAGCGCGCCCAGCAATCCGCGGCCCATCTGCGTCGCGGTATTGCAATGCGGATGGAAGAAGAACGTGCCGGCGTCGGGCGGCGTGAAGCGGTAGACGAATTCCTCCCCCGGCTGCACCGGAAGCTGCGTGAGATACGGCACGCCGTCCATCGCGTTCGGGCCGCGCACGCCGTGCCAATGGATGGAGCTGTGCTCGCCGAGCGCGTTCCTGAGCGTGACGGACAGCGCCTCGCCCTTGCTCATGCGCAACACCGGGAACGGACGCTCGCCATAGAGCCAGAGCGGCATCGTCGCGCTGCCCAGCGCGCAACGGCGCTCCTGCGCGGTCAGCACGATGTCGCGACCCCCGATGCGCGTCTCGTCGAGCCGTGCGCTGTGCCGCGCAAACGGCGCGAGCACCGCGCAGCCGGCAAGCCCCCACGCGCCCGACAGCACGATGTCGCGGCGCGTGATCAATGGTGATCGGATTTGTTGGACGCGACCTGGAGATGCAGGAGGGATGCGACGCCTTCGATCGCGCGGGTCTGGGCGACGAGCCCGTCCATCGCATCCTGGATCATCTTGTTGCCCTCGGCATTGCCGGCCGCGATCATCTGACTATACGCCATCTTGCCGCCGTCGGCAGCCGTCCGAATACGGACGATCCGCTCCAGCGCGCCGGCCAGGCTGTCGTCCAGCCTCTGCGCCGCCTTGGCGTCCACATGGGCCACATAGTCGCGAAGCGACGGGCCTTCCAGCGCCTTCCCGTCGGCGCGGACATAACGGCCGCGCCAGATCCCGCCGATGCCGATCTCGTCGTAGTAATGCGAATTGTGCGTGTTGTTGGAGAAGCAATCCTGCTGCTCCTCCGGATCGTGCAGCATGAGGCCGAGCTTCATGCGCTCGCCCGCCATCTCGCCGAAGGTGAGGCTGCCAAGGCCCGTCAATATCTCCGCAAGCCCGCCGTCGGGACCTTTGGCGAGCAGCTCGGCACGCGCCTTGCCGCCCGGCCGCCAGTCGTCGGTCATCTCGGCGAGGTCTGTGACGAGCAGGTCGCTCGCGGCCTTCAGATAGGCGGCACGCCGCGCGCAATTGCCATGCGTGCAGGCGGCCACGTCGTAGTCACTCGCCGCGCGCACGCCCGCGCCGCCTTTCGCGCCGTCCAAATTCTGGCCCCAGAGCAGGAACTCGATCGCATGGAAGCCGGTCGAGACGTTGGTCTGCACGCCCTCGGCCTCCTGCAACTGCCGAAGCAGCGCAGCATCGATGATTGTCGCATCGACGATCTTCGCGCCGACGCGAAGCTTCGTGTTGGCGATGACGTTCAGCGTGTAGAGTGGGTTCTGGTCCGACTGGGTCCCATAAGCCGGCGCCACATAGTCGATCAGCCCCTCGTCCAGCGGCCAGGCATTGACCTTCGGCTCCCAGCCGTCGACGACGGTGTTGGCGAAGCGGAAGCCTTCGCTCTGCAGATAGGGAATGCGCGCCGCTTTCCAGGCCTTGCGCGCCTCGGACAAGGTCTGCGCATCCGGATGGGCAAGGAACGCGTTCACCGCCTTCTGCAGATCGCGCGCGGCGGCCGCGGAGTCGCCATAGATCGCCTGGGCGAGGTCGGCGTAGTGCATGACGACGGCCGACGCGGGATCGGGCGCGGCTTGCGCTGCGGTCACGAAGGCCCACAGAGCGATGACCGACAGGACTTTCTTCATGGGCTGGGGATAGCGCGACATCGTGACAGTTTGGTAGCGGTTTCGCCCGGGTGCAATGTGCGCCCATGAAATCTTACGATATCGGCGTGCCTGAGACGTCGTGGTGGATGCCGCAGATCGAGGATCGCGGCGCGGTCATCCTCCTCGACGGCACGATCCGGCCGGCGCATTGGCCGCCGCCGGAGCCGATCCGCATCGCCATCGACGGCAAGGCGTTCTCGGCCGCCGACTACCTGGAGACCCCGGCCCGCGGCGCGATCGGCGTCCGCGGCATGCTGCCGGTCAAGCCGAGCTTCGGCGGCAAGGACGAGATCGTGCTCCGGCTGATCGGCGAGAGCAGCGGGCAGTTCGTGCGCGAGTGGGACCATTTCCATCTGATGCGCCCCGGACTGCCGTCCGATGTCCCGCTGCCGCCCGCCAAGCTCACCAACCGCGCGATCTGGCTGGGGCCCAGGACCTTCGACAAATGGGGCTATGCGCTCAAGCGCAAATACAACGAGGCGGTGGCGCGCCATCTCAAGACCCCGCGCGCACAGCAGCGCCTGCTCGACTGGGGCTGCGGCTGCGGCCGCATGGCCAAATATCTCGCAGGCGAATGCACCTATACCGGCATCGACATCGACCGCGAAGCCATCG
>DATAZZ010000004.1:0-52483 GCA_036271735.1 Rhizomicrobium sp.
CATCACCATCGACGTCGCCTATCGCTTCTTCGCCACCGACAAGCGCAAGTTCATCGTCGCCGACACGCCGGGCCACGAGCAGTATACCCGCAACATGGCGACCGGCGCCTCGAACTCCGAGCTCGCGGTCATCCTGATCGATGCGCGCAAGGGCGTGCTGGTGCAGACCCGGCGCCATGCCTATATCGCCTCGCTGCTCGGCATCCGGCACATCGTGCTGGCGGTCAATAAGATCGATCTGGTCGGCTTCGACCGGACGGTGTTCGACGACATCGTCAAGGAGTTCGCCGCGTTCTCCGAGAAGCTCGGCTTCTTCACGGTGGCAGCGATCCCGCTGTCGGCGCGGTTCGGCGACAACGTCATCGCCAAGAGCGAGAACACGCCCTGGTACACCGGCCCGGCGCTGCTGGAGCATCTGGAGACGGTCGACGTCGACACCGCGCTGTCGGAGCGGGCGTTCCGCATGCCGGTGCAGTGGGTGAACCGGCCCAATCTCGATTTCCGCGGCTTCTCCGGCACCATCGCGAGCGGCAACGTCAAGCCGGGCGACGCCATCGCAGTGGCGAAGTCGGGCCGCACCTCGACCGTCAAGCGCATCGTCACCATGGACGGCGACCTTGCCGAGGCGAGCGCCGGCGCGGCGGTGACCTTGGTGCTGGCCGACGAGGTCGACATCTCGCGCGGCGACGTGCTCTGCGCGCCGACGCAGCGGCCCGACGTCACCGACCAGTTCGCGGCGCATCTGCTCTGGATGACCGAGGACGAGATGCTGCCGGGGCGGCAGTACCTGATGAAGCTGGCCACCGCGACCGTGCCGGTGCAGGTCACCACGCTGAAGCACAAGATCGACGTCAACACGCTCGACCAGCACGCGGCCAAGACGCTGCAGCTGAACGAGGTCGGCTACGGCAATTTCTCGACCTCCCAGGCGCTCGCCATCGATCCCTATGCGGTCAACCGCGACATGGGCGGGTTCATCCTGATCGACCGGTTCTCCAACGCCACGGTCGGCGCCGGCATGATCGATTTCGGCCTGCGCCGCGCGACCAACGTGCACTGGCAGGCGCTCGACGTCGACAAGCGGGCGCGCGGCGCGCAGAAGAGCCAGAAGCCGGCGGTATTGTGGTTCACCGGCCTGTCGGGCTCGGGCAAATCGACCATCGCGAACCTGGTGGAGCGCGCGCTCTATGCAGAAGGGCGTCATACCTACCTCCTGGACGGCGACAATGTTCGTCATGGCTTGAACCGGGATCTGGGTTTCACGGACGCGGACCGGGTGGAGAACATCCGGCGCGTCGGCGAGGCGTCGAAGCTGTTCGTCGATGCGGGGCTGATCGTGCTGACGGCGTTCATCTCGCCGTTCCGCTCGGAGCGCCGGATGGCGCGCGAGCTTCTGGGCGAAGGCGAGTTCATCGAGGTGTTCGTCGACACGCCGCTCGAGATCTGCATGCAGCGCGATCCCAAGGGCCTCTATCAGAAGGCCAAGGCGGGCGAGATCAAGAACTTCACCGGCATCTCGAGTCCGTACGAGGCACCGGAAGCGCCGGAGCTGCGGATCGAGACGGAGAGCGCGGACGCCGCCACGCATGCGGCGGCGATCGTGGAGTATCTGCGCGAGCGCGGGTATCTGTCGTAGGTGTTGGTGATCATCGGATAGCCTTTCTGGAGCGCCGCGAAAAATCGCGCGCCGTGGTTCGGATGTGATTGTGGAGAGATAAGAGATTTGGTGTTCGCACCGACTCGGTTCAAGCGGTGGCGCGCGAATTTTTTCGGGCGTGGATAAGTGGGAGTTATCCACGCGGCGCGGCGTGCGATTTGTCCGTATACGGCGAAAAAGCGGGCGACGGGAGTGTGGATAAGTTTTTACGCTGCGCCGCACGCAACGAAATAGAATTTCACGAAAATAAATTTTGAAGGGCCATAACTCTATTGTCATGGCCCGCGAATGCGGGCCACCCAGGTGACGTCTGCGCTTCTCTTTCAAGTGGAGTGGCGCACCACCTGGGTGGCCCGCACTCCGGCGGGCCATGACAATGGTGGTGGTGGTGGGTGGAGCGGCGGCTAACCGCCCGTCGTCTTGCGGCCGACGCTCACATAGTGGAAGCCCGCCGCCGCCATCTGGTCCGGGTTGTAGATGTTGCGCAAATCGACCATCAGCGGGCGCTTGAGGAGGCTCTTCATCCGCGCCATGTCCAGCGCGCGGAATTCGTTCCACTCGGTCAGGATCGCCACGCCGTCGGCGCCGTCGAGCGCGTCATAGGCGTCCTTGCACAGCTCGATGTTGAGCAGCTTGCCCGCTTCCTTCTCGCCCTGCGGGTCGAAGGCGCGGATGGTGGCACCCTTCTTCTGCAGATAGGGCACGATGGCGAGGCTGGGGGCGTCGCGCATGTCGTCGGTGTTGGGCTTGAAGGTGAGGCCGAGCACCGCGATCGTCTTGCCCGCCACGCCGCCCAGGGCCTTCTCGATCTTCTGCGCCATCTGCGTCTTGCGGCTTTCGTTCACCGCGATCACCGCCTCGACGATCTTCGTCGGTGCGCCGACGTCGCGCGCGGTCTGCAGCAGGGCCAGCGTGTCCTTCGGGAAGCACGAGCCGCCATAACCCGGGCCGGCGTGCAGGAACTTGCCGCCGATGCGGCCGT
The DNA here is from genome assembly GCA_036271735.1 of Rhizomicrobium sp. Taxonomy (GTDB): domain Bacteria; phylum Pseudomonadota; class Alphaproteobacteria; order Micropepsales; family Micropepsaceae; genus Rhizomicrobium. The sequence goes on from DATAZZ010000004.1 coordinate 2,640, forward strand.
CCAGCCCGATGCCGCGCGCGATGTCCTGCACATTGGCGCCGACCGCCTCGCAGATGTTCGCCATCTCGTTGATGAAGGTGATCTTGGTCGCGAGGAAGGCATTGGCGGCGTATTTGATCAGCTCGGAGCTCTCGCGCGTCGTGAAGAGGATCGGCGTCTCGTTGAGGTAGAGCGGGCGGTAGATCTCGCGCATCACCTGGCGGGCGCGCTCGGTGTCGCAGCCGACGACGACGCGGTCGGGGCGGCGGAAGTCCTCGATGGCGGCGCCTTCGCGCAGGAACTCCGGATTGGAGGCGGTGTCGAACTGCGCGTCCGGGTTGGTCCGGCGGATGATGGCCTCGACCTCGCGGTTGGTGCCGACGGGTACGGTCGATTTGGTGACGACCACGGTGTAGCCGTCGAGCGCGGCGGCGATCTCTTTTGCCGCCTCGTAGACATAGGTGAGGTCGGCGTGGCCGTCGCCGCGCCGGCTGGGCGTGCCGACGGCGATGAACACCGCGTCGGCGCCCTTCACGGCGGCGGCGATGTCGGTCTCGAAGGTCAGCCGGCCGGCCTTGGTGCTGGTTTCGACGACGTGGTCGAGGCCCGGCTCGAAGATCGGGATCACGCCCTTTTTCAGCGCCTCGATCTTGCTCGCGACCTTGTCGACGCAGATCACGTCGTGGCCGAACTCCGAGAGGCAGGCGCCGGAAACCAGGCCGACATAGCCCGTGCCGATCATCGCGATGCGCATTTTTTACCTTCTGTTTACAAACGGAGGGCCGCGGACGAACCGCTATCACACTTGGCCCTAGCGCCAAACCATGACAATTCGAACCGTTCCGGAACCACTTGTTAAGGACGTTCGGCGAAACTGCAAAGGTCGAAAAGGACCCTTTGCCCATGAGCAAGCCTGCCGTCGCCCTTGCGCGCACGCAGTTCTCCGCCGAGATCGCCCAGCCGGCCCCCGCCGAGGCGCCCGCGGCGTTCCGCGACTTCTCCCAGCCCTGGCTGGACCTGAACGACAAGTCGGTCCTGGTGACCGGCGGCACGGGTTCGTTCGGCAAGCATTTCCTGAAGACGGTGTGCGCGCAATACAAGCCGCGCCGCATCATCATCTTCTCCCGCGACGAGCTGAAACAGTCGGACATGCAGCTCGACTTCCCCATGAGCCAGTATCCGTTCATCCGCTATTTCATCGGCGACGTGCGCGACCGCGACCGGCTCGACCTGGCGCTGCGCGACGTGGATTACGTGGTGCACGCCGCGGCCCTCAAGCAGGTGCCGACGGCGGAGTACAATCCGTTCGAGTGCATCCGCACCAACGTGTTCGGCGCCGAGAACATCGTCTACGCGGCGCTGCGCCGCAACGTGAAGAAAGTCATCGCGCTCTCCACCGACAAGGCGGCGAACCCGGTGAACCTCTACGGCGCGTCCAAGCTCGCCTCGGATAAGATCTTCGTCGCCGCCAACAACCTGTCGGGCCATGACGGCACCAAGTTCTCGGTGGTGCGCTATGGCAACGTGTTCGGCAGCCGCGGCTCGGTCGTGCCGTTCTTCCGCAAGCTGATCGCCGACGGCGCCGATCACCTGCCGATCACCGATCCGCGCATGACGCGCTTCTGGATCACCCTGACCCAGGGCGTGAACTTCGTGCTCTCGAGCATGGAGATGATGCGCGGCGGCGAGATCTACGTGCCCAAGATCGCCTCGACCACGATCACCGACCTGGCGACCCTCATCAGCCCCAAGCACGCGCAGAAGATCGTCGGCATCCGCCCGGGCGAAAAGCTGCACGAGACCATGATCCCGGCCGACGACTCCCATTGGACCGTCGACATGAAGGACCGTTACGTGATCCTGGCGAGCTTCGCCCATGCGGCGCGCGAGGCCTATCTGGCGCGCGGCGCGGTGCCGGTGGAGGAGGGGTTCTCCTATTCCAGCGACAGCAATCCCGAGGCGCTCGACGTGCGCGGTCTCCAGACGCTGCTGCAGATGGCCTATGCCTGACAAGACCGCGGGCGCGCCGGCGCTGAACTTCCTCCCCTATGGCCGCCAGGAGATCGGCGATGCCGACATCAAGGCCGTGGTCGAGGCGCTGTGCTCCGACTGGCTCACGACCGGGCCACGTGTGGGACAGTTCGAGAAAGCTTTCGCGCAATTCTGCGGCGCCGCCGAAGGCGTGGCGGTGAACAGCGGAACCGCAGCACTGCATGCCGCGATGCGGGCGTTGCAGGTGGGCGCGGGCGACGAGGTCATCGTTCCGGCGATCACGTTTGCCGCGTCGGCCAATGCCGCGATCTATGAAGGCGCGACGCCGGTGTTCGCCGATGTCGATGCCGACACGCTGCTGATCGATCCCGCGCGCGTTGCCGCGCTCGTCACGCCGCGCACCAAGGCTATCGTTGCCGTCGACTATGCCGGACAGCCGGCCGATTACGATGCGCTGCAGGCCATCGTAAAGGGCAAGGATATCAAGATCGTTGCCGATGCATGCCATGCGCCGGGCGCGACCTATAAGGGCCGGATGGTCGGCACCCTGGCCGATATCAGCTGTTTTTCGTTTCACCCGGTGAAGCATCTGACGACCTGCGAAGGCGGCATGACGCTGACCGCGGATGCTGCGCTGGCGGCGCATATGCGCCGTTTCCGCAATCACGGCATCGACAGCGATCATCGCAAGCGCGAAAGCGAAGGCACCTTCGCGTATGACATGGTCGAGCTTGGCTACAATTACCGCCTGCCGGACGTGCAGTGCGCGCTTGGACTGGCGCAGCTCGAACGGCTGCCGCAATGGGTCGCCAAGCGGCGCGAGGTCGCTGAATGGTACTCAGAGAGCCTCGCCGATATTGCGCATGTCGCGCCGCTGCGCGTCCATGCCGACCGGACGCATGCCTATCATCTCTACGTCGCGCGGCTCGACCTGACGAAGCTTCGCATCACGCGCGCGCGCGCGTTCGCGCATCTGCGCGAGCGCGGCATCGGGGCCAATGTGCATTATGCGCCGGTCTATCTGCACAGTTTCTATCGCGCGCGTGGCTATGCGCCGGGACTTTGCCCGGTCGCCGAGGCGGTCTACGAGCAGATTCTCACGCTGCCGATGTTCCCGGCGATGAGCCGCGCCGATGTCGCGCGCGTCTCGGATGTTCTCGCCGAACTCGCCGCGCTGTCCTGATCACCAGCGCGACGGCGTCAGGACGAGCTCGTCGTTCAGCGCAAGGGATGACCAGTTCAAGCTTGCCGCAGGTATGGCCGCGGCGGTCAGAATCTCCTCGAATTCCGCCGGTGTGGTGACACCGACCACCGCGACGTCGATCTCGGGACGTTCCAGGGCGAAGGCGAGGGCGGCAGCCAGTGGCGACGTCCCGGCATCTTGAAAGGTCTTTCGCAATTTTCGGAGGTGACCGGCGGCCGACGCAAGTTTGGGCGGCAGCTTGTCATCGGACAGAAACAGCAGGCCTTGCAGGAACAGCGAGCGCGCGTGGATCTCGACGCCGAGGTCCTTGAGCGCGGCGAGCGCGCCGGTTTGGATCAGCCGCTGGTCCAGCAGGCTGAACGGTATCTGCATCGCGGCAGGGCGAAACTTGCGAGCGAGCATGACGGGATCATCAGCGACATAGGCCGATATGCCGATGCCGCCGAATAGGCCTTCGTCGCGCAATTCGAGAAGCGCGTTCCAGAGTTCGTTACCGCCTTCGCCGATGAGGTCGCCCGCCGAATGGACCAGCAGCAGGTCCACCGGCTTGCGGCCAAGCGTGGTGACCGATTGGCGTGCGCGTGCGGCGACGGCGTCGAGACTGTTCTTCAGGGCAATCGTTTTCGTCACGACGCGAAACGGCTCGGTGAGCGAGGTCAGGCCGCCCAATACATCCTCCGCCGCGCCATAGCCGGCAGCGGTGTCGAGCGTGCCGACGCCGGCTTGGGCAGCGCGGCGCAGGATCGCGGCGACGTCGTCCACCGGCACGCGTCCGCGCGTGTTGGAGACGCCATAGGCCTGGCCGAACTGGACGGTGCCAAGTCCGAGGCGATGTGCGGCGCGAGTCATGCGCCCATGATGGGCGAAGGCGAGCGCCCTAGATAGCGGGCCGACTGTGCCGGCGGGGTATTTTCCCAACTGGCGCAAGCGCCACCAGATCGGGCAGTATGGCTGTCAAGATCGGGTGGCGGTCGTTGGGGGAAAACATGGTTTTTGCGCGGATCATTGCGAGTGTTTGCCTGGTGCTATGCGCGACGGCGGCGCAGGCGGCGCCGATCGAAGCGTACGGCCAGCTTCCGACCGTGGACAATCTGACGATCTCGCCGGACGGCAATATCTGGCGTTCTCGACCGCTGTCGGCACGTCGCGCGCCGTGGTCATCAAGTCGATCGACGACGGCAAGACGCTCGCGGGGCTTGGCACCGGGGCGCAGAAATTGCGCGACCTGACCTGGGCGGGCTCCAACCATCTGCTCATCATGCTGTCGACCACAGGCACGATCCGCGGCGCCGATGCCAACCGCCACGAGAACTCCATGCTGGAGAATTACAATCTCACGACGCATCAGATCTCGCTCGTCCTGGGCGGCGTGGAAGGCGCCTTGAACCTCGTCTTCTCGGTACCGTAAACCCGGGTCATCGACGGTCATCCGATGGCGTTCGTTCCGGGTCTTTACGTGCGCGACTAGCGTTTCGCGCGCGTCCTGTTCTCCGTCGATCTCGATACCGGCGCCACGATGCTGGCCGAGCATGGCTCCTATATGGCCGATGACTGGGTGGTGGATGCCAAGGGCAATGTCGTAACGCGCGCGGAATATGACGACCACGCTCATCGCTGGAGCCTCGAATTGTGGGACGACAAGAAGGGCTGGAAGGAAGTGTACGGCGTCGATGCGACGCTCGATGTGCCGAGCATCCAGGGTCTCGCGCCGAACGGCAAATCGGTCTATGTCGCGGCGATCGAGAACGGCGCCGATGTCTCCAAGCAAATTCAGCTCGATACCGGCGCCATGGCGCCGGCGCCGGAGGATATCGGCCTTGTTCAGGCCAGCCCTCTCGTCGATCCGGGAACCAACCAGATCATCGGCACACAGGCGCGCTCAAGGACTGGCAGTACCGTCTGTTCGATCCGGTGGATCAGCAGGCCTGGGCCAGCGTCGTGGCGCGGTTCGCCGGCGAAAGCATGCAGCTCATCGGCTGGAGCGCCGACCGCAAGCGCATCGTGGTGCTGGTCGGCGGCCAGCAGGACGGCGACGCCTACGAGCTGTTCGACCGCAACACCGGCGCGGTGACCCTGATCGACAATGCCTATCACGGCGTCACGGCTGCCGACGTCGCGGCGGTTTCGCTCGTGACCTACGCGGTCGCGGACGGCCGCAAGCTCAACGCGTATCTCACCTTGCCGAACGGCCGCGTCGCTAAGAACCTGCCGCTCGTCGTGCTGCCGCATGGCGGCCCGGTATCGCGGGACTTTCCGGGCTTCGATTGGTAGGCCCAGGCGCTCGCGTCGCGCGGCTATGCGGTTCTGCAGCCGCAGTTCCGCGGCTCGAACGGGTTCGGCTATGAGATGGTCGCCGCCGGGTTCGGGGAATGGGGACGCAAGATGCAGACCGACCTTTCGGACGGCGTGCGCGCCCTTGCGGCGCAGGGCACGATCGATCCCAAGCGGGTATGCATCGTCGGCGCCAGCTATGGCGGCTATGCCGCGCTGGCCGGTGCGACCCTGGAGCATGGTGTCTATCGCTGCGCGGTTGCCGATGCACCGGTCTCCGATCCGCGCGGCATTGTCGAATGGAACGAAGGCCGCTCGCATCAGCCCGGCACCTGGACCTTGCGCCTGATGGGCGCGCAAAGCACCGGCGATGCCAAGCTGAACGACATATCGCCTTTGGCGCATGCCGCCAGCGCGGACATCCCGATCCTCATCATCCATGGCAAAGACGATCTCGTGGTGCCGTACAAGCAGAGCGAGGCGATGGTCGATGCCCTGAAGGCGGCGGGAAAGCCGGTGACGCTGGTGACGCTCGACGGCGAGGACCATTGGCTGTCGAACAGCGCGACGCGGCTGCAGATGCTGCGGGCGACGGTCAGTTTCCTGGAGGCGAACAACCCGCCGAACTGAAGGGGAATACGCGCGGTGGTGCCTGCATCCTCCATGCCGTTGTTTCGCCCGATTCAAACCCGATAGGATGGGGTGCTGCGAGAAGTTGCGGGCGTCATGATCGAAGTCGAAGACCTGGTCTACGAATACCCGACGGCGCGCGCGCTCAAAGGCGTGTCGCTGACCGTGGCGGACCAGACGATCACAGCGCTGGTGGGGCCTAACGGCGCCGGCAAGACGACGCTACTGCGTTGCCTGGCGGCGCTGGAGGACCCCTATTCCGGGCGGGTCGTGATCGACGGGCTCGACACCACCCAGAAGGCCCGCGAGATCCATGCCCGGATGGGCTATCTGCCCGACTTCTACGGCCTCTACGACGATCTGACGGTCCGGCGCTGTTTGACCTATGCCGCGCGCTCCCATGGCATCGCCTCGGCGCTGGCGGCGGCGGCAGTGCAGAAGGCGGCGGGCCGGGTCGGGCTGCTCGACCGGCTGGAATCCAAGGCGGGCGAGCTGTCGCGCGGCCTACGCCAGCGCCTGGCGATCGGCCAGTCCATCGTGCACGAGCCGCATGTCCTGCTGCTGGACGAGCCGGCAGCCGGCCTCGATCCACAGGCGCGGCGCGATCTGTCGACGCTGCTGATCCAATTGCGCGACGGCGGCATGACGCTGGTCGTCTCCTCCCACATACTGGCCGAGCTTGAGGATTACTGCTCGGAGATGATCATCATCGAGAACGGCCTGATCGCCGGCGGCAAGGCGATCAAGGTGCGCGACGATGCGCGGCCGCGCTACATGATCGAGCTCGCGACGGCGCGCAGCGACCTGAAGGACTTCCTGGCGGCGCGCGGCGCCGATGTCGTCGAGGCGGACCAGAACCATGCGTTGATCGTGTTCACGCGCAATGCCGGGGCGCGGGCCAAGCTGGTGCGCGAATTGGTAACCGCCGGCTTCGATGTCGCGAGCTTCGCCGAGTCGAGCAAGGCGCTGGAAGACGCCTATTTTGCGCAAGTGGGGCACGGAAGATGAACCCCGAATTCGAGCGCAATCTGTGGCTGGAGCTGACACCGCGCCGCGTCGCGCTGATGGTCGGCGTGCTGGCGCTGATCTTCTTCGCCGCCGCGCTGGTGGGCAATGAATGGACGCCGTCGGGCGCGGCTTCGGCATTGTACTACCTCATCGTCGTCGTGTGGGGCTCGCGCAGCGCGGCCTTGAGCGTGGTCGGCGAGATTCGCGACCGCACCTGGGACGGCCAGCGCCTGTCGTCACTGAGCGCCGGCACCATGATGTGGGGCAAGCTGTTCGGCGCCACGATCTACAACTGGCTGGGCGGCGCAATCTGCCTGACGCTGATCCTCGTCGATGTCGCGGTGCATCAGGGCGCGCTGGCGGCGGTGATCGAAGGGCTGTTCCATGTCGGGATCGGCATCATCGCGCAATCGGCAGCGCTGCTGGCCAGCCTGATGGCGATCGGACGCCGCCAGAGCCATTCGCGCTTCGAGATTTTCATCTACCAGATGATCGGGCTCGTCGCTGCGCTCCTCGTCTACTATGCATGGAGCGCCGCCGATCCGGCGAGCTCGCTGATCCTGCACGCGCCGCCCACCGATTTCGTGACGTGGTGGGGCATCACGATCGACGCGCGGCTGTTCTTCCTGAACTCGATCGAGATCTTTGCGGGCTGGACGCTGCTCGGCTGCTACCGCGAGATGCGGCTGGAGCTCAAGATGCACAATGGGCCGCTGGTCTGGCTGGCGTTCCTCGCCTTCATGGGGATCTACGTCGCCGGCTTCGACGCCTGGCTGTCGTCCGACCTCAAGACCTGGGACCCGGTCGCACTGCGGCTGCTGCTGGCGGGGATCACTTTTGCGGCTCTCACCTATGTGATGGTCCTGCTCGAGCCCAAGGATCGGGTGTTCTACCGCTGGATGCTGGGGCAGATCCGGCATGGGCATATCGCGCGCGCGCTCTCCGGCATGCAGGCGTGGATGATGAGCTATTGGGCGGCATTCGCCGTGGCGGGGGCATTGTTCTTGTGGCTCCTGCTGCATGACATGCAGGCGGCGGTGGTGGGGCAACCGCTGGTGCTCGCCACGATGGGTTTCATCACACGCGACGTGTCGATCTTCGTTCTGATGCAGACCCTGCCAGGCAAGCGGCGCGGCGATTTCGCGGCGCTGGCCATCCTGTTTGCGCTCTATGTGCTGTTCCCCTCCATCCTGGCTGGGTTGCAGGCCTTTGCCGGGCTCATCCTGCTCTATCCGCAATTGCCGGCGCCAAGCTGGACCGGGGTGATCGTGGCGTGGATCGAAGGTGCCAGCATCGCGGCGCTGGCGCTGGGGCGCCTCGCGCTGACGGACGAGAAGGGCAAGACGGTTCCGATCTAGACGCCGTCGGCCAGCAGGCGCTTCAGGCCGCCGTAATTGGGCTGGTCGATGCCGACCTTGTCGCGCGTCGTGACGGTCATGTGCTCGGCGAGGCCGGGCGTTTCGAGATCGATATCGCCCTTGCGAATGCGGGCGCAAAGCTCGCGGTTCAGGTCGAGCAGCGTGCCGTCATGGCCGAGCAGCGCGGCGAGACGGGCACGCTCGGCCTCGCCGGAAGCGGCGCTGCTCTCCAATTCGCGCACCACGATGCTCAGCGCGTTGGTGGCGACGCGGGCGTGGAACGCGGTGTGGCCCTTGAGCTCCGGCATGGCGCGCTGTTCGAGGAAGTCGCGCACCGCGGCGACGAGTTCCTGCATGGAGGGCTGGTCCATCATCTTTAGATTTTCCCGCGGATGATCAGGTTGATGAGATCGACTTCGGTCTCCGACGAGCGGCGGCCGATGGCGGCGCGCTCGACCGAGTGGTCGCGCAGGAAGCCCTGGTACATGCTCATGCACATCACGCCCCATTTGAGCGAGCCGTAGACGATCCAGGTGCGCGCCTCGTCGATGCCGATGTGGGCGCCGCCGGCCGCCTCATAGCCGGCCAGCAGGTCGGCGAGATCGCCGAAGCCGCCGACGACCTTCTCCTGCACGCCGAAGCGCCAGGTGTTGGTGCAGATCCAGCCGATATCTTCGAGCGGATCGCCGATGTGGGTCAGCTCCCAGTCGAGCGCGGCTTCGACGCCTTTGGGCGAGATCAGCAGATTGCCGTGCCGGAAATCGCCATGCACCAGCGTCTGCCGTTTGGTGGAGGCCATGCGCGGCTCCAGCCATTTGAACGCGATCTCGAACATCGGATGCGGATAGTCATAGAGATCGTAGATGTCGCGGTAGCGGCGCAGCTGCGTCGGGCCGTCGACCACCGGCAGCACGCGGCGCAAATCGGGCGTCAGCTCCACCGCATGGATGCGCGCGAGCTCGGCGCCGCATTGCCGCGCGAGATCGGGACGCACGGCATCGAATTCCTTGTCGCGCAAAATCTTGCGCGCGATGGTTTCGCCGGGCAGGCGGTCCATCACATAGCCCTCGCCGATGCCTTCTTCAGCGCGCAGCACATGGCGCACGCGCGGCGCGCGCACGCCGGCGGCGCGCGAGGCCTCGATGGCGACGGCTTCGGTCTCCAGCGGCACGGAGGTCGAGGTGTCGGTCGCGACACGCGGTACGCCACCCGGCGTGCGGCGCAGGATCAGCGGCACGGTCTCACCCGGTGTGACGGCGTCGAACGCCCAGGTCTCCTGGCTGGCGCCGCCGGAGAGTCGCGTGACGTTGCTCAAGGTTTGCAAGTCGGGAAACGCGGCGGCGAGAGCGCGTTCCAGGGCGGGGACGAAATCGGTCATGGCGCGAATCCTACACCCTCACGCGGCGGAACCTTCAACCGGCTTTCAGGTAGCGGACGGCCTCGTCGCGGCCGAACAGATAGAGCAGGGTGCGCAGCGCCTGGCCGCGCTCCGACTGAAGATCGGGGTCGCGGGTCAGGACCAGTTGGGCATCGTCGCGGGCCACCGCGAGGAGGTCCGCGTGGGCCGATAGGTCGGCGAGGCGGAATTCGGGCATGCCGCTCTGGCGGGTGCCGAGGAGCTCGCCGGCGCCGCGCAGGCGCAGATCCTCTTCGGCGATGACGAAGCCGTCATCGGTGTCGCGCATGGTCTTGAGACGGGCCTTGGCGGTCTCGCCGAGGTGGCCGTGATAGATCAAGAGGCAACTCGATTTCGCGGCGCCGCGGCCGACGCGGCCGCGCAACTGGTGAAGTTGGGCGAGGCCGAAACGCTCGGCATGCTCGACGACCATGATCGTGGCTTCCGGCACGTCGACGCCGACTTCGATCACGGTGGTGGCGACGAGGATTTGCGTTTCGCCGGCTTTGAACTTCGCCATTTCGGCGTCGCGTTCAGGGCCTTTCATGCGGCCGTGGACGAGGCCGACATTCGGGCCGAGCACGCGTTTCAGCATCTCGGCGCGCTCTTCGGCGGCGGCGAGGTCGATCTTCTCGGACTCTTCGACCAGCGGGCACACCCAATAGGCGCGGGCGCCGCGCACGATGGCTTTGCGCAGATGCTCCACGACCTCGTCGAGACGCTCGGCGCTGATGGTGCGGGTCTCGACCGGCTTGCGGCCGGGTGGGCGGCCGGTGAGGCGCGAGACGTCCATGTCGCCATAGGCGGTGAGCGCCAGCGTGCGCGGGATCGGCGTCGCGGTCATGACGAGGACGTCGGCGGGACGGCCGCCCTTGCCTTGCAGCAGCATTCTTTGGTGCACGCCGAAGCGGTGCTGCTCGTCGATCACGGCAAGGCCGAGATCGGCGAAGGCGACGTCTTCGGAGAACAGCGCATGGGTGCCGACCAGGATGTCGATCTCGCCCTTGGCGAGCGCGGCGAGGGTCGTGTCGCGCGTGCTGCGTTCGCGGCCGGTGAGGAGGCCGAGGCGGATGCCGGTGGCTTTCGCATAAGGCTCGAGCGACGCCATGTGCTGGCGGGCGAGGATTTCCGTCGGCGCCATCAGGGCGCCTTGCGCGCCGGCCTCGACCGCGCCGAGGAGGGCGAGGAACGCGACGATGGTCTTGCCGGCGCCGACATCGCCTTGCAGCAGGCGCAGCATGCGCGCAGGGGCAGCGATGTCGGCCTCGATCTCGGCGATGGCGGTGAGCTGTGGCTCGGTCAGCGCGAAGGGGAGGGCGGCGATGGCTTTGGCCTTGAGGCGGCCATCGCCGATCAGCGCGCGGCCCTTCTTGGTCGCGCGCATCTGGCGACGGATCAGGAGCAGCGCCAATTGGTTCGCAAGCAATTCGTCATAGGCGAGGCGTTTGCGGATCGGGGTTTCGAACCGCAGGTCGGTGTCGCTCGCCGGCGCGTGGGCTTCGCGCAGCGCTTCGGCGAAAGGTTTCCAATCCCGCTGTTTCAGGAACGCCGGGTCGTCCCATTCGGGCAAATCGGGGACGGCGAGCATCGCGCCGCGGATCGCCTTGACCAGCGGCTTCAGCGTCAGGCCCTCGGTAAGGGCGTAGACCGGCTCATGCAACGGCAGGCCGCCTTCGTCCTCCGGCGCCACGATGTGGTCCGGATGGGTCATCTGGAGCTTGTCGCGGAAGCGCTCGATCTTGCCGCTGACGATGCGCTTGGCTCCGACCGGAAGCGTGCGCAGCAGGTAGTCGGCATGGGCGTGGAAGAAGATCAGCTCCAGGGTCGACGTGTCGTCGGAACAGCGGATGCGATAGGGCTGGCGCCGGTCGCGCGACGGGAAATGGTCGAGCACATTGACCAAGACGGTCGCGATGCGGCCCGCCTCGGCCTGGATCAGCTTGGGGCGGTAGGAGCGGTCGATCAGGCCGGTGGGCAGGTCGAAGACGAGGTCCACCAGGCGTGGCCCAATCAGGCCCGAGATGAGTTTTTCCAGCTTGGGGCCGACGCCGCCCAGCGTGCGGATTTCGGCGAAAAGCGGGAACAGAATCGCGGGGCGCATGGCTCGATAGGATAGGTCGGCGGTTAGACGAACAAAACCGTATTGGCCTTCGGATTATGCATTTCGGTACGGCATGCTATAGGACGCCCACAACGCATAATCCGGCTTGGGCCGGAAATAACAGCATGCCAAATCGACTTAAGTTTGATACGGCCGAGAATGCGACTTTCGGCCGGTTGATCACACCCTGCATCGACGGCCGTCTGCTCTCCGATCGTGTGTCCGAATTCGAAACCCAGCAGGGGTTTGACCTTGCCGGTCGATATGTCGGTCTCCCACCGGGCGGCTATCGCTATGGACCGTTCGATCAATACTTCCTGGGACTGACCTTCCGTTTTGACGATCTGGGCGGGATACATGTCTTGGCCTGTCGTTACTGCGGCTTTGTCGGTTGCTGGCCGTTGCTTTGCAAAGTTTCCATCGTGGCTCGCGAAGTCCATTGGTCGGATTTCCGGCAACCGCATCGCAAAAAATGGGACTATTCCGGGTTTGGGCCATTCGTCTTCGAGCGAGCCGCGTTCGACGCCGCAGTGCATACCCTCGTAGCGGATTTGGGCGCTGGAACAGGGACGCTGTAGGCGCTATATCGGACCCATGATGGACGATGAAAACGGTGGGTCTTTTGGGGCCCGCCGCAAAAGGCTTTTGTTCCGGGCGCAGCGCCGGGGGTTCAAGGAGGTCGATCTGATCTTCGGCACCTTCGCGGCCGAGGAACTGGGGGGCATGTCGGAAGACGAACTCGACCAGTTCGAGGCGCTGCTGATCGCGCCGGACCAGGAGGTGTACGCCTGGTTGCGTGGCGCCGAGCCGGCACCGGCGGAATATGACACGCCTCTGTTCGCGCGGCTGAAAGCGGTGTGCAGCCGCAAGGATCCCAAGTGGAACGCGTAGATTACATCGCCAAGCAACCGGGGCGGTTCGCCGTCACCGGCGCGCCGTCGGGCTATGACGCGTGGCTCGCGGTCGAGGCGGCGGCGCGGACGCAGAGCCTCGTCGTGTTCGTCGCATCTGACGACGTCCACGCCGCGTCGGTGATCGAGGCGGCGAAGTTCTTCGCGCCGGCTTTGCCGGTTCTGTCATTTCCGGCATGGGATTGCCTGCCTTACGACCGTGTTTCGCCCAAGCCGGATATCGAGAGCACGCGGCTTGCGACGCTGGCGGCGCTGGCGCGGGCCGATGGGCCGGGCACGGCGCTGGTGGTGACGACGGTCGCCGCGGTGCTGCAACGCGTGCCGCCGAAGGACTGGATCGCGCAAGCGAGCTTCTTCGCGCGTGCCGGACACGATGTCGACCGCGACCGGATGGTCGCGTTCCTTTCCGGCAATGGTTATGTCCGCGCCTCGACAGTGCGCGAGCCGGGTGATTTCGCGCTGCGGGGCGGCATCGTCGATTTGTGGCCGCCGGGGATCGCGCAGCCGCTGCGGCTCGACTTTTTCGGTGAGACGCTGGAGGCGATCCGCCGCTTCGATGCCGAAACGCAATTGTCGTCCGACAAGATCGACGAGATCGAATTGCTGCCCGCCAGCGAAGTGCCGCTGGGCAAGGAGGAGATCAGCCGCTTTCGCTCCGGTTACGTGGCGCAGTTCGGGCCGGCGAACAATGACGATCCGCTCTACGAATCCGTCAGCGCCGGGCGCAAGCATCCGGGCATGGAGCATTGGCTGCCGCTGTTCTACGGCAAGCTCGACACGTTCTTCGATTTCGTGCCGCGCGCGCTTTTCATGCTCGGTTATGAAACCGAAGAGACGAAGAAGGCGCGGCTCGAACTGGTCCAGGACTACTTCGAGACTCGCGAGCAATTCCGCCGGCCGAAACCGGACGAGGGCAAGCAGGCGATCAAGGCGCCGCCCTACAAGCCGCTGAAACCGGCGCTGCTGTATCTGAGCGATGCCGAGTGGGGCGCAGCGCTGGCCAAGCACAATGTGCGCGACCTGTCGCCGTTTCAGGCGCCGGAGTCGATGAAGTCGGTCGATGCCGGGGGCAAGGTCGGGCGTGACTTCCAGCCGGAACGCGCCGCCGGCAAGACGAACGTGTTCCAGGCTGCCGCCGATCATATCGCGGCGCTGCAAGTCGCGGGCAAGCGCGTCGTCGTCGCGTCGTGGAGCGGCGGGTCGTCGGAGCGCATGGGCGGCGTGCTGTCGGATCACGGCGTGTCGCCGATCCGGTCGGTCGCCAACTGGCCCGAGGCGCTCAAGATGCATGGCGATGCCGTCGGTATCGCGGTGCTGGGGGCGGAGAAGGGCTTCGAGGCGCCGGACTTCGCGCTGATCTCCGAGCAGGATGTTTTGGGCGACCGCATGGTGCGCGCGGCGACGCGGGCGCGGCGGGCGCAGAACTTCCTCGCCGAGGCGTCGAGCCTGGCCCCGGGCGATCTCGTCACGCATATCGAACACGGCGTGGCGCGCTATCTCGGGCTCAAGACCATCGACGCGCTGGGCGCGCCGCATGATTGTCTCGAGCTGCAATATGACGGCGGCAAGCTGTTCCTGCCGGTCGAGAACATCGAATTGCTGACGCGCTATGGCGCGGACGAGAGCAATGCGCAGCTCGACCGGCTGGGCGGCGCGGGCTGGCAGATGCGCAAGGCGCGCGCGAAGGAGCGGGTGCGCGAGATCGCGGCCGAACTGATGCGCATCGCGGCGGCGCGCGAACTCAAGACGCTGATGCCGGTCGATCCGCCGGCGGGACTGTATGACGAGTTTTGCGCCCGCTTCCCCTATCAGGAGACGGACGACCAGGAAAAAGCCATCGCCGATACGATGGAGGATTTCGCCAAGGGGCGGCCGATGGACCGGCTGGTGTGCGGCGATGTCGGCTTCGGCAAGACCGAAGTCGCACTACGCGCCGCCTTCGTGATCGCGATGAGCGGGCAGCAGGTCGCGGTGGTGGTGCCGACCACGCTTCTGGCGCGGCAGCATTATCGCAACTTCGCCGAGCGCTTTAATGGGTTCCCCGCCACGGTGCGGCAGCTGTCCAGATTTGTCGATGCTAAAGAAGCAAAGGACACAAAAGCGCTGCTTGCCGAGGGCAAGGTCGATATCGTGGTCGGCACGCATGCGCTGCTCTCCAAATCCATCAGTTTCAAGAATCTCGGCCTCGTCATCGTCGACGAGGAGCAGCATTTCGGCGTGACGCATAAAGAACAACTCAAGGGCCTGAAGGCCGACGTGCATGTGCTGACGCTGACCGCGACGCCGATCCCGCGCACCTTGCAGCTGGCGTTGTCGGGCGTGCGCGACCTGTCGCTGATCACCACGCCGCCGATCGACCGGCTCGCGGTGCGCACCTTCGTGACGCCGTTCGATCCACTTGTCGTGCGCGAGGCGCTGCTGCGCGAGCATTATCGCGGCGGGCAGAGCTTCTATGTCGCGCCGCGCATCGCCGATCTGCGCGAGGCGGAGGAATTTCTCAAAGCCACCGTGCCGGAGGTGAAGGTCGCAGTCGGGCACGGCCAGATGTCGGCGGCGGTGCTCGAAGAGGTGATGACCGCGTTCTACGAGCGCAAGATCGACGTCTTGATCTCCACCAACATCGTCGAGAGCGGCCTCGACATCCCGAGCGCCAACACGATGGTGGTGCACCGCGCCGACATGTTCGGCCTGTCGCAACTCTACCAGCTGCGCGGGCGCATCGGCCGCGCCAAGCAACGCGCCTATGCCTATCTGACGACGCCGCCGGACCGCAAGCTGACCGACACCGCGGCGCGGCGGCTCGAAGTCCTGCAATCGCTCGACCAGCTCGGCGCCGGGTTCTCGGTGGCGAGCCACGACATGGACATCCGCGGCGCCGGCAATCTCCTCGGCGAAGAGCAGTCGGGACATGTGCGCGAGGTCGGCATCGAGCTCTATCAGGAGATGCTCGAAGACGCGGTGGCGCAGATGCGGCTGGGCGAGGGCGCGTCAGACATTCCCGACCAGTGGTCGCCGACGATCAATATCGGCGCGGCGGTGCTCATTCCCGAAGCCTATGTCACGGACCTCAATGTGCGCATGTCGCTGTACCGCCGGCTTGCCTCGATCGACGGGCGCGAGGACATCGACCGCTTTGCCGCCGAGCTGATCGACCGGTTCGGGCCGCTGCCCGACGAGGTCAAGCATCTGCTCGACATCGTCGCGATCAAGCAGCTCTGCCGCATCGCGCTGGTCGAGAAGATCGACGCCGGGCCGAAGGGCGGCACCATCGCGTTCCGGGGCAATTCCTTCCCCAACCCCATCGCGCTGGTGAAGCTGATCGGCGAGCATCCGGGCGTGATGAAGGTGCGGCCCGACCAGAAGGTGGTGGTGACGCGCGACTGGCCGTCGCCGGAATCGCGCCTCAACGGCGTCAAGCGGCTGATGGGACAGCTCGCGAAACTGGCGGCAGCGGCTTGATCTAGCAGACCACGCGCTGGAACGGGTTGCCGCGGTGGGCATCTGGGACGCACTGCGCCCGCGTGGTGACGCTGTAGACGAACAGGTCCGGCGGCACGCCGATGGTCGCGCTCGTGATGCCATCGACGGTCTTGCGGATGATGAGATCGTTGGGGTCGGCCGGTGTTCTTTTGCTCATGAGCGGGCTGGTGTTCCAGCTCGCGATGGCACTTGTCCGGGGCCAGTTCCCGGCGTCCGGCCAGTTCGGGTAGATGTCCTTGAAGAGCGCCGACAGCAGGGCCGAAATACGCGCGTCCTCTTCCCGCTTCGCATTCACCACCGGATAGTAAACATGGAGCGCGTCGATGTTCTCGCCCTGGCCCGCCAGGAAAATCTCCACAGGTAGGGGCGCGGCCGTGATCTGCCAGACGGTGTCGCCTGGCGCGAGCCCGCTGCGCTGCTCCGGTGGCAGGGTCACGGGCTCGGCTTTCAGCGGTTTGGATTGCAGCGTGTCGGCAGCGAGCGCGACGATGGCGGATCTCGTCAGCGGCAGATAAGCGGGTTCGGCAGAAGCGGCGGTCGCGGCGAGCAAGGCAAGAGGCGTGGCGGCTACGACGGCGCGCATGGCGAACGCTCCTTGGCTGGTCTTTGGTAGAGGGCGAAGCGAATCCGGTCAATCGAAGGCGCGCGCGGAAACGCGGTGTGGAAGAGGCGAGCACTATCATGATCCTCCGCCCCCTCCGTCACGCCCGCGGAAGTGCGGGCGCGCCACCTCCCCGCTGGCGGGGGAGGATAAGATGATCGCGGCTTGACTTTTCGGCTGTTCCATCTGATATTTCTGTTATGACAGAAACAACAGTTATGAACGACCTCAGCCCCGCCGTGCGGCGCTTCGTGCTGCAATGGGGCGACATGGGAAGCCAATGGGGCGTCAACCGCTCGGTCAGCCAGATCCATGCGCTGCTCTATCTTTCGGAGCGGCCGCTGACGGCGGAGGAGATCGCGGACGGGCTTTCCATCGCGCGTTCCAACGTCTCCAATTCGCTGCGTGAGCTGCAGGGCTGGGGGTTGGTGCGGCGCGTGCCGATGCCGGGCGACCGGCGCGATCACTTCGAGGCGGATGCCGACATCTGGTCCATCGCGGCGAAGATCGCGGCCGGGCGCAAGGCGCGCGAGCTCGATCCGGCGCTGGCGGCGCTTGATGCCTGCGTCGCGGAGGCGGCGGGCGATCCCAAGCTGCATCCGGTGGCGGCGGAGCGGCTGCGCGCGATGCAGGATTTCACGCGGACGATGAGCAGCTGGTACGACCAGATGGTGGCGGTGCCGCGGCCGGCGCTCATGACTCTCATCCGGCTCGGCGCGAAGATCGTCAGCTTCCTGCCGGCGCGAAAACCGAGATAGCGGGAGGCGATCATGAACACGCAGGTCCAGCGCCTCGGCCTTCATGATCCCTCCATCGATGTCTGTTCCAGCCATGTCGGCGATCTGCGCTTCCGCGGCCTGCTGCCCGCGGCGGACTGGAACGCGCTGCCGCATGCGGTGCGGCGGCGGTTCAGCGAGCGGCTCGCGGGCGGCGACAGCGTCGTCTATGCCGGCGAAGTGACGGCGATGCGGCGCAACTGGGCAGGCTGGGTGTTCTGCCAGATGGCGCGGCTGATCGGCTCGCCGCTGCCGCTCTACAGCGATCTGGGCATGCCGGCGGTGGTGACGGTGACGGAGGATGCGCGCAGCGGCGGGCAGATCTGGACGCGGATGTATGCGCGGCGCGGCGGCTTTCCGCAGGTCGTGCATTCCGCCAAGCGGTTCGGCGGCGTCACGGGGCTCGAGGAATATGTCGGGCGCGGCGTCGGCATGGCGCTGACGGTGCATGTCGCGGACGGCGCGCTCTTGTTCAAAAGCGCCGGATATTTCGTGACGCTGATGGGGCGGCGGGTGCGGCTGCCGCGCGGACTGACGCCCGGCGCGCTGACGGTGACGCATCGCGATTATGGCGGGGGACGGTTTCTGTTTGCGCTCGACGTGGTGCATCCCAAGTTCGGTCATTGCATCCACCAGGCGGCGCTGTTCAAGGAGGCAAGCCCATGACGTCTACTTTGCTGTGGAGCCTGATCGCGGTGCAGATGGCGATGGGCGCGTTCGACACGTTCTATCATCACGAACTGAACGAGCGATTGGCGTGGCGGCCGTCGCAGCGGCGCGAATTGCGGCTGCATGGGGTGCGCAATCTGGCCTATGCGATGCTGTTCGCGGTGCTGGGCTGGGCGGAAGTCCATGGCATGCTGGCGATGGCGATGCTGGCGCTGCTGGCCGCGGAATTGATCATTACACTGATGGATTTCGTCGAGGAGGACCGCAGCCGCAAGCTGCCGGCGACGGAGCGCGTGACGCATACGCTGCTGGCGCTGAATTATGGCGCGATCCTCGTGCTGGGGGCGCCGGTGCTGATCGGCTGGGCGGGGCAACCGGCCGGCGTCGCGAAGGCGTGGCATGGCGGGTGGAGCGTGCTGTGCGCGGTTGCGGCGGTGGGCGTCGTGATATGCGGCGTGCGCGATCTGGCGGCGGCGGCGCGCTCGGTGCGGCTGGCGCGCAAACCGGCGGGGGCGCTGGTGATGGCGCTGCCGCGGCGGCAGACGATTTTGGTGACGGGCGCGACGGGTTTCATCGGGCGGCGGCTGGTCGAAGGGCTGGTGGCGGAGGAGCATGAGGTCATCGTGCTGACGCGCAATGCGGAGCGCGCGGTGGGGCTCGGCGCGCCGCTGACGGTGGTGACCGATCTGGAGCAGATCGCGCCCGACAAGCGGATCGATGCCATCGTGAATCTGGCGGGCGAGCCGATCGCCGATGGCTTGTGGACGCCGGCGAAGCGGGCGCGGATCGTGGCGTCGCGGCTGGCGGTGACAAGCGCGGTGCTGCGGCTGATCGCGCGGCTGGAGCGGCGGCCGGCGGTGCTGGTGAACGGCTCGGCGATCGGCTGGTACGGGCTGCGCGGCGACGAGGCGCTGAGCGAGGACGATGGCGCGGTCGCGTGCTTCAGCCACGAGGTTTGCGCGAAGTGGGAAGCGGAGGCGGCGAAGGCTTCGGCGTTTGGCGTGCGGGTGGCAACCTTGCGCATCGGGTTGGTGCTGGGGACGGAGGGCGGGATGCTGGCGCGGTTGCTGCTGCCGTTCGAGTTCGGGCTGGGCGGGCGCATCGGCAGCGGCACGCAATGGATGTCGTGGATCGTGCGCGACGATCTGGTGCGCCTGATCGCGCATGTGATCGCGGCGCCCGGCCTTGAAGGCCCGATCAATGCGACGGCGCCGGCGCCGGTGCGCAATGCGGACTTCGCCAAGGCGCTGGGCCGTGCGCTGCATCGCCCCGCGCTGCTGCCGCTGCCGGCGTGGCCGCTGCGGATCGCGGGCGGCGATTTCGCGAAGGAGCTTCTGCTTGGCGGCCAGCGCGTGCTGCCGGACAAGGCGCTGGCGAGCGGGTTCGCGTTCGCGCATCCGGCGCTCGACGGCGCGCTGGCGGCGATGCTGGGCGGCAAGCCCGAAGCGCGCCGCGCGCCCCGGGTCGAGGCGGCGCATCGGCTGCGGCTGAGCTGAGCGGAGAAGCGAGTCATGAACGACGATGCCTTCAAGGTGAACTCCCTGCGCGACCTGGAGAACGCCAGCCCCGTCGCGGGCGTGGTGGTGTGGGACGCGCCGCGCTCGCTGTGGAATGCGGCGATGCTGCTCGCCGCGCTGTTGCTGGGACCGCTGACCTTTTCATGGAGCGCGCTCGGGGTCTTTCTCGTCACGGCGGCGGTGACGCTGTGCGCCGGGCATTCGGTCGGCTTCCACCGCCGGCTGATCCATCGCAGCTTCGAGTGCCCCAAATGGCTGGAATATGTGCTGCTGTATTGCGGCACGCTGGTCGGGATGGGCGGGCCGATCTGGACGATCCGGCTGCACGACACGCGCGACTGGGCGCAGCGCCAGGCCGATTGCCACGGCTTCCTGCGGCACGAGAAGGCACTGCTGGTGGACGGATTCTACTACCTGCATTTCCGGCTGAAGCTGGCGCGGCCGCCGGGCTTCGATCCCGGGCCCGGCATCGCCGACGACCGGTTCATCCGGTTTCTCGACCGGACCTGGATGCTGCAGCAGATTCCGCTCGCCGTGGTTCTGTTTCTGCTCGGCGGCTGGCCGTTTGTGGTGTGGGGCGTGTGCGTGCGGGTCGCGGCCTGCACGACGATGCACTGGTTCATCTCCTATTTCGCGCACACGCATGGGCCGCAGGACTGGATCGTCGACGGCGCGGTGATCCAGGCGCACAACGTGCCCTTCATGGCGATCCCGACGATGGGCGAGGCGTGGCACAGCAATCACCACGCGTTCCCCGCCTCGGCGCGGCACGGGCTTTATCCCGGGCAGATCGATATCGGCTACCGGTTTGTGCAGGTGCTCGAGCGGCTGGGGCTGGCGTGGAACGTCAACCTGCCGGAGCGGCTGCCGCCGCGCGCCGGCATCTCGCCCGTCACCGCCCGCGCGCTGAGCATCGCCGCGCCGGGGCAGCGCGAGGTTGGCGGCGGATAGCTGGCTGACGGCCTGGGCAGCGTGCGGGAAGGTGGCACGCGCGGCGGCGAAGCGGTGCGCCAAAGTCTCGGCCAACGCGGCGGCGGCTTCGAAGGCGGCGCGCGGCTCGGCGCTGGCGGGCATCGCTTTCCAGACATGCGCGGCGAGCATCATGTCGGTTTGCGCCGCGAACCATTCGCGCATCAGCGCGCGCCGCGCCCGCCGGGCCTGGCTGCGTAGCCCGTGACGCCAGGCGTTGCGGTTGCCGGGCCTTGCGCCGGGCGGATTTTTGGCTTCGGCAACATAATTGTTCGTCGCAAATCGGGGGGAGGGGGGTACCCCTCCGCGTTTCTGGCGACGCGGCGCGCGCAGACGCGCCGCCGCGATGACGGCGGAATCGTTGGCGTTGGTGATGGCGCTGGCATGGGTCATGCGCGTGAGGAGGGCGTGCGGGAGGCGTGTTCAAGAGGGCCGTGGGAGGGCGATGTGCGCGCGGCCATGCTCTATCCCCGCGCGTCTCGGAAATTCGCCAGGGGTTTCAGGCGCGAACGCGCAGAGGGTGTGGGATAGAGGTGGGTGAAGTGCTTCGACAAATATTTTGGCGATAAGCATTTTGTCAGTGAGCGACACAACCGCACCGCCAACTTTGGCGGGTAGCGCGTGCTGCGGGACAAGGCACCGGCAAGCGAGTTGCTAAAGTTTCGATAAAAACGCCTGAAGCTTGGTTCTTATCTCTGCAGCTCTCTGTCCGTGGTGTGCTTCTCTATGATGGTTGGCGCAAATCGCAACCACGTTTGCATCGGTATCCGGTCCGTCTTGGGACAACGGTATGACATGATGTGTCTCGAGATAGATTGTTCCATCTAAGCGGATGAAACCCGGCCTTCCGCATAGCTCGCACTTGCCGCGACAACGCGTCAAAACGCGATCACGAACAGCCTTGTCTCGAATAAATATCTTTCCAGACACAACGCGTTGTTCGGTTGGGCCGCCATGTTCCAAGTTCGTCTCAAACTGGTCGACAGTTCTAGGCGGTCCTGAGCCGCGCACAAGAACGCAGTCGCCGTTAGCGTCGTTGTAGCTCGCGACTGCCCATATTTCGGAATCCAAGTCTCTCTTTTTTACGCGAGAGGCGTTTGCGCTTGGATCGTTACTGTCTCGCATGCTTCCATCGCAGACAACAACACGGATCGGCAAAGATTCGGCTCGCGCGACGCGAATCGCTTCGTCCAGCCTGTTCGCTCGATACTTCCAAATTGCGCGACCACGAGCAGTTCTTGCGATGCTGGCGTCCCGGCGGCCATTTAACTCGTAGTAGATGTTCCCGGCTCTTTCCAGGACGTTTGCGTACCAGAGATTAAGAACGACAACTTCACCGGGTTGGACGAATGACCAAGCATAGCAATATTTGGGATTTACAGAGGCCTTAGATCGACTGCCTGAAACTTTAATCCATTCACTCACGTCAATGCCCGCTTCTTCGACAAGATCGATGACGAGGCGCTTGATGGTTGGACGGAGCGCTGTTCGATCGGGCATATCAATCTCTTGTTTTAGAGAACTACCTCACTCAAACGCGATCATCGCTTTGGCGCTGCCTGCTCAGAATGAATGACCGTCGGCGCTATTTCTCGGTTTTGAGTTTTCCGGCCTCCAGATCGACCATTTCTTTAGTGATCACGGGATTCTCAAATGCCGCATTGCCGAAGGCGAAGCTTCGGCGCTGCGCCTCGGCTTGGTCAGGCGTCATTTTGATTTGACGTGCCAATTCAATAAGTCGATCCAACTTGGCCATGGGCTCTTCACTATTGAAGTATGCCCGTTTCACGCCTTGATCGATTAAGCACCATCTACTCAAACGCCATCACCGTTTCCGCGCCCGCTTGGATCCGCTCCAGCAGCATCGGGCATTCGGGGATCAGGCGTTCCATCCAGTATTTGGCGCTGACCAGCTTGGCTTTGTAGAAGGCGGCGTCGCCTTCTTTCGCGGCGAGCTTGGCGTTCGCGACCTTGGCCATGCGGCCCCACATCCAGCCGGTGACGACGATGCCCATCAGGCGCAGGTAATCCGTCGCGCCGGCACCGGCGTTGTTGGGGTTGGCGCGGCCGTTGGTGACCAGCCATATCGTGGCAGTCTGCAGATTTTCGAAACCGCGCTTGATGCCCTTTACATAGGGTGCCATCGCTTCGTCCTTCTCGTTCTCGCCGAGCCAGGCGGTGATCGCGCCCGCCAGCGCCAGCGGCGCGGCGCCGCCCTTGCGGCCGAGCTTGCGGCCGACGAGGTCCATCGCCTGCACGCCGTTTGCGCCCTCATAGGTCTGGTTGATGCGGCCGTCGCGCACGAACTGCTCGACGCCGTTGTCGCGGATATAGCCGTGACCGCCATAGACCTGCATGCCGAGGTTCGCGGCCTCGAAGCCCATGTCGGTACAGAATGCCTTCAGCACCGGCGTCATCAAATCGGCGAGCAGGCCGGCCGCTTCGGCGTCGGGGCGGCTGGAATGCGACACCGCCATGTTGAGCGTCGTCCACATCGCGAGCGCGCGGGCGCCTTCGACGAAGGAGCGCGCGTGCAGCAGCATGCGCTTGACGTCGGGATGCACGATCTCCAGATCGGCGGACTTGTCGGGCTCGGCGGGACCGGTGAGGGCGCGGCCGACGCGGCGCTCATGCACATATTGATAGCCGTTCTGGTAGGCGACCTCGCCGATCGAGATGCCCTGGATGCCGACGCCGAGGCGGGCGCCGTTCATCATGCCGAACATGCCCGCCATGCCGGCGCTGCCGGAGCGCTTCTCGCCGGGCTTGAGCGGGATGGGTTTGGGACCGAGGCGCCACGCGGTGGCCTCGTCGAAAGTGAGCACGCAGGTCGCCTGCGCCTTGATGCCCATCTTCTTCTCGATGCCGCCGGTGGTGACGCCGTTGCGCGCGCCCATCTTGCCGTCTTCGCTCACGAGGAATTTGGGCACCATGAAGAAGTTCACGGTGGCGAGGTCGTCGTGGATGTGGCCGTCCTCGTCGGGAATCTTGGCGATCACCATGTGGATGATGTTGTCGGTGAGGTCGTGGTCGCCGCCCGAGATGAAGATCTTGGTGCCGGTGAGCTTGTAGGTGCCGTCGGGCTGCTCGACCGCCTTGGTCTTCATCAGGCGCAGATCGGTGCCGCAGCCGGGCTCGGTCAGGCACATCGTGCCGCACCATTCGCCGCTGATCATGCGCTTGGCGACGTGCTCCTTCATCCAGGGCAGGCCGGTGGCGGCGAGCGCGGAATAGGCGGCGCTGGTCAGGCCGGGATACATCGCGAAGGACTGGTTGGCGCTCATCGCCATCTCGGCGACGGCCATCGAGATGATCATCGGCAGGCCGGCGCCGCCCAGTTCGGCGGGTGCGCCCAGGGCGCCCCAGCCCGCGTCGGAATAGGCCTTGTAGGCTTCCTTGAAGCCCTTGGGCGTGCGCACGACGCCGTTCTCGAAATGGGCGCCTTCCTCGTCGCCGGACTGGTTGATCGGCTGCAACACCTCTTCGCAGAACTTGCCGGCGTTGGTCAGGATGTCCTCGACCAGATCGGGTGAGAGGTCGGCGAAGCCGGGCAGATCGCGCTGCTTGTCGATCTCGAGCAGGTCGTTGAGGACGAAGCGGAAATCGTCGAGCGGGGCGCGGTAGATGGGCATGGGGCCGTCCTTGAGGGAGTCGGCAGCGGTTTTACGCTGCCGAGCCCGCAAGGGCAAAACCCCAAAGTTGTGTTTAGATCTGGTCCTTCAGCGTGATCTTGATGTCCTTGCCGCTGGCCAGGTGGAAGGTCACCAGCGTGCCGACCGGATCGTCGCGCAGGCGCTGGCGCAGATCGGGGAGGGGGAGGTCGGCGAAGGGCTTGCCGTCGACGGCGGTGATGACGTCGCCTTCCTTGAGGCCCGCCGTGTCGGCCGGGCTGCCGGTGGTGACGGCGATGACCTTGAAGCCTTCCGGCTCGACGTTGAACCAGGTGCCGGCGCGGTCATAGGTGTCGAGGTCGGCGACCGGGCCGCTGACGGGTTTGAAGTACATGGTGTTGTGCGCGTAGTCGAAGGTGACGACGAAGCGCTTGAGGATGCCGCCGCCGATATTGCCGGAGAGGCTGGGATCGGCGAAGGCGCCGGCGGTGTCGGTGCCGAAGCCGGTGACGGGATGGTCGATCTCGATCCCGGCCGCGCCGATCTTCAGGATGCCGCCGCGCACGGTGTGGGCGCGTGACGGGCCGCCGACGCCCCAGCCGTCGACCGCGTCGACGCCCTTGGGCGCCTTGGCGAGCAGATTGTTCGTGGCGACGAAGGGGGCGTCGAGCGTGAGCGCCGAACGCGCGCCGGTGTCGATCTGGAACTTGCCGGGGATGCCGTCATAGCTGCCATCGACCACTGCGGCGTTGCCGTTGAACGCGATGTGGACCGGCGTGCCGGACTCCTTGGGATCGTAATATTTGGGATCGATCAGCGTGACGGTCCTGGCGCCGTAGTCGATGCGCGTGACGAAGCGGCGGAAGGTCTCGTAGCCGATCATGCCCACCATATGCGTGCCGTTGGCGGGGTACATGTCGTCCAGCGCCAGGCTGACGAAGAGCTGGTTCTTGATGGTGGCGCCACCGAGGTTGAGCTCGTCGACATGGGCCAGGCCCATCTCCATCGTGGCATTGCCGGCGCCGTGCGCCTCGGCCTTGCCCTCGATCTTGACGCCGAGCTCCTTGGCGATCGCCGGCGTGATGATGTT
The DNA here is from genome assembly GCA_036271735.1 of Rhizomicrobium sp. Taxonomy (GTDB): domain Bacteria; phylum Pseudomonadota; class Alphaproteobacteria; order Micropepsales; family Micropepsaceae; genus Rhizomicrobium. Next base: position 28,203 of record DATAZZ010000004.1, read on the forward strand.
CACGCCGCCGGTGTCGAAGATGAAAGAGTAGGGGCCCTTGCCGTTGAGCATGACGTTGGCGTGGATGTGGTTGGCGATCAGCTCGAACGGGAAGGTGACTTCGTGCGCGCCGCCGGCGATCGCGAAGTCGGCCGCGGCGGAGGCCGGCGGGGCGTAGATTGCGGGATCGGATTTGGCGAGGAACGCGACCTTGGTCAGCGTCAGATGCTGGTCGTATTTGGCGTCGCCGGTGCTGATGACGGTGTCGACCGGCTGCATCGTGCCGCCGAAGCTGCGGTAGTTGGTGGTGGTCGTTTTGGTCATCACGCCGCCCTGGCGCTCGTCGATGCGGGAGAGGAGATGCGTCTTGGCGTCGAACCAGGCGTCGAAGCTCGCGCCGCCGACGGGCACGATGGTGAGGACGTCGTAGCTTGCGCCGGAATCGGTCTTCTCGCCGTCGGAGACGATGGCGGCACCGCCGTGATCCTTCTTCCACCACAGGCCGGCGCCGCGATAGGCGGAGTTGACGGCGAGCGGGATGGCGTCGGCGGCGTCCTGGATCGTGACGATGCCGGAATTGTCCTTGTTCCAGACCTTGTTCCCGTCATAGCCGTTGGCGCCGGTCTGCGGCCCCACGGCGAAATGCTGCTCGAAGGCGCCGGTCCTGAGGTCGGTGGTGCCGGCGGCGTGCCCGGTGAGGCCTTGGCCGACATAGTCGAAGTCCTGGGTCATCGCGGCTTTGCCGTTCCACGCGTCGCCGCCACTGGCGGCGTAGTTATCCTTCAAGACCTCGTCGGGTGTTAGCGCAAGCGCGCAGGTGCTGGACAAAGCGGCGAGCGTGAAGGCGGCGAGACCGGACTTCAGGGCGGCGGAGCGCATGGAGTTTCCCTCGTTTGGCAAGCGGCAGATAGGGTTCTAATCTGGTCTGCGCAAGGCCATGGCGGCGATCACGATGGCTTGCGGACTATTGTTTTTTCTTAATAGCGCCGGAGCGCACGCGGGAGCCGCCGATGTCCAAGCACGAGGCCGAGATCGACAAGCGCGACTATGCGCGCGAGCTTTACCGCCTGCAGGTGGAACTCGTGGGGCTGCAGCGCCATCTGCTCAAGACCAACCAGCGCGTGCTGGTGATCCTGGAGGGGCGCGACGGCGCCGGCAAGGACGGCACGATCAAGCGGCTGACCGAGCATATGAGCCCGCGCGACACGCGGGTGCACGCCCCGGGCAAGCCGTCGGACCGCGAGGAGTCGCAATGGTATTTCCAGCGCTTCGTGCCGTTCCTGCCGAGCGCCGACGAGTTCGTGATCTTCAATCGCTCCTGGTACAACCGCGCCGGCGTCGAGCGCGTGATGGGCTTCGCCGATCACGGCCAGGTCGAGGCGTTCCTCGAGAACGTCGTGCCGTTCGAGACGATGCTGGTGCGCGACGGGATTCATTTGCGCAAATATTATCTCGACATCACCAAGAAGGAGCAGAAGAAGCGGCTGGCGGCGCGCGAGGACAGCCCGCTCAAGCGCTGGAAGATCTCGCCGATCGACGCGGTGGCGTCCAAGAAGTGGCACGACTATTCCAAGGCGCGCGACGCGATGTTCGAGCGCACCAGCCATCCCGCCGCGCCGTGGCGCGTCGTGCACAGCGATACCAAGAAGATCGCGCGGCTGGAGCTGATCCGCGATTTGCTCGGGAGCTTCGATTATCCGCACAAGGACAAGAAGCTGCTGCACACGGATGGGGATGTGGTGTTCTTGTGGAATGAGGATGCAAGGCACGAGGGGAAGATCGCGAAGTAAGAGAACCCTCGCCCCCACTTCGGGGGAGAGGGCAGGGTGAGGGGGTGCTTGCCCCGGAACACCCTTTGCTAATTTAGGCGCGGAGTTTTTGTCGGCGCGAGCGTTCTTGCCTCGCGACCCCCTCACCCCGGCCCTCTCCCCCGCTTCGCGGGGGCGAGGGAGGTTCTTTTTTTAATGCAGCGCCACGACGTTGAACGGCCTTGGCGGGGGCGGCGGTGACGACACTGTCTCCAGGAAATCCGCCACAAACGGCGTCGCGGGCTTGTTGCGCAGGACGTCCGGCGAGCCGATCTGTTCGATGCGGCCTTCGTTCATCACGGCGACGAGGTCGCCGAGCTCCAGCGCTTCTTCCTGGTCGTGCGTCACGAACACCGTGGTGAGCCCGAGCCGCGTGTGCAGGCCCTTGAGCCAGCCGCGCAAATCCTTGCGCACCTTGGCGTCGAGCGCGCCGAACGGCTCGTCGAGCAGCAGCATGCGCGGCTCGATCGCAAGCGCACGGGCGAGCGCGACGCGCTGGCGTTGGCCGCCGGAGAGCTGGCTGGGATAGCGGCCGCCGAGACTTTCGAGCTGGACGAGCGAGAGCAGCTCCTCGACGCGGCGCTTGATCTCGCCGCTTGTGGGACGGCTTTTCGACGGGCGCACTTCGAGGCCGAAGGCGATGTTCTTGGCGACGGTCATGTGCTTGAACAAGGCGTATTGCTGGAACACGAAACCGGCGCGGCGTTCGCGCGCGGAGAGCGTCAGCCAGTCGAGGCCCGCGAAGCCGACATGGCCGAGATCGGCGTGCTCGAGGCCGCCCAGGATGCGCAGCAGCGTCGTCTTGCCGGAGCCCGAGGGGCCGAGCAGCGCTAGGAAGGCGCCGTCGGGCGCGGTGAGGCTGACGCCGCGCAGCGCCTGGAAATCGGCGAAGCGCTTCTGGACTTTTTCGATCACGAGCGACATGCGGTGTGCCTCAATGATGGTGGGTCGCGGCGATATCGTCCGCGAAGCGCCATTCCAGGAATGACTTAAGTGCCAATGTGACGAGTGCAAGGAGCGCCAGCAGAGTCGCGACCGCGAACGCCGCCGAATAATGATAGTCGTTGTACAGCGCCTCAATCTGCAGCGGCATGGTGTCGGTGAGGCCGCGGATGTGGCCGGAGACGACGCTGACCGCGCCGAACTCGCCCATCGCGCGGGCGTTGCACAGGAGCACGCCGTAGAGCAGGCCCCAGCGGATGTTGGGCAGCGTCACGCGCCGGAAGGTGCTCCAGCCGCTGGCGCCGAGCGAGACGGCGGCCTCTTCCTCGTCGCGGCCCTGGTCGGTCATCAGCGGGATCAGCTCGCGCGCCACAAACGGGAAGGTGACGAAGATCGTCGCCAGCACGATGCCGGGCAACGCGAAGATGATCTTGATGTCATGCTCGGCGAGCCAAGGGCCGAGCCAGCCTTGCAGGCCGAAGATGAGGACGTAGATCAGGCCGGAGACGACGGGCGAGACCGAGAAGGGCAGGTCGATCAGGGTGACGAGGAAGCCCTTGCCCCAGAAATCGAACTTGGCGACGGCCCAACTCGCGGCGATGCCGAAGACAGCATTGAGCGGTACGGCTATCGCTGCCGCAATAAGCGTGAGGCGGATCGCGGATTGGGCTTCCGGGTCCTTGATCGCGTCGAGCGCGGCCCGCCAGCCATCGCTCAGCGCCTCGCTGAACACGGTGGCGAGCGGCAGGACGAGGAACAGGCCGATGAAGGCGAGAGCGATCAGCGTCAGGCTCCAGCGGATCGCGGGATGGTCTTGCGTCGGGCCGCGCGGCTTGAAGAGGGGGTTCATCGCCGTGCGCTCGCCCAGGCTTGCAGCAGGTTCAGCGCCAGCAGCATGATGAACGACGCAGCCAGCATGATGACGCCGATGGCGGCGGCGCCGGCATAATCGTTCTCGTTGAGCTTGATGACGATCAGGAGCGGCGCGATCTCGGAGATGCCGGGAAGGTTGCCGGCGATGAAGATCACCGAGCCGTATTCGCCGACCGCGCGGGCGAATGCCATCGCGGTGCCGGTGAGCAGCGCCGGCGTCAGCATCGGCAGGACGATTCGGCGCAGCGTTTGGAAGCGGGTGGCGCCGAGCGTGGCGGCGGCCTCTTCCGAGTCCTTGCTGAGCTCGGACAGGATGGGTTGCAGCGTGCGCACGACGAAGGGCAGGCCGATGAAGGTCAGCGCCAGCACGACGCCGAATTGCGTATAGGCGATGTGGATGCCGAGCTTTTCGAGCGGCGCGCCGAGCCAGCCGTTGCGGGCGTAAAGCGCGGACAGCGCGATGCCGGCGACGGCGGTGGGCAGGGCGAAGGGCAGGTCGACCAGCGCGTCGACGAGGCGCTTGCCGGGGAAGCGATAGCGCACCAGCACCCAGGCGACGATCAGGCCGAACACGGTATTGATCGCCGCGGCGATGGCGCTGCCGCCGAAGGAGAGTTCGAGCGCGTGCAGGACGCGGGCGTTGCTGAGGACGTCCCAGAAGCCGCTCCAGCCCAATTCCCATGGGCGGATGATCAGCGCCGCCAGCGGGACCAGAACGATGACCGACAAGTAGAAAAGCGTGAACCCGAGCGTCAGCCCAAATCCGGGCAGCGCACTCGGGTTCCGCCATCGCCTCGCAGGAAGCACCAAGGCGATATCGTTACTCATTGACCGGGCTTGTAAATCTGATCAAAGACGCCCTTGTCGGCGAAGAACGTTGCCTGAGCCTTGTTCCAGTCGCCGAAGATATCCGCGAAGTTATAGAGCGTGATCTTCGGGAAATCGGCCGCATGCGCCGCGAGGATCTGCGGATCGCGGACGCGGTAGAAGTTCGCCGCTTCGATCTCCTGCGCCGGCTTGGTGTAGAGAAATTGCAGATAGGCGGTCGCGACGGCGCGGGTGCCGTGCTTGTCGACATTCTTGTCGACCAGCGCGACAGGCGGCTCGGCCTGGATCGAGACCGGCGGATAGACGATCTGGAACTGGTCGCCGCCTTGCTCCTTGAGCGCCAGATGCGCCTCGTTCTCCCAGGAGAGCAGCACGTCGCCGATGCCGCGCTGGGCGAAGGTCGTGGTCGCGCCGCGCGCACCGGTGTCGAGCACCGGCACATGGTGATAGAGCGCGGCGACGAAGGCCTTGGCCTTGTCGGCATTGCCGCCCGGCGCCTTCAGCGCATAGGCCCAGGCCGCGAGGAACGCCCAGCGCGCGCCGCCGGAAGTTTTCGGGTTGGGCGTGATGACGGCGATGCCGGGCTTGATGAGATCGGGCCAGTCCTTGATCTTCCACGGATTGCCCTTGCGCACCAGGAACACGACGGTCGAGGTGTAGGGCGTCGAGCCCTGCGGCAAACGCGACTGCCAGTTCTTCGCGATCAGGCCCTTGGCCGCGATCGCGTCGATGTCGTAGGCGAGGGCGAGGGTCGCGACATCGGCGTCGAGGCCGTCGATGATCGCGCGCGACTGCGCACCCGAGCCGTTATGGCTCTGGTTGATCGTGACGGTGTCGCCATGCTTGGCCTTCCAGTCGGCGGCGAAGGCGGTGTTGATCGCTTTGTACAACTCGCGCGTTGGGTCATAGCTGACGTTGAGCAGCGTGATGTCGGCGGCTTGCGCCGTGCTGCTCACAAAAATGGCAGCTGCGGCTAAGGCACTGAGAAGTCGTGTCATTTCAAAAAAACTCCCATCCACCAGAAAAGGAAACGCTCAAAGCGAGATTTGGGCGCGCAGCGCCAGGGTCGAAAGATTCTGTCCGCCGTTGACGGTGGGCAGGACCGGCACGCCGGCCGTCGTCACCGCTGCCGGGTTCTGCAACCGGCTGACCTGGATGTATTGATAGGCGAGCGCAAATTTTACGAAATTGTTCGGGTACCAGTTCGCTTCCGCCGTGAGGATGCGCTGATCGCCGCCGCGTACCGTGTTGTAGAAGGTGTAGGTGCGGTTGGCGCCGACCCAATTGGTCACGACGGCCGAGGGGTCGAGCGCGTGGCTGTCGAGGTCGAGTTCGCTGTAGCGGCCGGCGAGCTCGAAGGCACCCAGGCCGGAATCGTCGCCGAAGCCGAACGGATGCGCGACCTTGGGCGCGGTGAAGGAGCCGGTGGCGACATTGTAGGGTTTCTGCTCGCCGGTGAGAATCCACGAGGCTTGCAGGTACCAGCCGTTGAAGCTGTTGTTCGACGGCTGCAGGATGCGGGTGTGCGAGGTCGCGGCGGCGGTGAATTCGGTGAAGGCGACCGGCGCGCGGTCGACCTGGATGCCGTAATAGCCGCCCTGGCCGTAGAGACTGAGCCAATTGCCCGCCGCTTCCAGGCCCCATTGCGTGACGTGGTTCACGGGGAGCGCGCCGGTGGTGTCGAACAGCGTGCCGTTGGAATCGACGGTGAGCTCTGGCGTATCGGAGAACGTGATGCTGTTGAGCGCGGTCGCGCCGGGCGTGGTCGAAAGGTTGGCGAGGCCGTGCGCCACCGAATCCGGCGGCTTGATCACATAAAGGCCGTTGGCGCCGACGACGAGATTGCTGTCGCTGTCGTGCCAGAAGCGGTCGGAGATGCGGCCGACCACGGCTTCCTGCTCGTCGAAGTTCGGCGCGGCGGTGGCGCCGGCGGCGGCCAGCGCCTTGGCGCCGTCCTGGACCTTGTTGCCGGTGTAGGAAACGGCGCCGAACAGCTCGTCGCCGGTGTAGAGCACGGTCGCCGAGACGCGTCCGTCGCCGCCGGCGATGTTGCGCTGAAGATCGGAGGGTGCGTTGCGCTCCAGGAAGATCGTGTCGCCGGCCGAAGTGCCGTCTTCGATGTTGGCGGGCGGCGGATAGGCGCCGATGCGAAAGGCGAAGGGCTTCAGGCCGTCATATTGCAGATAGACCGACTGGATATGGCCGGGGGTTTCGGTGCCGCTGCTGCCGCCGAAATCGAAATTCACATTGTACGACCAGTCGCCGAACGCCTTGCCCTGGACGCCGAGATAGACGCGGCGGAAATTGGCGCCACTGCCGAGATCGGGGCCGAACGCGGCGGGCAGCGCGGTGGCGCCGGCGCCTTGCGAGTAATAGGCCCAGTCGAGCTGGGCCAGCGCGCGGATCTGCAGGCTGAAATTGCCGTCGGCCGATGTGAAGGTCGGGCGGCCATTGTCGAGCTTGATTTGGACATGGCCGCCGATCTGGCGGTTCACGTCGCCGTACTGGTCGCTCTGGCTGCGCTTCAGGTCGCCGAGCTGGGCGTTGACGTTGGCGAGCTCGTCTTCCAGCGCGCGCAGGCGATCGTCGGTGTTGGTGCTCGTGCTGCTCGCGGGCGCGGCCTGCGTGGGCGAAGCGAGAACGGCGGTGCCGGCCAGCAAAAGTGCGGCCAGGGCGGAAAGGCGCGTGTGCATTCTGAAAGTCCCTCATGAAGCGGCGCGCTCGCGCCGTGTCGATGCCGGGACTATTCTTCAGAATTCCTAGCAAGTCAATAGAGATTTAGTGGTATAAGTACAGCGGCGAAAGTGGGAATTGAAATGGCGCGCGAAAATCACCTCTCCCGCTTGCGGGAGAGGTCGGAAATGCGAAGCATTTTCGGGTGAGGGGAAGCGGTGAGAGCGGATAGATGCCCTCACCCGAACGTCGCTTTGCGCCGTTCGACCTCTCCCGCAAGCGGGAGAGGATTTAAGCCCAGCCGGCCTTGCGCGCCGTCACCGCGGCCTGCGCGATCGTGCGCGACTCCAGCACCTGCGCGGTCGCGTCGCGCGCGGCGAGCAGCACCTTGCGGATCGCGCAGGTCGCCTCATCAACGCAGTCTTCGCATTTGTGATAGGCGGTGACGCTGACGCAGGGCGCCAGCGCGAGCGGGCCGTCCATCTCGCGGATGACGTCGGCGAAGGTGATGTCCTTGGGCGATTTTCCGAGAAGATAGCCGCCGCTGCGGCCGCGCGTGCTCTTCACGATGCCACGCTTCTTGAGCTCGAGAAGTATCTGCTCGAGGAATTTGCGCGGCACGCGCGCTTCCTCCGCCACGGTGGCGATCTGCATCGGCTCTTCGCCGCTGTGCTCGGCGAGGACGATCAGCGCGTGCAGCGCATAGCGTGCTTTCTGCGACAGCATGGCGAAGCTCCGATATCCTATATGGGTTATCGGCTTTCAAGCGCTTGCGTCAAGGGCGCGGAACTCGATGTCCTTCGGCGCGGACGGATCGATCGCGGCATGCTAGAGAGTGACCGCGATACGGACAGGCATCTGATGCGCAAAGGCACGCTGGCGCGATTCGAACTCTATCTGGGCGCGGCGATCTTCGTCGCCGTGCTGGCGCTGGCGGGCTATGGCCTCGTCGCGGCGCTCGCCGACCGCCTGGATCCGAAGGTTCGCGACTGCGTCGAGCGCACGCAACGGAGCGCCGGCAAGCCGGTGACGCGCGACTATGCCGTGGCGCTATGCAAGCGGCTCGAGGCGGTCGGCGCGCTTTAGTTACGGCCAGACCGTCGTCAGCACCCAGATGCTTTTGTCGCCGTCCTTCGCGTCGGTGAGCTTGCTCGATGTCGCACCGGACGCCAGCCACTCCGCCTGTGCCTTGACGGCCTGGTCCTTCCCCGGATCGGGCTTGCCATCGGCCGCCTTGGGGAATTTCTGGACATAGGTCGGAAGCAGATTCTGGTCGTTCAGGGCCTGCGTGAATGCCGCCACGGCCTTGTCTCGGATCGTGCCGCGCAAGGACCAGTTATAGGCCTGGTCGATGGCGAAGCCCGTCAGCGCGCCCGGCCAGGCTTTGCTCTTCTGCAGGCTGGCCTTCAGTCCGGCATAAACGGCATCGACGCGCTTGACGACCTTGGATGCAAGGTCGGAGGGCACGCCGCTCAGCTTCGGCCAGTCGGCTTTCGTCGGCTGCACCGGCAATGCCAGATCGGGCATCAGCGGGATGATCGGCAGGTAGTATTCCGGCCGCTGATCCGTCGGATGATCTTCCGCGAGCCGATACTGGAGGACCTGCGGATCTGTCCAGTTCTGCGGACCGAAGAGCGGATTGTGCGCCGGCAGGACGAAATGGTACTTCAGCAGGCTGTAGGCGTTGTAGCGCCCGAGCTTGAAATCGTAGTCGAGCAGCCGGCTGTCGATGAAGCCCAGGAAGCCGCCCAAGCCGCCGGCCGCGATCGCCTGGCTGCCTTCGACTTTCGAAACTCCACGCGCCACGCCGACCGGCGCGATCAGGAAGCGGCTGTAGGTGTCGTAGTCGCTCGCCAGCGCGACATCCTCGGGCTTGAAGCGCGCCTGCTGGACGAGGGTCGAGACCAGCGGACCGAGCAGGCCGAGGAAATCGGGCGGGTCGTACAGCGTCACCGGCTCGGGATCGCTGAACGGATCGACCAGCAGGATGCCGCGATCCGCTCTCAGGCCGTCGCGGATGTTGCGGCCGTCATAGCCGGCAAGCGCGACGCGGGCGTGGTCGAGCGGCTCGTTGTTGAGCGTGCCGCCGTCGACATTGACGGAGCGGATCTGCCCCGGCGTCGGATTGCCCGTATAGGCGCTCCACAGCGGCGACAATTGCGCGATGCGCGGCGGATCGCCGTTGTTGTCGCCGGGAACGACAGCGACGCGATAGCCGAGAAAATTCTCGGGCCGGGTGACCGGCTGCGAGGGGAAGGCGGCGGGGAATGCGCTGGTCGCCAGCGCCGCGGCGGCCACCTTGTCCCAATTGGTCGCCGATTTGCCGCCGAGGGCGAAGCTGTCGGGAAAGGTCAGCTTGTCGTTCGGCACGCCGCCCGGCACCTCCAAGGCGAAGCGCACGTAATCGGTGTGGCAATTCATGTCGTGCCCGAGACCGCTTTCGCCGCGGAAATTGATCTCGTAAGGAACGCCGGTGACGCTTGCCACCATCATGGTCAGGCGCAACGGACTGGCGAGGAAGCTGCGTACCTTGGGCGTGTTGTTGGTGCCGAGCGGCGGCGGGCTGTTGACCGTCACCACATTGGTCGCAAGAACCGAGAAGGTCGAGACGTTGAACAGCGACTTTAGGCCCTGCGCGCCGCTGTCGGGCGCGAGCAGATCGGTCAAGGTCGGTCCCTTGACCCATGTTTTGTACAGCGGATTGTCGTCCACCGGGCCGTGCGGGAAGCCATAGCTCGCGACGCGCGTGAACAGGGCGCCGTCGATCGCGCCGCCGGAGCTGCCGGTGATGGTGCTGAGGATGGCGTCGTGCTTGGGCGCGTAGTCCTTGCCGTCTTCCTTGGCGCGGGTCCAGGCGTCGAGCGCTTCGAGGATGAAGTCGAGCACGCCGGCGGTATAGGCGCCGGCGGACACCGTGCCGGCGAGGACCAGCGCGAATTCGTAGGAATTCTCCGTCAGCCGCTCGCGCGGCTTGATCGGGAAATATTTGTCGAGATCGGCCTGGCTGAGCGGCAGGGGATAGCCGGTGGCGCTCATGTGTTGCTCCCGGTGCCGTCGGCGCGGGCCGGCTTGGGGCCGGCGCCGCGCAGGCTGAGGATGTTCTTGAGCATGTCGAACCAGAACGGCGCGCCGAGCGAGGTGGCGATGCCGGTGATGATCCAGCCCAGCGCGACGAGCAGGAAGCCGCTGACGCCGAATTCCATCCAGTAATTCCCGACCATCTGGAAGAACGCCACGACGGGGTTGGTCTTCGACATGTCCGGTATCGTGATTTTCCCAGGTGCGACCACGTGATTCTTCAACGCCAGGGCCATGGCGTCGTCGACATCCTTGTTGAAGACCGGCCAGCCGATGGGAAGCTTCAGGTCGGTGAGCTTTCCGATCGAGGAATTGATGCTCTCACGGGCCTTGTTGATGTCGGCCGTGGGATCGGATGCGGTATTTGCGGCAGGTGCCGGCGCGGCAGGTGCTGGTGCGGCAGGTGCTGGCGCGGTAGGTGCCGGCGCGGTAGGTGCCGGTGCAGTAGGTGCTGGCGCGGCAGGTGCTGGTGCAGCAGGTGCCGACGCGGCAGGTGCCGGCGGCTTCTGCGGTGTCTGCGGCTTTTGGCACGCCGCGTCCGGGCAGGTCGCGGTATAGGCTTGGGCGGCGGCGACGACGTTGCTGCGCAACGCGTCGTCGGTCCACAGCTTGTTGCCGAGACGGACAGAGTCGACATTGAGGACGATGGCGATAGCCAGGCCGAAGACGAGCGCGAAGATCTGGCTCTTGCGCTTGTAGATGCCCGAGACGCGGTCCATGGCGTCGTCGTACCAGTTCGCGAGCGACGCCTTGAACTTGTCGAGATCGCCGCCCGAATCCTTGACGAAGGCCAGCAGGCTGTCGCGCGTGCCGCCGGGCGGGAGCCCCGAAATGCCGTTCTGCACCGCGGAGAAGACCGGCGCGGTGCTGCCGGCGCTCAGCGTGTCGATCAATGCGAGGCTGAAGGTCTTGGACGGCAAATACGACGCCGCCCGGTCCGCGGTGAGGCCGCTCATCAGGCCGTGGCCGAGCAGCTTCTGCAGGAACGGCGCGGCGGCGTCGCCATTGGCCACCAGCTTCGTGACGGCATCGACCAGGAGCTTGCCGCGCCAGGTGAGCGCGCTCGCCACCAGCTCCTGCAGCGCCGAGCCGATCAGCCCCAGCAGCAGGTAGACGAAGATCAACCCTATCGCGACGTCGATGACCGGTCCCAGATTCATGTGTGCCCCCATGCCGTCATTTCAAAAGATTCAGCAGTATTCTCGCCTGGTAGTGAAAGGAGTTGTTGCCCGAGCCGTTGTAGCGCCGCGCCGCATAGGGCCAGTCGCACTGGAAATCGGCGCGGTCGGGCACGCCCATATAGTCCGCAGACGGATAATACTGGTCCGGCTGGTAGCCGAAGGTGGCGCCGTCATAGGCCGGCGTGCCGCGCGCGATATCGACCTTGCGGGCGGCCATCGCGCAGGCCTTGCAGTCGCGCATGTAGCGCGCGTCGGACAGCTGATATTTGCACAGCCGCAGGGGCATGTGGGGATGCTCGACATCGCGGTCGCAGGCGGTCGAGGCCGGCCCGACGAGGAAATGGTCGAACTTGTCGCGCAGCTCCTTGTAGCCATTCTGCGCATTGCGCACCGGATCGGCGACGAATTCCGCCATCTGCGCGGCGCTGAGCGGATGGTGGAAAAACGTGTACTGGTCGATGCCGTAGCCGCGCGAGGTGATGCGGTCCTTGAGGGCCGCGTCGTTGCGGTCGAGGCCGACCGTCACATAGCTGTCGCTGTCGCCGGTGCGCGGCACGTTGTAATGCGCGCCGTCGCTTTCCTGGATGATCATCGCGGCGATGAAGGGCGAGGGCGCGGTGGTGCTGACGGTCCCGCCGATCGCGGCGAGCGCCTTGGCATTCTCGGATTTCGGGTCGTCGGAATAGGGAAGCGTGGTCACGCGCGGGTCCGCCAGCATTGCTGCGAGGCACTGTGCCAGCGATTGGTCGAGGTCGTCCGTGATCTGCGTCACGCGCTTGCCGCCGGCGCCGTCGTCGTTGAAGGACGCGATCGCCACGGGAGCATGGCCGTCGGAGCCGGCGCCGGAATTGTGCATCAGGTCGATGCGGAGCGAGCGGATCGCGAGCGCCGTCCCGGCGCCGAATTGGCCGTCGATTCCGTGCCGCAGATAACCGAGGGCTCGCAGGTCCCGTTGCAGCGCCTGCACCAGCGCCGGCGTGTTCGCCGCCGATGGGGACAGAGTGAGGCCGGGCTGGAGATAGGGAGGAGACATGGTGGCGCTTCCGCAGAACGGGTTTGCAGCGACGCCAGGGCACCAAACACGCAGGATATTTTTTCCGAAGCGTTACAGCCCCGAATGCCGCCCCCTGATGCAGCGTTCGCGCTCCGGAAGAAAAATGTTCCTGCGCCGAGTGTCGGCAGAAACATCGCGCAAGGCAACCGGCGATGACGCGGAATGCAGGAAATTCATTGCGCGGAAAACTTGGCAGGCGCGAGCGGCGGCTTTCATCAAGGTGGAAGTCGCGAAAGCGGAGATAACCTACGAGGAATTGGCCAAGCGGATGAAAAAGCACGGCCTAGGCGAAACCAAGGCCTCTGTGACCAACAAGCGGACTTTCCGCCTCTTGGTTTCTTGCCGCTCTAGCGGCTCTGGAGCTTCCCGGCGTAACTTTGGAGGATGTTTGACTGGCGGGGGATTCGCGTACCAAAAGTGCCGATGCATGTGCGGTGGACCCTATTTGGGATCATCTGCGGCATTGCGATTGGCGTTGGCCTGCTTGCTACGCCGCACTATGAACCATGCCCAAACAACGACCCCCGCAGCCATCATTGCAATACCGGCGCGGCCAATCAAGAAAATCATTCCATTCCGTTCATAGTCACGGATTGGACTGCGAGAAACCACGAACTTGTTGAAGCGCTCGGGGTTGTCGCTACGGCTTTGTTTACACTGGCTCTGTTCGTATCCACTTACATGTTATGGAGCGTAACTTCTGAAACTCTTAGTCATGCCCGAGAGGATTCGGCCCGACAATCGCGAGAAATGAAGGAGTCTCTCGACCATGCTAGTAGACAGTCCGAAGCCGCCATAAGAGCGGCTAACGCGGCTGACCTCAGTGCGAAAGCTGCAATAGGGGTAGAATTGCCAATACTGCGAATTGTTAAAGTCGTGACTGGGCGAGATGAAAGCTGGGAAAAGAACAAGCCGTTTTGGATCGAAAGGGTACGGCCAACCATTACGGTCAAAAATTTTGGTCGTACACCCGCGTTCATCGATGAAGTAATTTTTCAACGCCACTTGGGGCTTCCGATTCCAACGCCTCCCATCTTCGACCGGGAAAGCATCTACATTAGCGCCAACATGGAGATTGATGGAAAAGAGGAAAAATCCTTCACTGACTACACCCTCGAGGACGCCATTTCCGCCGAGCAACAGAGCGTATTTCTCACGGACCCGAATTACGGTATCGCCCTTTATGGGATCATAAAGTTCACAGATTTTCTCGGAACTCGTCACACACAAACGTGGCTGGCTCTTTGGGTTGACCAAACGCCAATTTGGACTGTCGCTAGAGGCATTGAAGGTTACGCAGACCAAACCTAGAAGAGCGGCCACCGCCGCACGCGCCCACACGGGCTAACTTCTCCCTAGCCTCGCTCTTTCATATGGTGAGTCCGGCGCACGCTGGCACGTCCGGCCAAATCCCGCGTATTCCTGGAATATCCCGGCTGCGCTGGGGATTTTCCCTCTGCGCAACGTCCCGGCGAACTGGCGACCCCGGCGCGATTCGAACGCGCGACCTACGGTTTAGGAAACCGTTGCTCTATCCTGCTGAGCTACGGGATCGGCAGGCGCATGAATGCCTCCAAACCGGGTGCGCGGCAAGGGTTTGCGCCTCATGGCCCGTAATCGGTGAACACCGGCGGGGCGTCCAGCGCCTTGTCCTTGAGGAATGCCCAGGCGGACTCCTCGGTGCCGGCTGCTGTTTCGCTGTTGAAGCCGTGATGCTGGCCGGGGACGATCTCGACAGCGATCGGGAAGCCGACCTTCTTCAGGGCGTCCTCGGTCTGGCGGACGGAGGCGAGCGAGAAATATTCGTCCTGGTCGCCGATGATGATCTTGAGCGGCATGCGGCGCGTGGCGAGCGCGATCATCTTGAAGTCGCTCGGGGCGCGCCACGAGCCGGCATGGATCGCCATGGCGGCGAAGGCGCGGCTCTCGATCATCGCCAGCAGCAGGGCATAGACCGCGCCGCCGGACTGGCCGAATAGATAGAGGCGGCGGAAATCGACGCCGGTATGCGTCGCGGCGTCGTTGATCATCGTGCCCAGGACGTGCGGCGTGTCGTCCTTCGGGCGCCAGGCATCGTTGCGCCAGGCGTCGGGCGCGACGAGGACGATGCCTTCGCAGTCGGCCTTGTCCTTCCACAGCGACGCGATGTCGAGGCCGTTGCCGCCCGAGCCGTGCAGCAGCAGGAGCACCGGCGCGTCGGCGCCTTTGGCGCTGTCGGGGACGTAGAGGTAGTAGGCGCGGTCCCTGCCGGAGATGGCGAGCGTCTGTTTCGTGATATCCGCGGCGGCGGCGGGGGCGAGCGCGCCGGCGGCCAGCGCCGCGACGACGATCAGTGTACGGAGGAATGCGGTAGCGCGGCCCAATTGGGCGTCAATCGCCGCGTTCCGGCTTGACGTGCGGGTCGATCCACAGCCAGCGGGACTTGTTGAAATCGCGCACATTGGGAATCCAGCCTTTGACATAAGGTTCGACGATGTCCTGGGTGACGTTGAAGCGCGCCGGGATGACGGCGACGTCGTCGAGCGCGATCTGCTCAGCCTGACGCAGCAATTCGCCGCGCACCTTGAGATCGAGCGTCTGGTTCGCCTTGTCGAGCAGCGCGTCGTAGCGCGGGTTGGCGTAGCGCCCGTAATTGTTGCCCCAATTGTCGCCGCTGCCGGCGCGCAGCAGGTCGAGGAAGGTGCCCGGATCGTCGAAATCGCCGACCCAGATTTCGGTGGCGAGGTCGTACTGGCCCTCCTGCAGCTTCTTGTAGAAAATCTGCGTATCGGAATTGATGATGTCGATGTCGATATAGACGCGGCGGAGCATCGCCTGCAGCGCCGCGGCGGTGCGCTTGGAGTCGGGCGAGGTCGAGGTGTCGTAGGTGGTGTGGAAATGGTTGTCGGGGCCGTAGCCCATCTCGCCCATCAGCTTGCGCGCCAGAGCGAGGCGCTGATCATAGGGCATGGCCCGGAAATCGATATGCGCCCCGCTCGGATAATTGGCGGTGCCGGGCGGCACGAAGTGATAGGCGGCCGGTTCGCCCAGCCGCAGAATCCGCGTCGTCATCACCTCGCGGTCATAGGTCAGCGAGATGACCTTGCGCATGCGGACGTCCTGGAACGCCTTGTGGGCGAAATTCGGCGACAGATAGGTGACGGACAGATAGGTGTTGAGCTGCAGGGTGCGCGGGATGTGCTGGCGCATCCAGTGGATTTCGGAGGCCGGAATGAGATCCTGGGTGTC
The DNA here is from genome assembly GCA_036271735.1 of Rhizomicrobium sp. Lineage (GTDB taxonomy): Bacteria > Pseudomonadota > Alphaproteobacteria > Micropepsales > Micropepsaceae > Rhizomicrobium. The sequence goes on from DATAZZ010000004.1 coordinate 43,847, forward strand.
GAGCTCGCCGGCGCGAATCGATTTGAGCGCCGCCAGCGTGTCGGCGGTCGGCTTGTAGATGATCGTCTGTAGACGGACATTCGCGGCGTCGTAGAAGCGCGGGTTCTTGACCAAAGTGATGTGGTCGTTCGGCACCCATTCCTTCGGCACATAAGGGCCGTTGGCGACATAGTTCTCCGGCTTGGCCCAGGCATTGCCCTTGGCCATCACGACATGGCGCGGCACGGGGAAGACCGCCTGGTGCAGGAGGTATTGCAGCATGTAGGGCGCCGGATGCTCGAGCGTGACGACCAGCGTCTTGTCGTCCGTCGCCGTCACGCCCAGCGCGCTGGGCGGCAGCTTGCCGTCGCTGATCGCATGCGCGTTCTTGATCAGCCACAGGTAATAGGAATAGGGCGCGCCGCGCGCCGGATCGATGATGCGGCGCCAGGCATAGGCGAAATCCTCCGCCGTCACCGGCGTGCCGTCGGACCAGACATGGTCGCGCATGTGGAAGGTCCAGGTCTTGCCGTCGGGCGAGGTCTCCCAACTGGTCGCCGCGCCCGGCATCGGCGTGCCGTCGGGCGCGTCGGTGGTCAGGCCGACCAGGAGGTCGCCGACGACATTGGCTTCCCATTGGCCGTCGATGTAGTGCGGGTCGAGGCTCTTGATCTCCGCGCCATTGCCGCGGACGAGGAAGTCCGTCGCATGAACGGTCTGGTTGCTGCCGGAGCGCGAGCAGGCGGCGAGCAGGATCAAAGCGGCGAGGGTGAGGAACCGCGAGGCGGTCATGGGCAAGTCCTTGTCGACTCGAAACGTATAACGCACAGGCAGGCGGGCATGGTCACGGTTGCGCGATCAATGGCCTTCGATCCACAGCCAGCGGGTGCGGTGCAGGTCGCGGGCATTGTCCACCCAACCTTTTACGTAAGGCTGAACAAGGTCCTGGGTGGTGCGGAAGCGCATCGGGATCCAGGGATAGTCCTTCAGCGCCAGACCTTCCGCGGCGGCGAGCAGGGCGCCGCGCTTGCCGGCATCGGTCTCCTGCTGGGCGTCGTCGAGGGCGCGGTCGAAGGCGGGGTTGGTGTAGCGGCCGTAATTGTTGCCGCTGTCGGAGCGCAGCAGGTCGAGGAAGTTGCTGGCGTCGTTGAAATCGGCGAACCATGACGCCACGGCGATGTCGAAATTGCCCTGCTGCATGTTGCGGCTGTGGACGGCGGCGTCGATCGCGACGATGTCGAGATCGACCCAGATCTGCTTGAACATCGATTGGGTGACGGCGGCGATGCGGCGGTTGTTGGGCTCGTCGAAGGTCTCGAGCGTCAGATGCAGGTGCTTGTCGGGGCCGTAGCCCATCTGGTTCATCAGCCACTGCGCCTTGGCGAGGCGCGCCGGCATGGGCAGGGCGCGGAAGTCGAGGTTCTGGCCGCCGGGATAGTTCGCGGTCGCGGGCGGCACGATGCCGTAGGCCGGCGGCTCGCCGAGGCGCAAGACCTTCTGGGTGATCGTCTCGCGGTCGAAGGCGAGGTTGAGGGCGCGGCGCAGGCGGATGTCGTTCAAAGGCGGACGGCGCGTGTTGAGCGACATGTAGGAGAGGCCGAGGAACGGTTTGGTGTGCAGCGTCGCGGCCAAGTTCTTGCGCAGCCAGTCGATCTGGGTGAGCGGGATGGGCGTCTGGGTGTCGAGCTCGCCGGCGCGCAGACGGCGCAGCGCGGAATCGCTGTCGGGTGTCGGATAGAAATTCACCACGTCGATGCGGACATGGGCGGCGTCGTAGAAGCGCGGATTTTTGACCAGGGTAATGTGGTCGTTGACGATCCACTCGCGCGGCACATAGGGGCCGTTGCCGACGAAATTGCCGGGCTTGGACCAGGCATTGGCCTTGGCGAGCACGACGTGGCGCGGCAGCGGGTAGGCGGTGTCGTGCGTCAGAAGCTCGGGCAGATAGGCGGCGGGATGCTCGAGCTCGACGATCAGCGTCTTGTCGTCGGGCGCGTGCACGCCGAGCGCGGACGGCGGCAGCTTGCCTAGGCTGATGGCGTGGGCGTTCTTCACGACCCACAGATTGTATGCGTAAGCGGCGCCGGTTTTGGGATCGAGCAGGCGTTGCCACGCGAAAATGAAATCCTGCGCCGTCACCGGCGCACCGTCGGACCAGACATGGTCGCGCAGATGAAAGGTCCAGGTCTTGCCGTCGGGCGACGTGGTCCAGCTTGTCGCGGCGCCGGGGATCGGCGCGGCGGCGGCGTCCATGGTCAGCAGGCCGATCAGGATGTCGCCTTCGACGCTGGATTCGTTGAGGCCGTCGATGAAATGCGGATCGAGACTCTTGAGCTCGGAGGAATTGCCGCGATTGAGGGTCGTCAGCGCACTCGCGGGCGTGCAGGCGAGGGCTGCGAATGCGAGAGCAGCGGCGAGCCTCTCGAGCCGCATCACGCCGTCCTGTCGGCGCGGTCGAGGCTCATGAAGCGCGTGCGGTGGATGTTGACGTTGTTGGCGACGAAGCCCTTGATCTGGTGCGAGACCAGATTGCGCGTGACGCCGAAATCGCCCGGCGCGATGGCGACGTCGTCGAGCAGAATCTGCTCGGCCTGGCGCAGCAGAATCTCGCGTGCGGCCGCGTCGCGCTCATGGTCGGAGGCTGCGACCAGGGCGTCGAATTTGGGATTGGAATAGCCGCCATAATTGAGGTCGGTGGTTTCGGTCTCGAACAGCATCAGATAGTTCTTCGCGTCGCGGTAATCGGCGATCCAGCCGGCCCAGGTCGCGTCGAAATCGCGCTTGCGCAGCATGTTGTAGTGAATCTGGCTGTCATAGGTATCGATCGAGGCCTTGACGCCGATGTCGTTCCACATGCCTTGCAGTGCGACGCCGATCTGATGCGACTCCGTGGCGCCGGAGATGTTGAGCTTGAAGGTCAGGGGATTGTCGGGACCGTAGCCGGCCTCAGCCAGCAAGGCGCGGGCGCGCGCGACGCGGTGTGCCATCGGCTCGTGCTTGAAAGTGATTTGCGCGCTGCTATAGCCGGGCATGCCGGACGGGATCAGCGCATAGGCCGGGGTCTCGCCGGCGCGCAGGACCTTCTCGGTGAGGATTTCGCGGTACATCGCGAGCGACAGCGCCTGGCGCACGCGCAGATCGTTGAACGGCTTGCGGGTCAGGTTGAACTGGACGTATTGCGCCAGGATGTAGGGCGCGAGCCGAAGATCGTTCGGCATGTTCTGCTTGAGCCAATTGATCTGCTGCGGCGGCACCGAGTCCGTCACGAGATCGAACTCGCCGGCGCGGAAGCGCTTGAGCGCGGCGGACGAATCCTGGGTCGGAAAATAATTCACCGTATCGATCGCGACCTTGCCGGCGTCGAAGAACAGCGGGTTCTTGACGAGGCGGATGTGGTCGTTGGGGATCCACTCTTTGAGGATGTAAGGACCGTTGCCGACGATGTTGTCGGCGCGCGTCCACGCTTCGCCGTATTTCTCGACGACGTGCTGCGGCACCGCGAAGGTCGTGTAGTGGGTGAGAAGCTCGCGGATATAGGGCACCTGGTAGAGGAAGGTGAGCTCCAGCGTGCTGTCGTCCAGCGCGCGGGCGCCGATGGAGGCGGGCGCGGCCTTGCCGGCGGCGGCGTCCGCCATGTTCTTCATCGGGTAGAGGATCGAGACGTATTGCGCGGCGGTCCTGGGGTCCGCCATGCGGCGATAGGAGAAGACGAAATCGTGCGCCGTCACCGGCCGGCCGTCGGACCAGGTGTGGGGACGCAGCTTGAAGGTGTAGACGAGGCCGTCGGGGCTGGCGGTGAAGCTCTCGGCGGCGCCGGGGATCGCGCTGCCGTCCGGCGCATCGGTCATCAGGCCAATGAACATGTCGCCGATGATGTTGTTCTCGTAGTTGGCGGACGCCTTATGCGGATCGATGGTGTCGGGTTCGGCGCCATTGCCGCGATTTAAGGTGCGGGCGTCGGCGGTGGAGAAGGTGCGGCCGCCGCCCTTGGGGCTGCAGGCGCCGGCGGCCAGGACGGCTGCCGCGCCGCCCGCCATCAGTCCACGACGCGTCCAATTGTTAATGCTCATACGCCTCAAAACCCTCGCCGCCCTTCCGTCGATACCATATCATCGAACCGTAAACCTGCGGCTTAAAAGGCCTAAGCCCACCGGATGGACCCGATAAGAAGCTTGCCAGGCCCCATCCCGTGGCGCCGGGACCGTAAACCGAAATGGACATGTCGATCATGAAACTCGCAAAGCTGGCCGCCGCGGCGGCATTTATTCTGGTGCCCATCGCCGCGCAGGCCGGCCCGCGCGACGACCTCGCCGACGGCATGGCGAAATGCGTTGCCATCGCCGACAACGCGGCGCGGCTCACCTGTTATGACGCGCTGGGACCGACGGTGCATGCCGCCGTCGCGGCGCCGCCGGCTGCCGCGCCTCCCATGGCCGTTGCATCGGCGCCGCCGGCCGCGACGCCCCCTGCCGCCACGCCGCCCGTCCCGCCGCCGGCGCAAACCGCCGACAACAGCGCCTGGTACGATCCCTTCCACGTCTTCGGCACGGCCCCGCGGCAGCAGGTGCGGCCGGAGCAGTTCGGGGCGGAGAATCTCGCGCCGCCCCCACCGCCCCCCGGACAGCCCGCGAACGCGCCGGCAGAGCCGGTGGCGCTCGACAGCATCACCTCGACGGTGGCGACCTACTCGTTCACGCCGTTCGGGAAATTCCTCGTCATCCTCGACAACGGCCAGATATGGCAGCAGGCGCAGAACGACGTCACGCCGGCGCATTTCTCGCGCAGCAGCAAGAACACCGTGACGATCAAGCGCGGGATGATGGGCGGCTACAACATGCTGGTGAACGACTCATCGGCCACGTTCAAGGTGACGCGGCTGAAGTGAGCGCTCAGTCGTGCTCGGCCACGAGGTGGCCGGGCGCGACCTCGATCAGCTTGGGCCGGTATTGCTCGGCATCGGCATTGTCGACCAGCTTCGATTTCATGAAGTTGAGCTGCGCCCTTGTGTCGAGCGGCGAGGGCAGGTCGCCGGACAGCTTCACCCGTATCTTGGCGCGCTCCAGCTTGGGGTCGGGGATCGGCACAGCCGAGATCAGCGCCTTGGTATAAGGGTGGCGCGGGTCGCGGTAGATCGTCTCGCGATCGGCGAACTCCACCACGCGGCCCAGATAAAGAACCATGACGCGGTGCGAGACCTGGCGCACCACCGACAGATCGTGGCTGATGAAGATCAGCGACATGCCGGAATCGGTCTGCAGCTTGACGATCAAATCGATGATCTGCGCCTGGATCGAGACGTCGAGGGCGCTGACCGCTTCGTCGCAGATCACCAGCTTGGGCTCGACGATCATGGCGCGGGCGATGCCGACGCGCTGGTTCTGGCCGCCGGAGAATTCGTGCGGATAGCGGTTGATCCAGCCGGGCTCCAGGCCCACCTGCTCCATGATCTTGCGCACGCGGCGCTTGATCTCGTCGCGCGACAGGTCGCCGCGCAGCGTCTTGAGCGGCTCGGCGATGGATTCGCCGATGGTCATGCGCGGGTCGAGGCTGGCGAGCGGGTCCTGGAAGACGATCTGCAATTCCTTGCGCAGCCGGCGCTGGTCGCCGGCCGAGATGTCGCCGAGATCGCGCGTCATCCACACGACGGTGCCGGCGGTCTTGGGCAGGAGCTTGAGCACGGCGCGCGCCAGCGTGGACTTGCCGCAGCCGGACTCGCCGACGATGCCGAGCGTCTCGCCCTCGCGCAGGGTGAAGCTGACGCCGTCGACGGCGCGCAGCGGCTTCGACTTGGCGAACAGCCCGCCGCCATGCACCGGGAAGTGCACCTTGAGGTCATCGACCTCGAGCAGCGGCTTGTCGTTCTTCAGCGGCGCGACATGGGCATGGCCCTCGCGGTCCGGGCGGTCGAGGCGCGGCATCGAATCCAGCAGCATGCGGGTGTAGTCGGCGCGCGGCTTGTAGAAGATGTCGTCGACCGGCCCGCTCTCGACGATCTCGCCATGGCGCATCACCGCGACACGGTCGGCGACGCCGGCGATCACGCCCATGTCGTGGCTGATCATGACGATGGCGGTTTTCAGCTCGACCTTGAGGTCGCGCATGATCTCGAGAATCTGAGCCTGCACGGTGACGTCGAGCGCGGTGGTCGGCTCGTCGGCGATCAGAAGATCGGGCCCGCAGGCCGTCGCCATCGCGATCATGACGCGCTGGCGCATCCCGCCGGAAAGCTCGTGCGGATATTGCTTCATGCGGCGGCGCGCTTCGGGAATGCGCACCAGATCGAGGACTTCGATGGCGCGTTTCTCGGCCTCGTCGCGCGGCAGGCCGGAATGGACGCGCAAGGCCTCGATGATCTGCGCCCCGGCGGTCATGTGCGGCGTCAGCGAGGTCAGCGGGTCCTGGAAGATCATGGTGATCTTGGAGCCGCGCAGCTTGTTCAGCTTCGGCTGGCTGATGTTGAGGATTTCCTGGCCGCGATATTTGACGCTGCCGGTCGCCTTGCCGTTGGCCGAGAGCAGGCCAAGCGTCGCCATGAAGAGCTGGCTCTTGCCCGAGCCGGATTCGCCCACGACGCCCAGGCACTCGGCCTCGCTGATCGAAAAGCTCGCGTCCTTGACCGCGTGCACTGCGCCGTCGGGCGTCGCGAAATCCACGTTGAGATGGCTGACTTCGAGGATCGGGCCGGGCATCACTCAGCGGTCCTTCGGGTCGAGGGCGTCGCGCAAGCCGTCGCCGATGAAGTTGAAGCAGAACAGCGTGATCGCCATGAACGTCGCCGGGAAGATCAGCATCCACGGCGCCGTCTCCATCTGGTTGGCGCCTTCCGAGATCAGCACGCCCCAGGAGGTCAGCGGCTCCTGGATGCCGAGGCCGAGGAAGGACAGGAAGCTTTCCGCCAGGATGGCTGACGGCACGGTGAGCGTCACATAGACGATCACCGGGCCGAACACGTTGGGGATGATGTGGCGCGCGATGATGCCGAACGGACCGACGCCGCCGGCGCGCGCCGCCTCGATGAACTCTTTCTGCTTGAGCGACAGCGTCTGGCCGCGCACGATCCGCGCCATGGTCAGCCACTCGACCGCGCCGATCGCGACGAACAGGAGGAAGAAATTGCGGTTGAAGATCACCATCAGGATGATGACCAGGAAGATATAGGGGATCGAATAGAGCACGTCGACGAAGCGCATCATCAGCTCGTCGAGGCGTCCGCCGATATAGCCGGCGGTGGCGCCATAGACGACGCCGATGACGAGGCTGACCAGCGTGGCGATCAGGCCGACCGCGAGGCTGACGCGCGCACCGTAGAGCGTGCGGACCAGAAGGTCGCGCCCGACGGAATCCGTGCCGAACCAGTGCGTGCCGCCGGCATTGCACAGCACCGAGGTATCCGGCCACCAGTCGGGGGCGCAGGAGACCACGGAATAGTCGATGTAATCGTAGGAATAGGCGAGGAAGACCGGGCCGATCACGGCGGCCAGCGCGATCAGGCTGAGGATCACGATGCTGACCACGGCGGCGCGGTTGCGGAACAGGCGGCGGCGCGCGTTGTCCCACAGGCTGCGGCCGCGCACGTCCAGCGCCCGTTCCATGATCTCTTCGGTGCGGTCGAGTTTCTCGGTGGTGAACGGCAAGCTCATCGGGCGTACCTGACGCGCGGGTCGAGCACCGCGTAAAGGATGTCGGCGAGAAGGTTCAGCAGGATCACGAAGGTCGCGTAGTAGATCAGCACGCCCAGCACCAGCGTGTAGTCGCGGTTGAGCGCCCCTTGCACGAAATAGCGCCCGATACCCGGAATGCCGAAGATCTGCTCGACGACCAGCGAGCCGGTCAGGATGCCCGCGATGGCGGGACCGAGATAGGAGACCAGCGGCAAGATGGCGGCCCGCAGCGCGTGCCGCGTCACCACCATGAAGCTCGACAGGCCCTTGGCGCGGGCGGTGCGCACATAGTTGGAGTGCAGCACCTCGACCATGCTGCCGCGCGTCAGCCGCGCGATCACCGCGATCTGCGGCAGCGACAGGACGATCACCGGCAGGATCATGTTGCGCAGCGCGCCGCCGTTCCAGCCGCCGACCGGCAGCGAGATGTCATAGCCGAACAGGCTGACGCCATAGACGCCGAAGATCAGCGTCAGGATCGGCGCCATGACGAAGGTCGGAATGGTGATGCCCACCATGGCGAGCGACATCACGGCATAATCCGTGGCCTTGTTCTGGCGCAGGGCGGCGAAGGTTCCAAGCGTCACCCCGATCATCAGCGCGAGCAGGATGGCCGAGACACCGAGCTTGGCGCTGACGGGAAGGCCGTCGGCGATCATCTCGGTGACCGTGAAGTCCTTGTTCTTGTAGGACGGGCCGAGGTCGCCATGCGCCAGCCGGCCGAGATAGAGGAAATATTGCTCGTAGACCGGCTTGTCGAGATTGTACGCCGCCTCGACGTTGCGCTCGATCTCCGCGGGCAAATGGCGCTGGCTGTCGAACGGTCCGCCTGGCGCCAGGCGCATCATGAAGAATGCGAGGGTGACAATGATCAGCAGCGTCGGGATGGCGCCCAGAACGCGGCGCAACGCATAAGAGGCCATCGATCGCTCTCTCTCGACCCGCGCCGCCGGCGCGTGAGTTCCCTGATTCGAGCCCGCATGATAAGGGCTGAATC
>DATAZZ010000005.1:0-1647 GCA_036271735.1 Rhizomicrobium sp.
ATCGAAGCGCGCCGCCGACATCCTCGCGAACTGGAAGAATTGGCTGCCGAAATTCCGCAAGGTGATGCCGGTGGAGTACCGCCGCGCGCTCAAGGAAATGAAGGCCAACGCCGACGCCGAACCGAAAATCGCGATCGGGGCGTGAATAACAAGCCTCATGGTGAGGGGGCGCGCTTGCGCCGTCTCGAACCATGAGGGCAGAATATGCTGCCCATCCTTCGAGACGCGGCCAAGCGGCCGCTCCTCAGGATGAGGGGAATTAGAGCTTTAAGAGGCGTCGGGTGTAATGGGCAAGATTACAGGTTTTCTCGAGATCGAACGTCACGATCGCAAGTACGCGCCGGTCGCCGAGCGCTTGAAGCATTTCGAGGAATTCGTCGTTCCCTTGAGCGAGAAGGAGACCCGCGACCAGGCGGCGCGCTGCATGAATTGCGGCATTCCGTATTGCCACGGCACCGGCGCGGTGGCGCCGGGCACGCCGGGCTGCCCGGTCAACAACCAGATCCCCGACTTCAACGATCTGGTCTATCAAGGCAACTGGCAGGAAGCCTCGCGCAACCTGCACTCGACCAACAATTTCCCTGAATTCACCGGCCGCATCTGCCCCGCGCCGTGCGAAGCTTCCTGCACGCTGAACATCGACGACAACCCGGTCACCATCAAGACCGTCGAATGTGCGATCGTCGACCGCGCCTGGGACAATGGCTGGCTGAAGCCGGAGATATCCTCGCAAAAGACCGGCAAGAAGATCGCCGTGATCGGCTCGGGGCCCGCGGGCCTTGCCTGCGCGCAGCAACTCGCGCGCGCCGGCCACGAGGTTCATGTATTCGAGAAATTCGCCAAGGCCGGCGGCCTGCTTCGATATGGCATTCCCGACTTCAAGATGGAAAAGCACGTCATCGACCGCCGCGTGACGCAGATGGAAGGCGAAGGTGTCACCTTCCACTACGGCAATCCTGTCGGCGGCACGGCTCCGGGTGCGATCGATCCGCGCGAGATGCTCAACCATTATGACGCGCTGGCGCTGACCGGCGGCGCGGAAGCCCCGCGTGACCTGCTGATCCCGGGCCGCGACCTAGCCGGCATTCACTACGCGATGGATTTCCTGCCGCAGCAGAACCGCCGCGTCTCCAGCGAGCCACTCGGCAACGCCGCCGAGATCCTCGCCGGCGACAAGCATGTGGTGGTGATCGGCGGCGGCGACACCGGCTCGGACTGCATCGGCACCTCGTTCCGGCAAGGCGCCAAATCGGTCACGCAGCTCGAGATCATGCCGGCTCCGCCCGAGCACGAGGACAAGGCGCTGACCTGGCCGAACTGGCCGCTGAAGATGCGGACGTCGTCGAGCCAGGCCGAAGGCGCGCGGCGCGAGTTCGCGGTGTTGACGCAGAAATTCACCGGCGGCGACGGCAAGGTGGCAAAGCTGCACTGCGTGCAGGTCGACGACAAGTTCAAGCCGATCGCCGGCAGCGAGTTCGATCTCGATGCCGAACTGGTGCTGCTGGCAATGGGCTTCGTGCATCCGGTGCACGAAGGCCTGCTGAAGACCCTTGGCGTCGACCTCGACCAGCGCGGTAACGTGCGCGCCAACACCGCGGACTACCAGACCTCGCGGCCCAACGTGTTCTCCGCCGGCGACATGCGCCG
>DATAZZ010000006.1:0-39862 GCA_036271735.1 Rhizomicrobium sp.
CTTCCCAACGGTGAGCCTTACGCGCCCAACCTGAAGGAAGTAGTGACGGACACGATTGCGTTAGTCGCGCCCGAAAACGGGGCGTATGACCCAAATTCGATCACTCATATAACAATCCGGCGCGACACGGACGTTCTCGACACCTGGTTCTCGTCGGCACTGTGGCCGTTCTCGACGCTCGGCTGGCCGGACAAGACGCCGGAGTTGAAGCGTTACTATCCGACCTCCGTTCTCGTGACCGGCTTCGACATCATCTTCTTCTGGGTCGCCCGCATGATGATGATGGGGCTGCACTTCATGGACGAAGTGCCGTTCCACACCGTCTTCATCCACACCCGCGTGCTGGACGAAGCCGGCGCCAAGATGTCCAAGACCAAGGGCAACGTCGTCGACCCGATCGACCTCGTCGAGGAATATGGCGCCGACGCGCTGCGCTTCACGCTGGCGCTCGCCGCCGGCACGGGGCGCGACATGCGCATCGGCCCCTCCCGCGTCGAGCCCAACCGCAACTTTGCGACCAAGCTGTGGAACGCCGCCCGCTTCTGCGAGATGAACGGCTGCGTGACCGTGCCGGACTTCGATTCATCCAAAGTCTCGCTGACAGTCAACAAATGGATCGTCGCCGAGACCGCCAACGCTGCCAAAGATGTCACTGCGCAAATCGTGGCGCTGAAATTTAATGAAGCATCGGCCACGGTTTATCATTTCGTGTACGATGTATTCTGCGATTGGTATTTGGAATTCGCGAAGCCGATCTTCAACGGTGCCGATGATTCGGCAAAAAAAGAGACGCGTGCCACTGCAGCTTGGGCTCGCGATCAGCTCCTCAAAATCCTGCATCCCTTCATGCCTTACATAACTGAGGAGCTTTGGGCTCGCACGGCAGAAGGCAATATTCCGCGTCAATCATTGTTGATAGAGGCCGAATGGCCGAGTGTCCAAACTCCGCCAGATATCGACGTTGCTTGGGCCGAAATGGCTTGGGTAATGGAAGCTATCAAGGGCGTGCGGTCCGTTCGCGCTGAGATGAACGTGCCGCCGTCGGCGAAAATCGCGCTCGTCCTGAAAGATGCCAATGCCGGCAGCAAGGGGCGACTCGAGCGCAACCGTGAAGTTATTCTCACGCTTGGCCGCTTGGCCTCGGTAGATGTTGCGGACGCGATTCCAAAGGGGTCGGCACGATTTGTTCTGGAAGAAGCGACGGTCGGCCTTCCCCTCGGCGACGTCATCGACTTCGCCAAGGAGCGCGCGCGCCTCGAAAAGGACCTCAAGAAAGCCAACGACGAGATCGCCCGTTTCGACGCCAAGCTTGGTAACGCGCAGTTCGTCGCCAAGGCGCCGGAAGACGTGCTGACCGAGCAGCGCGAGAAACACGCGGACGCGACGGCGCTGGCGGCGCGGCTGACCGAGGCGATTTCGCAGCTGGCTTAGAACTTTCCGGCGGTCGAAGGATCGGCGGGCGCGAAGTGCATGGTTGCCAGGTCGCCGGTCGCCTCGGGCGGCCTGACCTGATCCATTTGCCAGCTCGTCGAGCTCAGCGTGTATCCGGCGGCGAGGCCCCAGGCGGTCGAGAACCGGATGTAATAGCTCTGGTCGGCCGCGACATCGACGCCGAGCGAGGTGCCGCGCGTCAGTGTCAAATTGCCGATCACCGGCCAACTCTGATCGACGACATGATGCCCCGGCGAAAGATAGACATAGGTGTAGCCCTGCATCGGCAAATGGACGAGCGGCACGCCGTCGATCACGAAGGCCGCGTTGCCCGTCGCGCCGGCAAGTCCCGATACGCGATAGATATAGAGAACCGCCTTGTGATCCGGCGCCGGCGGCGCGGCGACATATAGCGGCGCGTTGACGTCGACACAGCCCCCGGCCAGCAGGCCGAGCGCCAGCACAACATAGCGTTTCATGAAATCCCCCCGACAGATGCGCGACTGAAGCGTGCCACAGGGGACGATGTCAATCGCGCCGCCCGGACGCAGATGACAGCGAGGTTTATCGCGTCAGCTCCAGCAGTTCGTCCACGTTCCACTGATCGTCCGCGTGCTCGCCATACTTGGCCGCGACCACCAGCCCGCTGGGCGCGATGAGGAAATCCGCCGGCAGGCCGAGCCGTCCGCCATGCGGGTTCAAATTCGCCGCCAGCCGGCCGGTGCGCAGCAACTGCGCCGCTACCGGCACCAGCGTGCGCGCGATCGCGAGGATCGCGCGCGGGTTGGCGAGCGCGCGCGGCGCCGCCTCGACGCCGAATTCGCGGTAGAGCTTGAAGTCCGGATCGCCGATCACCGCGAAGGGCAAATCGGCCTCGTAGCGCCGCATCTCCTCCGCTGTCGAATGGAACACCACGACCTCCGCGATCCCCGCCGCCGCGATCTCGACGATGCGCCGGGTGAAAGACCGCAGATGGAGATTGCAGATCGGGCAGCCGGCAAAGCGCCGGAATTGCAGATGCGTCAGCCGCGCCGCATCGGGCAGCGCGATCAGTGGCCCGAACGCCGTGGTCAGCGGACGCACCGCAATCCGGTCTCCGCGGCTCAGCTTGCCTGCCATGCGTCCTGCCCCTCGTGCGCGGCTTGCATCGCCGCCGCCCACCTTGTCATGTGTCGCGCAATCCGCTCCGTTCAAGGCCATGCGTCTTTATCTTTCCTCCTACCGCTTCGGCGACCGTTTCGATGTCTTCCTGGGCATGGCCGGGCAGGGCGCCCGAATCGGCGTGATCGCCAACGCCCTCGACGCCATCCCGCAGGTCGACCGCGACGGCTACGCCCGCACAATCCACGATCCCATCGCCGAATTGCGCGCCCACGGCTTCGACGCCGCCGATCTCGATTTGCGCCGCTATTTTGGCGCGCCGGAACGCCTCGCCGAGGCGCTGGGTGGCCTCGATGCCATCTGGGCGACGGGCGGCAACACGTTCCTCTTGCGCCGTGCGATGCGGCAGAGCGGCTTCGACCGCGTCGGCGTCGAACGCATCCTCGCGGACAAGCTCGTCTATGCCGGCTGGAGCGCCGGCGCCATCGTCGCCGGCCCCGATCTGCGCGGCATCGAATTGATGGACGATCCCAATGTGCTCGCCGAAGGCTACGACCCCGCGCCCATATGGGAGGGCCTCAATCTCATCGCCGTCCATCTCGTGCCGCACTACGAATCCGATCATCCGGAGTCCGCGGCGGCCGATGAGGCAACCGCCTATCTCCTCGACCAGGCGCTGCCCTATCGCACGATGCGTGATGGCGACGTGCTGGTGCGCGATGCGAGTGGCCTGCGCGCCTATGAGCACAAGGACTGAACGCTACTGAATTTTTTCACTAGCGGATTCCACAAACGTTTTCGTGTGCAGCCTCACGACAACTTTAGTTGAGTTGCAGCGCGCGCCTGCGCAATTTCATCCGCAGATCGCCGCCGTGACTCATCTCGATGACCAACCTGCCGAAACGCGCGCCCGCCGCGACCGTTTTTCCCGACGATGCCGCGCTGCGCATCGGCCCCAGCCGCGTCACGATCCTGCGCGATTCCTGGTGCGCCGGCGTCGCGCAACACGATTTCGAGAGCATTGGCGAAGGTATCGTCGCCTATGATCTGGCGCCGCATCTGGCCGCGCCACGGCGGCTGCACTGGCACACGCGCGAAAGCTGGACCGGCACGGTGCTCGACGGTGCGCTGACCGTGCGTCTTGCCGACCACGATGAGGTTCTGCAGCGCGGCGCCACCATCCGCGTCCCCGCCTATTGCCCGTTCGCATGGTCGAACCCCGGCGACATGCCGGCGCGCGTCGTCTTCACCTATTCGCCGGGCGGCTTCGAGAATTATTTCCGCGAGATCGCCGCGCTGCTCGGCGCGCATCCCGGCCTCAACCTGCGCGATATCGCGCCGCAACTGCCCGCGCTCTGGCTGCGTTACGGGCTCGAATACGAATATTGCTGAGGGGAAAAAGCTGCCCAGGCGGAGCGAGGTGGGGGGACCTTCGCGGCGCCTGGGCGCTTTGTCCGGCCGAAGTGCGAGGGGGGAGCGCCCGGCCGGTCAGAACTCACATCTACTAACTTGGGAAGCCCGGCGTCGGTTTCAAGGGCGCCGGAATTAATCGCGCGTTCGTGATGTGTCCGGCCGCTCAGGCAAGATCGAAGCGGTCGGCATTCATCACCTTGTTCCAAGCGGCCACGAAATCCCGGGCGAATTTCTCCCTGGCGTCGGCGCTGGCATAGACCTCCGCGATCGCGCGCAGTTGGGCATGCGATCCGAAGATGAGATCGACGCGCGTGCCGGTCCATTTGACCACGTTGCTTTCGCGGTCATGGCCCTCATACATGCCCTCCGCGCCGGCCTTGCGCCACTCGGTATTCATGTCGAGCAGGTTGACGAAGAAGTCGTTGCTCAGCGCCCCCGGCCTGGCCGTGAACACGCCATGCTGCGACCCGCCGGCATTGGCGCCCAACACCCGCAACCCGCCGACCAGCACCGTCATCTCCGGCGCCGTCAGCGTCAGCAACTGCGCCTTGTCGATCAGCGCTTCTTCCGGCGCCAGGAATTGCTTGCCGCCGAGATAGTTGCGGAAGCCGTCGGCGCGCGGCTCGAGCGGCGCGAAAGAATGCGCATCGGTCTGCTCCTGCGTCGCATCGGTGCGGCCCGGCGCGAACGGCACCTTCACGTCGATCCCGGCATCCTTCGCCGCCTTCTCCACCGCCGCAGCGCCGCCGAGCACGATCAGATCGGCCAGCGAAACCTTCTTGCCGCCCGCTCCCGACGCATTGAAGTTCTTCTGGATCATCGCGAGCTTGTCGAGCACCGCCGCGAGCTGCTGGGGCTGGTTGACCGCCCAATCCTTCTGCGGCGCCAAACGAACGCGCGCACCATTGGCGCCGCCGCGCTTGTCCGAGCCGCGGAAGGTCGAGGCCGAAGCCCACGCCGTCGCCACCAGCTCCGGAACCGACAGCCCGAGCGACAGAATGCGCGCCTTCAGCGAGTCGACATCCGCCGCGTCGATGGTCTTGTAATCCGCCTTCGGAACGGGATCCTGCCAGATCAGCGTCTCTTTCGGCACCAGTGGCCCGAGATAGCGCGCCACCGGCCCCATGTCGCGATGCGTGAGCTTGAACCAGGCGCGCGCGAACGCAGCGGCGAACTGCTCCGGATGCTCATAAAACCGTCGCGAGATTTTCTCGTAGGCCGGGTCAAAGCGCAGCGCCAGATCGGACGTCAGCATCGTTGGCACATGTTTCTTCGCCGGATCGTAGGCATCGGGAATCGTCGCCGCGGCGCCTTTCGCAGTCCATTGCTGCGCGCCCGCCGGGCTCTTGTTCAGCTCCCATTCGTGCTTGAACAGATTGTCGAAGAAGTGGTTGCTCCATTTCGTCGGCGTCTGCGACCACGTCACCTCCGGCCCGCCGGTGATCGCGTCGGCGCCATGGCCCTTGCCGTGTGCGCTCTTCCAGCCCAGGCCCTGGTCCTCGATCGCGCCGCCTTCCGGCTCCGGCCCGATCAGCGACGGATCGCCCGCGCCATGCGTCTTGCCGAAAGTGTGACCGCCCGCGATCAGCGCGACGGTCTCTTCATCGTCCATCGCCATGCGCGCGAAGGTCTCGCGGATGTCGCGCGCCGACAGCACCGGATCGGGATTGCCGTTCGGCCCTTCCGGATTGACGTAGATCAGCCCCATCTGCACCGCACCGAGCGGATGATCGAGTTCGCGCTCGCCACTATAGCGCTCGTCGCCGAGCCATGTGCCTTCCGGTCCCCAGTAAAGCTCTTCCGGCTCCCAGGTGTCGGCGCGGCCGCCGGCGAAGCCGAAGGTCTTGAAGCCCATCGACTCGAGGGCGACGTTGCCGACCAGCACGAACAGATCGGCCCACGAGATCTTGTTGCCGTATTTCTGCTTGATCGGCCACAGCAGGCGCCGCGCCTTGTCGAGGTTGGCGTTGTCGGGCCACGAGTTGAGCGGCGCGAAACGCTGTTGCCCGCCGCCGGCGCCGCCGCGCCCGTCCGCGATGCGATATGTGCCCGCGCTGTGCCACGCCAGGCGAATGAAGAGGCCGCCGTAATGTCCGAAATCCGCCGGCCACCACGGCTGCGAGTCCGTCATAAGCGCATGCAAATCCTTGATCACCGCATCGAGATCGAGACTCTTGAATGCCTTGGCATAGTCGAAACCAGCGCCCATCGGATCGGCGGACGGCGACTTCGCATGCAGCCGCGAAATGTCGAGTTGATCCGGCCACCAATCCTTGTTCGACCGGGCAGGGGGCCCGCCATGCATGACCGGGCACTTGCCGGCAGTTTCCGCGTTATCTTGGCTGGGGTCGTTGGCCATGGGGCGCTCCTCGGATATCTGGAACCATTCTAAACTGAATGCCTATCGCCGTCTAGAATTATTCCAAACTAAGTTTTTCCGCCGAATCCATAGAGAATGCCGCCATGGCCAACCCATTCTCCGAATTTACCGGTCTGCTGACCACGCCCTTCGCCCAGATCGGCGGCGCGCCGATTACACTGAGCGGCCTGCTGCTGGTCGTCGCGATCATCGTTGCTTCGCTCCTCGCCTCGCGTCTCGCGGTCCGGCTGCTGGCACGACTGCGCCGGCGGATGCGCGACGGCGGCACCGCGCTCTACATCCTGGAGAAGTTCACCGGCTACGGCATCGCCGTGTTCGGCATCCTGTTCGCGCTCTCGACCATCGGCATCAATCTAAGCTCGCTCGCGGTGTTTGCCGGCGCGCTCGGCGTCGGTGTCGGCCTCGGCCTGCAGGGCGTGGTGAAGGAGTTCGTCTCCGGCCTTGTGCTGCTGTTCGACAACATCGTGAACGTCGGCGACTATGTCGAGCTGCCCGGCGCCAACGGCGTGCGCGGCCTGGTCTACGAGATCGGCGCCCGCGCCACCCATATCCGCACCAACGACAATCTCGACGTCTTCGTCCCCAATTCGCGCCTGATCGAGGAGCGTTTCCTCAACTGGACCTATCAAGGCCAGACCAGCCGCATCCACATCCCGTTCTCCGTCGCCTATGGCGCCGACAAGACGCTGGTGCGCGAGGTCGTTCTGAAAGCCGCGCGCGAGATCGACTTCACGCTGCCCGAATCCGACGCCCGCCGCACCCAAGTGTGGCTCGTCAGCTTCGGCGACAGCGCGCTGAACTTCGAGCTGGTCGTCTGGCCGCGCCTCGAAGCGGTCAAACGCCCCGCCGCGATGCGCGCCGCCTACACCTGGGCGATCGACGACGCGCTGCGCGCCGCGAACATCGAGATACCGTTCCCCCAGCGCGACATCCGTGTCCGCGCCGTGCTCGGCCGCGAGGGCGAGGACGCGTATCACGCCCTCGGGTTCAAATCGGTCAAGCCGCCGGCGGTCGAAGTGCACGAGCCCGCCCCCGAGCCAACCCAGAACGATGCCGCCACCGACCTCGCCCGCCCGGAAGAACCGCCACCGCTGGCGATGCCGAAAGTCTGATCCGGCTCAGAATTCTCCTAGCGTGCAACGGCGAGTTGTTGCGGGTTTTCCGCGCAGGCGTCGGTATCGCCGGTTCTGTCCAACGCCGCCTCCGTCGCGAATTCGTCATCGCGGATCCGCGAGAGCCCGCCTGCGAGCAGGTGGCTGCAGGCATAGTCCGACAGCGCGGTCCCCGTCAGCAGCAGCGGCGCGATATTCCACAGGCGCGTCTGGGTTCCGTTGAGGCTCTCGCCGGTCACCGCGATCACCGAGCCGTCGGAGACGAAGCGCGCGTTTTCCGTCTGGTAGATGGCATTTGATCGGTAACGTGCGATCACCGTTCCCAGTTGCGCGTCCCACAGATCGAGCCAGTCGAGCGTCCGCAGCACCAGAAATCGGCTGTCGGGAGAGAAGCTCGCGTCGCTGAACGTGGAGTCGATCGGTTCGGCGGTGAAGCCGGCGACATTGCCGCCGTCCTTAATATTCCAGATGCGAAACATCCCGTTGTCGTACCAGCTAGCGAGCCGAGTGCCATCGCCGGAAAGAATCATCCACCTCACCGATTGGCCAAAGATGCCGTCCGACGCCGGGCGATCGGGCGGCGCGATCGGTCCGACGGTTGCTTCACCGTTCCAGGCACGGATCGATCCGTCGGCGAAGGCGAGCACTACGACGCCGCCATTCGAAATCTCAACCTTTTCCGCGCCGGCGCCCGGTATTGCGGTCCGCACAAGTTGGCGTTCGTGCGGTCTCCAGACATCGAGATGACCCGACCGGTCGACGATCACGATCGCGCGGCCGTCCTGCGATATCGCCATATGGGCGTAGCGGAACGAGCTGTTGAGCCTGGTGCTGGCGAGTGCGATGCCATCGCGGGTTCGCCATTGCACGAGCGTGCCGTCGGCGAACAGTGCGATGGCGGACGTGCCTTGCGGGGAGAGCGCGAGCGCCTGCCCGCGCGCCGCGAGCGGTCGTCCTTGGCTGAGCAAGGCAGGCCGTCCACCCGTCTGGGCCGCCACAGTCAGACGTGCAGCCTGACTAGGCTCGTAGGTCACGACATACCCATTCGCGCTGAGCTGAACGGGCCGGGCGGCGGGCGGCCCCGCATCGGGGGCCGGTGCAGCATGTTCGCTGAACGGGGCAGGCGGCGCGCTAACCGCCGCGGTCACGTTCCAGACGCGCAATTCCCCATCCGACGCGCCGCTCACCAGCATCTCGCCGCTGGGTGCAAAGGCCAGCGCGGTGATATCGGCGTTATGGCCGAGAAGCGCCGGTGAAGGTGTGAACGACGGTCCCTGCCGCGCCGGCCAGAGACGCACTCTGCGGTCGACGCCGCCGCTGGCGAAAAACCGGCCGTCGGCGGAGAAGGCGAGGGCGGTGACTTGCCCGTTGTGCGCGACAAGGGGGCTGCCGATCTGTATTCCGGTCGCCGCGTTCCACACTTCCAGCAATCCGTTGCACAGGCCCGTGACGATCGTGTCCTGCCGCGGCGAGAACGCGGCACAGCTCACCGTCGTCGAGGTCTGAAGCTGCAGCTTGCCCATCACCTTGCCGTCCAGCGGATTCCATCGTGTAAGGGTTCCGATCTGGTCGATGACGATGAGCTGCTTGCTGTCCGCCGAAAATTCGAGATGCGCGACATACGTACCTTTGGGATCGATGGTGACCGAACTCAGCGCGTAACCGTCCGTACTGCGCCGCCAGATGCGCATCGTGCCGTACCCGTCGCTCGCCGCGATCATCGACTCGTCCGGGGAGACCGCCACAGCGTCGAAATTCGCATCTTTACCGATTTTCTGCACGGCGATCGCTGCGCCGGTGGCGACGTTCATTACGCTAAGCACGTTCTGCGTGGCGCCGGCCAGAAGCCGCCCGCTGGACGAGAAGGTCTCGTCCGTCACGGCGTCCTTGAAACGCAGCTCGCGGCCCAGTGGCTTGCGTGTCTTCAGATCATAGAGCCGCAAGCGGCCGTCTTCCGTGCCGGCGGCAATGGTTTTGCCGTCGGGAGATATCCTGACGACCTTGACCGCGCCGGTCCCAGTCTGGATCGGCAGGCCCATCCTGGCGTCGTTCGCTACCGCGCGGCGCAGCGCGGCTTCGCCGGCCGCCGTGCGGTGGTATTTGAGCCCGACAAGTGCGAGGCGCGCCGCGCGCTCGTAGTCGCCGTCGTCGGAAGCCCGTCCCGACGCTTCGATCAGCGTTTGCGCCCTGGTCGCGGCCGCATCCTGGCGCGCCGCCGTGTAAGCTACCGCGCCGGCGGACGTGCCCAGCAGGAGGAGCGCGCCGGCCGCAAAGCCTGCGATAGTCTGGCGCCGCCGTCGCCACGTGTCGCGCTGGATGAGGTCGTCGAGCGATTGCAGAGACAATAGGGCCGCGACGATGCGCAGGAAGTTGGTACGCGATTCGCTCTGCTGCGTACGCCAGTCGATCCACAGCGGTTCGACCGCGCGCAGCGCGGGCGCCAGGCACTCGCTGGCGGGATCGAAACCGTTCTTCTGCGCATAGGGGTTTCCGGACACCACGACCGCCAGCACGTTGCGTCCGTCGCCCAAAGCGAGGAATTCACAGACCTCCTGCTCGACCCAACGGCTGTTTGCGGATGCCGGGCTGCAGATAACGATGAGGTATTTCGATTGCGCCAGCGCGTCGCGGACCTTTTGTGCCAGGTCGTGGCCCGGTACGAGCTCGTCCTCGTCGCGGAAGATTGATTTAAGCGGCCGCGCGTTGTATCGCGCGCCCGGCTTCACCAAGCGAAGCGCCGCGGGCAGCACAAAGCGCTCGAGCTTACGCTGGAGCGATACCGCTGCCACGCGGTCGGAACGGTTGTAGCTGATGAACGCGAGATAACGCAGGTCTCGCTCTTCGAGGGTCTCGGTCGTCATCGTAGGCGGCCCCTGGTCTCAAGATCGCAGCGTTTCGAGGCTACGCGCGTCAGTCAAGGAAGAGGTTGGCACGGTCGCGCTGGGCGGAGACCGAAAGTTTGGAATAATTCAAATCTGTTGGCCAAATTGCCGCAATTGCGCCCACGCGGGCGTGCCCGGCGCTAACGGCCCTTGCGCGGCGCGCGCCATGAATTAAGGGAAGGGGACAATTATCTTGCCCCAGACCGCACGCGCGAGCAGCAAATGACCAACCGCTTCGACAAATCCAGACTACCCTCCCGCCACGTGACCGAAGGACCGGAGCGCGCGCCGCACCGCTCCTATTACTACGCGATGGGCCTGACCGAGGCCGAGATCCACCAGCCTTTCGTCGGCGTCGCGTCGTGCTGGAACGAGGCCGCGCCCTGCAACATCGCGCTGATGCGCCAGGCGCAGTCCGCCAAGAAGGGCGTGAAGGAAGCCGGCGGCACGCCGCGCGAGTTCTGCACCATCACCGTCACCGACGGCATCGCGATGGGCCATGAGGGCATGAAGTCGTCGCTCGTCAGCCGCGAGGTGATCGCCGACAGCGTCGAACTCACCATGCGCGGCCATTGCTACGACGCGCTGGTCGGCATCGCCGGCTGCGACAAGTCTCTCCCCGGCATGATGATGTCGATGCTGCGCCTCAACGTGCCGAGCGTCTTCCTCTATGGCGGCTCGATCATGCCCGGCCGCTTCAAGGGCAAGGACGTGACCGTGGTCGACCTGTTCGAAGGCGTCGGCCAGTTCAGCGCGGGCAAGATGGCAGCCTGCGATCTCACCGAACTCGAGCGCGTCGCGTGCCCCGGCGCCGGCGCCTGCGGCGGCCAGTTCACCGCCAACACCATGGCCTGCGTCGCCGAGGCCATCGGCCTGGCGCTGCCATATTCCTCCGGCCCGCCGGCGGAGATTCTCGCCCGCGACGACTTCGCGCTGAAGGCCGGCGAAGCGGTGATGAACCTGCTTGCGAAGAACATCCGCCCGCGTGACATCTGCACCCGCAAGGCGTTCGAGAACGCCGCCCGCATCGTCGCCGCCACCGGCGGCTCGACCAATGCGGCGCTGCATCTGCCCGCCATGGCCAACGAGGCCGGCATCAAGTTCGACCTGTTCGACGTGGCGGAAATCTTCCGCTCGACGCCCTATCTGGCTTCGCTCAAGCCCGGCGGCCAGTTCGTCGCCAAGGACATGTGGGAGGCCGGCGGCGTGCCCATGCTGATGCGCGCTCTGCTCGATGGTGGCTTCCTGCACGGCGACTGCATGACGGTCACCGGCAAGACCATCGCCGAGAATTTGAAAGACGTGAAATTCAATCCCGACCAGAAAGTGATGCGCGACGTGGCGCATGCGCTGGCGCCGACCGGCGGCGTCGTCGGCCTCAAGGGCAATCTGGCGCCCGATGGCGGCATTGTGAAGGTCGCCGGCCTCAAGCACACCCATCACAAAGGCCCCGCGCGCGTGTTCGATTGCGAGGAAGATGCGTTCGACGCCGTGCAGCGCCGTGACTACAAGGAAGGCGATGTCATCGTCATCCGCTACGAAGGCCCCAAGGGCGGCCCCGGCATGCGCGAGATGCTGTCGACTACCGCCGCGATCTACGGCCAAGGCGTCGAGAACATCGCGCTGATCACCGATGGACGCTTCAGCGGCGCGACGCGCGGCCTGTGCGTCGGCCATATCGGACCCGAAGCGATGGACGGCGGCCCCATCGGCCTGCTCAAGGACGGCGACATCATCACCATCGATGCCGACAAGGGCACGATGGACGTCGCGCTCAGCGCCGCCGAATTCGCCGAACGGCGCAAGGCGTGGAAACCGAAAGCCCCGTCGTTCCGCTCCGGCGTGCTTGCGCGTTACGCCAAGAATGTCGGCCCCGCCCGTTACGGTGCGCTGACCACGCCGGGCGCGGACGAAGAAGTGCGCTGCTACGCGGATATCTGATGCAGCCGATGCGCTGGCTCGAATCCGAACCGTCGCTCGTCGTGCCGATCGATGTGCGGATCGCGCTGCTGAACCGGGCGATTGAAGCCGGCCCGCGCAATCCGTTGCTGCGGCAGCAACTCGGCGACGCACTCGACCGGCGTGGCGATCTGCGGGGCGCCGTCGAGGCGCTCGAAATCGCCGCTACGCTGGCGCCGGAAGACTTCTCCGCTTGGGCCAGCCTTGCTCGCCTGTACACGAAACTGGGCGAGCCTAATGCTGCTTTGGCGGCATGTGATCGGGCCGCGGTCCCCGCAGCGGCGATATGCTATCAGCGCGGCGTCGCGTTGCGCGCATTGCGGCGTTCGGATGAGGCGCGGCTCGCTTTTCTCTCGGCCATGAAACTTGACGACCGCGATTTGGCGTCGGTCAAAGCGTTGCTCGCGCCACTCGCGCGCGATCCCGACGGCGGGCTGTTGCTCGAATTTTGCGACTCGCTGTCGCCCTATTGCCGCGACACAGCGTTGATCCGCGCGCACCGCGCCATCGCCTTCAGCCGGCTCGGCCGAACCGAGGACGCGCTGGAGATCGTCGACCTCGATCGCCATGTCGCGCGCGTGCCTATGCCCGTGCCGCCGCCTTTCGATACGATCACGCAGTTTAACGCCGCGCTGGCGCAAGAGATACTGGCCGATCCCACGCCGGCTTCGGTGTCGCGCGAGGGTCTCGACCTGCGCTATGAGCCGTCGACATCGCGCAGCCCCGCCTTGCTCGCGCTCTACGCCTTCGCGCGCGCGGCCATGGAAGCCTATGCCGGCGAAACGGCGCAGCGGGGATTGGACCGTGTCCAGCCGCCGCCGCCGGAGCAGGCCCGGCTGTTCACCTCGAATGTGGTGTTGCGCCAGGACGGGCGGAACGGCGAACACGTTCACGCCCAAGCTTACATCTCCGGCGTTTATCACGTGGTGGTGCCGGACAGTGTCCGCGAGGCCGGCGATGAACGCGGCTCTCTGGCCGTAGGAAAGTGCGAGACCTATACCGGCGGCCATATCCCCTGCTGGGGAACGCGCCACATCAAGCCAGTCGCCGGTTGGCTGGTGCTCTTCCCGTCGCATTTTTTCCACGACGTCGTTCCGACGCGCAGCGATGCCCCCCGGATATCCGTTGCCGTCGATATGCGGCCGGTACGTCCGGCAAACGCCCCAGGTGCTGTTGAAGGCGAGTTTAATCCGAACGAAGACTGACCCTGGAACCTTACGCAAAGCGTCCCTTAACCTCACGACACAGAGGTGCTTTTCATGGCAGGACCAACAGGTGACAGCGCTGGCGGCGACATCTTCCGCACCATCGTCGCCCGCTACGGCAGGAATGCCGGCGCCGCCCGATACATGAAGCGGGCGATGACGGGTTTGGTTGTGGCGGGTGTGTATGCAAGCGCGGCCTTTGCCGAAGATGTCACCGCCGCCGTCCCCGGCCATCCTGGTCTCACTTATGAGACTCTGCTGAAGCTCGCCATGCCCGGCATGGCCAAGGATTCCGATGGTAGCTGGGACAGCGGGCCATTGCGGCATCTGCGCGGCCTCGACGACAAGCCGGCGCAGAGCGAAGACAAGCCACCGCAGGACCTGCAGATCGCATTCACGAGCATCGACACCGCCACCATCCGCGAGGACGGTCACAACCGTCTCTTGCTCATGACCGACGGCAATTCCGGCGGCACCGGCTTCGACGGCGTGCTCGCGGCCTTCGATCTCGATGGCAGGGCGCCGCGCTTCCTCGATTATATCGACGCCGGCCGCGACCAGTGGAACGGCATGAGCCGCATTTTCGCGCTCTCACCGGGCACTGACGCCATCGTCGCTTTCAGTTCGCACAGCAATTCGAACCAGAACTACGAGATGACGACGCCCATCTTCCTGCGCGGCGACAAATTCAAGCCGGTCATGACGCTCTTCAGTTACGGCTCGCACGCCTGCAACTACGCGACCTCGCAAGACGCGACCTTCGTGCCGCGCGCCGCGTCCGGCGCGCCTTACAGTTCGATCCTGATCGGCGTCACCATCGAGACCGAACCCGGCGACTCCGATTGCGGCGACGGCACGGCACAGGCGCGGCACAGCAAGCACATCGTCTCCGAACTCTACCGTTGGGATGCCAGGGTCGGCGCCTTCCGCCCCACCACGGGCCGGATCGGCAAACTCTCGGACAAAAACTGGAAAGACGCGGCGGGGTAGGCTGGTTTGCCGCGCCGTGCCGCGCGTGGCATCCTCGGTGCGATGTCATCGTTGCCGGGGGGGCTGGATGTTTTCATATTTGACGCTGGAAAATATCCTCAGCCACAAATTCATCATCCTGTGCGTCGTGCCGGTCGTGGTCGTCTATCTCGTGCTGACCATCGTCAATCTCAGCCGCGAGCGCGCCTTCTCGCTGCGCAGCTTCATGGTCGGCTCCGACATGCTGCTCGGCACCGTCGCGGCGCTCGCGGTGCAGCTCATCACCGGCATCTACACGCTGCAACTGACGCAACTGGAACGCATGCAGCTGAAGCACGTGCCGCTGCATCTCTTCGGCTCGGGCATCGCGCTGATCGCCGTGCTGCCGCTGCTCATCCTGTGCCTGTCCTGGGAGCGTGCCGCGCACGAGCACCGCGTCGAGCGCCGCTTCGTTGCCCTGCTCGTCGACATCGTCGCCGGAGCGTTGCCGCTGATCGCCACCGGCTATATCGCCGCGGTGCGCAGCGCCTGATCGGATTGAAATCGTCCAAGTCATCGCGTAGAACTCGGAAGATATTATACTGCAATCACCGAATATTATTGGCGGTGCCTCATGTCCGAACAGCCATCACCCGAGCCCAGCCTCGCGGATCGCAAGGCACTGGCCGAGATCCGCAAGCTCGAAGCCGAAACGGCGGCGCTGCGGCAGCCGTCCGAGCGCAAGCCCATCAACTGGCTGGTGGTGCTGGGCGGCCTGTCGGGCCTCGCCGCTGTGATCACGGCGATCGGCGGCGTCTATTTCCAGGGCGTGTTGTCCGACGCCAACGTGCTGCTGGCGCAGGCCAATGCTCAGCAAAAACTCAACGATGCCGAAAAGAAGACCAACGACGCGGACAAGGCCACCTTTGCCGCGCAGCAGCTTAAGGACAAGCTCATAGCGGAAAATCTCAAGCTCCAGGGCGAGCTCGACGTGAAGACGCAGCAGATCGTCCTCGCGCAGCAGCAGCTCGGCGGCTTCGCCACGAAAATCGGCGCCGCGTCGGCGGCAACCCCCGGCGTGGCGGCCAATACGCAGCTTCAGAATACCGCCAGCGATCTGACCTCGCTGGCCGGCCAGCTCAGCCATGGCGGCAAGCTCGTCTATCTCCAGTTCCAGGGCGCGCTGCCGCGGGAGACCGTGCGCCAATTCCAGACGGCGCTGAATGCCCAGGGCTATTCGGCGCCCGGCGTCGAGCGCGTGAGCTTGAAGTTTCAAAACCAGATCAAATATTTCAAGGCTTCCGACCAGGCCTTCGCCGAC
Organism: Rhizomicrobium sp.; assembly: GCA_036271735.1. GTDB lineage: Bacteria > Pseudomonadota > Alphaproteobacteria > Micropepsales > Micropepsaceae > Rhizomicrobium. The sequence continues at coordinate 15,753 of DATAZZ010000006.1, forward strand.
AAGGTCGGCGCGCTGGCGCACAAATTCTTCCAGGAAAAATGCGGCCAGACGGTGGATTTCCCGTCGCGGTTCACCGCCATGGCGTCGCCGCCGCCGCAGGTCGAGGCGTGGATCAGTCTCAACTGCAAGACCGCGAAATAGAGCGCTGCCGGCGCCATTGAGCCCGGGCGCGGCACGCTCCAAACTCGCCGCCGTCATGGCGGCTGAAACGGGGCGTGGAAAATGAGTCTGACGGATCTGGCATCGATCGGAAGCATCGTCAGCGGCCTGGCCGTGCTCGTCTCCCTGGCTTATGTCGCGTATCAGACCCATCTGAACGTCAAGCAATCGCGCGCGCTGATTCAGCAGGGCCGCGCCCAGCGCACCATAGAGCTGCTTACGCGCTGGGGCGAGTTCGACTGGAGTGACGGCATGCTCGCCTGCGCCGACGGCTCGCCGGACGTTTCGGCCGCGGATGTGCGCCGCTACATCAGCCTGATGCGGGCACTGCTCGTGAACTACGAGGATTCCTATCTGCAGCATCAGCAGGGGCTGATGGATGACGAGGTCTACGCCAATGTCGATGCCGCGTTCCGCGCGGCGATGACATCGCCCGGCCACCGCGTCGCCTGGACGACCGTCCGCCATTTCTTCGGCTCGGGCTTCCGCGGTTACGTCGACCGCGTCGTCGCGCAGACCGCACCTGCCGCCGGCGTCAACGGCCTCCTGGCGAACTGGCAGGCGGCGGCAAAAGACCTGGCGATCCGGTAGGAGTTGCGTCACCGTTTGCGCGCGCGGCACGCCGCGAGCTGGAATCAGTCTAGATTTGAGAAATGCCGGCGAGGGCTTGTATTCGCGCCCGTTTTCTAAATAATGCCCGCCCAAGTTGCACCTGTGTTTTGCGCGTTGTCTTTCCCAAACCCAGCACGGTCGATTTGGATGACATGCGATTGGACGCGTCTGATGTGCGCGCCGCCCGAGATGCTGGTGGTCGCGTTGACCATCCTGAGCGGCGCATTGATCGCCATCGGCACGAACTGGATGACGAAGGGCGGCCACTTCAAGATGGAATACGTGTTCGCCGGGCCGGAGCTCTCGGCGTCGGCGATCGTATCGGCTACCGGGCTGCTGCTCTTCTTCGTTTATGCCCTGCTTTGCCGATACGACGGCGGCGATTACATCACGCGAATTTCCCGCATGCCTACGCCCATCGTCGGCTCTTTCCTGCTGATATTTTTGACCGCGCGCGTGTTCCTCTATTGCCGAAATCAGAGGAACCGGGCGGTCGCTACGGGGTTTAACTTCTCACGCGGCATGCGAAACGCCATGGTGGGTTCCGCATCCTTCACCACCTGCGCCTTGGCGTTTCAGGCCTGGTCTCATTTGCCCAACTAGGAGGTCTGCATGCGATCGATACTGCGATTTATATCTCGCTCCAGCCTGGTTGTGGCATTCGTCCTCGTCTTTGCTGCCGTCATTCTCGGCAAGAACCTGGCATCGCCGGCGGTCCGGTGGACGGAAACGCATTTCGGCATGGAGGCCGTGCACGCCTCAGCCGTGGTGCCGAATCGGAGCGGCTCGAATATCGATACGGCCAACCTCGAACTCATCACCACCGTACTGCTCCTGCTGGGGACATCTTTGTTGCTCGCGGGCTGGCGCAGCAGGGCCTGAGGCGGCCGGCCGGCGCCTTGGCGGACAGCTAGCCGAAGATCGCCTTCTCCTCCCCGAACCACAGCGGCGAGCGGGGCAGGTCGATGAATTTGCGCTCGTCTTCGAGGAGTTCGAGGCCCGCCGCTGCCGCATCCGGATTCGGATTGGCGATGATGTCGTCGAACGAATCCCACCACAGCTCCGCCACGCCGTCGAACATCGGCGGCGCATTGCGGCTGGCGCCGATCCCGGCGTTCATCGCGTCGCTGCCCGAATGGGTTTGGACATAGCGCCGGATGCGTAAGGTCTCCTTGTGGCGCGCCACCAGCGGCGCGTGGTTCTCGAACCAGTAGGCCTGGAAGTCCTCGCGGCTCAGATGCGGCAGCCGCATCAGGCAGAAGGTGAGCTTGATCATCGCCGTTTTGCTCCTCACAGTGCGGCCTCCGCGAAAGGCGCCGCGCATGAACCTGGTTTCGAAAACCTACTGGGCGGGGACGCCGTTCAACATGCGCCGCCCGCCGGCCGATTATGCCGTGGAAAGCCTCCTGCTCAAGGCGCCCGACGGGCGCGAGCATCGCGGATTGTTGTGGACCAGCCCCAAGAAGCCCAAGCCTAAGACCGGCGCCGTCGTGATGCATCCGCGCGGCGACTTCCAGCACCACTATGTGATCCCGCGCCTGGTCGAGGCCGGAATCGCGGTGCTCGCCGCCACGACGCGCAATCCCAACAACGACACCACGACGGTGCATGAGGAGATCGTGCTCGACGTCGCCTCCTCGGTCGCCGAGCTCAAGCGGCGCGGTGTCCAGAACATTGTGCTGATCGGCAATTCCGGCGGCGGCGCGCTCAATGGCTTCTACCAATCCCAGGCCGTCGCCGGCAAAGGCGCGCGCATCGCCGTCACGCCGGGCGGCCGCCCGACCCGTCTCAACCATGTCGAGATGATCCCCGCCGACGCGATGATCTACATCGCCGCGCACAAGGGCGAGGGGCTCATCATGAACGAGATCATCGATCCCTCGGTGATCGACGAATCCGATCCGCACCAGACCGATCCGTCGCTCGATCTCTACGACGAGGCCAACGGCTTCCGCACGCCGCAAGCGCTCGATGGCTCCGACGCACAATGGAGCGAATACGATCCGGCTTTCATCGCCCGCTACCGCGCCGCCCAGCTGGCTCGCGTCGCGCGTCTCGACGCCATCGCCCACGAATTGATCGCCGACAATTCGCGCGCCGAGCAGCTCCACGCCGATCCCGACTTCGCCAGGCTTCCCGCGGCGCGCCGCCGCGACGTCCTGCGCCGTGAGGCCTTCGAGCCGGTGATGACGATCTACCGCACCATGGCGAACCCGCATTACGTCGATCGCCATCTCGATCCGTCCCCACGCGATTACGGCTCGATCTTTTCGCCGCGTCCCGATCTGATGAACTGGAAATTTCTCGGCTTCGGGCGCTATGCGACGCCGCACGCCTGGCTCTCGACCTGGTCGGGCCTTTCGAGCCACGCCAGCCAGATGCGCGATTTGCCCAAGATCGCCGCGCCGACGCTGTTCATCAACGCCGGCAAGGACCAGGAGATTTTCCCGCAGACCGACGCTGCCCCGATGTTCGCCGCCGTCGCCGCACCCGACAAGACCTTCATCGAATTCCCCGATGCCCAGCATTATTTCACCCCCCCCTTCGGCCACAAGGACGCGCCGGATGTCGAAAAGGTCATGGATGCCGTGGTTCCGTGGATTCTCGAGCGTTTCGGCGCCTAGCATCGCGGTTCCCGGTTAACCGTGGCATGACTTCGTCTCGACTTGGCACATGTCGTTGCGCCAAAGTCGGTCGGGGCAGGGTGCACGAATGACGCGTCGCTACGGCTGGGACTACCGGGACGAGTACGGCTGGTTCATGTCCGCCGCGCTGGTGCCGCTGTTCTTCGCCGGCCTTGCGCTGATCGTCGTCCACGCGCTGGTGTGGCGCTACGATTGGAAGTTCGCGAACGCCCGCCCGGCCAATCCATCGCAGCACAGCACGCCCGGCATCCCCGTCCTCGGCGCTGCGATCGGCGACGTGCCCGATGATGCCAGCCTCGCCGCGCTGCGCAGCGAACTCGACTCCCGCATCGCCGGACTGCCGTGGCGCCGCGCGCTGGTGCATCGCGCCCACGCCGCACCGCTTGCGATCGAGGGCCTGTTCTTTGCCTTTGGCACGCCCGCCGAGGCGCTCCAGTTCTGCAACCATGTCGCCGTTCTCGTGCCCGGCTGCAGCACCGTCATCGCGCCCAGCAATGAGCTGACGACCTTCGACCACCACGCCGTGACCGCGGCATCGCTCGCCCGCCTCGGTGTCACGCCTTTCACCGGCAGCATCGCACCGCCGGAAATCCGCACCGTCTACGTCCCATCGCCGCCGAAGATCATCGTCGCCGCCGCGCCGCCGCCCCAGACGATTGTCGTCCACGATCCCGCGCCGCCCGCCAAGACCATCATCGTTCACGACCCGGCACCGCCGGCGAAAACCATAATCGTGCACGATCCGGCGCTGCCGCCGCCCAAGCCGCAGATCGTCTACGTCCCCACGCCCGCGCCGCCGCCGAAGATTGTCTATCTCCCGGCACCGCCGCCTGCCGACAAGCCCGCGCCACCCTTGGTCGTCGCCAATGCGCAACCTGCGCTGCATCTCCAACCCGGCGTCGGCGCCGTCGACACCCGCTATCCGGAATCGCAAATCTGGCTCTCGACCACCTACAAGCCCGGCGACCCGCGCCTCACCGACATCGTCGGGGCCGGCGACGTGATGATGGGCAGCATGGGCGCCGGCCTGAACCCCGCGCTCAAGCCCGGCATCGATGTCGCCTCGCTGGTCGGCGACGGCCTCGCCGGCATCTTCCGCCACGCGGATGTTGCGTTCGTGAACCTCGAAGGCCCGCTCTATGAAGGTGGCCAGGGCACCGGTAAATCCTGCGCCCAGTGCTTCGCGTTCCACGGCCCCATCTTCTACGCGGGCATCCTGCGCAGCTTCGGCATCGATGTCGTCAGTCTCGCCAACAACCATAGCGGCGATTACGGCGAGGCCGGGCGCGACTCCACCATGGCCGCCCTGCGCGCCAACGGCATCGCCTATGGCGGCCTCGACCGCGACGGCGCCCGCGCCGGCGAGATGGTGCTGCCCAACGGCAAGCGCGTCGCGCTCGTCGCCTTCGCCCCGAACAACGGTACGCTCAACATCAACGATTTGCCCAAGGCGGCCCAGATCGTGCGCGATCTCAAGAAGACCCACGACCTCGTGATGGTGTCGTTCCATGGCGGCGGCGAGGGCTGGACCTATGTCCACGTCAAGCCCGGACCGGAGACCTTCGTCGGCGAGAACCGCGGCGACGTCACCGCCTTCGCCCACACCGTGATCGATTCCGGCGCCGACATCGTGATCGGGCAGGGCCCGCATGTGCCGCGCGCCCTCGAAGTCTATCGCGGCCATCTCATCGCCTACAGCCTCGGCAATTTCTGGACCTACGCAGGCGTGCAGACCTACGCCGTATCTGGCATGGGCCCGGTGCTTGAAGCCTGGGTCGCGCCCGACGGTGCGATCGCCGGCTTCACCATCCATTCCACCCGCCAGGCCGGCCTCGGCGTGCCGCATCTCGACCCGCTCGACGAGGCATCGCGCTACATGCTGTACCTGACCAAAAGCGACTTCCCCGGCTCCTACGCGCTGCTTTCCGGTCACCGAACGGTGGCGGCCAATGGCGACGGCTCGTGACCTCAATAACCTCTCCCGCTTGCGGGAGAGGTCGGAAATGCGCAGCATTTCCGGGTGAGGGCTTGCTTGCGGCAGGCCCTCACCCGTCTCGCTTCGCTCGCCGACCTCTCCCGCAAGCGGGAGAGGTTATGATAAGACTCGGTCCTCACCGGAGGCGCACATGTCCATCCAGCTCAAGATCAACGGCACGGTCCATGACCTCGACGTGGAGGACGATGCACCGCTGCTGTGGGTCATCCGCGACGAAATCGGTCTGACGGGCACGAAATTCGGCTGCGGCATCGCGCAATGCGGCGCCTGCACCGTGCATGTCGACGGCAATGCGCAGCGCAGCTGCGTCACGCCGGTCAACTCCGTCGTCGGCACCGAGATCACGACTATCGAAGGCCTGGGTGCCAACGGCCTCACCCCCGTGCAGCAGGCCTGGATCGACCATCAGGTGCCGCAATGCGGCTATTGCCAATCCGGCATGATCATGGCGGTGAGCGCGCTGCTCAAGACCAATCCGAAGCCGAGCGACGACGACCTCGCCGCCGCGATCACAAACATCTGCCGCTGCGGCACCTATCCGCGCATCCGCGCCGCGGTGCACGCGCTGGCTGAGAAGGCCTGACCATGAACGCGCACCTCCCTTCGCGCCGCATGATCCTGCTCGGCGGTCTCGGCGCCACCGGCGCGCTCGTCGTCGGCTATGCCGTGTGGCCGAGCCACCGCCTCGAACGCGACGACGCCCTCGCGGCGAAGCCGAACGAGAAATTCATCAGCAACTGGATCAAGATCGCGACCGACGGCACGATCACTGTCGTCGTTCCCCATTGCGACATGGGCACCGGCATCTTCACGGCGCTGCCGCAGATGGCGGCGGAAGAACTCGACGCCGACTGGGGCCAGGTGCGCAGCGAAGCCGCGCCGCCCGATCCGTTGTTCGCCAATGGCGCGCTGGCGGAAGGCTTCATCCTGAGCGGCCAGGACATGACGGCGGACGATCTGCCCGCCTTCCTGCGCGGCACCGTCGCCAACACCTTCCGCACCGTGGCCGGCTTCATGAGCCTGCAGGTCACGGGCGGCTCCTCGGCGATCCGCTTCACCGGCGTCTACGGCATGCGCCTGGCCGGCGCCGCGGCGCGCGAGATGCTGGTCAAGGCCGCAGCCGCGCGCTGGAGCGTCGACGCCGCGTCGTGCACGACCAAGGCGAGCCGCGTGCTGCACGCCGCGAGCGGCCGCAGCCTCGGCTATGGCGAGCTCGTCGCCGACGCCGCGACCTACACGCCGTCCTCGAACCCGACGGTCAAGCCGCGCAGCCAGTACACCCTGGTCGGCAAGCCGATCCCGCGCTTCGACATTCCCAAGAAGGTCGACGGCACGACGAATTACGGCCTCGACGTCAAACAGCCCGGCATGCTCTACGCCGCGATCAAGATCTCGCCGGTGTTCGGCGGCAAGCTGACATCCGTCGACGCCGCGCCGATTGCACAAGCGCGCGGCATCAAGAAAATCGTGTATCTCAACGACGCCGTCGTGGTGGTCGCCGACCGCTTCTGGCGCGCCCGCGACGCCGTCGCCGCGCTCGATCCCAAATGGGACAATGCCGGCAATGGCGGCGTCACCTCCGGCCAGATCGCCGCCCGCCACACCGCGGCGCTGCGCGGCGCCGACCTCAAGAAGGACGTCACCAAGGGCAACGGCGCCGACGCGCTGGCCGGCGGCCGCCTGGTCGAAGCGACTTACACCGTGCCCTATCTCAGCCACGCGCCGATGGAGCCGATGAACGCCACCGCGCTGTGGAAGGACGGCGAACTCGAAGTGTGGTCCGGCACGCAGGACGGTCTCGGCGCGCGCGCCTTCTGCGCCAAGACCGCGAATCTGCCGTTCGACAAGGTGACCTATCACCTGATGCCGATGGGCGGCGGCTTCGGACGCCGGCTCCCCGGCTATTTCAACTTCCTCGAGCACGCAGTGAAGACCGCGATGGCGCTGCCCGGCATTCCGGTCAAGCTGATCTACACCCGCGACCAGGACATGCAGCACGATTACTACCGCCCCAACGTCACCAGCCATTTCCGCGCCGCGCTCGACGGCAACGGCATGCCGCTCGCCTGGGTCAACGACTACACCACCGACACCGGCGCCAATGCCGAGGCGCACATCGTCTACGGCATCGACAACCAGGCGCTGCGCACCGCCAAGGTCGAGACCCATGTCCCCGTCGGCCCGTGGCGCAGCGTCGAAGCGTCGTGGCACGGCTTCTTCATCGAAAGCTTCGTCGACGAACTGGCGCACGCCGCCGGAAAGGACCCGCTCGCTTTTCGCCGCTCGCTGCTGACGCACGCGCCGCGCCATCTGGCGGCGCTCAACCTCGCCGCCGAGAAGGCCGGCTGGGGCACGCCGCTGCCGCAGGGCCGGGCGCGCGGCATCGCGATGTTCGAAAGCTTCCAGACCATTGTCGCTCATGTCGTGGAGATCACGCTGGCGCCGAACGGCGCGCTGAAAGTCGACCGCGTCGTCACCGCGGTCGATGCCGGCATGGCGGTGAACCCCGACGGCATGCGCGCCCAGATCGAAGGCGGCATCATCTACGGCCTCACCGCCGCGCTGAACGGCGAGATCACCATCGACAAGGGCGCCGTGGTCCAGGCCAACTTCCCCGATTACGAGATGGTCCGCCTCGCCGAATGCCCGCAGATCGAGGTCCACCTGATCACTTCCGACGCGCCCCTGGGCGGCGCCGGCGAGCCGGGCGTCCCGCCGCTGGCGCCGGCCATCGCCAACGCGATCTTCGCCGCCTCGGGCACCCGAATCCGGGAACTTCCGGTCAAAAACCACAATTTGACGGTCGCGCAGCGTTAGCCATATCGCCGAACCGTCTCTTGTTGGCACAGCCGCCACCCCCTACACTGAAGCGATCTGGGCGTTTGGGTTAAGGGGCTGAGACCATGCGATTTTTGAAGCTTGTCGCGGCTGCGGCGCTGGCCGTTGCGGCCGTCGGCGCGGCGCAGGCGCAGGACGACGACCGCATCGCGCTGTTCCAGGCCAAGACCATTTTCCATTCCGGCCTGCGCCACGCGCATGTCGTCGCGCTCACCTTCGACGACGGCCCGAACCAGAACACGCCCGCGGTGCTCGATGCGCTGAAGGCGCTGAACGTCAAGGCGACCTTCTTCATCGTCGGCAACATGGCGCATCGCTATCCCGACATCCTGGCGCGCATCGCCGCCGAGGGCCATCTCCTCGCCAATCACAGCGCGACGCATCCGCTGCTCGGCCGCCGCTACGACAATCATCCCGAGATGCTGATCAACCAGCTGCGCGAAGTGCACGACCAGATCGCGCCGCTGATGAAGGCGACCGACAAGTTCTATTTCCGCGCGCCTTACGGCTCGTGGCGCACCGCCCATGCCGCGATCCTCAACGCCGATCCGATCCTGCGCAATTATGTCGGCCCGATCTATTGGGACGCCGGCGGCGACATCTCGATGACCCGCGACGGCTATGTCATGAGCGCCGCCGACTGGAGTTGCTGGCACCATCACTGGGAAGCGTCGACCTGCGCCAAGGGTTATCTGCGCGAGATCCGCCGCGACGATGGCGGTGTGGTGCTGATGCACTGCATCCACCACCAGTCGGCCGCCTTGGTCGAGGCCGTGGTGCCTGCGTTGATCGAGGAAGGCTACCGCTTCGCCCGCATCGACCAGGTGCCGGAGTACAAGCAGTACGAAACCCCGCCGTCCAACGCCGCCGTCGCCAGCGCCGCACATCCTGACGCCACGCGCTACGCCGCGTTCACACCGCCGGCAAAGGTGAAGTGACGATAACCTCTCCCGCAAGCGGGAGAGGTTAACTCAGCCACACTGGCTTATCCGTCCCAAGCGGCACAACACCCCGCGCCCACCGCGCCGGTGTCGCGCTCATCGCCACCGGCGGCCGCAGATGCGTCATCGGCCCGAAGCCCGTCTCGCTCGCAATCGAGAACGAAGCGATCTCGTCGCCGCTGAGCGCCCGCACCGCATCCAGCCGCGCCGCATCCGCGAGCCCCAGCCCGCGAATCCACATCGCCGTCTGTGCCAGCGACACCCGCACCAGATACGAGCCGCCATAGAGCGCCCGCCGTCGCAGCGCCACCAAGCTGCCGAACGCCGCCAGAGATCCCGTCGTGTAATCCGTCACCGCGCCCGGCAGCAGCTTCGGCCCTTCGGCGCCGCCGTGCACCATCGCCATGCCGCTGACCGTCTGACCGAGCTGCTCCCACCCCGGCCGCCCGCGCCACGGCCCTTCGTGGCCATAGCAATTGATCTCTGTACAGACGATCCCCGGCCGCAGCTGCGCCAGCGCCAGCGGCCCGAAGCCGTGCCGCTCCATCGCCCCCTGGCGATAGCCTTGTGAGAACACATCGGCGCCGCACACGAGCTCGCGCATCCGCGCCCGGCCGTCTTCCGCCGCGAGATCGACGAATGCCGCGCGCTTGCCATGTCCCGTGTCGCTGACGAAATAGGGCACCGACGGCAAATTCGGCGACGAGATCACCAGCGTCTGCGCCCCATACTGCGCCAGCGTCCGCGCGCAGCTCGGCCCCGCCAGCACCCGCGTCAGGTCGAGCACGCGAATGCCCGACAGCGGCGTATCGCCGCCGCGTGCGAACGGCTCCGGCTTGCTGTCGCCGATCTTTGTGATCTCCACCACCGGCCGCGCTGCTAGAACGCGTCCCTGCTCGGACGCATCCCATTCCTCCGGCGTCCGTGCCAGCGCCGCACAGGCGCCCGCCGCCGCGACGGCGTTCTCTAAGTCGAGCGCGTCCCATGTCAGCATCATCGCCGCAATCGCGGCCGGTGTGTCGGGACAATCGAGTACCCCTAGAAGCCGCTTGGTGCTCTCCGGAAAGCTCGGATGCAAAAAGACGAACCTCCCATCGCGCGTCTTATGAAACCCGTTTGCCGCCGTGCTCGACGCCGCAAGCTGTCCGCGCGGATCGGGCGCCTTGGACGCATCGGCGAATTTCTGGTGCAGAAACCCGACCAGCCCCGCCGCCGCCTCACGCGTGCTCACCGTTACGGCCTGCGTCGCGCCCGACCGCAGCGTCCAGATATCAGCCGCCACCATCGCGCCCGCCGCGATCGCCGCAGCCGCGGCCTCGTCGGCATAAAACCGCGTCTTGAGGGCAGAGGCCTCGCTTTCGATCCGCACGAAGTCCGGCGCCGCGCGTCCCGCCAACGTCACCAACTGCGCGAACGCGCCGTCGGCGATGCTCACTCACCACCCCCGTTCGCGGGCGGAGGCGTCGGCGACTTGGCGCGCCCGGCTTCCGCAGCCGCCAGCACGCGCAGCACATTGCTGCTCCAGAATTTCTCCAGATCGGCCTCGCTATAGCCTTCCTTGATCAGCCGCTCGGTGATCTTCCAATTGCCCGAGCAGTCCTCGAGGCCCGTTACGCCGCCGCCGCCATCCCAATCCGCGCCGATGCCGACATGCTCCGGCCCCACCGTCTTCAGGGCGTGCAGGATGTGGTTAATGTAATCCTCGAAGGTCGCGCGGGGTTCGGGATAGCGCGCGTTCATCGCCTTGAGCGCCACCGACGCATCGGCGATCGCCTTGGTCGCCGCCGCCGGCGTCATCGCCGAAAGCCCGCGCAGGCTGCCATAGAGCGCGCCCTCCGCCTTGTCGCGATCCGAGTTCTTCGGCACGTCGATCAGGTAATTGCTCAGTGAGTTCACCTGGATCACCCCGCCCGAGTCGGCCAGCCTCTTCATCCGCGCATCGTCGATGTTGCGCGGATGGTCGTGCACCGCGCGGCAGCCCGAATGCGACAGGATGATCGGCGTCTTCGACCCCGCCACCATCTGGTCGAACACATCGTCGGAAGAATGCGAGGCGTCGGGAATGATGCCCAGCGCGTTGCACAGCGCCAGGAAGTCGTGCCCCATCGGCGACAGGCCTTTCCAGGTCTTCGTCGCATCCGTCGCGCTGTCGCCCAGCTGGTTGTCCTTGAAATGCACCGGCCCCGCCATCCGCACGCCCAGCGCGTAGAAGCTGCGCAGTAGCGTCACATCGTTCGCCAGCGGATAAGAATTCTCGATCGACTGATAGACGATCCGCTTGCCCGAAGCCGCGATCCGCACCGCGTCCGACGCGGTGAAGGCGAGCTCGAAATGCGCGCCGTTCCTGGCCACCATCTCGCGGATTCCCGCCGCGCGCAGCAGCGCCGCGTCGCGCGCCGCCATCATGCCCTCCGGCGTCAACGGCCCCTGCGCCGTGTAGATCGCGAAGAACCCGCCATCCAGCCCGCCCTCGACCATGCGCGGATAATCGACCTGCGAGAAATCCGTTTCCGCGCCGTGCCGCTTCATCATGTCGAAGCCCGGCCGCACGAACACCGCCGGCGTGTCGAGATGGGTATCGAGGCAGATCAGCTTCTGATGGATCGCCTTGATGTGATCGATCGGCGATTGCGGCCCCGTCTTCGCGGAGGTTGGAGCGAAAGCCGGCGCCGCGGCCAGCGCCGCTCCGGTGGCCAGCATCGTACGGCGTGTCAGCATCACTTGAACCAATTGTTGGAGTTGACGTTCTGCCCCGCGGCGATCGTCACGAATTTGGGATTGCAGCCGTGATGGCTGCAGCGCGGGAATATGTGGCCGTAGATCACCGTCACGTCGTGATCTTGCGTATGCTGCGGATCGTGCACGGCGCGATAGACGCCCGACTGGTTGCAGACCTCGCGCGACCGGAATTCGTCCGCCACACCGCCTCCCGTGTTTCGATTCCACGAGTGTGCCGCAAGCCGCCGCCCACGGCCAGCGCCGTCAGGCCGCTTCGGCCGCCGTGTCGCCGTCATGGCCGGGCAGGGTGAACGCGAACACCGTGCCGCCGCCCTCCGCCGGCATCGCCCAGATGCGCCCGCCATGGTCGCTGACGATCTTGCGGCAGATCGAAAGACCAACGCCCATGCCATCCGGCTTGGTCGAGACGAACGGCCGGAACAGCCGCTCCGCCACTTCTCTGGGAAGGCCTGGCCCTGTGTCGCGCAGCGCGAACTGCACCATGCCGCCCGCCACCGCGCTGACGCTGAGATCGAGTTCGCGCCGCTCGCTCGCCTGCATCGCCTCCAGCGCGTTGCGCAGGAGATTGACCAGCACCTGCTCGATCTGCACCCGGTCGATGTAAAGGTTGGGAAGCCCTGGCGCGATGTCGGTCCTCAGCCGTATCGTGGTGCGCAGCGTGCCGAACAGCGACACCGCCTCCGCCACCACCAGCGCCGCGCTCTCGCTCGCCCGCTCCGAGTCGCGCTTGGCGATGAAATTGCGCAGCCGCTGCACGATCGAGACCGCGCGGTTGATCTGCTCCGCGGCCTTCTGCGCCGTCTCGCGCAGCTTTTCTGTGCCGCCCGTCCCCGCCGCCAGCCGGTTCACCACCGACAGGTAGTTCGTCGCCGCCGCCAGCGGCTGGTTCACCTCATGCGCCAGCATCGATGCCGTCTCGCCCATCAGTGCGAGGCGCTGGGTGTGGATCAGCTCCATCTGGAGCTCGCGCGCATGCCGACGGTGGCGCTCCTGGAACAGCAGATAGAACCCCGCCACGCCGCACAGCGGCGCCAGCAGCGCGAGCGCGATGGACAGATAATCGAGGATCGTCGAGTCCCGCTCCGCGAACGCGCGGCGCTCATCGAGCAATCCGATCTCGACTGCGCGGAACGCTGCCAGGCGCGTTGTGATCTGCGCCGACAGGCGTCGCTGCTGGGTCCGGGATGGCCTATCCGCCGGCATCGCGACGATTGCGGCGCGCGCCGCCGCGTCCAGGCGCACGAACCATTCCAGTCGCGCGAAGCGTGCCTCAACGAGACCGTAGATCTGGTCGAGCCGCTGCTGCTGTGCCGGATTGTCGGACACCAGCGCGCGCAAGGCCGCCTCATCGGTGCGCCATTCGCGCTGCGCCGCCGTCAGTGCCGCAACGTTCGCCGGATCGGGAATGAGCGCGAAGGCCCGCGCATTCGCTTCGGCCTGCGCCACGCTCTGCCGGATATCGACCAGCCGCAGCAGGATCGCGTCGCCGTGCCGCGTCCAGGCGAAGCTGTCGCTCAGCCGCGTCCGGCTGAGATCGAGCAGCACGCCCAGCGTGATGAACAGCACCACCGCGACCGCCAGCAGGCTTGCGCCGCCGAACCAGGGCAGTGAGACGCGCGTGGCGGCGCGCTCGAATTGCTGCATCGAGCTGCGCGCGTCGGCCCAGTGGTCGAGGTCGTCGCCCGCGCCGCTCATGGCGGCCGGTTCCGCAAGGCGCGACCGACGTTCTCCAGCAGCGCGACGATCAGCTGCCGGTTCATCCGGATGACGACGACGGTCGTCGCCGACACCACCGCCATTGGGATATAGACCAGCACGACCGCCCACCACGGCCCGGTCGGCATGATGAAGATCATGGCGAGATGCGACAGGCCGCAGAACGCGATGAAGCCGATGAACAGGTTGAAGATCAGCGACACCGAATCGAACGGCAGCGAGCGCCGCCAATATTTGATCTCGTTGGGGATCAGGAAATAGGAGAACGAGGTCACCAGATTCGCCAGGCACCACAGCGCCGCGCGCAGATAGTCGTCGATGCTTTCGAGGCGATACCACGCATGATTGTTCATCAAGCTGTGAAGCAGATCGCTATGCGTCATATCCATGGCGGCCTCCCGCTTCGCCTTTGCGAAAACGCGCGTAGTCCCCCCACCTGATCATTTGGTGAGCATACACCATTTTGGGGTACGGTAACGCACATCCGCTCGCTGCCCATCCCCCTGATTGCGGGGGCGGGACGCCGTTTATTCTTGGACAAGCGCGGAACGACGACGCTCCCCGGAACTTTTCCCGAGCTTACGATGAGGTGGCGGATGGGGTGGGATTTGAACCCACGAGACCCTTTCAGGCCTGCCGGTTTTCAAGACCGGTGCAATCAACCGCTCTGCCACCCATCCCGCGAGGCGTTTCAGATACTTAGCTTCGCGCCTTCCTGCAACATCGCGCCCGATCCTGTGCCGCGCCCTGCCGGTGCTGTGACCGAGTGGTGTTTGCACTGCCCAAATATCGTCTAAGCTGGCCGTGATTTCGAACGCTTTTTGGGGGAATTTCCATGCGTACCGTCACCACGACACTGATCCTTGGCCTTGGCGCGGCGTTGCTGCTCGCGGCGCCGTCCGCGCAGGCGCGCCCGCCGCGCGTCGGCATCGTTCTCTATCAGGAGGACCATTTCGGCGGCGATTCCCGCGAGATCCGCGACGACCAGCCCGATCTCGGCTGGATCCATTTCGACGACCGCGTCTCCAGCGTCGAGGTCCGCCACGGCGTATGGGAACTTTGCGAGGATTCGCGCTATCGCGGCCGCTGTATCACCGTCGATCACGACGTCGACAAGCTCGACCGCCTGCATTTCGACGACCGGATTTCGTCGGTGCGCCGGATTCGCTAGCGCGGTCGCTTCAGACCTATTCCGGATGCGCGGGAGGTGCCTCATGCGAGGCGCCTTCCGGCGCGTGCTCGCCCGCCGCGTGTGACACGCCTTCCGGCTTGCCTTCGGCCGGTGCCGTGGCGCCACGCGCGCAGGCCTCGCCCTCGCACGCCGCCACTGGCGGTGTGAACGGAAGCGGCTTGAGCGCTACGATCGTGCCCATCATGACCACGATCAGCACAAATGCGCCCACCGCGTACCACAGCGGTGAAGGTTCCGATCCGTTGCCGTTCTCGTTCGCCATAAAAGCCCCTGTCTCGCTCCGATCATTTTAGAGCGATTCCCGCTCAGCACCGCAACCGGGTTTCAGCCCTCGATCGGCTCGTCGAACATGAGTGCGCGGACATAGCGCGCCGGCGCCGAGCCATAGGCCAGAACCCTGTCGTGATACGCCTTGAGGCTGAACGCCGCGCCGGCCCGCTTCTGCGCCTCCGCCCGCATCGCATTGTGCTCCGACACCCCGACGAAATAGGTCGACAGCTGGGTCGAGCTCAACGACGCGCGCACCCATTTGCCCGACGCCTCGCGCTCCTGCTGGAACGCCGTCTTGGTCATCAGCACCATCGCGTCTTCCTTGCTGATCCCATCGACATGGATCGCCTGGTCGAGGATCGAATTGCTGATCGTGCGCAAAAGGACCTTGAGCTGCGCCAGCTTGTAGAGCGGATCGCCGCCCAGGAAGCCCTGGTCCGCCATCATTGCCTCGGCATAAACCGCCCAGCCTTCGACGAAGGACCCCGACGACAACACCGCGCGCAGCACCGACGGACAGGCATTGGCATGCCACAGCTGCACGTAATGCCCCGGCATCGCCTCGTGCACCGCGATGTCCTGGATGCCGTAGGAATTGTATTCGCGCAGGAACGAATCCGCCTGTTCCTGGGTCCAGTCGTCCGGGATCGGCGAGACGTCGAAATAGGTCCGCATCCCCTTGTCGAGCGGCCCCGGCGAGTCGCAATAGGCCACCGCGACGCCGCGCGCGAATTCCGGCATCAGCACCACCGCGACCGGCGAGTCGGGCAGGGTGATGAGGTCCTTGGCCTTGACGAAATCCGTCGCCTTGGCGAGTGCGGTTTCCGCCGCCTCCACCACCTTGTCGCGCGCCGGACGCGCGGCATAGCCGAGCGCCAGCGCCGCCTCGATCGCCGCCTGCTGTATGTCGGGCGTGATCACATTTCCCATCACGGCCGGCTTGCCGGCCTGCTCTAGCGCTTTCAGCGAAAGCTCGTACACCGTCGCGCGCGTCGCGACGATCGCGGCCTCGGCGCGTTCGCGGACATCCTTGCGACTCAAGGTCGAGTTGAGGGTGAAGACGAGCTTCTCGTCGAACAGTTTGGCTCCGATGCGGAAATCACCCTTGGCGTTCGGCACCAGCACGGTATCGAGCCATGTCTGCTGATCGGTGACCGCGGCTTTGAGCTTGGCCGCGCCGGTCGTGAGCCGTGCCTGGTCGGCGGCGCTGAGTTCGCCGGCATGCGGCATCACCATCGAGTCGAGAACTTCGATCACGCCGCCATTCTGCTTGGCGACCGTCTGGGCGTGGATTAGCGGCACCCGCGCCGGCACGAGGTTGGCGCGCATCTGCGTGTAAAGCGCCGGCAGCTTCTCGATCCGCGACACCGCCGCGTGCATCCTCACCGGCAGCGGCGCGAATTCGCGCGCCATCAGCGAGTACAGCGCATTGCCCGCGAGCCCCGAATATTGCTGCGGATCCCACGCCCAGCTCTGCATGACCGTTTCGTCCCAGATGTCGTGCCGCAGCTGGCTCGCCAGGATCGCCGCATCGACCTGGTTGTCGCGCGACAGCTTGGAGCGATCCAGCGAAGTCAATTCCGCCAGCAAACCCTGCCACGCTTTCAGCCGCGCGCCACGCCCGACCGCGCTCATATCGTCGACCTCGCCGTCGAAGCGGTGATCGCCGGTCTGCGTCGCGCCGACCGGCTGCAGGCGCATGAACGCATCGAGCCACCGCGCCGACATATCGGCAAAACGGACATCCGCAGTGCCGAGCGGCGCCTTGGCCTTGGCCAGCGCCGGCACGGTCAAAGCCGTCGCGCCCAGCAGCATGGCAACGGAACGGCGCGTCAAAGAAAGGTCCACGGCAGAGCCCCCGGTTCAAACCGCGCACACCCTGTTCCGCCCGAGTTCACGGATCAAGGCACATTTGCGGCATCCACCGGCCGGGGTCAGCGCCCCAGCAGCATCGCGAGGCGCGCGCCCAGCAGCTTGAACAGAAACTTGCCCGGCCACTTAGGGTACGATGGCACGTCGTTCGGCAAAACCGCGCCCGCCGGTTTGAACTTGGTGCAAATCCGCATCTGCACCGGCGGCAACGCCTCGGCAAACCGCGCCCGGTAAAGCGACAGCCAGTGCTTGGAATCGTCGAAGCCGAGATACATCGCCGAATGGCAGCAGCTCGCGATCACGCGCTTGGTCGGCGACGCGTCCTTGACCTTCATATCCTTCAGCAGCGCTGCGCCCTGGATGACGCGCACCCGATCCTTGCGGAACAGGATGTAGGCGGAGCCGCCATCGCCATCGAGAACCTTGCCGGCGCCCGGCAGCGCCTCGATCCGGCGCGCTCCTTCCTGGCAATCGTCGCAATAGCAGACGGCGCTGAAGATCGGCGCGCCCTCCGTTTCGAGTTGAACGTGGCCGCAGGCGCAGCTGGAATGCAGAGTCATGCCAAATCTCCCGGTGACAGATTAGCTCCCTTGTCGTTATCCGCGCGCCGATTTCGACACCGCCCGAAAATAAATTGTAGCCTGTTGTCGAAATCGGGCGGCGCCGAACGACCAGTCGCGTCCTCAGCAACAAAGGAGCCCTGAATGCAATATCATTGCCTGATCTACTTCGATCCCAAACAGGTCTTCGACGGCAGCGCCGAATCCAACGCCGTGCTTGCGCAGATCGGGGCCCATTCCGCCGAACTTAAGGCCAGCGGTCATCTCGTCGCGTCCTATCCGCTCAACCTGCCGCAGGAAGCCGTCACGGTCCGCATGCGCGACGGCAAGATGTCGACCACCGACGGACCCTTCATGGAGACCAGGGAGATGCTCGGCGGCATGGTTGTGATCGAGGCGCGCGATCTCAACGAGGCGCTACGCATCGCGGGCGGTCTGCCGCACGCCTGCCTCGGTGCGATCGAGGTGCGGCCCGCCATCGACTTCAGCAAGCCGCGCCCCCAGTTGTGAACGGCCTCGAGGCGATTTATCGCCGCGAGGGCCGCCGCGTGCTGGCGGCGCTGATCCGCCTGCTCGGTGGCTTCGACGCGGCGGAGGAGGCGTTGCACGACGCCTTCGCCGCCGCCGCCGAGCAATGGCCGCGAGACGGCATTCCCGCCAATCCCACGGCCTGGCTCGTCTCGGCCGGACGCTTCAAGACGATCGACCGCTGGCGCCGCCAGGCGCGCCTGAACGGCGCCTTGCCCGACCTCGCGATGCAGACGCCTCCGCTGGAGCCACCCGAACACATCACCGACGACGAATTGCGCCTGATCTTCACCTGCTGCCATCCCGCGCTCTCGGCGGACGCCCGCATCGCGCTCACGCTGCGCGAGGTCGGCGGCCTGACCACCGAAGAGATCGCCCGCGCCTATTTGCTCTCCGCGCCGGCCATCGCGCAGCGCATCGTGCGCGCCAAGGCGAAGATCCGCGACGACGCGATCCCTTACGAGGTGCCGCCGCCGTCCGAACTGCCGGCGCGCCTCGAAACCGTGCTGCAGGTGATCTACCTGATCTTCAACGAAGGCTATGCCGCGACCGCCGGCCCCTATCTCACACGCGACGATCTTTGCGCCGAAGCGGTCCGCCTCGGCCGCCTGGTCGTCGAGTTTCTCGACGACGCCGAAGCCAAGGGCCTGCTCGCGCTCATGTTGCTGCACAGCGCGCGGCGCGCCACGCGCGTCGATGCGAACGGCGACCTCGTTCTGCTGGAAGACCAGGATCGCGCGCAGTGGGATCGCGAGCGCATCGCGCAGGCACAAGGCCTGATCGATCGCGCCATGGCCTCGCGCCGCATCGGCCCCTATGTCCTGCAAGCCGCCATCGCCTTGGCGCATGCGTCGGCGCCCGGCTTCGCCGACACCGATTGGCGCCAAATCGTCGGCCTCTACGACATCCTGCTGCGCGTTGACCCGTCGCCGGTCGTGGCGCTGAACCGCGCCGCCGCAATCAGCATGCGCGATGGGCCTGAGGCCGGGCTTGCCGCCATCGATGCGATCCTGGGGCAGGGCGCGCTCGACAATTACCCGCTCGTCCATTCCGCGCGCGCCGACATGCTGCGCCGCCTCGGCCGCAGCGACGAAGCGTGCACCGCCTACCGCTGCGCGCTCGCCCTGACCCGCCAGCCCGCCGAGCGCCGCTTTCTCGAAAAGCGCCTGACGCAACTGGGCGCCGGATGATTGCGATATTCGCGTTGCCCTAGGCACATTCCCGCCGTTGAGCGCCTCGCCCCCATCGCGTAGCCTGCGCCGCACCCCAAGGCTCGATTCGCCGCATGATCCGGACCGCGCAACGGCTTGCCGCAATCGCCTCGTTGGCCGCGCTCACCGCCGCGTGCAGCACCGTATCGCCCGAGGACAATAACGCCGTCACCGTCCCGGCCAATGCCGGCGTCTACAAGATCGGCAAGCCCTACCAGATCGGCGACACCTGGTATTACCCGCGCGAGCAGCCTGACTATGACGAGACCGGTGTCGCCTCATGGTACGGCCCGACCTTCTACGGCCACCGCACCGCCAATGGCGAGATGTACACCGCGCAGGACCTCACCGCCGCGCACCGCACGCTGCCGCTGCCGGTCAATGTCCGCGTCACCAATCTCGACAATGGCCGCTCGCTGATCGTGCGCGTCAACGACCGCGGGCCGTTCGCCAAGGGCCGTATCATCGACCTCAGCGAGCGCGCCGCCGAGCTGCTCGGCTACAAGGAGAAGGGCACCGCGCGCGTCCGCGTTACCTTCGTCGCCCGCGCCGATCTCGACGGCGGCCGCCCGCCGCCCGACGAGACGCCGCCCGAGATCGCCAGCGCCGTGCCCGCCGTCCCGGTTCCGCCGGTCGTCACGGCGCCGCTCACCGCCGTGCCCGGCACCGCCGTCGCGCCACCGGTGGTCATCGCCGCTTTGCCGGCCCCCGCCGCCATCGTCCCCAGCGCCGATGCAGCTGCCGCGACCCAGCCGACCGGCATCGTCACCGAAGTTCCGGTTCCGGCCGCGACGCGGCTCTATGTCCAGGCCGGCGCCTTCAGCTCCTACCAGAATGCCGCACGCCTCCAGGCCCACCTCGGCGGCGGCATGCAGATATCCTCGTTCAACCAGGGCGGCCGGACGATCTACCGCGTGCGCAGCGGCCCCTATGACGATGTGGGCGACGCCGATTCCGCGTTGGCGCGGGTCACCGGCGCTGGTAGTAACGACGCGAAAATCGTGGTTGATCGTTAAACCACTGACTGCATCGGAGTCGCGTGCATGACCTATCGCCTGTGGGGCGCCTTGCTATTTCTCGTGACGGTCTTCGCCGCGCCGCCGGCGCTGGCCGAGATCACCACGACCGCGAACCACGCGCTCTTGATGGACGCCGATTCTGGCGAAGTGCTATGGGCCAAGGACGCCTATGTCCCGATGCCGCCCGCCTCGATGAGCAAGCTGATGACCATCGAGATGCTGTTCCAGCGCCTCAAGGATCACCGCGTCAAGCTCTCCGATACCTTCCCGGTTTCCGAGCGCGCTTGGCGCGAGCGCTCCGGCTCGGAATGCTTCGTCAACATCGGCGACCGGATGAGCGTCGAAAATCTCATCCAGTGCATCATCATCGTGTCGGGCAACGACTCGACCATCGTCGTCGCCGAGGCGCTCGGCGGTACGGTCGAAGGCTTCGTCGGCATGATGAACACGCGCGCCCGCGAACTCCACCTCGACCACTCGCATTTCGTGAACCCGGACGGCCTCGACGTGCCGCCCGGCCAGATGATGTCGGCGTTCGACCTCGCGACCCTGGCGCGCCACATCATCCGCGACTATCCCGCCTACTATCACTACTTCGGCGAGAAGGATTTCGTCTGGAGCAACATCCATCAGCCCAACCGCAACCCGCTTCTGTTCAACACGCCCGGCGCCGACGGCCTCAAGACCGGCCATATCGAAGCCTCCGGCTATGCGCTCGTCGGCTCGGCCGTTCGCAATGGCCAGCGCCTGATCGTCGTCGCCTCCGGCATGACGTCGGAGAAGGACCGCGCCGACGAAGGCGCCCGGCTGATCGAGACCGGCTTCCGCGAGTTCCGCCGCTACAATCTCTTCAAGCCCGGCGACGCCATCGCCCAGGCTGACGTGTTCGGCGGCAGCGAACGCACCGTCCCGCTCACCGTGAAGGCGCCCGTCACGCTGACGCTGCAGGTCGATTCCCGCCCCGGCCTGAAAGTCGCCGTGCATTACACCGGTCCGTTGCGCGCACCGGTGGAGCAGGGGGCACAGGTCGGCACCCTCACCATCACCGCGCCCGACTTTCCCGGCATGACCGTGCCCCTGGTCGCCGCCCAGCCCGTCTCGCACACCGGCATCTTCGGCAGCTTCATGCTCGGCCTGAAGGCGCTGTTCGGTTCGCGATGAAGCGGCCGGCGCGGTTCATCTCCCTCGAAGGCGGCGACGGCTCCGGTAAATCCACGCAGATCGGCCGCCTCGTCGCGGCGCTGAAGAAACGCGCCGTCGCGACGCTGGCGACGCGCGAGCCCGGCGGTTCCAAAGGCGCCGAAGAGATCCGCAAACTCGTCCTCACTGGCGAGCCCGGGCGCTGGGACGTGATGACCGAGACGCTGCTCATGTTCGCCGCGCGCTCCGACAACGTTTCGAAAGCGATCAAGCCCGCGCTCGCCGCCGGTACTTGGGTGGTGTGCGACCGCTTCACGGACTCGACCTACGCCTATCAAGGCGCCGGCGGCGGCCTCGCGCGCGAAATCATCCGCCGGATGGAGACGCTCGTGCTCCACGATTTTCGCCCAGACCTCACGCTGATCCTCGACGTCCCCGTCGAGATCGGCATCGCCCGCACCCAAGGCCGCGGCCATGACGAGACCCGCTTCGAGAAATTCGACCTCGCCTTCCACGAGCGCATGCGGCAGGCCTATCTCGCCATCGCCCGCCGCGACACTGCGCGCTGCGAGATCGTCGACGCGTCGCAGGACGAAGACGCCGTCACCGCCGCGATCTGGACCGTCGTCGCCAAGCGGTTCAAACTCAAATAATGGCCCCGCGCAAAAGCGTCGCAAAACAGGAAGACACGCCCGAGACCGATCGTCTGGAGGGTTTCCCGCATCCGCGCGAAACACTGACGCTCGCCGGCCAGGACGATGCGCTTGCCCGCGCCGCGCGCGCCATCCGCGGCGGCCATCCGCCGCAAGGCTGGCTGCTCACCGGTCCGCCCGGCATCGGCAAGGCGACGCTCGCCTACCGCATCGCGCGTTACATGCTGGCTTACGGCGCGACCGCCGGCGGTGCCGAAAATCTCTCCGTTCCCGAGCGCGAGCCCAACGCGCTCCAGCTCGCCGCCGGCGCCCATCCCGGCCTCACCATCCTCAAGCGCGGCCTCAACGACAGCGGCAAGCTGATGGGCGAGACCTCTGTCGCCGTGGTGCGCAAGCTCGGCAATTTCTTCGGCATGACGTCCGCCGCCGGCGGCTGGCGCATCGCGATCGTCGACACCGCCGACGACATGAACGACGCCGCCGCCAACGCGCTGCTCAAGATGCTGGAAGAGCCGCCGCGCCGCGCCATGCTCATCCTGCTCAGCAACACGCCCGGCCGCCTGCTTCCGACGATCCGCTCGCGCTGCCAGCGCCTCGCGCTGCGTCCGCTTGATGACGCAACCTTGGAACGCGAGCTCGCCCGCCTTCTACCCGACACCGAAGCATCCGAACGCACCGCGCTCGCGCGCCTCGCCGGCGGTTCGCTCGGCCTCGCGCTGCAGCTCGCTGGAGGCGACAGCGTCCAGCTCGCCCGCGACGCCGACCGCCTGATCGACCAGGCGAGCGTCCCCGACATCGCCGCGGTCATCGCGCTGGGCGACCGCGTCTGGCGCATCACCGACGGCCTAGAATCCTTCGGCTCGTTCCTGCGCGAATCCCTAATCCGCCGCATCCGCACCCGCGCGCTGGCCGGCGGCACGCATCTCGACCGCTGGACCGAATGCCTCGCCCGCCTCGACCGAAATTTCGCGCGCACCGCCGCGCTCAATCTCGAACCGCGCCAGACGCTGCTCGGCGCCGCCGGCGCGCTCGCGCAAGCCAGCCGCAGGGCAGGGGCTATCTGACATGCTCGTCGACTCCCACTGCCATCTCGATTTCCCCGAATTTGCTCCCGAGCTCGACGCTGTGGTGCAGCGCGCCCGCGACGCCGGCGTCGGGGTCTGCGTCAGTATCGGCACGACCCTGGCGAAATTCCCCGCCGTGCGCGCCGTCGCCGAGCGCTTCGACGATGTCTGGTGCAGCGTCGGCATCCACCCGCACGACGCACAGAACGAATTGCTCGACAGCCCGCAGCCACTGCTCGACGCCGCGCGGCATCCCAAGGTCGTCGGCATCGGCGAGACCGGTCTCGATTATTTCTACGAGCACAGTCCGCGCCCGCAGCAGATCCAGAACTTCCGCATCCACATCGCCGCCGCCCGCGAACTGGGTCTCCCTGTCATCGTCCACACCCGCGACGCCGACGACGACACGATCCGCGTGCTTCAAGAGGAGATGGCGGCCAAGCCCTTCACCGGCCTGATCCACTGCTTCACCGGCACCCAGCGCCTCGCCGACGCGTCGCTGGAGCTTGGCCTCAGCATCTCCGTGAGCGGCATTGCGACGTTCAAGAAATCCGACGAATTGCGCGCCGTCCTGAAAACCGTCCCGCTCGATCGCCTCCTGGTCGAGACCGACGCCCCCTTCCTCGCCCCGATGCCCCACCGCGGCAAGCGCAACGAACCCGCCTTCGTCGCGCACACCGCCGCGATGCTTGCGACGCTGAAGGATGTGAGCGCGGAACAAATCGCCGCGACGACCACCGAAAACTTTTTCCGCCTGTTCGCGAAAGTGAAGAGGCCAGGATGAAGACCGTTCCGAATTTTACCCTCCCCTTGAGGGCAGGGCTATTGCATATGGCCCAGGAGTTCGAGGAGGAAGGTTTGGTCCCAAGCGGCACGCTTGAGTTTGAGGCGCATGGAGGTTTTGGCGTCGGGGTGAGAGCGGGCGATGTTGAGGGCGAGGCGCCGCAAGACCGCG
>DATAZZ010000007.1:0-230984 GCA_036271735.1 Rhizomicrobium sp.
GCCGAAGTGGGCGTGCCACCTCCCCCGTAACAACGGGGGAGGAAAATGGTAGGTTTACCCCATGACCAGAACCATCCTCGGCGTCATCGGCGGCAGCGGCGTCTATGACATTCCCGGCCTCGAAAAGCCGCGCTGGAAATCCGTCAAATCGCCCTGGGGCGCACCCTCCGACGCGCTCCTCTTCGGCACCTACAAGGGCACCGACCTCGTCTTCCTGCCGCGCCATGGCCGCGGCCACATCCAGACGCCCAGCTCGATCAACTACCGCGCCAATATCGACGTGCTCAAGCGCGTCGGCGTCACCGATTTGATCAGCGTCTCCGCCTGCGGCTCGCTCAAGGAAGAGCTCCCGCCCGGCACCTTCGTCCTCGCCGACCAGTTCATCGACCGCACCTTCGCGCGCGAGAAATCTTTTTTCGGCCCCGGCTTCGTCGCGCATGTCTCGATGGCCCATCCCGTCGATAGCCGCATCACGAACGCGCTCGCCGTCGCCGCGGCGGAGGAGGGCATCGTGCATACCCGCGGCGGCTCCTACATCTGCATCGAAGGCCCGCAATTCTCCAGCCTCGCCGAGAGCAACCTCTACCGCTCCTGGGGCTGTAGCGTGATCGGCATGACCGCGATGCCGGAAGCCAAACTCGCCCGCGAGGCCGAGTTGCCCTACGCCATCGTCGCGATGGTCACCGACTTCGACTGCTGGCACGAGGGCCACGACCACGTCACCGTCGACGCCGTCGTGAAAGTCATGCACGCCAACGCCGAAAACGCGCGCAAGCTGATCGCCAACATCGCCGGCAAGCTCGGCCCCGTCCATGTGCCTTCGCCGCACATCGAAACCGTCCTCGACACCGCCGTGATGACCGCCCCCGACAAGCGCGACGCGCGCCTGATGCGCAAGCTCGACGCCGTGGCGGGACGCGTTCTGCCGAAGGCGAAAGCGCGCAAGGTTAGGGCAAAGCTGCGGACTCGGAAGACGCAGCGCTGAGGGCGATCCTGCGTCGGTGAACCAGGGCCTGCAGCGGCACCTCGATCCATCGATAGACCGCCAGGCCAGCCAAAGACGCCGTCAGCGTCGCCAGAAGCGCGAAGAGTACCAAATTCCAGGTTGCATTCGATGGCTCGACGCGTCTCCAAAGCTGTGTAATGGCGGAGAGGACGAGAGCGTGGGACAGGTAGATCGAGTACGACGCATCTCCAAAGAGGCGAGGGATGCGCAGGTTAGGGATGCGGTATTGCTGCTCGATCGAGATGGCTCCGGCGACGATCGCAAGCGCTGGCAGGCCACGCGTGATCAGGGCGGGCAGCGCGTCATTCGACGCGAACAGAATCAGCGATATTGCACCAAGCGGCACAAGGGCGAGAGACGGCACGAGGCCGAGGACTCTGCCGCGCGAGAACGCATAGGCTATCGCGACGCCGCCGCCGAATTCCAAGAGGATGCTTGAGCTGTAGAACTCGCCGAGAGAATTTTCCGCGGGATGAAATTGCTGGCAGGTCACACAGGCGAGCAGGACGGCGATAAGCGCGAAAAACCGCCGCTCGCGCGGGAGAAAAAGGCAAAGCCCGAAGATGAGATAGAAGAACATCTCGTAGTTCAGCGTCCAGCCAGTCACCAGGACTGGCTCCAGCTTATGCGGCGGCAGCGAGCTGGGAAACGGGATGAACAGAAACGAGCAGATGACCCGGCCGAACGTGAGTCGCGTCGTCGACAGCAGCTGCGGCCGGATCAGGAAAACGGCCACGACGGCCGAAGTCATTAGCCAATAGAGCGGTACGATTCGGGCGATGCGTTTGCGGTAGAACGCTGCCGGCGAGATCGTGTCGGCTGATGTGATGTACCACATGATGAATCCGCTGATGACGAAGAAAATGTCAACGCCGGAAGCTAGGAACACGTGCCACTCGCCGCGATAGCCGAAATGCGTCATTTCGGAGAAGACGTGAAACACGACGACCATGAGCGCGGCGATCGCGCGCAGATATTGGATCGATATTTCCGTCTTCGGCTTGGTCAACGCCGTCCCCTTCCCCAGAGGAACACGGTAACAGGCGGGGCTCGTATTGTCATTCCGCGGCGGCACTTCCCTCGCCGGCACATATCTCCGTGCCGCCGTTTTCCTTTGGACCGCGCGCTGAAACCCGCTATGGGATTGCGGTAACTCCCCGAGCTTGCCGCCATGAATTTCAAGGACGTCATCCGGACCATTCCGGACTACCCCAAGCCCGGCATCATGTTCCGCGACGTGACGACGCTGTTCGGCAATCCACGCGCTTTTCGCCGTTGCATCGACGAGCTCGTCCAGCCCTATGCCGGCATCCGCATCGACAAGGTCGC
Source organism: Rhizomicrobium sp. (assembly GCA_036271735.1). Classification (GTDB taxonomy): domain Bacteria; phylum Pseudomonadota; class Alphaproteobacteria; order Micropepsales; family Micropepsaceae; genus Rhizomicrobium. The sequence goes on from DATAZZ010000007.1 coordinate 2,336, forward strand.
TGGGATCGAGGCGCGCGGCTTCATCCTCGGCGGCGCCGTGGCGCACCAGCTCTCCACCGGCTTCGTGCCGGTGCGCAAGAAGGGCAAGCTGCCCTTCACCGTGCATGGCGAGGATTACGACCTCGAATACGGCCGGGACCGCATCGAAATCCACACCGACGCCGTCAAGCCCGGCGAGAACGTCATCGTGGTCGACGACCTGATCGCCACGGGCGGCACCTGCGTCGCGGCGGTCAAGCTGCTCGAGCGCGCCGGCGCCAACGTCGTCGGCTGCTCCTTCGTGATCGATCTCCCCGATCTGGGCGGCGCCGACAAGATTAGGGCATTGGGCAAACAGGTCACGACCCTAGTGACGTATGAAGGGCACTGAATTCTAACCTCTCCCGCGTGCGGGAGAGGACGCAAAAACTTAGGTTTAGCGGAGCACTTCGCGCAGCTAAGCCTTAGTTTTTGCTAGGTGAGGGGCACTGACTTGAAATTGTATGGCAACGCCGCATCGCCCTTCGCGCGCAAGTGCCGCGTCATCGTCCACGAGCTCGCAATGCAGGTTGAGATCGTTCCTGTCGCCGCCGCGCGCGACGACGAGACGCTGCGCCGCCTCAACCCGCTCAAGAAGATCCCGATCCTGATCCTCGACGACGGCTCGGCGCTGTTCGATTCGCCGGTGATCTGCGAGTACCTCAACGAGCAGGGCGGCGGAAAATTCTTCCCCGGCATGAGCATCTGGCGCGGCACGTCCGGCCGCTGGAAGGCGCTCGGTCTGCAGGCCCTGGCCGACGGCATCATGGACGCTGCCGTCGCCTGCCGCTACGAGACCACCCAGCCCGAAGGCCGCAGCAACCCCGACCACGTCGCGCGCTATCGGGCGACGATCGCCGCCGGCATCGACGCGCTGGAGCGCGTGACGTTCAACGAGACGCCCACCATCGGCGAAATCGCCTGCGCCTGTGCGCTCGGCTACCTCGACTTCCGCTACGCCGACCTCGCCTGGCGCGACACGCGACCAAAGCTGGCGGCATGGTTCGAGAAGTTCTCCGAATATCCGTCGATGCAGGCGACTCAACCTGGCGTTTAAAGTCGCCTTATTTGATCTTGACCAGAATGGCGCATCGCTCTCACCCTTAGCTCCGTCATGGGCGGGCTTGACCCACCCATCCAACTTCCCGCTCGACGCGGCGGGAAGAAACGGAATCGGCATGCGCAAAGGCTACGTCTATTTTCTCACCAACAAGTCGTACGGTACGCTTTATATCGGCGTCTCTTCCGATCTGCCTGAGCGTCTGACAAAGCATCGCAATGGCACGGCCTCTGTCTTCACAAAAAAATACGGCCTTACCCGGCTCGTCTATTACGAGGTCCACGATCTGGTGACGACCGCCATCGCGCGCGAGACCTCCCTCAAACGCTGGAAACGTGAATGGAAAATCGCCTTGATCGAGCGCGATAATCCCACTTGGAAGGAACTCGACTACACGCTCGTCTGAAAGTTGGATGGGCGGGTCAAGCCCGCCCATGGCGGGATGGGGTTTTCGAGGGGTGCGATAGGCGCTAAACACCGCCCCATGAAAATCAACGGCACCCACACCCGCTCCATCTGGCCAATCGGCGACGACGCATTCGGCATCATCGACCAGACGAAACTCCCGCACGAATTCGTCACGCTGACGCTCAAGTCCCCGCAAGACGCCGCGCACGTTATCAAGGCGATGATCACCCGTGGCGCGCCGCTGATCGGCGCCGTCGCGGCGTACGGCCTTGCGCTTGCGATGTGCGCCGACCCGTCGGATGAGAACCTCACGGCGATCCACGACATGCTCGCCGAAACCCGTCCCACCGCGATCAATCTGCGCTGGGCCCTCAAGCGCATGGTCGACGCCCTGCGCAACCAGCCTCGCGCCGACCGCGCTGCGCTGGCCTGGAAAGAAGCCGCCGCCATCGCCGATGAGGACGCCGCGATGTGCGAGGCCATCGGCCGCCACGGCCTCAAGATCATCGAGGACATCGCCGCGAAGAAGCCCGGCGAAAAACTCAACATCCTCACCCATTGCAACGCCGGCTGGCTGGCGACGGTCGATTGGGGCACGGCGCTCGCCCCCATCTACATGGCGCACGACAAGGGCATCCCGCTCCATGTCTGGGTCGACGAGACGCGCCCGCGCAATCAGGGCGCGGCCCTCACCGCGTTCGAGCTCGGCGCCCACGGCGTCGCCCACACCATCATCGCCGACAATGCCGGCGGCCATTACATGCAGGCCGGCGAAGTCGACATGGTCATCGTCGGCACCGACCGCGTCACCGCCAATGGCGACGTCGCCAACAAGATCGGCACTTATCTCAAGGCGCTCGCCGCGCAGGACAACGCCGTGCCGTTCTACGTCGCGCTCCCGTCCTCGACCATCGACTGGACGCTCGCCTCCGGCCGCGACATCCCGATCGAGGAAAGATCGTCCGACGAGCTCTTGAAAATGACCGGCCGCACCCCATCTGGAACAGTCCTGACCGTGGAGATTGCGGCCCCGGGATCGCCCGGCGCCAATCCCGGTTTTGATGTGACGCCTGCTCGCCTCGTCACCGGTTTCATCACCGAACGGGGCACTTGCGCCGCAACGGAACAGGGCCTACGCAGCCTTTTCCCCGCCGCCTGAAGGCCCTGTTTGGGCGGCGGGGATGATCTCCAAATCCCGAGAGGGGGAGGGGGTCCGCCAAACTCGAAAACAATACGATGTGGTCAGGCCGGGTGTTCCGGCCCCAAATATGGTGGTTGAGAGCCGATGAAGTCCCGCTGGGTTGAGTCCGAAGCCGAAGCTTTCGTCACGAAATACGCCGCCCTCGGCATCAACCGCGACCTCGCGCTGCGCACCTACACCACGCGCCTGCTGGGCTCCGATCCCAGGCTCGTCCTGCACGGCGGTGGCAACACCTCGGTCAAGACGAAACAGAAAGACATGCTCGGCGACGAGGTCGACGTGATCTGCGTCAAGGGTTCCGGCTGGGACATGGGCAACATCGAACCCGCCGGCCTTCCCGCCGTGCGCCTCGCCGAGCTGCGCCGCCTGCGCCCGCTGCCCAAACTGTCCGACGAGGACATGGTCAACTTCCAGCGCATCAATCTGCTCGACAGTTCCGCGCCAAACCCCTCGGTCGAGACCCTGCTGCACGCCTTCCTGCCGCACAAATTCATCGACCACACGCACTCCACCGCCGTCCTCGCGCTGACCGACCAGCCCGACGGCGAGGCCGTGGTGCGCGAGGTCTATGGCGACAAGGTCGCCTACGTCCCCTACACGATCCCCGGTTTCGCGCTCGCCAAGTCGGTAGCCGATGTGTTCGACAGGAACCCGAAGGTCGAAGGCCTCGTCCTCCTCCAGCACGGCATCTTCACCGTCGGCGACGACGCGAAGCAGGCCTATGAGCGCATGATCCATTTCGTCTCGCTGGCCGAGGAGCGCCTCGCGCGTCAGCGCAAGCCCCGCGCCGCCGCGCAGCTTCCCGCGAATCTCGCGCGCCTCCCCGACATCGCGCCGATCCTGCGCGGCGCCGTCGCGATCGAGCGCAACGAGCTCGCCGGCACCGTCAAGCGCCAGATTCTGTGCTTCCGCACCAGCCCTGCGATCCTCGCCTATGTGAACGGCGCCGATGTCGCGCGTTATTCGCAGATCGGCGTCGTGACGCCCGACCACACCATCCGCACCAAGAACTGGCCGCTGCTCGTCCCTGCGCCCGACGCGCACAAGCTCGACGACTGGAAGAAAGACGTCCACGCCGCCGTCCAGGCTTTCGTCGCCCGCTATCACGATTATTTCGCGCGCAACAACGAGCACTCCACGCCGAAGAAGAAAGAACTCGACCCGCTGCCGCGCGTCATCCTCGTTCCGGGCGTCGGGATGTTCGGCGTCGGCGCGTCCGCCAAGGACGCCGCCATCGCCGCCGACATCGCCGAGAACACGGTGGAAGTGATCTCCGACGCCGAAGCCATCGGTGAATACAAATGCATCAGCGAAGCCGACATGTTCGAGGTCGAGTACTGGTCGCTGGAGCAGGCCAAGCTCGGCAAGTCGGCCGAGAAGGTCCTCGCCCGCCAGGTCTGCATCATCACCGGCGGCGGCTCGGGCATCGGCGCCGCCACCGCGAAAGCGATGGCCGCCGAAGGCGCCGAGATTGCGATCCTCGACCGCGACCACGACATGGCGGTCAAGGCCGCGAAAGCGATCCACAAGAACGCGCTCGCGATCCAGTGTGACGTGACCGATCCCGTTTCCGTCCGCGCCGCCTTCGACAAGGTGGTCGATGCGTTCGGCGGCGTCGACATCGTCGTCTCGAATGCCGGCGCCGCGTGGCAGGGCAATATCGGCACGGTCGACGACGAAGTGCTGCGCAAGAGCTTCGAGCTCAACTTCTTCGCGCATCAGAGCGTCGCGCAGAACGCCGTGCGCATCATGAAGCTGCAAGGCACCTATGGCTGCCTGCTGTTCAACACCTCCAAGCAGGCCGTGAACCCCGGCAAGGATTTCGGTCCCTACGGCCTGCCCAAGGCCGCGACGCTGTTTCTCGTGCGCCAATACGCTCTCGATCACGGCAAGGACGGCATCCGCGCCAATGCCGTCAACGCCGACCGCGTCCGCACCGGCCTCCTCACCGACGACATGGTCGCGGCGCGGAGCAAGGCACGCGGCGTCAGCGAATCCGCTTACATGTCGGGCAATCTGCTGGGCCGCGAAGTCTACGCCGCCGAGGTCGCCGAAGCTTTCGTCTACCTGGCGCATGCCGAGAAGACGACGGCCGCCGTCATCACCGTCGATGGCGGCAATATCGAAGCGGCGCTGCGCTAAGTCATGAGCGCGGTGGAAGACGATCGCGCGCAACGCATCGCGGCATCTCTTCCCCGTAAGGCCGGCGCGGACGCGCGCCCCTTTCACGTTCGCGTTGAGGAAAGGCAGAGCAAGCCTGGCGTTTGGAACACGATGACGGTCCGCATCTATCGAGGTGAGACCGAGATCGCTCTTACGAAAGGAATTATCATTCCTATGGCGCCGAGACCTTCGAGCCGTTCGAGCGGAACGGCCAATGGTATGCGCTCTATTCGCGCGACTACACCTGCACCCGCATCATGAGCCTGCCCGACTGCCGCGACATCGGCGGCGAGGAGCCGGCCGGCGACGGCTTCTGCCCGGTCGAGCTCTTTATCCCGCGCTACCGTAGCGAGACGCTGAAATTCCTTCGCGACGGTTCGGTGAGGGAGAACTGGCGCTTCGAATCGCGCGCGGAAAATCTCGCCGATAAGCTGGAGCCGTTCCACCACACGACCTTTGGTCCATGGACCGGGCTCGACATCGGCTTCGTTGCTGGCTGCCTCTGGGGCGACGACTCGTCGTGGAAACTCCAGGTCTTCGACCTGTCGCGCGCCGCCGAAGGGATTTTGACGCGCGACGACCGGTTCGGCTATGTCGAGATCGCTGCCGGTTTGCCTCTGGCGGCGGCCGTCCAAGTGGAACGCCGCCTGCCTGGCCTGCTCCGGGTGCGTCTCTTTCGGGAGGAAACCCGCGATATCGCCACCGGCAAGCGCATCCACCACTACGACGACGATCTTCTTATCGACGACATCGTGCGGTAGGCTGGACGCGTTCGCGGCGGGGCAAGCCGCATGGCTCGCTCCGCCGCGCTATCGATGTCGGCGAAGATCAATCCCGCGCGTCGCGGATCGCCTCGTCGGCCTTGATCAGAGCGTCCTGGCGTGCCGTGCGGAAACACGACGTGCCATGCTCCTCGGCGACCGGAACCGCATCCGCAAGCTGGTCGCAAACATCGCGCGCTGCAGTGACGACGCGATCGCGCAATTCGCGCGCGCCCGAACGGGTCGTCAGGTCGAGGTCGTCATAGGCCACGCGCTGCGACAGCGAGACCTTGTCAGGCACGCCCAACGGCGCGCTGCGATCGACATGGTAGCGCGGCGCCGTGACGATGATGTTTTCCTGGTCGGCGGCGGAATAGGCCGTGTTGTCATAGCGGCCATTATCCTGCGCATAGGCACCTGTTGCGAGCAGCGCACCGACAGCACTCGCCAGAAGCATCGGTTTCAGGGTGGAACGAATGGACATAGGGAACTCCTTCGGTTGAAGCCCCATGCCCGCTTCTCAAACGACTCTCGCCGGCGAGCGGTTCCGTGCAACGCCGCTGCAAAATGGTTCCCCGCAAACCTAGATCGCGGCTTGGTGCCAGGCGGTAATGGCTTCTAGGAACGCAGTACGTTCACGCATGTCGGTAAACGCGCGCGCCGGAATCACGAAGGCGTTGCCAGTGTGCTTGATGACGATCGAAATGGCGTCACCCTTGTCGACGATCGAGTCGATGTCGTGCCAAGTGTGTTGCCCGTGCTTCTCGCCGATGGATGACTCGATTCCATCGGGTCCAGCGGTCAGAACGCGTTCCTGGGACTTGAACGCGAGTTGCGGGTAGACGACGAAAAAGGCGAAGACGAGCAACGCAAAACACAGCGCGAACGCAAGATCGCGGGCGACCAGCGGGCGGTGGTCGAGCCATGTGAAGAACAGGAACGTCGCGACGCCGGTGCTGCCGATCAACAACCACCGACGCCACAGCGCGGCGCGCCAACGCTGCCAATACCAGTTCCAGATGTCGCGGCGTTGCGACCGATAGCGCAGCGTGTAAGCCGCCTGATCGGCCGCTCCCACGGTCAGCCGCCGTTCGTGCGGAACAGCTCCAGCGTCCGTTGCTTGCCGAGCTTGGCGCTGGCCTCGTCGTAATCGGTGCGGCGGTCCGAGTTGAATCCATGTCCCGCTGGATAGACATAGACCTTCACCTCCGGATGCGCCGCCTCGATCTTGGCGACCGTCTCCATTGGGATGCCGTGATCCTTCTCGCCGAAATGCAGGATGGTCGGACACTTCGGAACGAGGTCGATCATCTGTCCGATATTGCCGCCGTAATAGCCCGACGCCGCGCTGAGGCCCGTGCAGCGCCCCGCCGCCGCCCAGGTCACGCTGCCGCCATAGCAATAGCCGGTGATGAACACGTGCCCGCGTCTCTTGAGATCGTCGATGCAGGTCTGCGTATCGGCGATGGACAGATCGAACGGATGCTCGGCGCGCGCCAGCTTGATCGCGACCTGGATGTCCTCCGGCGAATAGCTCGCCTGGAAGCCCGGATGCTCGCGGTCGTACAGCGCCGGCGCCAGCACCTCATAGCCGTCCGCCGCGTAGCCGTCGCATAATTCCATGATGTGCTCGGTGACGCCGAAGATCTCCTGGATCAGCACAAGTCCGCCGCGTCGCGTGCCTTGCGGCTGCACCCGATAGACGCCGATCTGGGCGCCGTCGGACATCGTCATCTTTTCCATCTTGCCTTTGAGCGTCATCGTGTTCTCCCGTTTGCGGACGATCATAGCGGAGAACGGCGCGGCCGCGTCAACCGGCGGGCCGCGCGACCGCGACCACCAATTTCCGCCGCCGCAGAAGCCAGCGCCACAGCCACGACACCAGCACAATGGCGATGCCCGCGATGGGCAGCCAGGGTAGCGCTCCAATGGCGAACAGAAGCGCCGCGCCGGTGCTCTCCGCCAGCGTATCGCCGGCATTACGCGCAAATTGCGTGAAGGGCCCGACCGGCTCGCTGCGCTCCGACAGCGTGATCGCCACGCTTTCCCGCACGATCCGGTCGTTCAGGTCGCGCAGCGATCCTGTCGCCTCGTCGAGGTCGCCCTGAACCCGGGCCCGTTCCGCCTCCACTTTTATGACATCGTCGACGCTGAGATTGGGCCACTTGGCGATATCCGCCAGCCGGTCGCGATAAGCCGTGAGCTGCGCCACCTTCTGCTTGGTGTCGCTGGCCTCGGTTTCCACGCTTGCCGCCTGCGTCGTGCGCGAAACCATGACGGCGTCGCCCGCCGCCTCGCTGGGCAGTCCTGCGAGAAGCGCATGCTCGAATACGTCGAGCTTGTCGTGCGGCAGCTGCACGCCCAGTGTCGCCGAAACGAGATCGTCGCCGTTTGTGAGATTGGCAGACGCCAGCTTGCATTGCAGCGATATGTCTTTCAGGCACAGATCCCGGGCGCGCTCGAAGCGCGGCGCAATTGCCGCGCGCGCCATGATCAGCGACCAGTCATGGCTGTAGCTGAACTGCTGCGCGGCGGAATCCACGGTAATGGCCGGCGGTGACGGCGCGGCCAAATCGGCCATGACCCGGCCGGGCGCACGCACATGGATCGGCAAGAGATTTGGCGATCGCTCGCATCCCGCCAGCAGCAATCCGCACGCAACGAACACGATCGAATAACGAACCATGACGCGTCCCCTCGTTGGCTCGATGCCGAGGCTGGGCGCGCTTCATGGCGCAAATGCGTCGCCGCGGTGGCGGCTTTATGAGCGATCGCCAAAAATCGGCGTCCGCCTATTCGGTCATGCTCAGAAGCACACGCATCTGGCCGTGAGTGGGCTCGAGGATCAGGATGCCATCGCCCTTCGGCGACTTGGCCAGCATATAGCTGTGTGCATTGCCGGTGCGCGTCTCCGATCCCATCCGCCATCCGATCTTGTCCATCGCCGGATAATAAAAGGCCTCGAGCTCCTGCGGCGTCAGCGTGCTGACACAGCCGATCAGCAGTGTCTTGCCATCGCGGCTGTGGAATACGCTCGACGCATTGGGCGGTATGAGTTCGCCGACCAGCGCATCGTCTGTCGACGGCGGCTGAATGTCGGAGGCTGGCGGATCGGCCGGCGCGTCGTCGCTCGCGGCAAGGGCTGCGGGCGACAGCGCGGTCAGCAGGCAAAGAACGGTCAGATATCGCATGGTTCGCCCCACCGGCGATCCGGTGTCTATCACGCGTTGAAGCGGAAATGCAGAACGTCGCCGTCCTGTACGACGTATTCCTTGCCCTCCAGGCGGAACTTGCCTGCCTCGCGCGCGCCCGCTTCGCCATTGCCGGCGACGTAGTCAGCATAGGCGATGGTCTCTGAGCGGATAAAGCCGTGCTCGAAATCGGTGTGGATCACGCCTGCGGCTTGCGGCGCCTTCGAGCCCTTGGTCACCGTCCAGGCGCGCGCTTCCTTCGGCCCCACCGTGAAGAAAGTGAGCAACCCCAGCAGCGCATAGCCGGCGCGAATCAGCTTGTTGAGGCCCGGCTCTTCCAGATCGAGGCTCGACAGGAATTCCTCGCGCTCGCCGGCCGGCAATTGCGCGACCTCTTCCTCGATGCGGCAGGAAATCGTCACCGTGCCGGCGCCTTGCGTCTTGGCCATCGCTTCGACCGCGGCGGAGTACTTGTTGCCCTTCGCCGCCGATCCCTCATCGACATTGCAGACATACAAGACGGGTTTCGCCGTCATCAGCCCGAGCTGCGAGTAGGGCGGGCGCTCTTCCGGCGCCAGATCGGCCACGCGCGCCGGCTTGCCCTCGCGCAGCAGCACGATGGCCTTCATCATCAGCGCGGCGAGCTCCTTGGCTTCCTTCTCGCCGGAGTTCGCCTTCTTCTCGAGCGGCTTGATGCGCTTCTCCAGGCTCTCCAGATCCGCCAGCATCAGCTCCGTCTCGACCGTCTCCGCATCGCCCACCGGATCGATCTTGCCTTCGACATGCGTGATGTCGTCGTCCTCGAAGCAGCGCAGCACATGCGCGATGGCGTCGACTTCGCGGATGTTGGCGAGGAACTGGTTGCCCAGGCCTTCGCCCTTCGAAGCGCCGCGCACCAGCCCCGCGATATCGACGAAGGTGATGCGCGTCGGAATGATCTCCGCCGACTTGGCGATGCCGGCGAGCGTCTCGATCCGGGGATCGGGCACCGCCACGTCGCCGACATTGGGCTCGATGGTGCAGAACGGATAATTCGCTGCCTGCGCCGCCGCGGTCTGCGTCAAGGCGTTAAAGAGCGTGGACTTGCCGACGTTTGGCAATCCGACGATGCCGCATTTGAAGCCCATTATTCGTCTTCTTTCTGTTCGGTTTTCAGCGGCGGCACTTTGGCCGGGTGTTTGATCGGCGGCCGTGGCGCATTGGGCCGCGGCGGGTTCAGCGCCAGCGTGATCTTGTTCATGAAGCCGATGTCGTTGTCCTTGGCCAGCAGTGGCGCCGCGTCCGCGATGGCGCTCAGCATCGGCACCAGCCATTCCTTTTCGTCGGCTTTGCTGAAATTTCCCAGGACATGCCCTGTCACCTGACCGCGGCCGCCGGGATGGCCGACGCCGATGCGCACCCGGCGATAGTCCGGCCCAATGGCGGCGGTGATCGAGCGCGCACCGTTGTTACCCGCGTCGCCGCCGCCGGTCTTGGTCTTCAGCTTCCCGGCCGGCAGGTCGAGCTCATCGTGAATCACCACCACGGAATTGAGCGGCAGCTTGAAGAAATCGACAGCGGCGCGCACTGCCCGTCCGCTCTCGTTCATGTAGGTGCCGGGCTTCAGCAGCCAGGTCTTGCGTCCGCCCAGCGTGCCTTCGCTGACCGCGCCATGAAACCGCGCACGCCAAGGCCCGAAACTGTAGCTCTCGTGGATCGTGTCGACCGCCATGAAGCCGGCATTGTGCCGGTTGCGCGCATACTCCGCGCCGGGATTGCCGAGCCCGGCGATGAGTAGCGGCGTATCGGACATTTTCGTGCCGTGCGCGGCGCGCCCTTACTTCTTGGCGGGCGCGGCCGGCGCCTTGGCACCGGCGGCAGGCGCAGCGCCGGCGGCAGGCGCAGCTTCGGCGGCGGCTTCGACGACGGGCGCGGCGGCGGCGGCAGCAGCGGCCTTCTGCTCTTCCAGCACGCTGGTCGGCGCCACGATCGAGCAGACGGTGAAGTCGCGGCCGCGGACGATCGGCTTCACGCCGTCGGGCAGCTTGATGTCGTTGATGTGGATCGTGTCATGGATGTCCATGCCGGCCAGGTCGACGTCGATGGTGTCGGGAATGCTCTCGGCCGGGCACAGAAGCTCGATGTTGTGGCGCACGATGTTCAGCACGCCGCCCTTCTTCAGGCCGGGCGACTCGCCCTGGTGCAGGAAGTGCACGGGAACGGCGATGCGCACCTTGGCGCCGGCGCCCAAACGCATGAAGTCGACATGCACGGGACGGTCGGTGACCGGATCGACCTGCACGGCGCGCGGCAGAACGCGGGTCTGCTTGCCGGCGATGTCGAGATTGAACAACGTGGTCAGGAAAGTGCCGGTCTCGACGTGGCGCTCCAGGGTGCGATAGTCGACCGAGACGGTCTCCGGCGCGCTGTCGCCGCCATAAACGACCGCGGGGACGAGGCCCTTGAGGCGGGCCTGATAAGCCGGGCCCTTGCCGGTGCCGGAGCGCACTTCGGCGCGCAGTTCCTGAGTCTCACGCATGGAATAAGTCCTTGATTTCACAGCCGTTTCAAAGCGGCCCTGAGGCCGGGCAATCCCGGAAAGGCGAGGCTTTTAGCCGATAGGCCCGGCCGACACAAGCCGACGCGCGCCACCGCGCCTGCTGCCTGCGGCAAAGCCGCCGCCATGCCCAGGGGTCCGCCCGCGCGTTCCCGTCGTATACCGCTCAAAGAGATGATCCGCGCCGTGACCAAACGCGTTGCTTCCGTCGTCGCCGCCGCGATGGGTTTCCTGCTGACCGCCTGCGTCCCGATCCTCAATCTGGCGGTGCCGCGCGCCGGCTACAGCATCAAGCCTGACGTCGCCTATGGCGCCGACCCGCGCCAGAAGCTCGACATCTACATCCCCGACGGCCTGACGAAACCGGCGCCAGTTATCCTGTTCTTCTATGGCGGCAGCTGGTCGAGTGGCAGCAAGGATCTCTACCGCGCCTTCGGCCAGGCCTTCGCGAGCAAGGGCATCGTTACCATCGTCGCCGATTACCGCATCTACCCGCAGGTCAAATATCCCGCCTTCGTGCAGGACGGTGCCGCCGCACTCCGTTTCGTGCACGACACCATCGCCAAATCCGGCGGCGACCCGGATCGCATCTTCCTCGCGGGCCATTCTGCCGGCGCCTACATTGCCGTGATGCTCGACAGCGATCTGCATTACCTCAAAGACGCTCACGCCAATCCGGCCTGGATCCGCGGCGTCATCGGCATCGCGGGGCCTTACGATTTCCTGCCGCTGCACGACCCCGAGCTGATCGACATCTTCGGCGGCGCGAATGTCCGCGCCACCCAGCCGATCGACTACATCGACGGCAAGCGCGCCCCGATGCTGCTGGCGCACGGCCTCGACGATGACACGGTCGGAATCGGCAATTCGCGCCGCTTGGCCAAGAAGCTCAAATCGTTCGACAGCCCCTATGAGGAGATCGAATATCCTGGCATCGGCCACATCGGCATCCTGCTGTCACTGGCGCCGGGCCTGCGCGGCAACACCACCTTGCGCGACGACATGGTGAAGTTCGTCGAGACGCGCTGATTTCGGTAACGCGTTTGGCATTTTGACCGGCCGCGCCCCACCGCTAGATTGCCGCGCGATCTTCCCGGGGCCTTCCATGCCGATCTCTCGCCGACACCTCCTGCAAAGCGCCGCCGCCGGCGCGCTCGTTGCCGCCACGCCCGCTTTCGCTGCGGATACGGAAACCATGGACAGCTTCTTCACCGGCATGACAGACGCGCTGCTTCAGGCCTCGCCGGAGAACGCGAGCAATCTCGGCCTCGACAACGGCCCGCGCGCGATCCTCAAGTCCAGGCTCTCCGACCAGTCCTGGAACGCCGTCCTCGCCGCCCGCCAGGCCTGCGCCGACTGGCAGGCCAAGCTCGCGCTACTCCAGCCCGCGACGCCCGAGGAGAGCCTCAACCGCGACGTCGTCTCTTACGCGCTCCAGCTCGGCATCGACTCGTCGAAGTTCGATTTCGGCGACAACAGCATGGCGAGTGCGATGTCCGAAGGATCGACACCCTATGTCGTCAGCCAGCAATCGGGCAACGTCGTCGGCATCCCCGAATTCCTCAACAGCCAGCACCAGATCGCAAATGCCTCGGACGCCGACGCCTATCTCGCGCGCCTCGAAGCTTTCGCCGCGACGCTCGACCAGGAGACCACGCGCGTTGCCCGCGACGCCGGCAACGGCATCGTCCTGCCCGACTTCCTGATGCGCACCGCGCTCGGTCAGACGACCCGTTTCCGCGCCACCCCCGCGGACAAGTCCAAAATGGTCGCCTCGCTCGCCGCCCGCACGGCAAACATCCCCGGCGATCACGCCGCCCGCGCGACGAAGATCGTGAGTGACAAGATCTATCCCGCCGTCTCGCGCCAGCTCGATGCGCTCAACGCCGCCGCGCCGCGCGCCACCTCCGATGCCGGCGTGTGGAAACTGAAAGACGGCGAGGCCTATTACGCCTGGTGTCTCAAGGTCGGCACCACCACGGCGCAGACGGCCGCGGAAGTCCACCAGATCGGTCTCGACCAGAACGCGCAGATCACCGCGAAGATGGACGGCCTCCTCAAGAAGCAGGGCCTCGCCAAGGGCTCGGTCGGCGCCCGCATGGCCGCGCTCGGCAAGGATCCCAAGCATCTCTTCCCCGACACCGATCCCGGCCGCGCGCAAGCGCTCGCCTATCTCGCCAAGCTGATCGAGGACGCGCGCGCCATCATGCCCAAGCTGTCGCGCCTCAAGCTGAAAGCCCCGGTGATCGCCAAGCGTGTGCCGGTCGACATCCAGGACGGCGGCCTCGGCTACATGAATCCCGGCGCGATGGATGGCTCGCGTCCCTCGACCTATTACATCAACCTCAAGACCACTTCGACCTGGCCGAAATTCACGATGCCGACGCTGACGCATCACGAGACCATCCCCGGCCACGCCTGGCAGGGCGCCTATCTCACCGAGACCGGCAAGCTGCCGCTGATCCGCATCCTGCTCAGCGGCTTCAACGCCTATGTCGAAGGGTGGGCGCTTTACGCGGAGCAAGTCACCGATGAGATCGGCATGTACGACCACGATCCGTTCGGCCGTCTCGGCTATCTCCAGGCGCAGCAATTCCGGGCCTGCCGCCTCGTCGTCGATACCGGCCTGCACGCGCTGCGCTGGACGCGCGAGCAATCGGTCAAATGGCTGGTCGAGCAGACCGGCCGCTCCGAGCTCGCGATGACCAGCGAGGTCGACCGCTACTGCGGCACGCCGGGCCAGGCCTGCGGCTACAAGACCGGCCACAATGAGTTGCTGCGCCTGCGCGACAAGGCGAAAGCCGCTCTCGGCTCGCGCTTCGACCTGCGCGACTACAACGATTGGGTGGTCGAGGCCGGCTCTGTCCCGCTGACGGTTCTGGCATCGGTGATTGACAGAAAGATCGCCTGAAGTCACACCTCCTCTTCGCGATTACTGCTGAGGGGCGGTCTATGCTGAATTCGTTGCTTGGTCGCGGCGCGCTGTCGGCGGCCATGTTTTCCGCGGCTTTGTGCCTGGCGCAGTCCGCCTCGGTGCAGGCGCCGGCCGCCGCGCCGCAGACCTGGAGCGATTGGCAGGGCAATTTCCGCACCGTGATGGATGCCTGCGTGACGGCCAACGGCACCGATTGCCTCATCAAAGCCTTCAACGATCGTCCGCGCCCGCCCATCGACAACCCGCAGCACAGCGTCTCCGGCGACCTGCTCTACGATTTGCAAACCGCGCAAGCGATGCTCGCCGTGCCCAACGCGGTCAACGCGCTGTGGAGCGGATATGGCATCGACAACGTCGCCTATCTCGGCACCGGCTATTCCGTGCCGCTGACCACCACAGGTGCGCCCGAATCCTATTGGCTCGCCGTGCAACACGAGTATTTCCTGCCCAACCTGTGTGCCCAGGCGGTCGACGTCACGCTCTGCCCCACCGCCGATCCCGACGTCTGGACGTGGCAGCTGACCGTGCCGCAGGTCACCGCGCTGCTGGGCAAACCCGTCGCCGCTCTGCTGAAGGGACCGCCGACGCAGGGCGACCGCAAGACGCTCGCGCTGCGCATGCTGCCCAGTCCCAAGGCGCGCGCCGACGGCCTGCCGCAAGCCTTCATCCGTTTCGGTCTGCTCGATCCGTCCTGGTACAAGGGCACGTTCGGCCGTCCCGACGCCAGGCGGGTGTTCTTCTCGGACTACGCGCAGCTGCGCACCCGTACGTTGCGCACGGCGCTCGCCGATACCGGCAGCTCTTCGCTGATCACCGGCGCCAAGCCCGGCCAGATCTTCTTCGTCTGGCTCTACGTGCCGGGCGCGGATACCAAGGCCGAGATCGCCAGTTGGCACGCATTGTTCGCGGCGCTGCAAAATAAGCCGGCCGTGACGCCGCCGCCCTCCAAGCCGGCCGGGCCTTAGATACCGGCGTTGTTCGGCGCGGTGAAGTCCGATGCCGGCGCGTCGCCGGTGTTCACCACATCGGCCGGCTCGAAGATCAGCACCTCGGCGCCGCCATCCGATGCGGTGCGATGCTCCACCCCGCGCGGCACCACGGTGAACTGTCCCGGCGCCAGATCGACCACATGGTCGCGATACTCGACGCGAAAATGCCCACGCCATACCAGAAACATCTCCTCGGCGTCGGCGTGCCGGTGCCACGGGAAGACGCCATCGACCTTGACGAGCTTGACCTCCTGCCCGTTCAGCCGCGCCGCGGTCTTGGGCCGCCAGGTCTCGTCGAACAGCGCGAATTTCTCCGTCAGGTCGATCTTGTCCATCGCGGTTTTCCCGTTGGCGGCTGCGCCAGTCTAGTGCCGCAAGGCATGCAAGGGCTGCAACACAGTCCACGAACCCACGACTTCCTCGAAGTGCGCCGCCGCCGCATACTGTGCGAAAGGAGTTCGCGCATGACGCGCATCGGCATCCTCGCGCACAGCGCCGAAGGCGCGGCCTTGTGCTTCCTCGAAGCCTGCCATGAAGGCGAGCGCCGCCTCGGTGCGCACTTCCATCCCGATATCGTGATGGACATCGAGGCGATGGGCGCCAGCATGGACGATTGGGAGGTGCACGCCTTCGCACCCATCGCCGCGCGGTTCCGCCGTGCCGCCTTGCGGCTCGCCGCCGCCGGCGCCGATTTCTGGATCTGCCCCGACAACACCGCCCATCTGGCCTTCGAGGCGATGACCGAGCGGCTACAGCTGCCCGGCCTGCATATCGCGCAGATCGTAGCCAGCGAAGCCGCCCGCCGCGGCTTTCGCAAGATCGGCATCACCGGCACGCGCTGGACGATGGAAGGTCCGGTCTATCCCGCCGCCTTTGTGCGGCACGGCCTCGACCACGCCGTGCCGCCGCCGGCCGATCGCGAAGCGATCCAGGCAATAATCTTCGACGAATTGGTGCGCGGCATCGTCACCGACTCATCGCGCCGGCGTCTCGCCGAGGCCGTTGCAGGCTTGGCCGGGCAGGGCTGCGACGCCGTCGTGCTCGGCTGCACCGAGCTTCCCATGCTGCTCGACGACCGGACCTCGCCCTTGCCGACACTCGACAGCACGCGCCTGCTGGCGCGCGCCGCCGTCGATGTCGCGCTGGGGACGCGCCCGCTACCGTCGTGGTTTGGCGGGCCGCTTCGCTGAAGGCTTGCGCGCCGGCTTGATTGTGACTTCGTCGTAAGCCTCGCGTACCAGCTCCTTCAGCTCACCCGCGCTCACACCGTCCAGCGCGACGCGGCACCAGCGGATCGCGCCCCAGATCGCTGGCTGAAAGGTCTTCGGCCGCGTCTCGAACAGGATTTCCTGGTGCATCTTCGAGAGCTTGAAGATCGCTTCGTTCTTGTCCTCGTTCGCTTCGGCGAACATCTTGCCATTCGCGGCGCGCCAGGACGGCGTGCCGAAATGCGATTTCTCCGTCACGCCATCCAGCGCCAGGGCGAATTTGCGGATCTGGCCGCAGGGAGTCACGCCTTGCGCCGTGGTTTCGCGGCGGCTTTCTTTGCCTTGGGCGGCTGCGGCTTGTTCCTCTCCCACGCCTCGCGGATCAGCGCCGTCAGTTCCGTCTTCGACACCCGCTCGATCTGCACGATCACATTCGCCGTCTTGCCCCACATGTATTTCACGAAGGTCTTGGGATCGGCCTCGAACAGGAATTCCTTGCGCGCCTCGTCGAGATTGAGAAACAGCCCGTCGGGCCGCATCACCGCGAAGATGCGCTTCTTGGTGCGCCAGCTCGGCCGCCCGAAATGATCGACTTCGGTCACCCCGTCGAGAGCCAGTGCGATCTTGCGAACATCGGTTTCGGCCGGCATGGCCTCAGAAATTCCAGCCCAGCGTCAGGTTCACGCCATTCGCGGTTTCGCGCGGGCCGAACTGGCCGGTGTAGTTGGCGCTGAGCTTGACGTCGTCATGCACCATCACATCGAGACCGGCCTCGACCACACCCGCGTCGCTGTCGATCGGCGTGCCTGCGACGGTGAACGTCGTGCCGGTGCTCTGGAAGAGCTGCGCCACGCTCGGATCCACGTCGCCGAAGGCATGCCGCCAGCCGACCAGAAGCCGCGGCATGAACTGGCTGTCGCCCGCGCCCCAATTGGTGGAGAACCGCGCGCCGAGCGTTGTGAACGCCAGCGTCTGGCTCGTGCTCGCGCCGCTGACCGCCGCGCTGCCACCCGTTTCCGCGAACGCGCCGGTCGTCAGGCCTACCGCATTGACGTCCACCAGCGGCTCGAAATGGAAGCTGCCCATCATGGTGGGATAGCTCGCTTCCGCGAAGCCCTGGACCGCGTCGGCGTGATAGCTGGCGGTCAGCGTCTGGTTGCTCGGGACCGTCACCGTCCGCAACGTGTGGATACCGAGATAATCGGTGTAGCCGACGCCCGCTCGCAGATGGATCGCGCCGCCAAGGCTCGTCTCACCATAGGCCATCACGTCGAGGCCATTGGCGTGCATCCGACTCGACAGCGCCGTGATGTTCGACTCGGCGGTGGAATAACCGACCGAAAGGCCGAGGCGCGAATCGCCGCCGATCGCGTGATCGTAGCCGCCCACGATCCCGCCATTGGAGGCGCGCAGGCCATAGGTGCCGCCCGTGCCGTCCAGCGTGCGCCAGTCGCCCACCGCATGGAACCACAGCGCTGCCGGCTCGTCCGGCGGATCCTGCACCAGCCGCTCCAGCACTGCATTCTGCATGTCCTGCGTGTTGCCCAGCAGCGTGTCGTTCAGGCTGGCGTGAATCTCGCCCGACAGCTGGTCGAACGCCGCCCGTGCTGCGGCATCGGTCAGGTTGGCGACGCCCAGGAACAGCGCACTGTCGATCGGACTGTTGTCGAGCGCCCGCGCCACCGCGGTCTGGTTCGGCGTGACCGCATATTGCTGCAGGAAGCTCATATTGCGCGTCAGCGTCAGGTCCACCTCGGTCGCGGTGTAGCTTAGCGTGGCGTGCAGGAAGGACTGGTTCAGGATCACGTTGCTGAACGTGCCTGTGACGCTGGCACCCGTGATCAGCGTGTAATGCGTCACATTGGCGAAGATGCCCGAGGTCGCGGTAACCGCAACCGTGCCGCCGTTCAGCGTCACTGCGCTGGTTGCCGCGATGGTGCCCGCCACCGCCGTCGCATTGACCGAGACGCGGTAGAACGAGCCATTGGCGAAGTTCAGCGTGCCGGTGCCCAGCGTGCCGTTAACGCCCAGCGAGGCGCCGCTCGCCACCGATGTCGCGGTCGCATAGGTTTGCGCCCCGCTCAGGTTCCACACGCCGCTCTGGACTGCCAGAGTCTCGACATGCGCCGCACCGGTGAAGGACGCGGTACCGGGGCCCATCAGGTTCAGGGTATCGGCCCCCGCGCCGCCGTCGATCGCGCCGACGATGGCCGAGCCCGCGAACAGATTGAGCGTGTCGTCGCCCGCGCCCATCGTCACGCTGCCGTTGATCACGCCGCTCGCCCGGTTGGTCAGCGTGTTGGCGAGGATGGAGGTGATGCGGATCGCCTCGCCGTTCTGGCCGGTGATGGTGCCGGAATTGTCGATGCTGACGGCGCCGAACGCGTTGCCCAGATTGCTGTCGTCCACCGTGATGGCGCGTTGCGCGCTGGTGATGACGCCGCCGGCCGCGTTGACCACGGAGCCGCCGCCGATCGCGAGCGCCTCGTTGGTCTCGCCCGCGAAGGTGCCGACCGCCTTGATGACGCCTGCATTGTGCACATCGACGAGATAATCGACATCGATCGCGTCGCCGTCGCTCGTCACCGCGTTGCCGGTGATCGTGCCGTTGGCGGTGTTGTTGATCACCGTCGTGCCGGTGGTCGTGTCGAGATTGATGCCAGCGCCGGCCTGGCCGGTGATGGCGCCGTCATTGTTGATGGTCTGCGCCAGGTCGCCGGTGATGCCGTGGCGCGCGCCGGTGATGGTGCCGCCCGTCATGTTGTTGACGGTGCCGCTGTCGCCGCTCTGGAAGTCGATGCCGTCATTGCCGCTGCCGCCGGCGCTCAGCGCCGCGATCGTGCCGAAATTGTCGATCGTGCTGTTGTTGCCGGGGCGGATCGCGTCCGCGTCCGCCGCCTGGATCACGCCGCCCGCATGGTTGGTGATGGTCACCGAGCCGGTCGCGGCGATCAGGTCGTTGAAGTCGATCGCCTGGCCGTTGTTCGCGCCGGTGCCGGTGGATTTGATCGCGCCGGTATTGTCCACCGCAACGGCATAGGTCGAATTCGCCTGCAGCGTGCCCGCGGTGATGCGCAGGGCGTCGCCCGGCGACTGGATCGTCGCGCCGGATGCGTTGGTCAGGCTGAAGCTCCGCAGGCTGCTGAGGTCCGTCGTGTTGAGGTTGATCGCGCGCCCGGTCGCCGCGGTCGACTGGATCGTTCCGTCGTTGACGATCGTGATGTTGCCGGTGCCGGGGCCGATGGCGTCGTCGCCCGCCGCCTGGATGACGCCGCCCGCCAGATTGTTGATCTTCACCGTCGCCTTCGCGCTGGTGATGCCGTTGAACGACAGGGCCCGTCCCGTGCCGGTCGACTGGATCGTGCCTGAATTGTTGACTGTGATCACGCCGGTGCCGATGTCGCCATTGATGCGGAAGCCATCGCTCACCGCGGTCAGCAGGGCGCCCGTCTCGTTGGTCAGGATAAGCGTGTCTTCGGTGTTGCTGCCGCTGGTGTCGATGCCGCGGCCGCCGGCGGTGATCGTGCCCTTGTTGTCGATCTGGACGATGCCCGTCACGGGCGGGGCCATGTCCCAGACGATCCCGTTGGCCAGCGTCGCCGTGACGCCCGATTTGACGATGAACTGCGACCCATAGTTCAGCGTCACGGTCGGCGTGTTGAACGTGGTCGCGAGGATGAGGGAGCCGCCATTCGCGACCGACGCCGAATTGGCCCAGGTGGTCTGGGGGCCAGCCAGCGTCCAGTCGGCGCCGAGCACCTCAAGGGTCTGGAAATTGGCGGTCTGGCCCAGCGTCTGGCTGGTCACCGGCGTTCCGTTGAGCGTCAGCGTGTTGTTGCCCAGCCCGCCGTCCAGCAGGCCGCTGATCGACGAGCCGACATAGAGATTGGCGGTGTCGTCGCCCGCGCCCAGGCTCACCGAGCCCCCGACCGAGGCTCCCGGGAACACGCTGGCGGGGCCGCGATTGGTGAAAATATTGTTTTGCGCCGAATTGAGCACGATGTTGCCGGTGATCGCGCCGCCATTGTCGATGTTCACCGCGCCCACGGCGTCGGTGGTGCCCGCGTCGCCAACGCTGATCGCAGTCGCGCCGGCTGTCTTGATGACGCCGCCTGCATTGTTGACGATGGTGCCGCCGCCGATCTCGATCGCGAAGGCGCCGCCGATGCCGTTCGCGCTGACGGCGGTGATAATGCCCGAATTGTTGATGTTGGCGAGATAGCCGACCTTGATGGCGTCTCCCAGCACGTTGCCTGTGGTGCCCTGGATGACGCGGGCTGACCGTTCGTGATGATCGCCGTGCCGCTCGTGGTATCGAGCCGGATGCCTTCGCCGTTCTGGCCCCCGATGCTGCCACTGATATTGTTGATCGTTATGGCTGTGCCGGCATGGATGCCGCGCGCCGCGCCCTCAATCCCGCCGGTGTTCTGGACCGAGCCGGTGTTGGCGGTCCCGAACTCGATCGCCGCGATGGTCGTGTTGTTCGGGGTGCTGGAGAACGCCGTGATCTGGCCGCCGTTCTGTATGGTGGTGTTGTTGGCGGCGAGGATCGCCGATGCGTCGTTGCTGTTGATCGTGCCGCCGTCGAAATTGCCGACGAAGATCGTCGCGATGTTGCCTGCGCCGCTGAAATTCAGCGCCACGCCGTTGGTCGACCGGATGGTGCCGCCGAAATTGTCGATGACGACGGTGCCCGAGCCGATGTCCGAGCCGATATGGATGGCATCGTTCGCCGCGGTCAGCACCGAGTCGGATGTGTTGTTGCTGAAGGAGAAGCTGCGCGGGGCTCCGCTGCCCGAGGTCACGATGCCCATCGTGCCGTTGGTCGCGGTGATCGTGCCGGAATTGGAGATGACGGCCGCGTCGGTATCGACGCCGGTCAGAAGCCATGTGATCGGCGTATCGGCCGTCAGCGCGCCGGTCGCCGCGATGGTGCCGGTTTCGCCGCCCTGGATGGTCTGAGACGTGGTGACGGTGGTGCCGGCCGGAATCGTGAAACTCGCGGCGAAGGCCGATGGCGCCAGGCAAAGGCTCGCCGCGCTGCCGAACAAGACCGTGCGCAGACCAATACGCAACGAATACATGACGCCTCCCGCTCCGCCGCGTCCCGCGCGGTTTTCGGCAGGGTATTACGAGAACTTGACAGCGCCAAGAACGTTCGCCGCAGAACGCTTTTTGGTGGCGGAGCAAACATGTCACACGTTGTAACCGCCGGGCTGGCCGTTAAATGCCGGCCCAAGGCTGGAATACGCCCAGCACGGTGAACGCTGCGCAATAGGGAACCAGCGCCGCCCCCATCCAGGCCAGCTCGACATTGGCGCGCCGCAGCGACAGCTCCGGCAAAC
This sequence comes from Rhizomicrobium sp., assembly GCA_036271735.1. Lineage (GTDB taxonomy): Bacteria > Pseudomonadota > Alphaproteobacteria > Micropepsales > Micropepsaceae > Rhizomicrobium. The sequence continues at coordinate 24,151 of DATAZZ010000007.1, forward strand.
CCGCCATCGCCGCCCGATTGGCCCGGCGCAGCGCCGGAATCGTCCAGCTCGACAAATTCGCCAGCAGCATCGCCGGCACCATCACGCCAATGAACACCGGCACGATCATCAGGAGCGTCGTGCCCGGATCGTCATTGTCCAGCGCATGGCCGAGCCGATGATGCCAGGCCGCCATCACGTTGATCAGGGGCAGCGCGCAGCCGATCCAGAACACCCATTGCACGGAGAGTTCCGTCCACCGCACCCAAGCCGGCAGGCGCCTCTTGAACTGCACCCATTGTTCGCGCACGGCGAGCTTGCGCCGCCAGCGCACGAATCCGATCTGTGCGGCGAACAGGATCGCGACGAATGCGCCAAAGACGGCGATCCCGATCATCAGTCGAACAGGCTCGACACGCTCTCTTCGCTGTTGATGCGGCGCATCGCTTCGGCGATCAGCGGCGCGATCGAGATGCGGCGGATATTGGCGCATTTGCGCTGCTCTTCCGTCGCCGCGATCGAATCGGTCACCACCATCGACTTCAGCTTGCTGCCCGCGATCCGCGCCACCGCGCCGCCCGAAAGCACGCCGTGCGTGGCATAGGCGCAGACGTCCTTGGCGCCGTTCTTGAGCAGCGCCTCCGCCGCGTTGCAGATCGTGCCGCCCGAATCCACGATGTCGTCGATCAGGATGCAGCTGCGCCCCTTCACGTCGCCGATGATGTTCATCACCTCGGACTCGCCGGCGCGCTCGCGCCTTTTGTCGACGATCGCCAGTTCGGTGCCCAGCCGCTTGGCCAGCGCCCGCGCCCGCACCACGCCGCCGACATCGGGCGACACCACCATCAGGTGGTCGCCGGTGCCGAGGTAATCCTGGATGTCGCGCACCATCACCGGCATCGCGAACAAATTGTCGGTCGGGATGTCGAAGAAGCCCTGTATTTGTCCGGCATGCAGGTCGACCGTCAGCACCCGGTTGGCGCCCGCCTCGGTGATCAGGTTCGCTACCAGCTTGGCCGAGATCGGCGTGCGCGGCCCCACTTTGCGGTCCTGCCGCGCATAGCCGAAATAGGGCAGCACCGCCGTGATGCGCCGTGCCGAAGCACGCCGCAGCGCGTCGATCACGATCAGCAGCTCCATCAGATTGTCGTTGGCCGGAAAGCTCGTCGACTGGACGACGAAGATGTCCTCGCCGCGCACATTCTCCTGGATCTCGACGAACACTTCCATGTCGGCGAAGCGCCGCACGATGGCCTTGACGGAGGGCAGTTTCAGATGCGCCGCGATTGCCTTGGCAAGCTCGCTGTTGGAGTTGCCGGCCAGCAGCTTCATTCCCCGCGGTGCGACTGCGTCGGTCATGAAAGCGGGCCTCGCGAGCGTGATGTTTTGATGACGGGCTTGTAGCAAGCGCGCCTGGGCGCGAGAAGGGTCAGCGCAGCATTATCGCCGAAATTTCGCGGCCATAGTCCTTTTCGCCACGGTGCGTCGCGCGCCGGAAGCTGAAAAAATCGGCATCCTGTGCATAAGTGCAGACGCCAAGCCGTTCCGCGCCGGGCAAGCCCGCCGCGGCCAGCCGGTCCGCAACGAAACGTTCCAGGTCGAATCGGTGAAACCCGTCGCGGTCGCTGGCGATGAAGTAGCGCGCATTGCCCGCCGCCTCGCCCATGAATCGCGCGAAGAACTCCGGCCCCACCTCATAATTGGCCTGCGCGATGCATGGCCCGATGGCGGCCACCACCTTCGCGCGCCGCGCACCGAGCGCTTCCATTGCCGCCAGCGTCGCTTCCAGCACGCCGGTCAGGGCGCCTTTCCATCCCGCATGCGCCGCGCCGATCACGCCGGCGTCCGCATCCGCGAACAGCACCGGCGCGCAATCGGCGGTGAGGATGCCGAGCGCGATCCCCGGCACCGCCGTCACCATCGCATCGCCCAGCGGAATGCGCAGTACATCCTCCGCGGGCGCATTGCCGATCTCCCATGGCTTGGTTACCGTCATGACATCGGCGCTATGAACCTGTCCCACCGTCACCAGCGACGCCGCGCCGAGCGCGTTCGCGACCCGCCGGCGATTTTCGATCACATTCGTGCGTGCATCGCCCGAGCCCGGCCCGCAATTGAGCGAGTCATAGAGTCCATCCGAAACGCCGCCCCTGCGTCCGAAGAAGCCATGCCGGATGCCGTCCAATACCGGGGATGTGAGAATCCGCATCAGGCCGTCTCGTCCACTCGCCGGATGAAATCCAGCACGGCCGCATTCGCCTTGTCGCGCTGGGCGACCAGGAAATTGTGGCTCGCACCTTCGAGCCGCACGAAGCTGCTGTTCGGCAGGGCCTGCGCCAGTTCCTCGCCCCATGCGAACGGCACCAGACCGTCCTCGTCGCCATGCAGCACCAGCGCCGGTAAAGTGAGCCCCGCTATGGCCTCCCTTGTGGTTGTGTAATGTGCCATGGCGTTCGCCTGTGCGAGCAATCCGTGCTTGGTGAACGTATCTTTCGCGAGCACGGCCCGGTCCGCGGCGATCACCGTGGCCGTCGCCGCGCTGCCATAGCTCTTGTCGCCTTGCACCGCGGCCAGCAGGCGCTTCAACAGTCGGGGCGGCAGGTGATAGAGCAAACGCGCGGCGGCCGGTGCGCGCGGCTTTTCCGCCGTCAGCATGCCGGCACAGCCCACGATCAGCGACGTCACGCGTTCCGGGTGGCGCATCGCAAGCTCCTGCACGATGATGCCGCCCATCGACACGCCGTAGACATGCGCCTTTGCGACGCCCGCCGCATCCATCACCGCGACGGCATCCTCGGCCATCTGCCGCACGGTCAGCGTGCGCGTGGTATCGCTTGCGCCCGTGCCGCGATTGTCGAACGTGATGACGCGATGCTGCCGCGCGAAAGCCGGCAGCGCCGGATACCAAAGGGCCGACGAGTAGCTGTGGCCCATGACCAGAAGGACCGCGGTGCCTTCGCCTTGCGCGTCCCAGTGCAGCCGCACGCCGTTGTTTTCTGCGAAAGGCATGTGTTCTCCTAGCCAAACCCCGGCGGCATCGGCGCCGTCCTCGGAACGACGGCCAGTGCCTTGAACAAAGTGCCCATCTGCTCGGGCAAGATCAGCTTCTCCAGCTGCCGCCGGATATCGGGCGAGTCGCCCAGGTGATCGCGGTGCCGCCAGTCGCCGCCGATGGTCTGCTTCTGCACGAGCCGGTCTGCGCGCTGCACGATCCCGAGCGCCAACAAGAACTCACCTTGCCCGACCGGCCCGCAAACGGAAGCGCCGCCGCGCACCACCGCATCGCCCAAGGCGTTGAAATCGACATGTGCCGACAGATCGCTCGCGCCCGGTTCCGCGAGAAGCTCGGCATATTTGTGATCTGCCACGGCCTGCAGCGTCTCGGCAAAGCCCGCCGCGTCATAACCGTAATCGACGATGAGCGCGGCGCCGCCCTGCGCTGCGATAGCTCGGGCGATCTCTTCCATCAGCGCCTCGCCCGCCAGGCATTGCTCATAGACCCCGCCGCGCGGCGCGCCGTCGCGGTTCGCCGGCAACCTTGCATTGGAGATCGCGACCGGCGCCAGCACGAACACCAGCGCGCCATCGGCGTCCAAGGTCACCATGCGCTCGTGCCAGCCGGATTCACTCTTTACATATTGATGGATCGGCAACGCATCGAAGAACTCGTTGGCCAGCAGAAACAGCGGCCGGTCGGCCAGCGCCGTGTCGAAATTCTCCGCCCATCGCACCGCCACGCCGCAATCCTTCAACGTCTCGCGCTGCAGGTCGCGCAGCACCGGACTGGCCTCCACCAGCACCACGTCGAGCGCGTCGCGGAATGCCGGCACCAGGCGCAGCGCGCGTAGCGCGTCGTTCATCAATGTGCCGCGCCCCGGCCCAAGCTCGACCAGACGCGGCCGCGCCGGCCGTCCCTGGTCCTGCCACACCTGTGCCAGCCACAGCCCGAGCAGTTCGCCGAACATCTGGCTCACCTCCGGCGCGGTGATGAAATCGCCGCGCGCGCCGAACGGGTCGCGGGTCGCGTAATAGCCGTCCTTCGCATCGAGCAGCGTCAGCGTCATGAATTGCGCGATCGACATCGGCCCTTGCGCCGCGATCAGCGCCGCGATGCGCTCGCCGAGCGGCGTCATGCCCTGCCGTTCACATGCGGCCTGAGCGAAATCCACAGAAACGCGCCCGCCGCCGCCCAGAGCGGGATCGACAGCGCCATCCCCATGCTGAACCAGCCTAGGAACGGCCCATCCGGCTCGCGGAAGAACTCGACCAGGAAGCGGAACAGACCATATCCGAGGAAGAACATCCCGGTCAGCAATCCCGGCCGCTCGTTGAGCTTGAGCCGGCGCAGCGCGAACTGGAGAATGAGGAACAGCACGATGCCTTCCAGCGCCGCTTCATAGAGTTGACTTGGATGCCGCGGATCGGGGCCTGCCGGGCACGTCCCGCCATGCGCCGCACGTATGAATTTGTTGCAGAACACCATCGCCCAGGGCACGTCGGTGACCTTGCCCCACAATTCGCCGTTGACGAAATTGGCGAGCCGCCCGAAGAACAATCCGATCGGCGCGACCACCGCCAGCATGTCGGCCACCGGCAGAAGCTGAAGCTTGTTGCGCCGGCAGAACAGCCACACCGCCAGCACCACGCCGGCCAGCCCGCCATGGAACGACATCCCGCCTTCCCACACTTCGATGAGGCGCAAAGGATGGTCGAGGAAATCCAGCGGCAGCGTATGGCCGCCCAACGGCCCGGCGCACATCGCCGATCCGGGCGACACGCCGCACAGCGCGATGCCGTAGAACAGAATCCAGCCGATCCGCCCGCCCAGGATGACGCCCAGCGTCGCCCACACCACCAGGTCGCCGACCTGGTCGGCGGTGATCGGCGCTTTGTTGCTGAAGGTCGGATTCTTCCACAGCTGGCGCTCGTGGGTCATCCGCGCCATCGCCCACCAGCCGAACATCAGTCCCGCGATATAGGACAGGGCATACCAGCGGATCGCGATCGCGCCCCATATCGGAACCAGTACGGGGTTGATCTCGGGATAGGGCAGGGTGGCCAGTATCATGGGCGAAACACGTCTGTTTCGCGGCTTCCTGTCAAGCGGTCCTTGCCGCGCCCGCCCGGCGCCGCCATATAAGTGTCAACAGGAGTCGCCGATGGCCCAGACAGACAATCCGTTCCTCGACGGCATGGCCCGAATCTTCACCGACGCCGCCGGCGCCGCCAAAAGCGTGCGTGACGAGATCGACACCTTCGTGAAGCAGCGCCTCGAAAGGCTCGTCGCCGACATGGACTTTGTTCCCCGCGAGGAGTTCGAAGCCGTCAAGGCCATGGCCGCCAAGGCCCGCACCGAAAACGAAGCGCTTGCGGCGAGGATTGCCGCGCTGGAGGCGAAGACGAACACGCCGGCGGCGTAACCACACGACAGCGAAGTTTGAGAATCACCAACCCCCGATTCAAATCGCCGCACTCTCGCGCCTGTGCATACCTATCCTGTGAATGCTCCGAACTGTCCCAAGCCTCGCGGAGTCCGACTCTTGTGCGGCCACAAAATCTTGTGCCAGTTTGACTCGCGACTGCTTCGCGTTGCGTCGCGGCTCGAATCCGGAGTGCTTGATGTCGGTCACCCACCATAACGAAGCCCCCGCCGCGCCCCATCCGATCGACATGCTCGAGCGGACGGTGGAGGAGAATGGCTGGGCGTTCGAGCGGGCGGGGCGCGACGAGCTCACCCTCTCCGTCGCCGGCCGCTGGAGCGACCACCATTTCAGCTTCTCCTGGCGCGAGGACCTGCAGTCGCTGCACCTGACCAGCGCTTTCGACATGCGCATCGGCGAAGGCGTCCGGCGCGGCAACGTCGCCGACCTTCTGATGTATGTGAACGCCCGTCTCTGGATCGGCCATTTCGATCTGTGGCCGGAGGACGGCACCATCGTGTTCCGTCATGCGATGATCTTCCCCGACGCCCGCGCCAGCGCCTCGCAATGCGAAGCCCTGCTCAACCTCGCGCTCGAAGCCTGCGAGCACTACTATCCGGCGTTCCAGTTCGTCCTGTGGGGCGGCAAAACCGCCGAAGAAGCCGTCGCCGCCGCCGTCCTGGAATGCGCCGGGCAGGCTTGAAGACTCACCACCCCGCAAAGGGCTGTGATCGCCTTCCATTGCCTCCCCATCCCAGCGGCCGTTAAATCCGCATGAAGGGGCTCACCGGGGCGGCGCGCCGCCGCGAAGGAGCATTCCCATGATCGAGCTCATCGGCATTCTTGCCTGCTTTGTCGCCTGCATCTCGGTGCCGCTCCAGGTCTCCAAGATGCGCGCCGGCTGGATGCCCAAGAAGTTCGCCGGCACCAATGCCGAATACGCCGCAATCTTCCGCAAGCAACTCGGCATCCTCAAATGGGTCGGCCTCGGCTTCGGCCTTCTCGAGCTCGCGATGATCGCGATCGAGACGGCGCCCGGCGAATGGATTTTCAAAGCGATCGCCGGAATCTTCTGGCTGACGCTGAGCGGAATCTGTTTCGTCTATGACCGTGCGCTTGCTACCCTCGCCGCGCCGGGCGCGGGCTGATCTGCGCGGCATCCGGCGACAGGGAGGTCGCCGTGGCACAGCCAATCATACTCGTCGGCGCCGGCAATATGGGCGGCGCGCTGCTCAAGGGCTGGTGTGAAGCGGGCATCGGTCCGATCCTGGCGGTCGAGCCCGCGCCGTCGCCTGGGCTCGCCGCCCTCGCCAAAACGCGTCACATCGCGCTATTCGCCCACACCGCCAGCATCGACAGCATCGCCGCGCGTGCCTGTGTCGTCGCGCTCAAGCCGCAAATACTGAAGATTGCCGCTGCCGGCCTCGCGCCCATCGCGCAATCGGGCGCGCTGATGATCTCGATCGCCGCCGGCGCCACGACGCAAGGCCTGCGTGCCGCCTGGGGCGCCGAGACGCGCCTCATCCGCGCCATGCCCAACACGCCCGGCTCCATCGGCCGCGGCATCACCGCGCTTTTCGCCGCCAAAGGCGCGACCGGCAAGGACAAGACGCTCGCCGATACGCTGCTTTCGGCGTTGGGCCGGACCGTCTGGGTGAAAGCCGAGCGCGACATCGATGCCGTTACCGCGGTCTCCGGCTCGGGGCCGGCCTACATCTTCCTGCTCGTCGAAGCGCTTGCCGCTGCCGCCGAGGCGGAGGGCCTGCCGCGCCAGCTTGCCGAAACGCTCGCCCGCGCCACCGTCGCCGGCTCCGGCGCGTTGCTCGACGCCGATCCCGCGCCCGCCGCCACGCTCCGCCGCAACGTCACCAGCCCCGGCGGCACCACCCAGGCCGCGCTCGACATCCTGCTGGCAAAAGACGGCCTGGCGCCGTTGATGCGCCGCGCCATCGCCGCCGCGCGCAAGCGTGCGGAGGAACTCGGCTCTTGATCTACCGCACCTATGCTCCGCCGCCGCCGCTGAGCGCTTTCATCGCCAATCTCTGGTACTGGGAAGGCGACGCCCCCGGCCACGCCAAGGATGCGATCCTCGCATCGCGCAGCATGGGCCTGTTGGTCAGCCTCTCCGGCACCCAGAACCGCTGGTACAGCGGCGATGGCTACGCTCATACCAACCGCGTCAGCGGCATGACGATCTGCGGCACGCAGGCCGCGCCTTTCGCGATCGACGCGCATCAGCCCAGGATGATGGGCATCCAGTTCAAGCCCGGCGGCATCTGGCCATTCCTGGCGCCGGGCGGCCACGAATTCCACGGCCGCCACATCGACCTCGCTGATCTTTGGGGCGCCGACGCGGAGCGCCTGCATCAGCGTCTGTTTGAGGCCCCCAGGCCCGAAGACAAGATCGCGATCCTGCTGACCGCCTTCCTCGCCAAGGCGCCGCGCGATTTCGCGTTGCATCCCGCCGTCGCGCTGGCTCTCGACGGTTTCGAGCGTGCGCCGCACCGCGCCAACGTCGCCGCCACCGCAAAGCGCGCCGAGATCAGCCCGAAGAAATTCATCCGCCTGTTCCGCGAGCAGGTCGGAATGACGCCCAAGCTCTATCTCCGCATCGCCCGCTTCGGTCGCGTCGTGAACGATCTTCATGCTCGGCAGGGCGTCGCCTGGGGTGACGTGGTGGAGCAGAACGGCTTCTACGACCAATCGCACTTCATCCGCGACTTCCACGAATTCTCCGGCCTCTCGCCGACGCAATGGCTCAAGCACCGCGGCCCTTCGGTGCAGCACGTGCAGCTACCGGATTAAGCCGGTAACCGCACCACCGCGCGCAGTCCGCCCAGCGGGCTCGTCTCGAGCAGGATATCTCCGCCATGCGCCCGCGCGATGTCGCGCGCGATGGCGAGGCCGAGCCCGGTCCCGCCCATCTGCAGATTGCGCCCCTCGTCGAGCCGGTGAAAGGCGCGGAACGCCTCTTCGCGCCGCGCCGGCGGGATGCCCGGGCCGTCGTCGTCGACCGTGAGGTAGGCGAAGTGCACATCGCGCGCGACGGTGATCTTCACCTCGGTGCGGCCGAACTTCAGCGCATTGCTGATGAGATTCGTCACGCAACGCCGCAGTGCCTTGCGCCGCACCGGAATGAGAATCTCGCCCGGCGCCTCGACCGAGACATTCGCGCCTTCCATGCCATGCGCCCCCGCGGCCGCCGCCGCCGCGTCGCGCGCCAGATCGCTGAGATCGTCCACCGTCGATGCTTCGCCGCCCTCGCCGCGCGCGAAATCGAGATATTCGTCCAGCATGTATTCCATCTCGACGATGTCGCCGCGCATCGCCTGCACGTCCGTGCTCTCCGGCATCATCGCGAGTTCCAATTTCATCCGCGACAGCGGCGTCTTCATGTCGTGGCTGATCGCCGCCAGCATCTCGGTGCGCTGCTGCACATGCCGCTCGATGCGTTCGCGCATGGTGATAAACGCCTGGGCCGCGCGCCGCACCTCGCTCGCGCCATAGGGCTTGAAATCCGGCACCGCGCGCCCCTTGCCAAAGGCCTCCGAGGCGAGCGCCAAACGTTCGATCGGCCGCACCTGGTTGCGCAGGAACAGCACCGCCACCGCCATCAATATCAGCGCCGATCCCACCATCCACACGATGAAGATGTCCGGACTCGTGACCGTCACCCGGCTGCGCGGTACCTCCATGCGCAGCACGCCGTCATGCGTTTCGATCCGGATGTCGATCGTGCCGCCCGCGCTCGCCACTTCGAAGTTGCGGCTCACCCGGATCTGCTGCGCGATCACGTCGTCCAGCGCGCGGTCGATGGTGCTCCTGCGGCGATGCGCCGGCGGATCGATCTTGAGCCCCGGCATGAACGTCACCGGATAGCCCAGCATCACGGTCGCCTGTTGCCGCAGCGCCGCGCGCTCGGGTCCGCTATGGCTGTCTTCCAGCGCCACCAGGAACGCCGCGTCGGCCGCGATATCGCGCGCCATCCAGTGCGTCGTCGATTCCAAATCGCGCTCGAAGAACACATAGGACACCACGCCCTGCAACAGCACGACCGGCGTCACGATGATCAGCAGCGAGCGGAAGAACAGCCCGCGCGGCAGATAGCGCTTGATGAAGCGGAACGGATTGTAGCGCGCGAGGCCCACCTCAGGTGACCCTGTCCGGCACGAGCACATACCCCACGCCGCGCACCGTCTGGAGATAAAGCGGCAGTTTGGGATCCTCCTCGATCTTGCGGCGCAGCCGCGTCACCTGCACGTCGATCGACCTCTCGAGCGCGACGCCTAGCCGCGTGCACAGATCGCTGCGCGAGAACGATCGTCCCGCATTCGCCGCGAACAGCTTGAGCAGCGCCGCCTCCGACGAGGTCAGGTGCACCGGCTTGCCCTTGCGCTTCAACTGTCCGCGCTCGGGATCGTACACCGCCTCGCCCATCCGCACTTCGTTGTGCGCCGATTGCGCCGGCGGCGCCGCGCGGCGCAGCAAGGCGCTCACCCGCAGCACCAACTCGCGCGGCTCGAACGGCTTGGGCAGGTAGTCGTCGGCGCCCAGTTCCAGCCCTTGGATGCGATCCTCCGCATCGCCCTTCGCGGTGAGCATCAGGATGGGCACCTGCGAATTGGCCCGCACCGATTTGGTCAGGTCGAAGCCGCTCTCGCCCGGCATCATCACGTCCAGCACCAGAAGGTCGAAGGCCAGGCTCTTCATCAGCGCCCGCGCATCCGCCGCGTCCGCCGCCGCCGTCACGCGATAGCCGTTGCTGGTGAGATAGCGCTGCAGCAGCGCGCGCAGCCGCTCGTCGTCGTCCACCACCAGCAGATGCGGGTCTTCCATCGAGGATTGGGCTGAGGTCATGACAGCTATTCTCAAGCCTTGTTTGCAAGCGCCCGACGGCGCGTATAATGACCCCGAGACGACGCTAACCCCTTGCGATAACTAGGCCCAACCCGCCCGGCGGGCAAGGGCGAAAGGAACCGATCCGATGGCCGAAATCATCCCCTTCGATCAGCGCGACGGCGCGCTTTGGTACAACGGCCATCTCGTCCCCTGGGGCAGCGCCCAGACCCACGTCCTGACCCACGGCCTGCATTACGGCTCCTGCGTCTTCGAGGGCGAGCGCATCTACAATGGCCGCATCTACAAGCTCGAGGAGCACACCACGCGCCTGTTCAAATCGGCGCAGATCCTCGGCATGCATATCCCGTTCAGCCACGAGGTGATCAACAAGGCGTGCTACGAGGCGGCCGAGAGCCAGGGCATCGTCGACGGCTATATCCGCCCCGTCGCGTTCCGCGGCAGCGAGCAGATGTCGGTCGCGGCGCAGAACTCCCACATCCACGTCGCCATCGCGGCCTGGCAATGGCCGTCCTATTTCGATCCGGCGGAAAAGCTCAAGGGCATCCGCCTCACCATCGCCGACTGGAAGCGCCCTGCGCCCGACACCGCGCCCACGCAAGCCAAGGCCGCCGGCCTCTACATGATCTGCACCATCTCCAAGCATGCCGCCGAGGCGCAGGGCTATGCCGATGCCCTGATGTACGACTATCGCGGCTACGTCGCCGAGGCGACCGGCGCCAACGTCTTCTTCGTCAAGGACGGCGAGCTTCACACGCCGCTGCCCGACTGTTTCCTGAACGGCATCACGCGCCAATCGGTGATCGAACTCGCCAAGCTGCGCCAGATTCCGGTCCATGTCCGGCACATCGAGCCGAAAGAGCTGATCCACTTCACCGAATGCTTCATCGTCGGCAGCGCCGCCGAGGTGACCCCGGTGAGCGAAGTCGGCCCCTACCGCTTCAAGCCGGGCCAGATCAGCGAAACCCTGATGACCGACTACGCCGAGGACGTGCGGGCGGAGAAGAGCAAGGTGGTTCTGCCGAAGATCCCTGCGTGACCTAATAGGACCCTCTCCCTCTCCGGGGGAGAGGGCAGGTGAGGGGGGATGCCTGGGGTGAAGCGCGATGTCTGCAGACCGTGTTCCGCGATAGACTCACGCAGTCGAAGGTAGCGGATCGGACGTTCATGACCTGGGAGCGCGTATACACAGTCAACGACTACCACGATTGCCCACGCTTCGGAGTCGCGGATTTCGAAGGCGTGCCGCACATCTACGAATCCTGGTTTGACGAAACTGCGGACGATTATACCCGCGAGTTTCGGCTGGTGCGGATCGCACCTGACTTGCTCGCGCTGGTTCTGGAAGACTGGCAGCTCTGGTTGCGCTGGCGCCGGGCTTATCTGGCGGGAGAAGTGCCTGCGGCGCAAGAGCATCCGGCGCTTCCTGCCGATCGCGAACGTCGCGACCAGTTGCGCGCCTTGATCGCGGACCGTTTCACGGCGCGTACTGAAGGTGCTGTAAAAATGCACGCTAGGTTTCGCGGCAAAGACGAGAACCGGGAGGTCGAATGGCTTCCTGTACCGCCGATCTCATCGTGAAAATTATGCGCCAAAGTTTGAGCTGCCATCCCGACACGCCGTGCGACGCCGTTACCGGCATCGCGGTCGAGGTCACATATACGCCGCGCGGCGATCTGCAGTTGGAATACAGCATGACCGGCGACATCGCGGCGGTGCGCTTGCCGCCGCCGGCCATATCGGCCCGCGCCGACAATCTTTGGCAGCACACCTGCTTCGAGGCATTCATCCGCTCCGCACCGGACGGCGCTGGCTATCACGAATTCAATTTCTCGCCGTCGACGCAATGGGCCGCCTATCGCTTCGCGGCCTATCGCGCCGGCATGGCCGCCGCAGACGCCGCGCCTCACGTCGAAACGCGGGTCACGGCCACGGTGTTCGAACTCCGCGCCGTACTGGCGCTGCCATCCACGTCTGCCGCTGCCCTCCTCGCCCTCTCCGCCGTGATCGAGGAAACATCCGGCCGCAAATCCTACTGGGCGCTGGCCCATCCGCCCGGCAAGCCCGACTTCCATCACCCCGATTGCTTTAGCTTCGAACTTCCCCCAGCCTGACGCGCATGAAATTTGGCCTCGATCGTCTTCTCTCGGACCCCGCACTTCGCGCCCCGCTCGAAGGCAAGCGCGTTGCGCTGCTCGCCCATCCTGCCTCGGTCACGCAGGACCTGACCCACGCGCTCGACGCGCTCGCCGCCACGCCCGGCATCCGCCTCACCGCCGCTTTCGGCCCGCAGCATGGCCTGCGCGGCGACAAGCAGGACAACATGATGGAGTCGCCGGACTTCAACGACCCCGTCCTCGGCATCCCGGTGTTCAGCCTCTATGGCGAGGTGCGCCGCCCCACCGGCCAGATGCTCAGCACTTATGATGTGATCCTCGTCGACCTGCAGGATCTCGGCACCCGCATCTACACCTTCGTCACCACGCTGCTCTATGTGCTCGAGGCCGCCGCCAAGCACGGCAAGTCAGTGTGGGTGCTCGACCGCCCCAATCCCGTCGGCCGCCCGGTCGAGGGCACGCGGCTGCGCCCCGGCTGGGAGAGTTTCGTCGGCGCCGGCCCGATGCCGATGCGCCACGGCCTCACGCTGGGCGAGCTCGGGAGCTGGTTCATCGCCGTCAACAAGCTCGACGTCGATTACCGCGTCATCGCGATGGAAGGCTGGCAGCCCGAAGCCGCACCCGGCTATGGCTGGCCGCTCGGCGAACGCACCTGGATCAACCCGAGCCCCAACGCGCCGAATTTGTGGATGGCGCGCGCCTATGCCGGCACCGTGATGCTCGAAGGCACGACGCTGTCGGAAGGGCGCGGCACGACGCGGCCGCTCGAACTGTTCGGCGCCCCCGATATCGATGCGCGCGCGGTGATCGGCGAAATGCGCGCGCTGGCGCCGCACTGGCTCGCCGGCTGCCGCCTGCGCGCCTGCAATTTCGAGCCGACTTTCCACAAGCATGTCCGTGCGCTGTGCAACGGCGTGCAGATTCATGTCGAAGACCCGAGCTACGACCATCTCGCGTTCAAGCCGTGGCGCCTCCAGGCGTTGGCATTCAAGGCGATCCGCCGCCTCTACCCCGATTACCCGCTATGGCGCGACTTCGCCTATGAATACGAGCACGGCAAGCGCGCCATCGACGTGATCGACGGCGGCCCCGGCCTGCGCGAATGGGTCGACGCGAGCGCCGCAACGCCGCACGACCTCGACGCGGCGGCGCAGCGCGACGAGCAATCCTGGCTCATCGAACGCCGTCCGCATCTGCTCTACTGACGCGGCTAATAACTGAGCTTCGGATACCAATCCGCAGCGCGGCCTTCCGGCGTCATGTCGAGGACGTTCCACAGCGGCGCCAGGTCCGGTGCGCCGCGCGGGTCTTCCCCCGGATCGGCCGAATCGTCGGTCATCTCGCCCGACCAGAAATGCCGCATTGTGCCGCCCTTCCGCGTGAAGATGTTGAGGCTCGGCACTTCCGATCCGTCCGGCGCCAGACCGAAATAATCGCGCGAGTACTTGTCGTCGATATCCCGGTACAGCCGCAGCGCCTGCCAGCCACGCTCCCGTCCGAACGCCTGCAGCCGCGCGAGCGGCGAGCGCGCCAGGACCACCAGCGACAGGCGCTGACCGATGTCGCGCGCATTGGCATCCAGTGGGCCGAGCAAATTGGTGCACATCGGGCACGGCCGCTCGCGCTGCGGCCCGAACATGAAGCTGTAGACCGCCAGCGTATCCTTGTCGCCGAACAGCCCGGCAAAATCGCTCGGTCCGCTCTCGCCTTCGAAGCGATAATCGCCTTTCACCTCACCGCCCGGCGGCAACGCCCGGCGCTGCGCCGCGACGCGCTCCAGGTGACGGCGCAGCTCGATCTCCTCCGCCAGCAGCGCGGTGCGAGCCGCGCGATACTCTGCGCTCTCGTTGGGAAACCGCACCGGACTTCGCTTGGCGAGTTCGTCGGCGGGAATGAGCTTGTCCATGATCATCTCCTTTGCTTGCCTCAGTTCGCGATCGCATCCGCCAGCAGGCGCTGCGTCAGTTGCTGCGTATTGGCGACGCCTTCGGTCACCGCGAAACGCTGGATCATCCCGACATAGATCAGGTCGTTCGCCGGATCGACCCAGAACCATGTCCCGGCCGCACCGTCCCATTCGAACGTGCCTTTGCCGACCGGCAGGCCCGCTTTCACCGGATCGGTGAACACCGCGCAATTGTAGCCATAGCCGAAGCCGGGCCGGATCTGCATCGCGCCGACGCCGAAGCCTTTCTCCAGCATCCAGTCCGGCAGATGATTGGCGCTCATCAGCGCCACCGCCTCCGGCGACAGTACGCGCACGCCGTTGAAGCTGCCCTTATCGAGCAGCATCTGCGCGAACCGTGCATAGTCGTCCAGCGTCGAGACCAGCCCGCCGCCGCCCGACGGCACGGTGGGCGGCGAAAGATTGTCGCCAAGCATCGGCGGCTTCTCCAGTTCCACCAGCCCGCGCGATTTGCTCGTCCGGTACAGCGTTGCCAGCCGCGCCACCTTGTCCGGCGGCGCGTAGAACGCGGTATCCACCATGCCCAGCGGCTCGAAGATATGCCGTCGCATGAAATCGGGCAGGCTCTCGCCCGTCAGCGCTTCCAGGATCGCGCCCTGCACGTCCATCGACAGGCTGTAGAGCCACTTGGTCCCCGGCTGATAAGCCAGTGGCAGCCGCCCGATCTTCTCGCCGAATTCCTTCAGCGTAGCCGAGCCCCACAAATGCGCCGCCTTGTACGGCGCGTCGAACGGCGCGTCGCTTGCGCCATAGCTTAGCCCCGCGGTGTGCGTCAGCAATTCGCGCAGCGTCGGCGCATGCTCCACCGGCGCCGTTTCGCCTGGCCCCGCGAACACACGCGCATGGGCGAACGATGGCAGGAATTTTTCGATCGGATCGTCCGGCTTCCACAATCCGCGATCGTGCAGGATCATCATCGCCACCGCCATCACCGGCTTGGTCATCGAATAGATGCGGAAGATCGTGTCGCGCTTCAGCGTCGTCCCGCGCCCGATATTGTCGCGGCCCAATATGCTGCGCCGCGCCACCCGCCCATGCCGCGCCACCAGAGTCACCGCGCCCGCGAGCGCACCCTTGTCGATCTCCGCCTGCAATCCCGCATCGACGCCGTCGAGCACCGCCGCAATCAGCCCGATCTCTTCCGGCTTCGCATCCGCCAAATCCCGCGCCATCGTCAACGCTCCCTTAGCCATCTTGCCCAAGCTTGGCGTCCGGCCACGCCGCGGGCAAGCCGTTGCCGCAATTCCGTCACCGCCGGCCTTTACCGCTAGCTGTGCGAATGTCAGCTTGCTGCAACCGCGTTCGAAGGGCCGTCCATGGAGTGGGTGTTTCTCGTCGGGTTGATCCTGGCGTTCCCCGTCATCGCCATCGTCGCGCTGGTCCGGGCGCAAGGCACCGCGCGCGAGCTGCAAAGCCTCAGCGCGCAGCTGCGCGATATGCAGCGCCAGGTGCAGCTGCTTTCCGCCAGGATCGACGCCCGTCCCGCCGAAGCGCCACCGGCACCACAACCCGCGCCCGTCGCAAAACCCGTCGTCATCGAAGCGCCACCGCAACACGTCTTCACACCAGCACCCGAGCCTGTTGCCCCACCGCTCGCCGCGTTTCAAGCCACATCGCCGCCACCATCTCCGCCGCCCCCGCCAAAAGATGCCCGCGGACTCGAGGAAAATCTCACCTCGCGCTGGTTCGTCTGGCTCGGCGCCATCGCCGTCGCGCTCGCCGGCACTTTCCTCGTCAAATACACGATCGACGAAGGCTGGCTCGGCCCCGCCGCGCGCACCACGCTCGGCTTCCTGCTCGGCATGACGCTCGCCGCCGCCGGCGAGTGGTTGCGCCGTCGCCCGCTCCAGCGTGCCATCGCCGCGATGCGCGCCGATTACATCCCGCCCGCACTCACCGCGTCGGGCCTCTTCATCGCCTTCGCCAGCATCTATGCCGCCTATGCGCTGTTCGGCCTGCTCAGCCCGCTTGTCGCGCTGTTCGCGCTCGCCGCCGTCGCGCTGCTCGCCGTCGGCTTGTCGTTGCTGCAAGGCCAGTTCGTTGCGCTGATGGGCGTGCTCGGTGGTTTCGTCACGCCGATGCTGATCGTCACGCCGTCGCCGTCGGCCGGAGGCCTCTTCGCCTATCTGCTGGTGATCCAACTTGCGTCGCTTGCCGTCGCGCGCCTGCGCGGCTGGTGGTGGCTCGCCTTCGCGACGCTCGCCGGCTCGGCGTTCTGGCCGCTCGCCTGGATGGCCGCGAGTTGGCACGCGCATGACGAGATCCCGCTCGGTGCCTACCTCCTCGTCACCGCGGCGGCGTTCTTCTTCGTCCGCCGCGGCTGGGAGAGCCCGGAAGGCGGCGGCACCTGGGCGCAACGGATCGAGAGACTGCCGCAACCCGAGCGCGTCGTCTGGGTCGCCGGCATCGTCATCGCCGTCATCCTGCTGACCGTCGTGCGCACCGCCGATTACAACCCCGTCGCGCTCGCGGTGTTCGGCGGCATCGCCGCGCTCTACATCGTCGCCGGAAGGCGCGAGTCGATCTTCGACGCGCTGACCGTGGTGATGGCCGCCGCCACGCTGCTCGTGATGGCCCAGATGTCGCTGCCGCAATCGGTGGTGCAGTCGCTCCAGCCGCACGCGCCGCTGATCCCAAAGAACCTCGTCGCCTACGTCACGGCGGGCCTCGCATTCGCCGCGCTGTTCGGCGCCGGCGGCTTCGTTTCGCTGTGGGGTGCGCGCCGCCCCGCGCTATGGGCCGGCATCTCCGCCGCCGTGCCGGTCTTGCTGCTCGTCATCGCCTATGGCCGCTTCACCTATCTGAGCGTCGACATCCGCTGGGCCGTCGTCGCCCTCGCGCTTGCCGCGGTGTGCCTCTTCGCCGCCGAGCGTGTCGCGCGCCACCGCGATGCCCCCGGCATGACCGAGGCGCTCGGCCTGTACGCTGCCGGCACGGTCGCCCTGCTCAGTCTCGCGATGACCATGAGCCTACGCGAAGCCTGGCTCACCGTCGCGCTGTCGATCCAGCTCCCGCTGCTCGCGCTGATCCACCAACGCATTCCCGTGCGCCCGCTGCGCATCCTCGCCGCGCTGGTCGCCGGCGTGGTCTTGATCCGCCTGACTCTCAACCAGCAAATCCTGAGCTACGCGCTCACCGCGCATCCCGCCTTCGGCTGGGTGCTCTACGGCTATGGCTTGCCCGCGCTCGCCTTCTTCGCCGCGGCGCGCATCTTCCGCCGCGCGACGACCGAGATCGTCGTCACGCTGCTCGAAGCCGGCGCGCTCGCCTTCGCCGTGCTGCTGGTCTCGCTCGAGATCCGCATCCTGGTCGATGGCGGCCTCGTCCTGCCCGAATACCGCCTCCTGGAAGAGAGCCTGCAATCCATCGCCTGGCTCGCCATTGGCACGGTGCTGGCCTGGCGCGACCAGCGTTACCCGAACAGCGTCGCGCATCACGGCGCGCGCATCCTCCTTGCGCTGGCGACGCTTCAGGTTTTCCTGCTTCAGCTGCTCGGCGCCAACCCGATCTTCACGGGAGAGTTCGTCGGCAACTGGCTCCCCATCGATCTGCTGTTCTTCGCCTATGCCGTGCCCGCCGCCTTCGCGTTCGGCCTGTCGGTGCTCCTCGACCGCGAGCCGCCGCTGGCGCGCATCGCCGCCATCGCCGGCTTCGTGCTGCTGTTCTTCTACATCACGCTGGAGGTGAAGCACGCCTTCGAAGGCGGCGTGATGCACACCCTCAACATCACCGACGCCGAGTCTTACGCCTATTCCATCGTCTGGCTGGGCTACGCCGTGGTGCTGCTCGGCCTCGGCATCCGGCTCGGGCAAGCGCTGTTGCGCTACGCCGCGCTCGCGATCCTCGTCGTCGTCGCGCTCAAGGTGTTCCTGCTCGACATGAGCGGCCTGACCGGCCTCTACCGCGTCGGCTCGTTCTTGGGTCTCGGCCTGTCCTTGGTCGGCATAGGTTTGGTCTATCAGCGTTTCGTGTTTCCAAGGCCGGCGGCGGGCCCGTAACAGTCGAAAACACAAACAACACCGTCATGGCCCGCAAATGCGGGCCACCCAGGTACCACACACGCCGTGCTGCCGGTTGATCGCGAACTCCGCGTCTCCACGCCTCAGCGTGCAAACCCACCCTAACGCGGCGGCGGCGACGTCCCCATGTTCGGTGCGGTCCCCGTGCTCGGCGGCACCACACCGTTCGGCGTCATCGCGTCCACCGCATGCGGCAGCACCTGTGCCAGCTTGGCGGCGAGCTCCGCCGGCGGAATGCCGGCCCGGGCCGCCATCTGGTTCAGCGTCTCCTCGCCGAACGCCTGCTGCATGTGCTGCGGCGTCACCGGCGTGTTGGGCCCTTGCGCCACCCAGGACTGCACTGTCGGCCCAAGCCCCTGGCTCTGCAGCTGGCCGACGATGCCCTGCACGCCGCCATGCTTTTCGATCAGCCCGTTGACCACATTGATCATCTCGGCGCCGACCATGCCGCCGATCATCCCGTCCAGAAAGCTCATCGCGAATCTCCACCCCGCGCGCGGACGCGCGCATTTCAAACAAACAACTCCTCGCGCACCATACCGGTGGCACCGCGCAAATCCACGCTGACAAGCTGTCAGAAATTATTCCTATAGTGGTACTTGAACGCAACTCTGGATTGCATATTTGCCACACGGTGAAGTTCGGATGGGAACGATGACGTAGCGATACCGCGAGACCAGACAGGGCCGGGTGCAAGCTCGCGTGCACCCACGCGCCACGCAACGCGCTGCCGTCCGGCAAACGGCGCGCCGCGCACGGCACAAGGCCTGGGGCGGTTTGCAGCGAAGGTGCTTGTGGTTGGCCGTGACGGTCTTCCGCCTGCCGGCCGGGGGCATGCAAGCCAGGAGGCAGGTTTCGCCTGACGCCACTCCGTGCGGCGCCGGACGGAGCCCATCCTCTTGTCTGCTCGGCGGCGTCAGCGATGCGAATACACCAGCAGCACCGCGCCTGCGACCAGCAGCACGATCCCCGCCGCCTCGCGCGCCGTTGTCTTCTGCTTGAACAGGATATGGCTCACCATCTGCGCGAACAGCACGTCGATCAGGCCCAACGTCCGCACGCTGGCCGCCGTCGCCAATGCGAAGGCGAGAAACCAGAACTCCGACGCCGCCGATCCCATGAAGCCGGCGAACAGCGACGGCCGCCACAGCCGGAAGATCGCGCGCAGCACCTTGGCGTCGGCGATCGCGAGATAGGCCGTCAGCACCGCCGCCTGCACCACCAGCCCGACCGCGAGCGTGAACGTCGCCGGCATCACAAAGCCCGGCAGATGCAGGCTGAGGATCGCACCGCGATAGCCTATGGCCGACACCGCGAACATTCCGCCCGACGCCAGCCCGAACAGCGCCGGCCGCATCCCGCCGCTCGCCACCGCGCCACTCCGTAGCGAGATGAGAACCACGCCCGCCGTCGCGATGACGATGGCTGCGACCATCCCCAGCGTCAGCAAATCCCCCAGGAACACCAAGCCCAGCACTGCCACGAACAGCGGCTCGGTTTTGAGGTACGCCACCGTCACGACGAAGGATCGCTCCGTCATCGTCTTCAGCATCAGCGCGGTGCCGCCGATCTGCGTCAGCGCTCCGGCGATCACCCACGCCCAGAACACAGGCGCCGGCCGCGGCAGCGCCATATGCGTCCCGAACGAAACCGCCGCCAGGAACAGCAGCGCGAACGGAAACCCGAACAGGAACCGCACATGCGTCGCGCCGACCGATCCGAGGCTCGCGGTCAGCTCGCGCTGCATGGCGTTGCGCGCCGTCTGGCCCATCGCCGCGACGATCGTGAAAATCACCCAGAGGAAGTTCATCTGCGGCGCCAGCGCTCCGCAGCCGCGTCATCGCTGAGCTTGGCTTCGACCCACTGCACCGCGCCGCCACGCTCTTCCTGCTTCCAGAACGGCGCCTTGGTCTTGAGATAATCCATCAGGAATTCGCATGCCTCGAACGCCTCGGCGCGGTGCATCGCGGCCACTGCCACGAACACGATCCGCTCTCCCGGCGTAAGCCGCCCGACGCGATGGATCACGGTGATGCCGGTCAAGGCCCAGCGCCGCGCCGCGTCCTCCGCGATCCGCGCGATCTGCTGCTCCGTCATCCCCGGATAGTGCTCCAGCGTCAGCGCCGTC
Organism: Rhizomicrobium sp.; assembly: GCA_036271735.1. GTDB lineage: Bacteria > Pseudomonadota > Alphaproteobacteria > Micropepsales > Micropepsaceae > Rhizomicrobium. The sequence continues at coordinate 44,637 of DATAZZ010000007.1, forward strand.
AGGTCGTCTCCGCCGCGCACCAGCCCGACGAAGGTCGCGACCGCACCGGTCTGCGGCGTCTCCTCGGTCAACGCCGCGATCTCGTCGCTGACGTCGAAGTCTTCAGCTTGGATATGGATGTTGGTGATCATCCGCCCGTCACCGGTGGAAAGAACGCGACCTCGTCGCCCGGTGCCAGAACTGTGTCCATCCCGGCATGTGCCTGGTTAACAGCCACGCGCAGCCGCGTCATGTCGCCGAACGCCTCGGCATAGCCGCCGCCGCGCTGCGCCAGCATCGCCGCCAGATCGCCGACCGTGCGCAACGCCGGCGCATGCTCGACGATCTCCTCGCCGCGCCCAACTTTCTGTTTCACCCAAGCGAAATACAGCACGTTCATGCCGAGCGCCGCATCCGCGTATGGATCAGCCCGGCGCGGAAATAGGCATAGCCGGTGAACACCGTCAGCCCCGCCGCGATCCACAGCAGGACATAGGCGACGGCGTTGTAGGTTACCGCCGGCACGCCCGGCACGAACCGGTCGGCCAGCGGCGTCAGGATCATCGCCCCGATCGCGACCATCTGCACTGCCGTCTTGAACTTGGCGATGCTCGACACCGGCACGCTCACCGAAACGCCCGCGAGGAACTCGCGCAATCCGGAGATCAATATCTCGCGCGTCAGGATGATCAGCGCCGGCACCAGCTTGAGCAGGCTGAACAGGCCCGGCAGCAGGTTGAACTCCCGTACTGATCCCTCCGCCACCAGCATCATCAGCGCTACCGCGACCAGGATCTTGTCCGCGATGGGATCGAGCATCCGCCCGAACTCGCTCGGCTGGTTCAGCTTGCGCGCCGCCAATCCGTCCAGAAAATCACTCAGCCCCGCGATGGTGAACACCGCAAACGCCGTCAGCCGCGCCACGTCGCCCGGCAGCACGAACGCCACGGCGAACACCGGCACCAGCAGGATGCGCAGGACCGTGATGGTGTTCGGAATCTGAAACATGGCGGTCAATCTAGCATCGGATTCCCCCGATGCACGCGCAACATTCCCGCGAGCGGCGCAGACCCGTTACCCGGCCGGATGGAAGAAGTCGTAGATCTTCTTCGCCATGGCCTTGCTGACGCCCTCGACGGCCTCGATGTCGCTGACACCCGCCGCCGCCACGGCCTTGGCCGAGCCGAAATGCTGCAACAGCCCGCGCTTGCGTGCCGCGCCGATGCCGGCGATCTCGTCCAGCGGGCTCGCCCCGATCGCCTTGGAGCGCTTCTTGCGGTGGCTGCCGATCGCGAAGCGGTGCGCCTCGTCGCGCAGCCGCTGCAGGTAGTAAAGCACCGGGTCCTTCGGATCGAGCCGGAACGGCGCCTTGCCCGGCAGATAGAAATGTTCCCGCCCCGCATCGCGATCCGGCCCCTTGGAGATGCCGACCAGCGCGACGTCCTCGACGCCCAGATCGGCGAACACCTGGCAAGCGATGGAGAGCTGCCCCGGCCCGCCATCGATCAGTGCCAGGTCCGGCCACTTCGTCTTGGGGTCGTCGCCTTCCTTGACCAGCCGCGAGAACCGCCGCGTCAGCACCTCGCGCATCATCGCGTAGTCGTCGCCCGGCGTCAGCTCGGTCGATTTGATGTTGAACTTGCGGTACTCGCCTTTCTCGAATCCGTCCGGCCCCGCCACGATCATCCCGCCCAGCGCATGGCTGCCCTGGATATGCGAGTTGTCGTAAACCTCAATCCGCGTCGGCGGCGCCTCCAGCCCGAACACGGTCGCGACGCCGCCGAGCAATTCGCGTTGCGCGCTGTTCTCCGCCATGCGCCGGCCGAGCTGCTCGCGTGCGTTGGTCAGCGCCATCTCGACGATCTCGCGCTTCTCGCCGCGCTGCGGCACCGAGATCTCGACCTTGTGCTCGGCCCGTAACGCCAAAGCCTCGCTGAGGAGTTCGCTTTCCGTAACGGCCTCCGACAGCAGCAGCAGCGTCGGCGCTTCTCGCTCGTCGTAGAATTGCGCGATAAACGCTTCCAACACTTCACCGTTCGACTGCTCAGCACCGGCGCGCGGGAAATAAGGCTTGTTTCCCCAATTCTGCCCGCCGCGGAAGAAGAACACCTGGATGCAGATGTCGCCGCCCTCCGCGTGCAGCGCGAACACGTCCGCATCACCGAAGGTCGAAGGATTGATCCCCTGGTTCAGTTGCACATGGCTCATCGCTTTGAGCCGGTCGCGCAGCTTCGCCGCCTCTTCGTAGCGCGTGACCTCCGCCGCCTTGGTCATCTCGTTGACCAGCATGTCCTGCACCATCCGGCTCTTGCCGGTCAGGAACAACTCCGCCTCGTTCACCAACTCGGCGTATCCCGCCTCGTCGATCCGCGCGACGCAAGGTGCGCTGCAGCGCTTGATCTGGAACAAGAGGCACGGCCGCGTCCGCGACTCGAACACCGAATCCGAGCAGGAGCGCAAAAGAAACGCACGTTGCAGCGTGTTGAGCGTGTTCACCACCGCCTTGGCGCTGGCGAACGGCCCGAAATAGCGCCCTTTGGTCGACTTGGCACCACGATGCTTCAAGAGCTGCGGAAACGGGTGATCGCCGCGCAGCAGAATGTTGGGAAAGGATTTGTCGTCTCGGTACGACACGTTGTACTTGGGCTTCAGCCGCTTGATCAGGTTGGATTCGAGCAGCAGTGCCTCGATCTCGCTCTTCGTCGTGACGAACAGCATCTCGGCTGTGTCGGCGATCATCCGCGTCAGCCGCTCCGAATGCGGCCGCCCGCTGGCATAAGCGGTCACCCGCTTCTTCAGGCTCTTGGCCTTGCCGACGTAGAGAACGTCGCCCTTGGCATCGAGCATCCGATAGACGCCCGGCCCATCGGGCAGCATCTTCAGATACGCCGCTATCCGCTCAGCGCCGCGTAGCGCCGGTTCGGCTGGTGATGTCAGGTTGGAATCCATGTACCCGATATAATAACCGATTGCCGCCGCGCCTATACGCCAAACCGGCGGCGGGAACTGTCAGCAGCAGTCAGGGCCGCTGGCGCTCGATCTCCACCCCGCCCGATTCGGCGCCGGGCAGGGCATGCAGCTTTTCCACCCGGATCCGCGCCGTCTGCACCCGCGTATCCGCGAAACAGGCCGTCGCGATCCGCTCCGCCAGGGTCTCGGCGAGATTGATGTGCCCGGCATCGACGATGGCCCGGATCGTGGTGGCGATAGCGGCGTAATCCACCACCCGGTCCAGCTTGTCTTCCAGCAGGGCGGTGTCCTCGACTGCCAGATCGACATTGATCCGCACCGGCTGGAGCTTGCCCTGTTCGTGGCCGTAAACGCCGATATGCGCCAGCACTTCCAGATTGCGGATGAAGACATGCCGGATCGCCAGCGCCGCGCTGGCGGTGGGAAGGCGGGTGACGTTGGCGTTGCTCATCTTGGCGCAGTTGTACCCGTTCGGCGGTGAATGCTAAAGCGTGGGGCATGAAGAAAGCACCGAATACCAGCCCCTCCGCGACACATTGGTCAACGGACAAGGGCTATGTCCGCATGATGATCCGCGACCTCGTTACCGAGGTTCCGCTGGGCCTGCATCCCTGGGAGCGGCACCCGGAAAAGCCGCAACGCATCGTGATCAATATCGAACTCTATGCCGCGCCGTCAGGCCCGATCAAAGGCCACTCCTCCATCGTGGATTACGACTACATCCGCGAAGCGATCCGGAAATGGCCGCGCCGCAAGCATACCGTGTTCATTGAGACGCTGCTCGACGAACTGGTGAAGCTCTGCTTCAAGGACAAACGGGTGCAGGCCGCACGCGTCTCGATCTTCAAGCCGGACATCTACAACGAGGCGGCCGGCGCCGGCGTCGAAGTCTACAAAGTGCGCCCCGCCGAAGTGACTTCCGGTTCGGCGTCAGGGCGCACGACAAACAAAAAATCCGTGCGCGGATGAGCGCGATCCCCGACCGCGCCGGCTACGCACTCGTCACCGGCGGTGGCGCGCGTCTTGGCGCCGCAATGGTGCGCCGGCTTGCGGCGGATGGCTGGGCGGTCGCGATCCACTATCACCATTCGGCGAAAGATGCCGACGCGCTGGCGCAGGAGATCAAAGCCGGTGGCGGCCGTGCCGTGACGCTCGGCTGCGATCTGGCGGAGCCGGAGGATTTCGCCGACCTTTTTGGTCGCGCCAATGCCGGTTGGGGCTTCTGCTCGCTGCTGGTCAACAGCGCTTCGGCCTTCGAGTACGATGACATCTCCAACATCACGCGCGCCAATCTGGAGAGGTTGTTCGCCGTGAACCTGCATGCACCGGTTCTGCTGGCGCGCGACTTTGCAGCACAACTGCGCGAGGGCGCCAGGGGCCTGATCGTCAACGTGCTCGATCAGAAAGTCTTCAACCTCAATCCTGATTTCCTCTCCTACACGATGACGAAATCGGCGCTCGAAGCCGCAACGCGTCTCCTCGCGCAGGCGATGGCACCGCGCATCCGCGTCTGCGGCCTCGCACCGGGCCTGACACTGCGCAGCGGCGAGCAGAGCGAAGAAGGTTTCGCGGCCGCGCACGCCAAGACACCGCTCGGCTTCGGCAGCAAGCCGGAAGACATCGCCGAAGCACTAAGCTTCCTGGTCAAGGTCCCATCGATCACCGGCACGACCGTGATCGTCGATGGCGGCCAGCACCTTCAGCCGCGCACCCACGACGTGATGTTCACCTACGGCATCTCGCCGGACGCGCCGGTCGGCAAGCCGTCCTAAACCGCGAACCCTACGATCTTCTTCACTTCGGTGATGATCGGCTCGGCGATCGCCGACGCTTTTTCGGCGCCATCCTTCAGGATGCGGTCGATTTCGGCGGTGTCGGCCATCAGCCGGTTCATTTCCGCCGTGATCGGCCCCAACTTCGCCACCGCCAGTTCCGCCAATGTGTTCTTGAAGCCCGAGAACTGCTGTCCCGCGAATTGCGGGATCACTGTCTCGACCGGCGTTTCCGACAGCGCGGCGTAGATGTTGATCAGGTTCTCCGCCTCCGGCCGGCCTTCCAGACCCTTCTTGTCGTCGGGCAGCGGATGGGGATCGGTCTTCGCCCTGCGGATTTTCTGCGCAATAGTGTCGGCATCGTCGGTCAGGTTGATGCGCGAATTGTCCGACTCGTCAGTCTTCGACATCTTCTTCAGTCCGTCGCGCAGGCTCATCACCCGCGTCCCGGGGCCAGTGATCACCGGCTCGGGCAACGGGAAGTAGTCCGGCGCCGCGAAATCGTTGTTGAACTTTTGTGCGATGTCGCGCGCCAGTTCGAGATGCTGCTTCTGGTCCTCACCCACCGGCACATGCGTCGCCTTGTAGACGAGGATGTCCGCCGCCATCAGCACCGGATAGGTGTAGAGGCCGACCGAAGACCGCTCCTTGTGCTTGCCGGACTTCTCCTTGAACTGGGTCATGCGGTCGAGCCAGCCGAGCCGCGCCACGCAGTTGAATATCCACGCCAACTCGGCATGTGCCGGCACCCGGCTCTGGTTGAAGATCGGCGATTTCTTCGGATCGATGCCGCCCGCGATATAAGCGGCGGTGACCTCGCGCGTCGCGCGTGCCACGTCGGCCGGCTTGGCATAGCCGGATTCCTGCGTCAGCGCGTGCATGTCTACGACGCAGAACAGGCACGCCATCTCGTCCTGCATCCGCACCCAGTTCTTGAGCGCGCCCAGGTAATTGCCCAGATGCAACGTATTGGTCGGCTGCATCCCGGAAAGGACGCGCGAAGGATGGTTTGTGGTCATGGGAGTGTCCGAAAAGCGAAGAGGGAAACGTAAAGCCGGAGATGCGCCGATTACGAGCGCCGCCAACCCCGCCAAAGCAGGGGCAAACCGGACAGAACTGAAACGTGCCGAACCATTGCGGCGCTTTCCCGTGGGACCTGAGCCTGCGGTATAGCGCCTTGTCCGCGCGGACGAAAGAGGGCGCCGCTAAGGCGTCGGCACGCCTTCGAGCGCGGTCATCAGCCGCTCGCGCACGGCTTGCAGCCGCGCCTCATGCCGCACCTTGTGGCCGAATCCGTCGCGGACGTAGAAAACGTCGACTGCCCGCTCGCCATAGGTCGAAACCATGGCCGAGGAGATTGAAAGCCCCGATTGGAAGATCGCGTCGGTCACGTCGTAAAGCAGGCCCGGCCTGTCCAGCCCTTCGACTTCGACCACCGTGGCGCTGGCCGACGCCTCGTTGTCGAAGTTGATCCGCGGCGTAACGCGGAAAGCGCTGGAACGCTTCTTGGCCGGCCGCTTGGCGATGGCAGTGCGTGGATAGACTTCGCCGCGCAACGTGCGCTCGATCGATTGGCGCAGGCGCTCCACCCGCGCCGTGTCGCCGAACGTCCCGCCCTCGGCGTCCTGGACCGAGAATACGTCGAGCGCGAAGCCGTCGCTGGTGGTGAACGCCTTGGCGTCGACGATGGTCCCGCCCGAGGCCGACACCGCGCCGGCGAGCTGCGAGAACAGGCCGGGATGGTCGGGGGTGTAGAGTACGATCTCTGTCACGCTGCGGAAATCGTCGCTCTCCGCCGACAGGCTGAACAACTCGCCCTTGGTGTCCGCATCCGTCATCAGCCGCGCATGGCGTTCGTGTGCCGCGTCATCGAACCCGAGCCAGTAATTGTCGTAATGCCGCGTCAGCGCGCGCTCCTGCGCCGGCTTCGGCAGATCGCCGATGCGTTTGGCGAGGCCGGCCTTGGCGGTCTCGACCCGTGCCGAGCGCGCCGGCACGGCGTCGCCGCCGGACATCACCGCTTCCGCTTCGTAGTAAAGCTCACGTAGCAGCTGACCCTTCCAGCCGTTCCACACGCCCGGCCCGACGGCTGCGATGTCGGCCACCGTCAGCACCAGCAACAGGCGCAGCATCTCGGGCGTCTGTACCAGTCCGACGAAATCCTTCACCGTCTTGGGATCGGATATGTCGCGCTTCTGCGCCATGTCGCTCATGACGAGATGGTTTTTGGTCAGCCACATCACCGCCGTTGTATCTTCAGGCGACAGGCCCAGCCGCGGACAAAGGCTTTGCGCGATTGCCGCGCCGACTTCGGAGTGGTCGCCGGGCAATCCCTTGGCGATGTCGTGCAGCAGCATCGCGACATACAGCGCCGCGCGCGACTTGACGCGCTTGATGATCTCGGTCGCGAGGGGGTGTTCGCTCTTGTGTTCGCCCCGATCGATGGACGCGACATAGCCGACGGCGCGGATCAGATGCTCGTCCACCGTGTAGTGGTGGTACATGTTGAACTGCATCAGTCCGACCACGCGGCCGAACTCCGGCACGAAGCGGCCGAACACGCCGGCCTCGTTCATCAGGCGCAAGGCGCGCTCGGGATTGTTCCGGGACGATAAGATTTCAAGGAATAGCCGGTTGGCTTCCGGATCGTTCCGTACTTTCTCGTTGATGAGGTCCAGGCTGCGTGTGATCGTGCGCAAGGCGTCGGGGTGGACATCCACCTTTTTGGCATCGGCGAGATGGAATATCCGGATCATGTTGACCGGATCGCTGCGGAAGATGTTGCCGCGCGCCGTGAGCCGCCCGTTCTCGACGTAGAAATCGTCGCCGCCGGTGCGTGGCCGCAAGAATCCCGGCAGCAGCGAGGCGAGCGACGGCCGCCGCTTGCGGTTCTGGTCTTCCAGCGCAGCGCAAAAAATGCGCGTCAGGTCTCCGACGTCCTTGGCGACCAGGAAGTAGGCTTTCATGAACGCTTCCACGGTGCGGCGCGGGTTGTCGCCTGTGAACCCCATGCGCGCCGCCAAATCCGGCTGCACGTCGAACGACAGGCGTTCCTCGGCGCGCCCGACGAGATAATGCAGCCGCACGCGCACGTCCCACAGGAACGCTTCGGCTTTCTGGAAGATCTTGAACTCGTCCTTGGTCAGGACGTTGTGCTGCACGAGGTCGCCGGCATCCTCGACGTGGTAGACGTATTTGCCGATCCAGTAGAGCGTCTGCAGATCGCGCAGCCCGCCCTTGCCCTCCTTGATGTTGGGCTCGACGAGATAGCGGCTCTCGCCCTGCCGAGCATGACGCTCGTCGCGCTCGGCGAGCTTGGCCTCGACGAAATCCTGCCCCGTACCCGTCGCGACCTCGCTCCAGAATTTCTTGCGCAATTCCTCGTAAAGCTTCTCGTCGCCCCACAGATAGCGCGCTTCCAGGATCGCGGTGCGGATCGTGATGTCCTGCTTGCTGAGCCGCACGCACTCGCCGAGCGAACGCGTGGCGTGCCCGACTTTCAGCCCCAGATCCCACAGCATGTAGAGGATGAATTCGATGACGCTCTCGCCCCAGGGCGTCTGCTTGAACGGCCGGACGAAGAGCAGGTCGATGTCCGATCCCGGCGCCAGCTCGCCGCGGCCATAGCCGCCGGTGGCGACGACGCAAATACGCTCCGCCGCCGTCGGGTTCTGGGCGTAGTAGAAATGCTTGACCGCGAAATCGTAGATCACCTGGATGGTGACGTCCTGCAGGCCCGAAAGCGCCCGCGCCGCGACGATGCCGCTCAGCGAGCCGCCCTCGACACCGTCCTTCACCCGCGCGCGACCGTCCTGGAACGCGCCCTTGATGAGTGCGAGCGCGTCCTTGCGCAACTTGGTCTTGTCGCCGGTTTCGCGCGCCAGCGCCGTCAGCGCGCGCCTGAGCGCGTCGCCGTCCAGCAATTCTCCAATGGCAGGTCCTTCATAACCCAAGGCAAATCCTCACCCGGCGCGCGCAGGCGCCCGGATGAGAATGCCATGCCGATCCTTAAGACGCGAGCGTCGCCGAGGTGTGACGTTCCGAACCACCAACGAACCAGCGCTGCACCGCGCCAGCAAGGGCAGCGCCCACCAACGGCGCGAGGATGAACAGCCAGAGCTGCTCCAGCGCCCAGCCGCCCTGGAAGATCGCGACGCCAATCGACCGCGCCGGGTTCACCGAGGTGTTCGTCACCGGGATCGAGATCAGATGGATCAGCGTCAGGGCGAGGCCGATGGCGATTGGCGCATAGCCCGGCGCCGCCAGCGTGGAATTCAGGATCACGATCAGGAACATGAAGGTCATCACGACCTCGCAGACGAGGCCCGCCAACAGCGAGTAGTGCTGCGGCGAGTGCTCGCCGTAGCCGTTGGAGGCGAAGCCTGCCGTAGCGTCGAACCCGGCTGCGCCACTCGCGATGACATAGAGCACGCCGCCCGCGACGATGCCGCCCAGCAATTGCGCGATCCAGTAAACGGCAATGTCCTTGGCTTCGAAACGTCCCGCAGCCCAAAGGCCGAAGGTCACCGCCGGGTTGAAATGACCGCCAGAGACATGACCGAATGCATAGGCGCCGGTCAGGACCGTCAGGCCAAAGGCAAGCGATACGCCTACATAGCCGATGCCGACATCCGGCACGCCTGCCGCCAGCACCGCACTGCCGCATCCACCCAACACCAGCCAGAATGTGCCGAGAAATTCGGCGGCGATCTTCTTGGAATTGTCCATGCGCTGTCCCCTCTGTTCACCATATCCTGCGGCGGGCGGAACTCGCTGTCTATCCCCAAAGAAAGCGGCGCGGGATCTCTCCCGCGCCGCTTCCTGAACAATCAACCCGGCAGGCTTAGATGAGCTTCAGATTGACGGCCTTGGGGCCGCGCTTGTCGGCTTCGACTTCGAAGCTGACGTTCTGGCCTTCGTTCAGCCCGCGCAGGCCGGCAGCCTGGACGGCGGTGACATGGACGAACACGTCCTTGCCGCCGTCCTGCGGCGCGATGAATCCGAAACCCTTCGTCGTGTTGAAGAACTTAACTTGACCGATCATTACGGCTTTCTCCTGAAAGCATTTGAATTATCGCGTGGACACCACGTCCGCCCCGATGGCCGGGGCCGCGACTTGTTTCAGGAAAAGCGTCGTCGTCACGCCGGCCAGTCACTCCGGTGGAATGGAGCGTTGCTTGGGCGGCCAAGAAACTTCTCTAAAGGCTGCGCGGCCTCGATTGCGCGGCGATATAATGGCTCGATCCGGTCAAGGCAAGTCACCAGCTTTCGTCGATTGTGACGTGGCCCGGCTGCTCCGCAACCCGCTTCAGCCAACGCGAAATCGCAGGATAAGCCACAAGATCGAAGCCGCCATCACCGGCGCAATGCGTGTAGCCGTAAAGCGCAATATCCGCGATGGAATATGCATTCCCTCCGAACCAATCATGCGCGGAAAGATGTTTCTCCATGACACCCAGCGCGGCATTTCCCTTCTCGTGCCACTCCGCCACGAGGTGCTGCTTCTTCGCCAGCTCTTCCTTCGACTTGAATTTCAGCCAGAACCGCGCAACGGCGACATAAGGCTCGTGGCTATACTGCTCGAAGAACATCCATTGCAGCATCTGAGCGCGGTCCCACCGGCTCTGCGGGATCAGCGGCGAACCCTCGGCGAGATAGGCGATGATCGCGCCCGATTCCGGAAGCGTGCGGCCATCCTCGAATTCGAGCAGCGGCACGCGTCCGTTGGGGTTGAGTTTGAGGAAATCCGGCTGGCGTGTCGTGCCGTCGTGCAGCGGATAATCCTTGAGCGCGATCGCTGTGTTCGTCTGGCGTGCCGCCAGGCGCACCTTGTAGCAGTTTCCCGATATGTGCATCTGATGCAGCACGAGCATGACGATCTCCCGATTTCGCGTCGGACGATCATGCACAGATCGCGTGCGCTTACTTATGCGCGCGGTGCGTGCCCCCCTTGCGCGATCCTGGCGCGACGGTACGGACGATGACGCCGCAGGCAACGCGATCGCCGGCATTGCCCGCCGGCTGGCTCATATAATCGTCGGCTTTCGCGTGCACGACGATCGATGCGCCGTCGCGATCGAAGATCGATTTCTTGCCGTCGCCGAGCGAGAACGCATTGCTGATCACCGAAGCGTGAAGCGTCCCGTCGGCGTTTGCGAATTGATTGGGCAGGTCGCCCGCATGCGCGCCGTGCTCGGCGAAGTAGCCATGCATCTTGTTCGGCTCCGGCGAGAAATGCGGACCGGCGGAATTGAACGCGATCTTCGCATCGCACGCACCCGAAGTGTGGATGTGGATGGCATGCGCGCCGGGCGTCAGACCCTTGAGGTCGAACTGGATCAGCACGCCGTGCGATGTCGCCATGAAAGTGGCGGTACCGGCTGGCGCGCCGTCGAGCCCGGTCAGCTTCGCAATGGCGCGGGCTTTCGATGCGGCTGCCAGAACCGGCGGCGAAAACGCCAACGCGGCAGCCAGAATGGCGCAGGACAAAGCGCGGTGCATTGCAATCCCCCGACGAGTTCGGGTTGCACGATACAACCGTTATTGGTGGCGGTCACGTCAGGCTTGCCTTGACAAATTTGTCAAGCCCATCTTGACTGTCAGGATCGCCTTGACAGAGGTTTTCGCCATGCATGCCAGGCCAGGCAGCAAATCCGAAGTATCCGCCATCCTGTATTGCTCGTTCTGCCGCAAATCCCAGCATGAGGTGAAAAAGCTCATCGCCGGGCCGGCGGTTTACATTTGCGACGACTGTGTCGGCCTGTGTGTGAAGGTCATCGAGGATACGTCCGACCCCGATCCAACCAAGCCCATCGCGATGGCCTGGGAGGACATGCCGACGGCGCAGTTTCTGACGATCCTGGGGGCGCAAGACCGGATGTACCGCGAAGTGCGCGATCGTGTGCAGCAGACCGTCGATATCCTGCGCAAGCGGGAGGTGAGTTGGGCCGACATCGCGACCGCGCTCAATGTCTCGCGCCAGGCGGCCTGGGAGCGGTTCTCCTAGCTCTTCGGAACGAACACAGTGCCGCGACGTTTCCGCCATGCCGCCGGTTAGGCTGCGTTCGATTTCGAGGATTGTCCGATGATGATGTTTCCCAGCGCCGCCATTGTTCTGGCCGCCGCCATGATGGCGCCCACTCTGCCCCAGCCGATGGCAATGGATACACCGGTCTCGTTCGGCGGCGTCGAAACCGTCTGCACCGGTGTCGGCTCCGCCAAGGACGATCCGCAGTGGTCGGCTTATCCGATCCGGATCGAGTTCTCGAATGGCGGTGCGCAATATCTCTCGGGTGCGCATGTGACGCTCGCGTCCGGCGGCAAGCCGGTTGCCGACCTGAATTGTGCCGGCCCCTGGGTCCTGGTGAAGGGCACGCCGGGCTCTTACGACGTGACGGCGTCGATCAACGGTTCGCAGGCCAAGCCCGCGACAGCCGCTTTCTCGCTGGGCACCGGCGCCCAGAAGCGTGTCGTGCTGCGCTTCCCGGATTTCCAGGCCAACGAATAGCAAGCGTCAGATCGCTCACACCACCACCTGCTCGGCGACCTCTTCTTCTTCCGCTTCCGCTTCCGTAAGGGTTTCCATGATGCGGCGCTTCTTCCAGTCGCCGCGCGCGAACCATAAGGCGCTGACGATGGAGGTGATCACGTTGGCGATGGGGAATGCCCACCACAAGCCGTGCGCACCCCAGTGAATTCGGTGCGACAGCACGAAAGCGAGGGGGAAAGTCAGCATCCACTGTGACACCAGGCTGATCACCATGGCGGCGAACATGTTGCCGCTGGCGCGCAGCACGCCCATCAGTGCGAATTGCAGGCCGATAAAGCCGAAGCTCCAGGATATGGTGCGGATGAAGACGCTTGCCTCATGGATGACCGCCTTGTCATGCGGCACGAAGAACGCGGCGATGTGATTGGCAAATGCGAACGCGAAGAGTCCAAACACCGTTAGCGCGCCGAAGGTGATCAGCGCTGCCAGGTGCGCCACGGATTCGGCGCGCCGGATGTTGCCGGCGCCGATGTTCTGGCCGATCAGGGTCGAGGTCGCCATGGAAAAGCCCATCGCCGGTATCGCTATGAACTGCATAACATTGCCGCCGACGCCGTAGGCCGCCGTCGTCACCGTGCCGAAGCCGGTGACCAGGAACATCATGATCGTGACGCCCAGCCCGCGTGCCGACCCTTCGATCGCCGCAGGATAGCCGAGGTTGAAGGCACGTTTGATGAACGCGAAATCCGGCTTGAGCTCGCCGAGCTTGAGCTGAATGCCGTAACGGCCGGACGCCAGCAGCCAGACCGCGATGACGGCCGATATGCCCTGGCTGACCATCGTCGCCAGTGCCGCGCCCATCACGCCCCAGCCGAAATAGAAGATGAACAGCGGATCGAGCACGAAGTTGATGAGCACGGAGCCCGCAATGAGGTAGAGCGGCACCGTCACCTGCCCGACGCCGCGCATCTGCGATTGAAAGCAGAAATACGCAAAAGCCAGCGGCAGGCTGAGGAATGAGACGCGCAGAAAGCCGAGCGCGTTGTGATAGACGTCGGGTGCTACCTCCAGCGCATCGAGCAGGAACGGCGCGATCACGAAGCCGAGCGCGCCGAGCACCATCGACACCGCGACAACGGTCAGCAGCGTCTGCCCAGCGACATGGTCGACCATCTCGCGATTGCGCGCCCCGACATATTGCGCGATCAGCGTCGAGCCGGCGATGGTGAAGCCCATGCCGATCGACATCATCAGGAACATCAGCGGCATCGACACCGATACCGCGGCGACCGCCGCCGCGCCGAGCCGCCCGACCCAGAACGCGTCGACCAGCTGATAGGCGATCTGCAGGATATTGCCGCCCATGATCGGGAAGGCGAGCAGGAACAGCGAGCGCGGGATCGAGCCTTCCAGCAGGCGCGGATCGAAAGCGCGGCCGCCAAAGGGCGAGCGGCCGCCGGGCGCCTGGGCCGCCGTCCGGCTCTCCGGCGCCAGGGCGCCGGGAATTTCAGGCTGGGTCTTTTCGGGGTTCATGCCTCTATTTTCGTGCAGGGACAGGGTCTTTGGCAAATCGCGGTCTGCGCTATACTGACCGCTCCGCGAACCTTAAGAGAAACGCCATGCGTCTTGCGCCCCTCATGTGCCTTGCCTTGATCGCCGTGCCTGTCGCGGCCCATGCCGAGAACTGGGTCCACACACGGGACAATGGCGGCGGCTACCCCATGTGTTTCGACAAGGATGGCATCAAGAAGACCGCCGAAGGCCTGACGCATTACCAGGTCAAGATGTGCAAGGACGTCACCCCGCAATATTATGCCGTCGATTGCAGCAAGAACTTCAAGGTCGAGTTGCTGGTGCGGGTCTACGATGTCGGCTCGACCGACCGTTATCGCGAGATGACGGTGGACGACATGCAGTCCGGCATGGCGTTCGACGCCCTGATGGCCTGCAACAAATAGCAGGTGGGGCGCCGGCCGCCCGGTCTGTCGGCCGCTAGCGCGGCTTGGCGGCGGCCTTTTTCCTTGGCGCCGCTTTCAGCGCGGGCGCTTCGGCCGCGAGCTTGATCGCCTGCGCCGCGTCGGCCGCTTCCTTGGCAAGGCGTAGCGCGCGCAGCTTTGCCGTCTTGACTTCGAACGCGTTGCGCTCGGCCTCGAGCGCTTTTTTCACCATGGCATCGCGCGCTTCGGATGCGGTGAAGGTCGTGCCGGTCTTGCGGCGGGCGATGTCGGTCTCAGCCATGCCGGACTCCTCTGTCGGCGCCGGGTCCGGGTCCGCGACGGGCGGGCAGGGGCTCTGCGAGGTTGGGCGAGCGCGGCCGCGCTGTGCCGTGTGCGGACTATAACGCGATTTGCTGCGTTGCGGGGGAGTATTTTGTTCCATCGCCGCAATTCGGCCGGCCGAAATGTGCAAGGATGGCTGCGGCGCATCATTCCAGAATGCGCCGTTACACCCTTGGGAGACCTTCATGATTTCGAACCGACTGAAATCGGCCTTGCTGGCCGCGCTGGTTGTCGCCGCCACGGTGGCGGTGGCCGCCACGCCGGCCGAGGCCCGTCACCATCACTGGACGCCGCCGCGTCATCACCATCATCACCATATGGCGCATGGCGGCGGTTACGGCTGATTTTATCGCCAGATCTGCGAAGCGGGCGCGCCGGCGGCGCGCCCGCTTTATTTTGTGCTAGCCGAGCACGACCTTCTTGCGCGGCTTCTTGGGCTTGACCGGCGGCGCGTCCAGCGCGGCGAGCGCCGCGGCGGCGCGGTCCTGCTCTTCCTTGGCGAGACGCAGCGCGCGCAGCTTGGCGGTCTTGGCATCATTGGCGGCGCGCTCACGGTCGATCTCGAGCTTGACGGCGCTGTCGCGCTGCTCGGCGGCGGCAAAATGGTTCAGCGCCTTGCGGCGCGCGCCGTCGCGGTCGCGGGGCGGCGGGCTGAGTGGATTGTTATTGTTGTTCATCGTGAAGGCCTTTCATCGCGAAAATATCAATATCGCGAAGGTTCGGGGGGCGCCGATAAGAGGAAAGCCGGCGGCAGGGTTTTTGCCCCACCGCCGGCCGCCCCTACTTCAAAACCAGAAGGCTTAGACCGCCTTGAGGTTGGTCGCCTTGCTGCCACGCGCATCCGGCTGGATGTCGAACGAGACCTTCTGGCCTTCGTTCAGCGAGCGCATGCCGGCGGCTTCGACGGCCGTGGCGTGCACGAACACGTCCTTGCCGCCGCCTTCCGGCGCGATGAACCCAAAACCCTTGGCAGTGTTGAAGAACTTCACGGTACCGATTGTCATTTCATTTTCCTAAGTCATTGAATTACGCCCGTGCACATGCACGGACGGGCGTGGAAA
This sequence comes from Rhizomicrobium sp., assembly GCA_036271735.1. Lineage (GTDB taxonomy): Bacteria > Pseudomonadota > Alphaproteobacteria > Micropepsales > Micropepsaceae > Rhizomicrobium. Next base: position 60,187 of record DATAZZ010000007.1, read on the forward strand.
ACGAGACATCAGGCTTGAGGAAGTTTTCCGTTCGTCCGGCGCGCCAGTAGCGGGTCAGTATCGTTAGGAGCGCTTCGTCTGACGGGACGTAAGAACCACGTACCGCTGATATAGTCCTTTGAGACCCAAGATACAATGCACGGGTTCCCCGCGGGGTTTTCAGGCCGCTGCGCCGCAGCAAGCCTTGGGATAGGCCGCGCCCGCGGCTTCCCGCGCCGGCGGAATCGTGCGACCGGTGCGGCGACCACCAATGAGACGAAACTCCATGACCCCGCGCCTGGAAGTCATCGTCGGGCCGATGTTCTCCGGCAAGACCGAGCTTCTGATCGCCCGGCTGCACCGCGCGCTCTATGCCAAGAAGCGCATCCGCATCATCAAGCCGGCGCACGACACGCGCACGCAGGGCTTCATCGCGAGCCGGATGGTCAATCCCGACGGCACGACCGAAATCACCGACAAGCTTTCCGCCACCATGGTGCGGACCGAGGCCGACTTCGCCACGCTGATCGCGCTCGGCGATTTCGACGTCCTGGGCGTGGACGAGGCGCAGTTCTTTCCGCTCGACGAGCCGATTCGGGATTCGCTCGGCTGGTTCGGCCGCGCCCTGCGCGATCTGCTGCGCGAGCGCCGCGAGACGCCGCTGCGCATCATCGTCGCCGGGCTCGACATGGACTTCGCCGAGAACCCGTTCGGGCCGATCCCCGGCCTGCTCGCCATCGCGGACCAGGTCGAGAAGCTGACCGGCGTCTGCATGGTCTGCGGTTCCGACGCCGGCACCATCAGCCAACGCATCGTTCCGCACGAGCAGCAATTGGTGGTCGGCGACGCCGGCGAATACCAGGTGCGTTGCCGCGCCTGCTACGAGCCGCCCGGCCTGCACCGCGACGCGTAGCGCGCCTTTACTTCACAACCTCGGCGACCGATTTGGCGAAGCCGTCCTCGACGTCTTCCACCGTCGTCATCGCGCCCATCATGCCGCCGAGCGCGAAATCCTTGGACACCTTGTATTCCGCAACGACCTTGCCGCCCGGATCGAGCAGCGAGACGTTGGCCTCGATCACGATCTGGCCGAGCCCGATCAGCATGGAGCGCGCGAAGGCGTTGCCGCGGTCGAATTTGGTGAAATGGATGCGCATCTTGAGCGCGCCGTTCTGGTCGGCGAACACCTGCGGCGACTTCGCGCCGATATAGGAGCGGACGTTCTGCGCGATCAGGCCGAAATCGCCGTCGGACATCTGCACGTCGGGCGCGGCATCGGCGGTGATGTCGGAGATGCGCAGCGCGCTCTTCTGTGCGGGCGAAAGCGCCGTGATGGGCTCGGGCGCCGAGACGCTGCCGGCGCAACCGGCGAGGAGGACGGCGACGGCCGCGATGGCGAGAAGGCGTTTCATGGTCGGATCTTTCCTAGTGAACGGCCGGCGCGGGAGATGACAGCGGGGCGGCGGGGATGGCGGTCGCGCCGGGCGTCGCCGGCAACGGCTTGAGCGCGATGACGTAATCGGACTGGTAGTGCAGCGAGGCGCCGCTGCTGGCGTCGACCACGGTGTTGAGCATGCCGACATAGGGCACGAAGCCGCTGATCAGCGCGGTGGTCGACATCGTTCCCGCGGCGAAGAATTTGGCGTCGGCGAAGCCGGTCTTGCTGCAGACGATCTGCAGCACGCTCTGGCTCTTCTGCACGATCACGGTGCCGGGCGAGACCACCGGCCAGCGGCCGCGGTCGTTCGAGGCGACGCAATCGGCGCCCGAGACGGGCGTGGTGGCGACGGTGATCGGTTGGGTCGTGCCCTCGATGACGGTGGCGCAACCGCTGCACAGCAAAGCGGCGGTCAGCGCCGCCGCGCGAATGAATGTCATGATCTCTCCCCCAGCCGGAAAGAGAGGTAGCACGGCGGCGATGCGCGCAAAAGGCGAAGGTGCTGCGGCATCAGGCACTTGGCACGCTTTCGGCAAGATAATTGTTCCGTGGATTCGCGTGTTTTTTTTGATAAAAAAACGCCGGAGCCTTAAAATTTCGAATTCAATTCCATGACAAGCCTTTGATGTGGAAGCATAAAGTACGAGGATAGATTGCAAAATTGCGCTCCGAATGGCGTCAAATCGGCAACGATATCGGGCAAGGCCTTTCGGTGTCCGAAACGTGCGCCAAACATTTCCCCGGCCACCGGACGCTGTCGGGTCCCGTTTCCCTCCCTCACGAATAGCCGGAGGGAAATAAGAACGGAAAGGGAACATTCAAGAGGCCGCAGCCGGTTTGTTTTCGCGGCGGCGGGGCGCCCGGCCTTGGGTTAGGCTTGGCCGGGACACGACCGAAGGAGGCGCGCATGTGCCGGAACATCAAGACGCTGCACAATTTCAAGCCGCCCGCGACCGACGACGAGATCCGCGCCAGCGCGCTGCAATTCGTCCGCAAGCTGAGCGGCACCGCGCGGCCAGCCAAGGCGAATGAAGCGGCGTTCGCGCGCGCCGTCGACGAGATCGTGCACACGGTGCATCACCTCTTCGCCGATCTGGTGACGACCGCGCCGCCGCGCGACCGCGAGACCGAGGCGGCGAAAGCAAAGGCGAAGAGCGCGCTGCGCTTCGGAACCGCGCGGGCCTGAAGCGCCGCGCATGGCCGAGCGCCCCACCGTCTATGTGGTCAAGGCCGCGCTCGCCGATCCGCGCGCCCGGACCTTCGTGCTGGCGGCGCAGAAGACGATGTATGGCGGCAAGCACATCGCGCCGGGCGACGCGGTCTTCCTGTTCGATTCGGAGAACGAAGGCGGCAGCGGACTGGCCGCGCGCGGTGTCGTGACGGCGGCGCGGGCGACACCGCGCAGGCGCGGCGTGACGCGGCAGACGCCGCGGGTCGACATCACGGTGACACGCAAGGCGCCGGCGAAGACGCCGCTCGGCCGCGCCGCGCTCAAGCCGTTTCGCGGCGCGGCGGGGCCGCAAGGCGAGCTCGACTTCAAGCTCTACCGCCAGGCGACGAACAAGATCGTGGGTGTGTCCGCGGCGACGGGCGCGTGGCTGGACGGGTTCTTCTGAGGCGCGGCGCGGAGCTTAGCCCAGGATGAATTTCGGGCGCGGCTTCTTCGGCTTGGGCGGCGGCGCATTGGCGGCGGCGAGGGCCGCGGCCTGGGCGTCGGTGACCTGCTTCATCAGGCGCAAAGCGCGCAGCTTGGCGGTGTTGGCGTCGGCGGCGTCGCGCGCATCGGCGAGCTCGTCGGCGAGGGTCTGCTTGGCGCCGCGCGCGGGCGCGAACTGGGCCTGGGCGGTGCGGCGCAGGCCTTCGGGGCTGCGTGCGGGCGGGTTGAGCGGATTGTGGAAGGCCATGGGGATCCTCCGGCGCGGCGGTGCGCGCGGCGGGTTCGCACCCGCCGCGACGAACCGAACTTCGCGGCGCTTACGCGGATTTGAGGTTCACGGCTTTGCTGCCCTTGGCGTCGGGCTGCGTGTCGAAGGAGACCTTGTCGCCTTCGTTGAGCGAGTGCATGCCGGCGGCCTCGACCGCGGTGGCGTGCACGAACACGTCCTTGCCGCCGCCTTCCGGTGCGATGAAGCCGAAGCCTTTTGCGGTATTGAAGAATTTCACGGTGCCGATGGTCATTGTCGTATTTCCAGTCCTGCGATTTTCCGCGCGCGCAAGATGCGCGAACGGACGCGAGCGTCACGGGACATCAGGTGTTGAGTAGGAGGGGCCTCAGCCGCCCGGCGCACACATGGCGCAGCCGATCCGACGCAAGCGCTCCGTCTGACGAGACGTAAAGATCACGTGGGGCCGGATAAGCGCCTTTGTTGGGGGAAATGCAAGTGGTGGGGGAGAGGTGTGCCGCACACGCTATGAATTGGCCTGAATTTGATCTATTACAGAGATAGTTGTCAGCTAAGCTATTGATTTTGCGTAGAACTGCCGCCGCAATGTTAGGTCCGATAAACGTCCTAAGGACGTTTATCGGACCTAACACCACTTGTCAATACACGCTTGCGAATCTATTAGAAGACTCATATGCTTGACATGCCTTATGCGGTCCACTAATGTCCTAAGGACATTAGTGGACCGCATAGCATGATAACGCTTGAAATTGCACTCGAGCGCATTCTGGAGAAACGGCGGCAGCCTGTCATAACGGAATACGAGCTATATGTTGAACTCCGGCGGCTCTATCAACAAGGCACCTATGAGAGCCAGCGCGTCCGCATTAGAAAACAGACGCCAACATTCACTGACTACTACAGAGTAACAAACCGGCTAATTCAAAACAGAGTTTTACGGCCAGACGAGGATTTCTCTAAGGGGGCGGACTATCTGCCTTCCCAATATAAAATATTCCGGATCACCGCAGTTTCAGACGGTTCAGCAGATGACGTTTGCGCGCTCATAGATCCCTTTTGTTATGTCTCACATCTATCCGCAATGCAGTGGCATCATCTAACAAATCGGTTCCCAGACCAGCTTATGCTTTCCACGCCAGCCGCAACACTTTGGCGTAGCCAAAGGGATGCCAAAACAGCTTCAGATTACGGTGAGACGAAAGATGGCGAGCAACTAAAGACGCTCGAGTTTATAAATCTGCCCGAGAAAGTTCGCAGCCGTCCGGTCATAAGACACGAAACTAAATATCCTTCGCATTACGTCGCTTCGCGAGAAGCATTTGCACGGATTACAAAGGTTGGAGATACGTTCGAGCAAACACTCGACAAACCCGACTGGTGCGGTGGAATGCGACATGTACTGGAAGTTTGGGACAAGCACGCCAAGATATTCTTGGAGGAAATTATCGCGGCCATTGAAAAAAGCGCCAGGTCGATAATCAAGGTGCGGGCCGGCTACATACTGGAAGAACGGCTCGGCATAACCGATCCGCGAGTTGAGGCTTGGGCGCAATTTGCACAGCGGGGCGGTTCAAGAAAATTGGATCCCACGACCGAATATCGACCGATCTATTCCGAAAAGTGGATGATTTCCCTGAATGTCTAGTGGAACAGAACGTGGAATTGAAATCATCCCGCCCGAAATAAACTTGGCGGAATGGGTCAATGGCGCGAAAGCCGATCCCATCAAATACCGAACGCGGCAGATCACCGAGATTCTTCTTTATGCTATCGGGTTAGGGCCCAGTCTCAAACAGGACCTTGTGTTGAAAGGTGGCACCCTCATGTCCCTGGCCTTCGATAGTAGCCGATCTACAGGGGACGTTGATTTTACATCGCTATCAGATCCTGAACCGTTTACCTCTGGTCTACGTAAGGAGCTTGATGGCTTGCTAAGGCGAGCAAGCGCCGATTTGGGTCACTTCGATCTCATTTGCCAAGTTCAAAAAATAACAAAACGACCAAGAGAAAGTAACTTCGAGACAGCGAATGCGCCGGCGCTGCAATTGACAATCGCGTCCGCGATTCGAGGCACCAGTGAGGAACGAAGGCTATTCAATGGAAACGCCTCACAGGTACTCGACATGGAGATCAGTTTCCACGAACCAGTGATTACGGCCCGGGAACTGAGATTGGCAGGTGCACAGGTAGCTGTTCAGGCATACACGGTAACGGACCTCATCGCCGAAAAATTCAGAGCGTTGCTTCAACAAGTCACGCGGCAACGAAATCGACGGCAAGACGTCTACGATATTGCTTGGATCGTCGGACGAATACCGCTTGATGCTTCTGACCGGGCTGCAATTCTGAAGGCGCTGCACATTAAGGCTGGTGCGAGAAATATTAAGCCAACACCTACCTCCTTGGAACATCCAGAAGTCATCGAGCGCGCAAGGGCGGATTGGAATTCGATGACATTGGAGATTGCAGGGAAGCTCCCTACATTTGAAGAATCATTCAAAGTCGTCGATGCGTTCTATCGAGCTTTGCCTTGGGCTTCTGAGTAACGCGCGATCTCGCAGACGCCGCTCGCCATTCAAAGCATGGTGTCGAGGCCAACTATTAGCGACTCCTGCTTCCAAACGTCTTCGGCATCCCCGGTCTACTCGCGCGCTGCATGCGTTTCCGGCTGATCTTCTGATGCTTCGGGCCGCCGCGTCCCGCTTTCTCACCGTCGTCTGAGCCGCTGCCGTCGCGGACGGCTTTGAGGAAGGCGTCGTCGACGGCGCGGTCGACTTCGCTCTGTCTTGCGAAGGGGTCGTCGGCGATGGCGAGTTCGGTCGCTGTCAAGCGCTTGAGCTCGTCGCGCAGGCGGGCGGCTTCTTCGAACTCCAGATCGGCGGCGGCGTCCTTCATGCGCTTTTCGAGGTCGGCGATCGTCGCCTTGATGTTGTGGCCGACATAGGCCTGGCCGTCTTCGCCCAACTGGCCGGCGTCGACCGTGACGTGGTCGCGCTCGTACATGCTGCCCATGATGTCGGCGATGTTGCGCTTGATGCTGGTCGGCGTGATGCCGTGCGCCGTGTTGTAGGCCTCCTGTTTGGTGCGGCGGCGGCTGGTCTCGGCCATCGCGCGCTCCATCGAGCCGGTGATCCGGTCGGCATAGAGCACCACCTTGCCGTCGACGTTGCGGGCGGCGCGGCCGATGGTCTGCACCAGGCTGGTCTCGCTGCGCAGGAAGCCCTCCTTGTCGGCGTCGAGGATCGCGACGAAGGCGCATTCCGGGATGTCGAGGCCTTCGCGCAGCAAATTGATGCCGATCAGCACGTCGAAGGCGCCGAGGCGCAGATCGCGGATGATCTCGATGCGCTCGAGCGTTTCGACGTCCGAGTGCATGTAGCGCACGCGGATGCCCTGCTCGTGCATGTATTCGGTGAGGTCCTCCGCCATCTTCTTGGTCAGCGTGGTGACGAGGGTGCGGAAGCCGCGCGCCGCCACTTTGCGGCATTCGTCGACCAGATCGTCAACCTGCGATTCCACCGGTCTTATTTCGACCGGTGGATCAATGAGCCCGGTCGGGCGGATCACCTGCTCGGTGAAGATGCCGCCGGTGCGGTCCATCTCCCATGGGCCGGGCGTGGCGCTGACATAGACGGTGGCGGGGCGCATCGCGTCCCACTCCTCGAATTTCAGCGGGCGGTTGTCGATGCAGCTGGGCAGGCGGAAGCCGTATTCGGCGAGCACCGATTTGCGGCGGTAGTCGCCTTTGTACATCGCGCCGATCTGCGGGACGGTGACGTGGCTCTCGTCGGCGAAGACGAGGGCGTCGTCGGGGAGATATTCGAACAGGGTCGGCGGCGGCTCGCCGGGCTTGCGGCCGGTCAGCCAGCGCGAATAGTTCTCGATGCCGGCGCAGGAGCCGGTCGCCTCGATCATCTCCATGTCGAAGGTCGTGCGCTGTTCCAGACGCTGCGCTTCGAGCAGCTTTCCGGTCTCGCGGAAATGGGCGAGCGTCGTGATCAGCTCGGCCTTGATGCCCTTGATGGCCTGCTGCAGCGTCGGGCGCGGCGTGACGTAGTGCGAGTTGGCGTAGACCTTGATGCTGTCGAGCGCGCCATAGGGCTTGCCGGTCAGCGGATCGAACTCGGTGATGCTGTCGACCACGTCGCCGAACAGCTCGACGCGCCAGGCGCGGTCTTCGTAATGCGCCGGGAAGATGTCGACGGTGTCGCCGCGCACGCGGAAGGTGCCGCGCGCGAAGGCGTTGTCGTTGCGGCGGTATTGCAGGGCGGACAATTGCTGCTGCATCTCCATGCGGTCGAGTTTTGCGCCGCGGCCGATGGTGACGGCGGTGCCGGAATAGGTCTCGACCGAGCCGATGCCGTAGATGCAGGACACCGAGGCGACGATGATGACGTCGTCGCGCTCCAGGATCGCGCGCGTCGCGCTGTGGCGCATGCGGTCGATCTCCTCGTTGATCGACGAATCCTTCTCGATATAGGTGTCGGTGCGCGGGATGTAGGCTTCGGGTTGGTAGTAGTCGTAATACGAGACGAAATACTCGACCGCGTTCTCCGGGAAGAACTGCTTGAACTCGCTGTAGAGCTGGGCGGCGAGGGTCTTGTTGGGGGCGAGGATGAGGGCGGGGCGCTGCACCGCCTCGATCACCTTGGCCATGGTGAAGGTCTTGCCCGAGCCGGTGACGCCGAGCAGGACCTGGTCGCGCTCGCCGATCACGCCGTGGTTGACGATGTCCGGATTGCGGAGGCCGCCGACGAGATCGCGGATCGCGGTCGGCTGGTCGCCGGCGGGCTGGTACTCGCTGACCAGCTTGAACCGGATGCCGCCTTGCGATTTCTCCGGACGGGCCGGGCGATGCGGAACGAAGGTCGCCATATCCACAGTGGGGGGCGGCGCGGGATCATACGCATCGCCGGCGGGCGCGAGCGGAACCGCCGCGACGGCGTCGCGGAACTTGGCCGCGTTCTCGCTCACGCCCTTGGAACGGGAGCCTTTGCCGCCGGACTTGCGGGGAATCATGCCGTTGTTGTGCGCCATGGCCGCAATATAGGGTGCGCGGGGCGGTTTTGCAGCCTGCGCCGGGACGAATTCCCCGCCGCGCGGGCGGCTGCTGACATTTTCGGGACGGGGGGAGAATGCGCAGGATCTTGATCGGGGCGGGCATCGCTTTTGCGGCGTTGATCGCGGTGGGCATTGTCTATGCGATGTGGGACCAACTGCCGTTCGGTCCGGGCGCGCATGTCCTGTTGGAAGTCGATGTGCCGGAGTCCTCGGCTCCGCAAGTTCTCGACCGGGTGATGGAAGAGACGGCCGGGGTCCTGCGCAAACGCGTGGATGTGGCGAGCATTCGCCGTGTCGGCGCGCGGCGGCTCATGGTCGCGCTCACCGGCACGCCCGATCTGCCGCGTCTCCTGCCGGTCTTCACCGCGCGGGGCGCGTTCGGCATCTATCTCGTCGACGACGATCCGACCAGGTCCGACGTCAAGATGCATGGCGTCCCGATCGGCGAGACGGCGTACCCGTCGTTCAACAATCCCATCCTGGTGTTCAATCAGAACCTGCTGGACGGCCGCCATATCGTGGATGCGATGCGGAGTTTCGATGCGGCAACCGGGGACCCGGGCCTGTCCATCCGCTGGGACGATGCCGGCACAACCCGGTTCGCGCAGCTCACCACCGAGCATCTTTACAAGAGGCTCGCGCTGGTCCGGGATGGAAAATTGCTGTTCATACCGCTCATCACCACACCGCTCACGAACGGTACGGCCGAAATTCATGGCCAGATGACGCCGGAGGAAGCTGCGTTCAACGCGCGGGTGCTGCGCGGCGGCATGCTGCCGGCACGGGTGCGGGTGATTGACTCCGGACCGGGCCTGCCGAACTAGCCGCGACGCTACGTAGTGATCCGTAGGGATTTGCACGCTTGCGGCAGGTCTTTGGCAACCTTGATTCCGCAGCATGGCGGGATGGAGGACTGGCTGATTTCCGCACCGCGCGAACCGGCGCAAACGGCTGCCGTCACGCGCGCCTATCGGCGGCGCGGCTGGGCGATCACGGCGGTGTTCGTCGCGGTGGAGCTCGTCATCGTGCTGTTCGGCGCCGCGGCGCTGGAGGGCATCAACGTGCTGCGCGCCTTCGCGTCCGGCGAGTCGCACTGGTCCAAGGCGGAGAAAAGCGCGGTGATCGCGCTCGACCGCTTCGCGGCGGTGCGCGATCCGGCGGATTATCGCGCCTTCGAGGCAGCCATCGCGGTGGTGCAATCGGATCATGCGGCGCGCGTGGCGTTGAGCGGGTCGCCTTACGATTTCGCCCGCGCGGCGCGCGGCTTTGCCGGCGGCGACAATGACGCGGCAGACATTCCCGGCCTGATCGGCGGCTTCGTGCTGTTCCACACCTGGCCGCCCTTCGCGGCGGCGGTGAAGGACTGGGCGCGCGGCGACGACTGGATCGGCGAGCTGGCGGCGCTGGGCCGTGAAATGCGCGCTGCGGCGGCGCAGGGTGCCGATGGCAAGACGCTCGACATTTATCTGCGGCACGCCCGCGCGCTCGACGCACGGCTGTCGGCGAACGAGCGCGGCTTCTCGGTCCACATGAACGAGGCGTCGCGCGAGGCGCTGACCATGACGCTGGCGCTGTTCGCCGGGATCAGCGCGCTCGTCTGCCTCGGAGGCGTTCTGCTGGCATGGCGCATTCTGCGCGTGGGCATGGAGGCGGAGAAGCGCGCGACGCAGAGCGAGGCGCGGGTGCGCGACTTCGCCGAGCTCGCGACGGACTGGTTCTGCGAAATCGATGGGCGGTTTCATCTGGCCTATGCCTCGTCGCGGGCGCCGGAGCGCGGCGATGCGTTGGAGATACTGCTCGGCCACAATTGGCTGAAGCCCGGCGAGCCCGAGGGCTTCACCGATCTGAGCGGCGGGCATAGCGACGCGATGCGGCTGCATCGTCCGTTCCGCGATCACCGGTTCCGCCAGGACGGTGCAACGGCGCGCTACTGGTCGGTGTCGGGCAAGCCGCTGTTCGGCGCCGGCATGAGCTTCGCGGGCTATCGCACCATCGCGACGGACATCACCGGCTTCATCGCGACCCAGGATGCGCTCTCCCAGGCGCGCGACCAGGCGCAGCAGGCGAGCCGCGCCAAATCGGCGTTCCTGGCGAATATGAGTCACGAATTGCGCACGCCGCTCAACGCGATCCTGGGCTTCTCCGAGCTGATCGCGATGCAGGTGGAGGGCGGGATCGGCGATGCGCGGCACGCGGCTTACGCGCACGACATCCACAGCTCGGGCCAGCATCTGCTGTCGATCATCAACGATTTGCTCGACCATTCGCGGATCGAGGCCGGCAAGCTCGTGCTGCGCGACGATCCGTTCGACGTCGCGGGCGCGATCGAGGGCGTGCGGCTGCTCTGCGGCGAGCGGGCCGCGGCGCTCAAGGTCGATCTGCAGGTCGCGGTCGCGGCGGCCATCCCGGCGGTCCTCGGCGACGAACTGCGCTTCAAGCAGGTGCTGATCAATGTCGTGACCAATGCGATCAAGTTCGCGCCGGGCGGCGCGGTCGTGCTGACGGCCGGGATCGACACAGCCGGCGCGCTGCGACTGACGGTCGAGGACACCGGCATAGGGATGGACGCGGCGGGGATCGCGCAGGCGATGCGCCCGTTCGGCCAGGTCGATAGCGGGCTCAACCGCCAATACGAAGGCACCGGGCTGGGCGTGCCGCTTTCCAAAGCGCTCACCGAATTGCAGGGCGGGACGTTCGAGATCGCCAGCACGCTGGGCGTGGGCACAAGCGTGACGATCGTGCTGCCGATGCGGGGCGCGGAGCGCGCGCGGGACGTCGCCATCGCGGCGGCGTGAGCCGTCTCAGCTGCGCGGCTTCTTTCGTGCCGCGTCGAACAGCGCGGCGGCTTCGTGTGCAGCTTCGGTGATCGCGCGGGGGGATTGCTCGACGCGGGCGAGGATCAGGGCGCCTTCCAGCGCGGCGATGGCGAAGCGCGCGAGGCGCTCGGCGCGCACCGGGGCGACACCGTCGCGGCGCAGGGCTCTCACAAAGACCGCCTGCCATTGCACGAAGCCGGTGGCGGCAGCAGCGGTGATGAGCTGCGAGGCGGGAACGGTTTCGAGCACGGTGGTGGTGATCGGACAGCCGTCGCGGAAGCCGGACTTCGCCATCCAACCCGCGAGCAGCGCCGCATAGGCGCGCAGCAAGCCGCCGGCATCGGTGTGACGCGCGGCGAGCTGCTCCAGCGTGGCCGTGACGCGGGCGGCGGCGAAGGTCACCGCCGCGGCGCCGATCGCATCCTTGCCGTCCGGGAAGTGGTGATAGAGCGAGCCCTTGGGCGCGCCGCTCGCCGCGACGATGTCGGCGACGCCGGAGGCAGCGTACCCGCCCCGGCGGAACAGCGTGGCCGCCGCCGCCACGATTCCCTCGCGATGCCTGCCCCGTGCCGCCACCGAAGACTCCGCTGGACTCCGGCCTGTTCTTCCGAAATCATCTAGACCGGTCTATATAGAAGAGGGCGGCCATGAGCAATGTCGAGGAGGCGCCGGACGGCTTCGCACCGCATTTCCGCAAGAGCCCGCTGACCGAGCCGTGGGAGCCGCTTTATTCGCGCAAGGTGGAGGGCACAATTCGGCTCGGCACCTGGCTGCGGCCGGCCCACACCAACGGACGCGGCTTTGCGCATGGCGGGCTGCTGACGGCGCTGGCCGACAATGCGATGGGGCTGTCTTGCGTCGAGCAGGCGGGCGGCGCGACGTCGTTCGTCACGGTCAATCTCGCGGTGGATTTTCTCGGCACGGCGAAGCCGGGGCAATGGCTGGAGGTGCGCACCGATTTCGTGCGGCCGGGCAAGACGCTGAGCTTCGCGCAATGCTTCGTGACGGCCGACGGCGAAAAGGTGGCGCGCGCCAACGCGACCTTCCGCGCGGTGCCGCGGAGCTGAGCGCGCTTAGAGCGCGATCCAGAAAAGTGGAAGCCGGCTTTCCGGCAAATCGCGCGACAATTCAAAAAGCTGAGCCGCATTCCGATTCAAATAATGTGAATGCGGCTCAGCGGCGCTTGGTGGCGGCGTATGCCACGCGGGCGATCACGAAGGCGACGACGCCTGGCGTGACATTGGCCGAGCCGATCGCGAACACGAGCAGCGCCGCGATGACGATGCCTGCCGCGGCCCAGATCAGGATATTGCGCCAGGGTGCCAGCGCCTTGCGCACGGGCTCCCACGCTTTGCGCCGTTTCGCCGCGCGGTCGAACCTCTGCTCGAGCGGCGCCATGTCGGCGGCCGAAAAGCGTTGACCGATCCATCCGGAATAATGCTGGTACTGCTCGAACAGGACCGTGAGGCTCGGCATGACGTCGGGCGACAACCAAAGGCGCTTGCCGCCATGGAGCAGGTACCACGCCGCCTTGGCGCGTCCGGTGCGCTCGCGCCACGCCAGCGGCTTGCCGGATGCGCCGGGCCGGATGTCGCTGGATTCCGCCAGGCGCTGCAGGTCGAGATACCAGCGCTCGGCCTCGGCGCGCGCCATCGCGGTCCGGCGGGTCTGGCTGAACCAGTCGCCATAGCGCGGCAGCTCGTCCCAGCCGACCTCGTGCAGCAGCTTCAGATAGTCGGCCGCGGGGATCGTCTTGTCGCCGACCGCGACATTCATGATGCCGTCGAGGACGTATTCGCGCTCGCCCAGACGCAGCGTGCCGCGGGCCAGCGCCGAGGTGAGACGCTTGAGCGCCGCGGGCACATCGCCGGCCTTGAGGAGCGCCGTGATGTCTTCATGCAGCTGGCGGCGCTCACGGTCGTCTTCGCTCTCGGGCGCGGGCTGCGCGGGCGGTGAATCGGGTGGTGGAGCCTCGACCGGCTTGTCCGGCGGCGAAACCGTGATCGTCTCGCCGCCGGATGGAGCGGGCGGCTCGGGCGGCACGTCCGACACCGCAACGGTGATAGTCTCGCCTTCGAATTCCTCTTCGTCCGGCTCGTCGTGCTTTTGCGGCTGCGTGGCGGCGTAGAGCGCGCGATTGTAGGCGACGCGCAGGCGCTGGAACGCGGCGGGATCGGCATCGGGATCGATCGCGCGCAGCCGCGCCGCATAGGCGCGGCGGATTTGCTTGAGGTCCGTGGTCGCGGCGATGCCGAGCTCGTTCCACATCGCTGCGGTCAGATCAGGACGCTGCGGTCGATCGAATCGAGGAACGCGGAGAGACGTTCGCGTGCCGTGGCGATCTCCTGCGGGTCCTGGCGCTCCAGCACCGACAGCATCTGCGTCAGATGCTCGGCGATGACGAGGCGCAGATCGCCGAGATTTTCCTCATAGAGGCGCTTGCAGCGCTCCACCACCGCGACGTTCGCCGCGTCGTCGCGCGGATGAACCTTGAGCTTTTGCAGGGCTTCGAGCCGGACGCGGATCTCTTCCTTGTTGAGGACGCCCGGATTGCCCTCGATCACGACGCGCTCGGTCTTGCGCGTGCTGACGGTCGTGACTTCGACTTCCAACAGGCCGCTGGTGTCGTAGGAGAAGCGCACCTCGATCGACTCCTTGCCGGCCGGCGCCGGCGGCACGGACGCGGTCAGCTTGCCGAGGAAGACATTGTCGGAGACGACGCGCGACTCGCCCTGGAACACGCGCACGTCGACGCGCGTCTGCTTGTCGACGATGGTCGAGAGCGAATGCGAGCGGCTGGCGGGGACCACCGTATTGCGCTCGATGATCGGCAAGAACATGCCGTGCAGCAGGACGCCATTGGCGCCGCGCTCGGCGATCTCGACACCGAGCGTGAAGGGCGAGACGTCGGTCAGCACGCGCTCTTCGAGGCCGGCGGCCTTGGAGGCGAGGCCGGCGCGCACCGCGGCGCCGCGCGCCACGACCTCGTCGGGATTGATGGTCTGGATCGGCAATTGCCGCAGCAGGCGCGAGATCAGGCGGCGGAACATCGGCATGCGCGCCGCGCCGCCGGCGAAGATCACGCGGTCGATGGCGTCGGGCGGCATGCGCGCGTCGCGCAAGGCGCGCTCCAGCGGCAGGCGGATGCGGGCGAGCAGAGGCTCGCTGATGCTCTCGAAGCGCTCGCGCGCCAGCGTCCACGACACGCTCTTGCCGTTGAACACCACGTCCATGGTGGCGGAGTCGGCATCCGACAGCGCGCGCTTGGCGACTTCGGCCTGGCGGCGGATCGCGCCATGCACGGGGAGGTTCTCCGCGAAGGGCGGCATGCCGGCGGCCTTGCCGGCCTCGGCCATGAAGGTGGCGGCGATCGCGTCGGTGAAATCCTCGCCGCCGAACCAGATGTCGCCCGCCGTCGCCTTGACCTCGATGATGCCTTCGAAGGCGTGCAGCAGCGACACGTCGAGCGTGCCGCCGCCCAGGTCGATGACCAGGATCGTCGCGTCGTCATCGCCGGCGACGAAGCCATAGGCGAGCGCCGCCGCGGTCGGCTCTGTGAGGAGACGATCAACCTTCAGTCCCGCGAGCTGGCCGGCGGCCTTGGTCGCCTTGCGCTGGGTGTCGTTGAAATAGGCCGGCACGGTGATGACCGCTTCGGTCACGGGCTCGCCGAGAAACGCCTCGGCATCGGCCTTCAGCGATTGCAGGACCAGCGCCGACAATTCCTCGGCGCGGTAGTTGCGGCTGCCGACGCGGATCTGCTTGTCGGTGCCCATGTGGCGCTTGAACGCGGCGGCGGTGGAGCCCGGATGGGTGACGAGCCGGTCACGCGCCGCCTGGCCGACCAGGACGCGGCCTTCTTCGTCGGTGCCGACGACCGATGGCGTGAGGAAGCTACCCAGCGCGTTGGGAATGAGCACGGCCTCGCCGTTGCGCCAAACGCCGATGAGGCTGTTGGTGGTTCCGAGGTCGATGCCGACGATCATGGTGAAAGCGCGCGCGCGTGAGATACCGCGGCACAGTAGTTGAACCCGCTTGCCAGGCAAGATGGGGCGGGATGCGGTCAATTGGCAGGCATCGCGCGGCGAATCCGGTCATAATGGGCTCCGCTGTTCGATGCCGAAGGATCCCATGCACGCGCGCAATCCCCTCGAGAAAAGCCTGGAATGGCTGCTGTTCCAGTCGCGCTGGCTGATGGCGCCGGTTTATGTCGGATTGGTGCTGTCGCTGGTGATGCTGCTGATCGCGTTCGTCGGCGAGATCGCGGAGGTCTTTCCCCACATCGTCGGCATGAAGACCGAGGCGGTGATCCTCACCGTGCTGTCGCTGATCGACCTGTCGCTCGGGCTCAACCTCGTGCTGATCGTGATCTTCTCGGGCTACGAGAATTTCGTCTCCAAGATCGACACCGGCGGCAGCGAGGACCGCCCGCAATGGATGGGCACGCTGGATTTCTCCGGCATGAAGATGAAGCTGATCGGCTCGATCGTTGCGATCAGCGCGATCTCGCTGCTGCGCGCCTTCATGGAGCTCAACGAGCCGGACAAGGCGCTGGACGACAACCATCTGCGCTGGATGGTGATCCTGCACCTCACCTTCCTGGCCTCCGGCGTGCTGTTCGCGTTCATGGACTGGATCGGGGCGCAAACCGAGAAGACCGAGGAAGAGACGCTGCACGGCCATCCGCCGCCGGGGCACTAGGCGCGGCGATTTACGCCGCCGCCTGCTGTTCGAAATCCGGATAGAAGCGCTGCATCATACGGTCGACATAGGCGATGAGATTGGCGTGCTTGCGCGCGGCGTCACGCAACGGCGTGTCGAAATAGGGTGTGAGCGCGCCGGCCAGCATGCCGAACATCGTCGCGTCGGCGCCGCACATCTCCGAGCCTGCCAGGTAGCGATTGTCGCCCAGGATGGTGGCGACGCTGTCCAGGCTTTGCTGCGCCAGCCAGTCGATCTCGTGCGGCGCGTGGCGGCCGAGGCCGTGGCCGTGCAGCGTGGCGCGGACGCGCTCGCGGCCCGCTTCGCGCACGCCGTCCGGCGCGCCGTCGAAGAAATGTGACGGGCCCTTGGCGAAATTCGCATCGTCGAGCCAGCGCGTGCGCAGGATCGCAAAATATAGGTGATCTTCGAGCAGGCGCTCGACCGTCCAGGCCTGCGCTTTCTGCGACGCGTCGAGGCCACGGTCGAAATCGATGCCGTGCGCGGTTTCGAGGTGGCGGCGGATGAAGGTTGAGTCGGCGACCTTGACGCCGTCGTCGTCGATGAACGGGACCTTGCCCTTGGGCGAGGCCGGCGGCGCGGCGCGCTCGCGGCGGAAGGGCAGGCCGGACAGTTTGAGCTGCACCTCGGTCTTCATGACGAAGGGGCTGGGGTCGGGAAGGCCGAAGGCCGGGCCGAAGCCGAACAAAGTGATCATGAAACCGCTCCTGTGAAATCAGGGCCTTTTCATAGGCGCGCGCTGCTGACAACATGTTGTCAGCAGTCTGGCAGCAGGATGAAATGGCAGCAGGAGACCGCCCATGACCGCTATCGCCGACGAGACCGACATCTTCGAGAAATATCCGATGCCGCCTTGCGCGCGGACGCTGGGCTGGTCGCTGCTGGCGCGCGACGCCGCGCGCGGCTGGGTGAAGCTGTCGTTCGAGGCGCGGGCGGAATTCTGCAACGGCACGGGCGGTGTGCAGGGCGGATTTCTTGCCGCCATGCTCGACGACACGATGGGGCCGGCGGTGATCGTGGCGTCGCACGGCGCTTTCTATGCGGCGACCATCGACATGAATGTCAGCTTCCTCAAGCCCGCCAAGGCCGGGCGCCTGTTCGCCGAAGGCCGCGTGGTGCAGCTCGGCAAGACCGTCGCTTTCGTCGAAGCGCAGATCAGCGACGCGGACGGCGCGCTCCTGGCACGCGCCACGTCGAGCATGCGGCTGTTGCCGATGGAACGGTTTCCGCTGCCGGCTGCTGCGGCATGAGACGCGCCGAACGCCTGTTCCAGATCATCCAGATCCTGCGCCGCAGCAAGCGCCGGCCGATCACCGCCGGCGACATCGCGGGCGAGCTCGAGACCTCGCTGCGCACGATCTATCGCGACATCTCGCAATTGCTGGCGGAACGGGTGCCGATCCGCGGCGAGGCCGGTATCGGCTATGTCCTGGAGGACGGTTTCGACATGCCGCCGCTGATGCTGACGGCGGACGAGATCGAGGCGGCGATGCTCGGCGCGCAATGGGTGATGGGACGCGGCGACGAGGCGCTGGCGCGCGCGGCGCGCGATCTCGTCGCCAAGATCGGCATCGTCGTGCCGCCGCATCTCAAGCCCCTGGCGCTGGATTCGACGCTGGTCTCGCCCAATTGGAAGCGGATCGAGAGCGACACAGTCGACATGTCGAAGGTGCGCGCCTGCATCCATGCCCAGACCAAGATCAAGCTCGCTTACGGGGACGAGCAGGGCCGCGCGACGGAGCGCGTGATCTGGCCGATCGCGGTGTCTTATTGGGAGCTGGTGCGGGTGATCGTGGCGTGGTGCGAACTGCGCAAGGGCTTCCGCAGCTTCCGCACCGACCGGGTGCGCGCCGCGGATTTCCTCGGCGAGCGCTATCCGATCCCGCGCACGCGGCTGACGGCGCAATGGCGCAAGGAGATGAGCGAAGCGATGGAGAAGGGCGCGTATCGCAAGAAGCTGGAGCAGCAGCAGAATAGGACGTAGCTCGGAAGAACCCTCTCCCCCGCTTCGCGGGGGCGAGGGAGGTTATATCAGGCAAACGACACTTCATGGTTCGGGGAGAAACCCGAGATGAAGTCCTGGAAGATCAGCGACAATTCCTCGGCGTCGACGGCGAGGCTGTTCTTGTCGGGGAAGCGGAAGCGCCAGAAGCTCACGATGTGGGACATCACGCCCATCTTCTCGCCCAGATCGACGAAGAGGTGCGGCGCGCTGAGCAGGAAGTCGCGGAACGTCACCGGCGCCTGGTTGCGCACGAGGTCGTCATAGGCCGCGTCGTAGATCTTCAATATGCGCTGCACCGATTGGCCGGCGTCGCGCACCCGCTCGATAATGCCGCCCTGGCTCTGATGCAGGAAGGATTTGGCCTCGCTGTCGAGCGGCCCGACCGGCTTGATCGTGCGCACCGCGCGCAGCACGCCGATGATCTCCGGCCAGAACTTCTCCATGCACCATTTGTAGTAGAGAAAGCCCCGCCAGCTGAACACGCCCTCGCGGAAATCGGCGCCGACCATGCCCAGCGTCAGGCGCAACGGCTCGAGCTTCTCGTCGACCTGGCTCGACAGCAACGCTTCGACGAGGCGCGTGGTGGATGCGTGGCTGGCGTTGCCGCCACCGGTCGCCAACTCGATCAGGCGGCGGATCTCCAGCGTGACGTAATCCTGCATCGCCTGGCGGTCGGCGGGCGAGATCGCGAAGTAGCAATCGGCCGCCTCGATGTTGTGGCCGCGCAGATGCTCGCGCAGCAGGAAGGGATCGAGCGAGGGCAGCGCATTGACGACGCGCAGCACTTCGAGGTCGCGCTCAATCGAGCGGCCGCAGTAATTGCCGATGGCCCGCAGATTGTCGAGATAGCCGCGCTGGTTGACGAAGAAGGAGCGGCCGCCGGCCTTCAGGTCCTTCACGTCGAACGGCACGATGATCTTGGTCGCCACCGCGCGGCTGTCGGCGAACATGTAGGATTCGTCGGAGCGCACCCGGTGCTTGAGCAGGATCGACGCGTTCATCACCGGCGAGGTGAAAAAGGGCGCGGATTTGTGCTCGGGATTGTCGCCCTGTGCCGCCGCTATGGCGGCAAGATTCAGCACCCGGCTGGTCGAGGCTCCGATGAGGGACGTCAAAGAGCGGATGGAGCGATCGCCGGCCACGGGGAACCTGGGAACTTGAGGGAACCCAAAGTGCGTCGTGGAACGTAAAGATGAAGTAAGCGGCCCGGGAGAAATACCTAGGGCAGCAAACGCGGCACCAAATGCGCCGCGCCCGCGAGCGCCCAGAGCGAGACAATCAGTGCCAGAACAAGGGGATGCGGCAGCCAGGACGGTCGCTGCACGCGTGCGCGCCGACCGAAATGGTCATGACTGATGCTCATGGCGAACCCCTCGCGGTGCCTCGTGAAGACAGCGCACAACGTCGCATACGGTTCCGCCCTTACTTCGGATTTGTGCGTGGCTGTGGACGAAAGCGCGGAGCGATGCAGCGCGCGCGACCCCCGGTTTTGCGCGCGAATTGGCGGCCACCCAAATTGGGTGGCGCGCGAAAGCGATCGTCCGTGCCGGGACGGATATGGAATAGTACGGACCTTGCCTTCCCATACCAATTTCTGATTGTTCACAAGCGTGTCGCGTGGAATGGGGTTGCATGCCAATGGCAGTCAAGAACAGTGCGAGGCGTTGGCATGCCGGAGGCGAGTGACGCCCGCGTCGCCGGCGCTTTATCCATCGCCTATATGATGGCCATCGCGGGAAAGGTGTTGCGCACCTTCCCGCTGGATTTTCTCGACCTGCTGCTGGTCACCACCATCGCCAATTTCAACACCACGCCGTCCGCGACACCGGCGAAGAAGCGGCGGTCGGCGAAATATACCGCGCCCGCGGTGCGGATCGGGATCAGCCGCAATGCGGTCAGCCGTGCCCTCAACGTGCCGCTGGAGACCGTGCGCCGCCGCGTCGCCGGCCTGATCCGCCAAGGCGTCCTTCTGGAGCAGTCCGACGGACTGGCCTTCGCGCCCGACAATCCGATCGGCCTGGGCAACAATGCCGAGTTAAATGCCTTTAATCTGGAAATGCTGCGGGTGCTTTTCCGCGGCCTCAAGGCGAGCGGGATCAAACTCGACTAGCGCGAATGGGGGCATTTCGCGCTAATACTTTCGCGTTACTTCGCTGCCAGGGTTGAGGGTTGGGGCATGTCGAGCAAGAAACCACGCGCCAAGCCCGCCGCCGCGGCTGAGGAAAAAGCCAAAATCCCGAGCGAAGCCCTGCCGGATCCAGGCCCGTCGGTCCGCGACCATCCGGCGTCGCGCGCCATCGCCCACTATGTCGCCGAATACATGCTGCGCTCGGCGGAGAGCATCAGTCAGATATTCGGCCACGATTACGAAGCGGCGATCATTTTCCTGTCCATCTCCAACCGCAATGCGGACAAGGTGATGAGCGATCCCAAGCTGCGTGAGATGTATGCGAGCTACAACACGCCGATCCCGCAGGAGCAGGCGCTCCTGATCAGCCGCATGGCGCTGGCACGCGCCACCGGCCTGCCGCGCGAGACGGTGCGCCGCAAGGTCGCCAAATTGCTCGCGCGCGGCTGGATCATCGAGCTGCCCGGGGGTCTGCGGGCGCGGCCCGACCTCAACAAGCATCCCGCTTATTTCGGAACGCTGGAGCCGCAGGCGCAGAATTTGCGCCGGCTGTTCGCGATGCTGCTGCAGGTCGGCGCGCTGAACCAGCCGTAAGGCCGATTACTTGATCGCTTTCAGCGCGGTCGCCGCCTCGGCGGCGTCTTTCTGCGCCATGGCCTTGTCGGTGGCGGCGAGGCCGCTGCGCACCGTCGCGGCGGCGGATTGCAGCGCCGCTTTCTTCGCCGCGTCCGCCGTGTCGGGAATCGCGCCGGCGCCGGCATTGGCGCAGGGGTTGATGTTCTTGGGATCAAAGCCGTCGCCGCCGGCGCCGACCAGGCAATTGAGCGCGTGATGCAGATGCATCTGCGTGCCGGCAAGATCGGCGGCGGTGCTGGCGAGGCCGGCATGGGTCTGGGCGGTGACGATCTCACCGGCCGCGTCGGCGGCAAATACGGGCAGCGGCGCGAGCAACAGCGCCGCGATGGCGGCACCCGTCAGAAGATCAAAGGCTTTCATGTCGTCCTCCCATGCCGGACGCGCGGTGCGCGTCGCGGTCTTTTCGCTGGACGCACGATACGCCTTGTGTCGGTGCGCGCCAACCCGTGACTCAGTAAGAGTTCATCGCCGCGCCGCCGCTATTGCCGCCGGCGGCTTTCAGGACCCCGTCGGCTTCGATGGCGTTCTTCTGCGCCGTGGCGAGGTCGCTGGCGGCGAGGCCGGCGCGTGCCGCAGTGGCGGCGCTTTCGAGCCTGGCCTTCTTCGCGGCGTCCGTGGTGTCGGGAATTGCGCCGCCGCCGAGATCGGCGCAGGGGTTGAGGCTTTTGGGATCGAAGCCGGCACCCTTGGGCCCGACCAGGCAGTTGAGCGTGTGGTGCAGATGGTATTGCACGACATGGATGTCGTTGGCCTTCGCCGCGAGATCGACATGGATGAAAGCCATCGAGACTTCGGCAGCCGCATCGGCGGCCGCGAAGGCCGACAGCGGTGCGAGCAGCAAGGCTCCGATTGCGAGCATCTCGAATGCGAATGCCTTTTTCATAGTGTCCCCCGTCCGATGCAAATCGCCGGCGAGGCTAAGCCATCACGCAGCGGACGCAAATACGGCCCACGCGGATGTGAGGGGTAAACCTTGACGCCGCCCCGCGATCTCCCCACATCATGTACGCAGTAAGGAAGGGCCACATGACAGATACCGCACCACAACCGTCCGTGCCGACGACCGATATGCGGACTTTCACGATCATCATCTACGGCCTCTATCTCGGCGCGCTGTTCACCGGTGGCACGTCGGGACTCGTCGGCGTGGTCCTCGCTTACGTCAAGCGCGGCGAGGCGCGCGGCACATTGTGGGAAAGCCATCTCCAGAACGCGATCCACGCCTTCTGGATCTGGTTCGTGCTGATGGCGATCGGCGTGGTGACGGCGTGGTTCCTGATCGGCTTCGTTGTGATGGGCGCCGCCTTCGTTTATTTCCTCTATCGCACCATCAAGGGCCTCGTCCGGGCCGTGGACTCCAAGCCTTATGTCTGACGCACCCATCATCCCGCCGAGGAACGATAACGAGCTGCGGGTCATGGCGTTGATCGCCTATGGCTTGTTCCTGGCGGCGCTGTTCAACGGCATCACCGCCATCGTGGGCGTCGTGCTCGCCTATGTCATGCGCGGCAATGCGCAAGGCACGATCTGGGAAAGCCATTTCCGCAATCTGATCCGCGTCTTCTGGATCACGGCCGTGGTGCTTGCGGTAACGATCGCGATCGCGGTGGAAGGCTTTGGCGGGATGTTCTATGCGCTGGCCACCAACCACGATCCGGCGCCGGCGCTGGCCGGCCTGCTGTTCCTGCTGGTGCCGCTGCTCGCCATCATCGGTCTCGTCTTCATGGTGTGGTTTCTCTACCGCACCGTGCGCGGCCTGATCCGCGCGCTCGAGGACAAGCCCTACTGATCCTAGTCGCGATGCGTGAAGCGCTCGTCGGGGAAGCGGTGCGGGTTGGCGGTGGCATGGCCAATCGGGTGCTGCCGCATCAGGAACCAGCCGATCATGCCGATCATCAGCGCCATCGCGAATGTGTAGGGCACGAAGCCATAGACCATCCAGTTGATGCCCGCCGCGGTGTGGAAGCTCATTCCCATCTGGCTGCCCCACAGGATGCAGTCGCCGATCCCGGCTTCGCTCACCGGGCAGCCGTCATATATCGCCGAATAGACCGCGGCCATCGGCAGCAACGGCGCGGCGAGCGGCAGCAGCAGAAGCGTGGACGCGGCGAGCAGCGGCCGGCGCATGAACAGCGCGGCGATGGAGCCGGCGAGCGACAGCCCGATCAGCAGCAGCATGTTGGTGCTCACCGACCAGGCCAGCGCCAGCACATCGCGCAGGCCGCCGCCGAGCATCATGCCGTGGCACGGATCGGGGCCGGGCGCGCACTGCGCCGCCAGCGCGACGCCGCGCACGATCCAGACGAGAAGCGACGGCCCGAGCAAAATCACGACGCACGCCAACCAGATGTTGCGCGCCGTGTGCCGCCGAACAGTCGCGGGTACCTCGTCGTCCATGCGCCGATGTTAAACATGGCGCATGAGCCGGCACGTACGAAATTGTACGTATTGCTTAACGGCGGAACTTTACGGGGTTACGGGTGGCTTCAACTCGACTGTCATGCCCGCGCAGGCGGGCATCCAGCGGTGCAAACGACCCTGGATTCCCGCATGCGCGGGAATGACAAATTGGAGCTACGCCTTGGTCGACGGCCGTTCCTTCACGCGGGCGAACCAGGCGGCGAGGTTCTTGAACTCGGGGTCCAGCGGCTGGCCGACCTGGCCGCCGAAATCGATGAAGCAATAGAGCAGGATGTCGGCGAGCGTGAAGCGCTTGCCGGCGACATAGTCCTTGCCCGCCATCTGGCCGTCGAGCCATTTGAGGCGGTCCTGCGCGATCTTCTTCAGGCCATCGGCGGCCTCCGGCACGGTCACCATTCGGCTCTGAAACAGCGGCAGGCCGGCGCTGAAGCGGAAGCCGTTGGCGAGCGGCTCGCAGATGTTGAGGTCGATGCGCCGCGTCCACATGCGGGTCTCGGCCTTCTCCTCGGCATTGCCGCCGACCAGCGCCGGCGAGGGGTTCTTGTCCTCGAGATATTCGCAGATCGGAATGATCTCGGAGAGGAACGATCCGTTGTCGAGCTCGAGGCACGGCATCTGGCCGTGCGGATTGCGCTTGAGGTGATCCTCCTGGCGGTTCTCGCCCGCCATCAGGTTCACGTCCTGCGATGGGATGGTGATGCCCTTCTCCGCCATGAACATGCGCACGACGCGCGGATTGGGTCCGACGGAATTGTAGAATTTCATGGCGAGCTCCCTGGATTTTTCCGGACCGTAGGCAACGGCGGCACAAGGGTCAAACGCGCCGTGGCGGAAGGGATCGGCCAAAGAAAAAGCCGGGAGACTTTCGTCTCCCGGCTCTTCGTTTTGAAACGCCGACGATCAGAGGTTCGCGGTCACGTCGAACTTGAAGGTCCGGCCGTAGGGATTGGCCGTGAACGCGTCGTACGAATAGTCGGTACGGGCGAAGGGCGGGTCCTTGTCCAGGATGTTGTTGATGGTGAAGTTGAACAGCAGGTTCTGGTCGACCCAGGCGTATTGATAGGAAAGGTCCCAGGTGATCCACGACGCCACCGTGGCGCCGGCGGTGCTCAGACAGGCCGAACTGCCCGGAACGACGCAGGCGAAGCCGGCCTGCGGCGTCTGGAAGATCGAGCGGCGCGAGGCGATGGGGCTGTTGGAATCCCGCATCGGCCCGACATAGTTCATCGTCAGGCGCAGATTGCTCGGCCCGCCGTCATTGTACTGCGCGAACCAGCTGCCCTTGATCTGCGGCAGCGAGACGACGCTGCCGTTTCCGACATTGAGCTCGCCCGCCGCTTCGAAGGCCGGGATGATGGTGATGCCTTCGACCACCTGCGGCGCCACCTTGTAGTTGGCGGTGTAGGTGCCATCGACGCGGAAGGTCAAAGCGTCGCCGTCATAGATCGCGTCCTTCCAGAGATATTGCAGGCCGAGGTCGATGCCCTGGGTCTGCACGGCGCTGCCATTGTTCGTGTTCACGTGAACGCGGGCAATGTTCGACACCGACGTCGTCGCGTTGCAGCGAAGGGCTTGCGTCAACGCGGCGCTGTTGAAGGTCACGCGGTTGATCAGGTTCGCGTAAGCCGGGTTGAGACAGTTGTTGCCCGCCGCGAAGCTGGACGGCGCGTTGGGGAAGATCGCCCCCAGGATCGCGTTGCCCGACTCCGTGCCCAGCGGGTTGGAGAAGTCGAAGTGCCAGAAATCGACCGTGCCGCTGATCCCCTCCCAGTCGAGCAGGATGCCGACATTGACGGTCTTCGCTTTTTCCGGGGCGAGGCCGATCGTGCCCAGCGGCTTGCCGCCATTGCCGAAGGTGTCGAACGGCAGATAGGCGCCGCCGGCCGGCGAGAAGGCGAGGATGGTGACCGGGTTGGGCACCAGCGAACCCAGCGGTGGGGCGCGGAAGGTCGAGCCGGCCGAGGCGCGGAAGCCCAGCCAGTCGAGCGCCTGCCAGCGGATCGAGCCCTTCGGATTGAAGGTGGTCTTGCCGCCGGGAAGCACCTCATAGCGTGCCGCGAGCTGGGTCTGGATGTCGTCGGTGATCGGGACATCGAGTTCGGCGAACACCGCCTTGGTCTCGCCCACCAGATGATACGGCGCATAGTTGCCGTAGAATCCGTACGGGCCGTTCTTGACGGCGCAGCTCGTGGTGCCCGTCAGGATCGTGTCGACGCAGGGTGTGATGTTGTTGTCGGTAAAGGCGCCGTAACGGCCATTGTTGGTGTCGCGGCGGAATTGCACGCCGAACGCCCAGCCGATATTGGTCGACCACAGCTTGACCGGCAGCGTGCCGTTGAGCACGCCGTCCAGCACCAGTTCCTGGTTGCCGGCGATGGTGAGCTGGGAGTCGGGCCCGTAAATCCAGCCGATCATCTGCGGGTTGTTCACGACCCTCGGATCGAACGCGAGCGCCGCCGCAAATTGCGGATTGACCGCGCCGGTGATCGCCTGCTTCGGCACGCCCGTCGAGAACGGGTTGAGGTAGTAGCAATCGCCGGTGCCGGGCGTGCCCGTCGCGGGATTGCATTGCGGTCCCGTCAGCGTGCTGCCGAAGCCGCGCAGTGCGAGCTGCAGCCGGTCGACCAGCATGTCGGGCGTCGTCTGCGTGGCGTTGGACTCCGACTGGGTGACCGCGACGTTCCACTGCGTGTCGCCGAGGAACGGCAGGCCGCCGGTGAGCGACGCGGACAGGCGGTAGGTGTCCTGCTCGCGCTGGCCGAGCTGGCCCTTGCCGCCGAAGAACGAATTGCCGCCGACGCCGAGCGCGCGCCAGATCAGGAAGCCGGCATAAAGGCCGTTGTTCGAGCCCGCCACGACGCCGGGATTGAGCGCACGCAACGCCGCCAGGCCCGGGTTCTGCACCGGGATGTAGAAATTGGCGTTGCCGAACAGCGGCGAGGATTCCGTCAGTGCATTGAAGCCGATCGTCTTGGACGGGCCGCCGATGCCGGGGAACTGGTTCGGCAGGTAGCTGACTGATTGCGGCACGTTGTGCACATTGGTCTGGCCGTAGAGGCCTTCGATGTGCAGCTTGATGTCGCCGGCGAAATTGACATCGACCTGGCCATAGCCCTGGAAGCGGTCGTTCTCCTCTTCGAGATTGTCGAAATCGGCAAAGCGCCAGAAGCAGCGGCCGGCGGTGCCGCCCGAGCCGGTGACGCCCGGGAAGATGCCGTTGATCGCCGGATTGAGCGCGACATTGGTCTGCGCCTCGCCCGACCAGTCGGTGGCGCAGGCCGGATCGCTCAAGGGCGTACCGGCATTGGCAGTGATGAAGGTGCCGGGGCTCGCCGCGCCGGACCAGCCGCCGCCCGGATTCCGAAACAGCGCCGCGAGTGCGCCGGCCTGTGTCGTATATTTCGGCGTCGCGAAATCGCGCGCCGTCGCGGGCAGCGTCGATTGATGATTGTAGCCGGCGGCGGCGAAGACGTTGACGTGGTCGTCGCCCCAGCCCCACGCGGCGCCGGCATTGTAGTCGCCGTTCGAGCCGGAGATCTGGCGATAATCGACGGTCGCCTCGAGGCCTTCGAAATGATCCTTGGTGATGATGTTGACGACACCGCCGATCGCTTCGGAGCCATAGGTCGCCGCCGCGCCGTCCTTCAGGACTTCGATCCGCCCGATCGCTTCGGTGGGGAACATGTTGAGGTCGACCAGCGGCGTCAGCGGGCTGGCGGCCGATTGCGTGATGCGCCGTCCGTTGAACAGCACCAGCGTGCGCGACGACGACAGGCCGCGCAGATTCACGCTGGAGACGCCTTCGGTGCGGCCGGCGGTGAACTGGTTGGCGTCGCCGAACACGGCGGAGCTCGAGGGCAGCGATTTGATCAAATCGACCATCGACGGTGAGCCGCGCTTCCTGATGTCGTCGGCGCTCAGCACGGTGACGGGCAAAGCGGTCTGCTCGGCGGCGCCGGTGATGTAGGACCCGGTGACGAT
The DNA here is from genome assembly GCA_036271735.1 of Rhizomicrobium sp. GTDB lineage: Bacteria > Pseudomonadota > Alphaproteobacteria > Micropepsales > Micropepsaceae > Rhizomicrobium. Next base: position 87,278 of record DATAZZ010000007.1, read on the forward strand.
GACGCGCTCGATCTCGGCATCGGCAGCGGCGGCCACGGCCGGAATGAACGCAAGCGAAGCGCCCGCCAAAGCGGCGGCGCGAACGATCCGTAACGTCATGTTTGCTCCCCTAAGCCTCGGTTTTTATCGAACCTGTGGTTGTCCGATGCCCGCCCGGCCGAAGCTCCGCGCGAACTTTATTACGGTACGTCAATGTTTTCGGAGGTCACCAGTACTGTTTTGCAACATACGGTTATATTCATCGAGCAATGAGCAAGATAGTTTCATACGTAAATACTTAAAAGCCTTTGAGATTACAGGGGCTTAATATATTTCGGTAGCGTTACCACTTACCGTACGTCAGAAATGACGCAGGATTGTTGCTGACGGAGGCGTCACGCAATAATATAAGTAATCCTACCTACAAAACAGGTGTGACCGAGGCTGTTGCAGCCGCGGCGGCGCTCGCCCAAGTATGGCTGGCGAGCAACCACGAGCCCGATTTGCGTAAGATTTTGATTCTCACAGCGGGCTGGGTGCTGACGATCCTCGGAGCGGTGATCACGCCGATGCCGATCCCGATCCCGTTGATCGGCCTTTTGCCGCTGACCGCCGGCCTCGCCATCCTGATCAACAATTCGCGCACTATGCGCCGCGCCATCCAGCGCATCCGCCACCGCGTGCGCTGGCTGTCCTATATGCTGGAGCACTTCGCCCACCGCCTGCCCAAGAAGATCGCGCAAACCCTGCACCGCTCGCATCCTGCGCCGATCGCCCGCAAGGAGCGCATCGCGACCCGGCCGCCGGGCGACGCCGAAAGCTGAAACCATGGCCATTCCGTTCATCCGCGAATTCACCCCGCATTACGGCGAGGAGGTGCGCGTCACGCCGATGATCTCCCGCGTGGTCGCCAACAATCCGGGGCCGTTCACCTTCATGGGCACCGGCGTCTATATCGTCGGCAGCGGCAAGGATGCCGCAGTGATCGATCCGGGGCCGGACCTGCCCGAGCATGTCGAGGCGCTCAAGCGCGCGCTGGCGGGCCGCCGCCTCACGCATATCCTCGTCACCCACACGCACAGCGATCATTCGCCGGCGGCCAAGCCGCTCAAGGAATGGTCGGGCGCGAAGACCTATGCGTTCGGGCCGCACGGCTCGGGCCGCGACACCGAAGACGGACCGAAAGTGGAGGCCGGCGGCGACGTCGATTTCGTCCCCGATGTGCGGGTGAAGGATGGCGACGCGATCGCCGGCGACGGCTTCACCTTCGCATGCGTCCACACGCCGGGGCACACCTCGAACCACATGTGCTTCGCGCTCAGGGAAGAGAAGGCGCTGTTCAGCGGCGACCACATCATGGGCTGGTCGACCACAGTGGTGACGCCGCCCGACGGCGACATGGCGCAGTACATTGCGAGCGTCGAGAAGCTGCAGGCGCGGGACGATGCGGTGCTCTATCCGACGCATGGCGCGCCGATCACGGAGCCCAAGCCGTTCCTCGCGGCCTATCGCGAGCATCGCCTCGATCGCGAGCGCCAGGTGCTCGCCGCCATCGCCGCCGGCGACGCGACGATCCCGCAAATGGTCGCGCGCATGTATGCCGACGTCGACAAGCGTCTGCACCCGGCCGCGTCGCGCTCGGTGCTGGCGCATCTGATCAAGCTGGAGCGCGAGGGGCGGGTGATGCAGGAAAACGGCCATTATCGGCTGGTTTCTTGACAAAGTAGCTACCGGTAGCTACTTTTTTGTGATGACAAAGGTCTCAATCAAGGACGCGAAAAACCGCTTCTCCGAACTCGGCCGCGCTGCGGAAGCGGGCGAGACGATCACCGTCACGCGCAACGGCAAACCGGCGTTCGATATCGTGCCGCACAAGAAAAAGGGCGGCACGAATTGGGAAGCGGGGGAAGCCTACAAGCGTAAGCATGGGATCACGAAGTTTTTCAGCTATGTCGCGCCCGACTTCGACGATCCGCTGCCGGAAGACTTCCTGATCACACCGCTGCCGGAGCGCAAATTTCCCCGCCGACAGAAATGAGGCTGCTCTTCGACACGCATTTTCTGATCGGTTTCGCGAATGATGCGCTTACGCCCCATCAACGCAAGATCATCGACGCGTGTTCCGACGCCGAATTGCACTTGGCCAGCGTTGCCAGCCTTTGGGAGATCGCGATCAAATTCAGAATCGGAAAACTGAAGCTCGACGCCGATCTCGCGAAACTGCCGGATATGCTGGAGGCCTACGGGTTTTCGCTTCTTGCAATCAATGAAACGCATGCCTTGGAAACGCTGCATGAGCCGGCTGAGACGAAAGATCCGTTCGACGGAATTCTGCTCGCGCAATGTCAAGTCGAGCGATTACAGCTGGTGACGATCGACCGCACGCTGAGCAAGCATCCCCTCGCCTGGCGCGCGCCGTGATCGCGCTGCATCCGGCCCGAATTTGGAGCGCTGGCGACGGTGTGCGGGAGAATGTGTCGGTTGTTATCGATGGCAATCGCATTGCGAAGATCGCGCCGCGCGATGATTTCGGCGGCGCGGGCGAGAGCATCGAACTTGCCGGCTGCACGCTATTGCCCGGGCTGATGGACCTGCACTCGCATCTGTTCCTGCATCCCTACAACGAGACGCCGTGGGACGATCAGGTGCTCAAGGAGAGCGAGGCCTATCGCACCGTGCGCGCCGTCGGGCATGCACGCGCCACGCTGGCAGCAGGGTTCACGCTGCTGCGCGATCTGGGCACCGAGGGGGCCGGCTATGCCGATGTCGCGCTCAAGCGTGCGATCGACGAGGGCGTGACGCCGGGGCCGCGCCTGGTCGTGGCAGGGCGCGCCATCGTCGCGACCGGCTCTTATGGCCCGATGCGGCGCAATTTCCGGCCCGATTGCTGCGTGCCGCAAGGCGCGGAGGAAGCCAGCGGCGTCGACGAAGTCGTGCGCGCAGTGCGCCACCAGGCGGCGCATGGTGCCGACTGGATCAAGCTCTATGCCGATTACCGCGCCGGCCCGAACGGCGAGACGGTGCCGACCTTCTCCATCGACGAGATGCGCGCCGCGGTCGATGTCGCCCACTCGCTGGGCCGCCCGGTCGCGAGCCATGCCACCGGCGACGAAGGCATGCGCCGTTCGGTCCTCGCCGGCGTCGACACGATCGAGCACGGCTATGGCGGGAGCCCGCAGACCTTCGCGCTGATGCAGATGAAGGGCATCGCCTATCTTCCGACGCTGATGGCGGCGAAGGCGATCAGCCTCTATCGCGGCGATCATGTGCCGGGCGGCGCGGATAGCCCGCGCATGGCGCTTGCGGCACAGGCATTCCGGCGCGCGCGGGAGGCGGGCGTCACGATCGGTTGCGGCAGCGATGTCGGGGTTTTCGCGCATGGCGAGAATCTTGGCGAGCTCGCATGCATGGCGAAGCTCGGGATGCGCAATGAGGACGCGCTTGCTGCCGCGACGGTTGTGAACGCGAAGATATTGCGGCGCGAGAACGAGCTCGGACGCATCGCCGAAGGCTTTCTCGCCGATTTGATTGCGGTCGAGGGCGATCCGCTGCGCGATCTGGTGGCGCTCGCGAAGCCGAAGTTGGTGATGAAGGACGGACGGGTGTTCGGCGGTTAGCCGTTTGCGCTTCGCGAATCCACTGGCGCCTGTGCGCGGTCGTGCATGCCGTAATCGCGGATGACGCCAGCGATGCGCAGGCGGTAGCCGCGGAAGATTTCGCCGCGGCCGCGGGCTTGCGCGGCGCGGTGGGATTCGAGGTTGCGCCAGGCGGCGACCGCCGCTTCGTCGCGCCAGAACGACAGCGAGAGGATTTTGCCCGGCGTGGCGAGACTCTCGAAACGCTCGATGGAGAGAAAACCGTCGATGCCATCCAGCAGCGGGCGCAATTGCGCGGCGATGCGCAGATAGGCTTCGCGTTCGCCGTCCTTCGGCTCGACCTCGAAGATCACCGCGATCATGGTTCGACCTGGCGCAGGAAGGTGCGTTCCTCGCTGAGGATGAAGCGCTCGCTCTGCGCGAAGCGGAAATTGGCGCCGCCTTTCTCGTCCGTCTTCAGCCGGGCACGGTATTGCTCGTAGGCGGCGAGGCTCTCGAACGAGATCAGCGCCAGCGCGATATTGTCCGTGCCCTCATGCGGCATGAAATAGCCGATCAGATCGCCGCCGCAGGCCGGAATGATCGTAAGCCAGTTCCTGGCGTAAGCCTCGAACGCGTCGCGCTTGTAGGGATCGAGGACGTAGCGGATGCAGCAGGTGACGGTCATGAGCGCGCTTTCGTGGGAGCGCGGCGACTTTGCCAGATGACGGCGCGGCGATGCTTCGAGCAAGGCCGAAGCATGAAGACCGGCTGGGAGACGAGACAAGTCTATTATGGATCGACAGGTGGCGCGCTTATCCACTCCATCGTCGCTTGCGGTGGGCGCGCTTCTGCCGCACGCGCTATCGCCACCAGCGCGGCCATCGAGTTCACCGCGCAATAGCCGGTGTCGTGGATTTCCTGATAGGGCGATTGGCGGAATTCCGCGCCGGGCATGTCAAGGCAGCGGGGATCGAGAAGCACGGCCTGCTTTACGAGGTCCTTCGATTCCTTCGTGGAGAACAGGATGTAGCGGCTGCCGCCGACGAAGCCGATCTGGAGCGCGTAGACATTCGGCAGTTCGGGCGACAATTCGATGATCAGGCCGTCATCGCCGTGCAGATCTGTACGGCGGTAGGCTTCGCCGATGTTGTAATAGCGATGCACCGCCGATCCCATTGTGAGCCGCATCCAGCGCACGCAATCCTCGTCCTTTGCTGGATCACATCCCAGCGGCACGATGCGCCAATCGCCAATCGCCAACCGGCTGCCGATTCCGGGACCGGAAGCTGTCTCGAATTCCTGCGGCCAATAGGTGATGCCGGGTCCCGGCGCGAGCGGCAGGTCGCCGTGCAAGGTGATGGGGAAGTCGGCGGCATGAACGGCGGTGCTGAAGCCCAGCACGAGCGGCAAGAGCAACCCTGCGATGCGGCGCATGCCCGGCTCCCCTATTTCAGCGCCTTCAGATAGCCGCGCACCAGCGCGGCGGTGGCGCCCATGTCGTTCTCGCCATTGCGGCTCTTGGCGCGGATGTCGAGTTTGGCGCCGATCTTGCCCGCCGGCTTGACGCGGATCGCGATGTCGATGACCTGCCCGAACCAGAAGCTGGTCTGCGTCGCCTCCATCGTGCCGTCGGTCTCGTTGTAGGCGACGACGTTCCAGCCCAGATCCTTGGCGCGCTCGAAGCCGCGCCAGAACAGGATATTCGCCGGATGGATGTCGGGCGTCTGGCGCGGGTTGAGCAGCGCGACGTAAGGCTTGATGTCGGGATAGGCTTTCTTCTGCGCCGCCGCGGTGTGGGTGCGCCGGCCCCCATAGGTGATCAGCGTCATGCCGTCATAGCCGGGGCCGTTCTGCGCTCCCGCGCGCAACGGCAGCAGTGCCACGAAGGGCGGCGGATATTCGACGTCGGTTGAGACTTCGTGGATCGGCGGCGAGACGAAATAGAGCCGCGCCTGATTCAGCGGGATGCCGGCCAGCAGGAGGCAGCCGGCGAAGCCGAGCGCGCCGAACTTCCAGCCCGCGCTGTCATTGCCGCGCAGCGCCCGCGTCAGCCAGATGCCGCCGGCGATCGCGCCGATCAGCCCGAGCACGAAACCGGGCGCGGCGATCTTCAGACCCGTGGCGTAATCCCACCAGCCCACGGTCGTCCCGTGCGACGCGGTCAGCGCGATGGCTGCGCCGAGGATGAAGCAAACGAGAGAGGTGATGGCCGCGATATACTGGGACCGCATGAAATGCCGCTACTCCGCCGCGGTGGGTAGGCGATAAGAGTTGAACTGCTCGCGCAAGACGGTCTTCTGGATCTTTCCGGTCGCGGTGTGGGGGATCTCGGCGACGAACTGCACGTCGTCGGGCATCCACCATTTGGCGATCTTGCCGGTCAGATAGGCCAGAATCTCCTCTCGCGAGGCTGTTTTGCCCGGCTTCAGGACCACGATCAACAGCGGCCGCTCGTCCCATTTAGGATGGCGCACGCCGATCACCGCCGCCTCGGCCACCGCCGGGTGGCCGACCGTGACGTTCTCGATCTCGATCGAGGAAATCCACTCGCCGCCGGACTTGATGACGTCCTTGGAGCGGTCGGTGATGGTCATGTAACCTTCCGGATCGATGGTCGCCACGTCGCCGGTGTCGAACCAGTGGTCGGCGTCGAACGCGTCCTGGCCCTCGCCGCGGAAGTAGCCGCTGGCCACCGCGGGCCCGCGCACTTTCAACCGGCCGAACGCCTTGCCGTCGCGCGGCAGCTCCCTGTCGTCGTCATCGGTGATCTTCATCTCGACGCCGAAGCTCGGATAGCCCTGCTTGCACTTGTAGTCGAGCTGCTGCTCATGCGGCAGCTCCGCGACATGGTGCTTCATTGTCGCCATGGTGCCGAGCGGGCTCATCTCGGTCATGCCCCAGGCGTGGATGACCTGCACGTCGTATTTCTTCTCGAAGGTTTCGATCATCGAGCGCGGGCAGGCCGAGCCGCCGATGATCACGCGCTTCATGTGCGGCAGTGTCTTGCCGGTCTGCTCGAGATATTGGAGGAGCGCCAACCATACCGTCGGCACCGCCGCAGTCATCGTCACGACCTCGTCGGTGAGCAGTTCACAGATCGATGGCCCGTCGAGCTTGGGACCCGGCATCACCAGCTTGGCGCCGACCATCGGGGCGGAGAACGCCAGCGCCCAGGCATTGGCGTGGAACATCGGCACCACGGGCAAGATGCAGTCGCGGCCCGAGAGGTTCTGCACATCCGGCTGCGCCGCCATCAGCGCGTGGATGACGTTGGAGCGGTGGGAATAAAGAACGCCCTTCGGATTGCCCGTCGTGCCGGAGGTGTAGCAGAGGCCGCAGGCCGCCTTCTCGTCGACCTCCTTCCATTCGAAAGTCTCGTCGGCGTCGGCGATGAAATCTTCGTAAGCGACCAGGTTCGGGATATTCGCCTTGGGAAGATGCGCCGCATCCGTCATCGCGACGTAGAGCTTTACGCTGGGCAGCTTGGGCGCGATTTGCTCGACCAGGCTGGCGAAGGTGATGTCGAAAAACAGCACTTTGTCGTCGGCGTGGTTGGCGATGTAGACGAGCTGGTCGGGAAAAAGGCGCGGGTTCAGCGTGTGGTAGACCGCGCCGATGCCGGTGATGCCGTACCACGCCTCGATATGCCGCCAGGTGTTCCACGCCAGCGTCGCGACGCGGTCGCCGGGCGCGATGCCGTGGCGGTGCAGGGCGTCGGCGATGCGGCGCGCGCGCTTGGCGATCCCAGCGTAGTTCGTCCGATGAATCGGCCCTTCGACGCTGCGCGTCACGACCTCGCGGTCGCCGTGATAGAGCGCGGCATGGTCGATGATCTTGTGGACCAGCAACGGCCAGTCCTGCATCAGACCCAGCATGGCGTAACCCCCTGAATTTATGGCCGCATCATAGGAACGCGCGGGCGCGGCGGCAACGTGGCCGGTGAGGTTCCTGCGGGGAATCTGGGTTTTGGATCGGGCGCCCTCAGCGCAACGCGTGCGCCGTGTAGCTGTCGATCATGCCAAGCGCGCCTTGCGGCAGGCTCCTGGCCCAATCGTCGGCTCTGGGGCGCCAGGAGGAGTGGAACAGCCAGGAGCGGGCGCCGTCTTCCGCCACGCCGCCCAGCGGCAGCATGACGTCCTGCGAGATGAAGCCGGAGGTGGCGCCGCCGGGCATCGTGCGGATGCCGGTCGACACGGTGCCCTCGACGATCTCCACGCAGCGTTCGAAGCGCGCCTTGCGCTGCGCCGGCGGCGTCAGCGCCAGCATGTCGTGCGACGACGGATCGAAGCCGAACGCGGCGCGAAAGGATTTCCCAGCGATGCGGAAGCGGACGCGCCCGCCGGCGTGGATGTCCATGATCGCGAGCCCCGGGAGGAACTTCACCAACGCCTTCGGGCTGATCGCGCCGCGGGCCGGAAGATTACCGCCCTGCCACAATGCCAGCCAGACATCGGCAAGCTCACGGTTGAGCGCGCTGAGGCCAAGCGCGTTCAGCGCGGTGGCGGCGGCGAAACGGTCGAACGGATGATCCTGCATGACGCCCCGAAGCTGTCGCTGCACGCTAGGAGGGCTGCGGTAAACGGCGGTTTAATGACGATTTTGTGCTTTAAGTTCCTCTTCGTATAAAGGGCGGCGAGGGGACGGCATGAGCGAGAGCGGCGAGGCCGGCAGGCCGGCAGGCGGCAATGGTGCGACGGCGGCGGGGATTGCGCTGGCGCAACCGCTCGATCCGCGCGCCGCGGCCTATCTCGAAGGGCAGACGCGGCTCGCGCGCCTGCAAAGCCAGAATCTCATCGAGCAGAACGAGTTCGAGCAATCGCATCTGCGCTGGCGGCGCTTCAACGACCAGATGGGCGGCGCGCTGCAGATGATGCTGGTGGCAGTCGGGCTTCTCATCGTCGCCGCCATCGCCGCGGCGCTGTGGGACGCGGCGCACGACAACGGCCTGGTGATCGAGGCGTTCTCGGTGCCGCCCGATCTGGCCGCCAAGGGCCTCACCGGCGAGGTCGTCGCCGGCAAGGTGCAGGACAGGCTGTCGGCGTTCCAGGCGCAGACGGTGTCGAGCCGCGCCTCGGCCAGCTATGCCAACAATTGGGGCGACGACATCAAGGTCCAGATCCCGAACACGGGTGTCTCGATCGGCGAGATCAACCGGTATTTGCGCGGGTGGCTCGGGCACGAGACCCGCATCACCGGCGCGATCTACCGCACGCCCACCGGCATCGCGGTGCTGGCGCGGGCCGGCGCCGACGGCAGCCCGATCTTCACCGGCAGCGAGGCCGATCTCGACGCGCTGATCGAGAAGGCCGCCGAGCACATCTATCGCAGCACGCAGCCCTATCGCTATGCGATCTATCTGTTCGATCACCAGCGCTATGCGGAAGACCGCGTCGTGCTCCAGCACATCATCGCGACCGGCTCGACGATAGACCGCGCCTGGGGCTATGTCGGGATGGCGTCCAATGCACAGGCGAATGGCGACTTCATCGCGTCGGCCGGATGGGAGCGCAAGGCAATCGCGGTCGACCCCAGCCTGGTCCTGCCGCGCAACAACCTCGCCAATGACGACGCGACATTGCAGCACGACGAAGACGCCATCGCCGACAGCCGCGGCGCCATCGAAGCCGCCGCCCGCGGCGACAGCAGCATGTCCGAGACGTCGCTCGCGCATATCGGCCCCGGGATGCGGGGCCAGCTCGACGTGCTGATCGGCGATTTCGCCGATGCGCTCGCGAGCGCGCGCCAGATCCTGACGCTGCCGGATTTCAACGGCTCGTTGGAGAATGCGCGGCAGGGCGTCGTGCAGGCGTGCGGCGCGCTGTATGACGCCGCCTGCACGCGCGAGGCCGCTGCCGGTTTCTCCGCCAGCCCCGATCCCCTGACGCTGATGAGCCGGAACGCCGCACGGATGCTGGCCGCTGCAACGACACGGCACTGGGGCGAGGCGCTCGCCTTCGAACCGGCCCTGCACCGGACGCTACGCGATGGCGGCGCGCCGACGCGCTTTTTCGCGACGACGGTCGAAGGCCCATTTTACGCCCTCGGAGCCGCGCATGCCGGGCAGCTCGCGCTGGCGCACCGCCTGATCGATGCCACGCCGGCCGATTGCGTCGTCTGCCTGCGGCTGCATGGCGACATCGCGGCCGTCGAGCATCGCTGGGCCGCCGCTGCCTGGTGGTTCGCGCGTGCCGCCGCCGCGGCGCCGTCTTCGCCTTATGCCTACGCCGATTGGGGCGAGATGTTGCTGCGCAAGGGCGATTTCGCCGGCGCCATCGCGCAGTTCGACATCGCCAACAGGAAAGGCCCGCACTTCGCCGACCCGCTGGAGCTGTGGGGCGAGGCGCTGGTTGCGTCCAACCGCTCCGACCTCGCGCTCGCGAAATTCGAAGCGGCGGCGCGCACCGCGCCGAACTGGGGCCGCCTGCACCTGAAATGGGGCGAGGCGCTGCTCTGGCTCGGGCGTCGGGACGAGGCGAAGACGCAGTTCGCGCGCGCCGCGACGCTTGATCTGACGGCGCAAGATGCGCGAATACTGAAGGCGCTTCTCGCAAAGGTCTAAAGCCATGTTCGTCACGGTCAACGGCGCGCGGATTTTCTTCGATACGGTCGGCGCCGGCCTCGCCATCGACGGCGAGCACATGGTGCAGAAGCCGACGCTGATCGTGATGCATGGCGGTCCGGGCTTCGACCACTCGACGCTGCGCCCCTATTTCGACCGCTTCGCCGACACGCATCAGGTGCTTTACATCGACCATCGCGGCAATGGCCGCTCGACGGGTGATGTTGCGACCTGGAATCTGGCGCAGTGGGGCGACGACGTGAAGGGACTGTGCGATGCGCTCGGCATCGACAAGCCGCATGTCTATGGCAACTCGTTCGGCGGCATGGTGGCGATGGCCTATGCGGCGCGCCATCCCGAGCATCCGGCCAAGCTCATATTGTCCTCGACCGCGGCGCGCATGCGGCTCGACGTGACCTATCGGCTGATGGAAGAGCGCGGCGGGCCGGAGGCGCGCGCGGTGGCGGAGCGCTTCTGGAAAGCGACCAGCGATGAGGCGTTTGCCGATTACATGCGGGTGTGCTCGCCGCACTACAATCCGCCCGGCGGCGTGGTGGCGGAGCAGGCGGCGGCACGGCGCCGCGCGATCAGCCGGCCCGACGTGACGCGGCATTTCTCGCTCGGCGAGATGCTCAGCATGGATGCGCGGCCGGGCCTCGCCAAGGTGGTGTGCCCGACGCTCGTCACGGTCGGCGACTACGATCCGATCACACCGGTGGAATGCTCCGAGGAGATCATGGTGGCGTTGCCCAAGGGCATCGCGCGATTCGCGCTGTTCAAAGGCGCCGGCCACGGCGTGCACCGTGACCAGCCCGAGGCGGCAGAGCGCGTGATGCGGGAATTTCTTGCGGGCTAGTTAGTGCGCACCAGCCGGTTCGTGGACATGCAGCCATTTGTCCGCAATCGTCTGCACGGCATAGGCGGACAAATCATGCCCTTCTCCCGGCAGCGGCACGAAAGTCGCCTGCGCGCCGAGGCGCTGCGCCAGCGTCTGCGCCATGTCGAACGGCACGGTGCGGTCGACAGTGCCGCTCATGATCAGCACTGGCACATGAATGCGCGACACCAGCAAGGCGGTGTCGAAGCTGTCGCTGATCGCCCAATGCACCGGGAACATCGGGTAGAGCCGGGCCGCGACATCGGCGACCGCGGTGTAGGGCGATTGCAGGATCAGCGCCGCGCCGCGGCCCTCCGCCGCCATGCGCGCCGCGACGCCGGTGCCGAGGCTCTGGCCCCACAGCACGATGGGACCGTGATCCGTGCCGAGCGACGCGAGCACGGCACGCGCATCGTCCATCAGCCCGCTCTCGCTCGGGCTGCCCGGATTGCCGGAATAGCCGCGATAAGAGGCGAGCACGATGCCATAGCCCGCGTCGTGGAATGCATCGCCGACCGCCTGAAAATCCGACAGCGTTCCGGCATTGCCGTAGAAGAACACGATCACCGGCGCCCCGACACGGGTGGCCGGCGCCTCCCAGACCGTCAGGCGCGTCCCGTCGGCTTCCGCGAGGCTGCGCACGCGATAGATCGCGTCCGGCGCATCCGCGACCCGGCCGCGCACGAACAGCATGTCGCGCTGATAGACGAAGAGCAGCGCGAAGATGGCGAGGTAGACCGTGGCCGCGGCGACGCCAAGAAAAATGGCCGCCGAGCGCAGCAACTTCAACGCGGCTGTCCTGTCAAACATGCGCCTGCCCCAAACCCGCGACTCGGAGCTAATATGGCAGCATCGGATATTCAAGGCATCGCGGAGGGCCGGCATGACGCTCACGATCTATGGCGACGTGGATTCGCGGACGATGCGGGTGTTCTGGGCGGCGCATGAGCTGGGCCTCGATTTCGAGAACGTGCCGTACCATTTCGACGATCCCAGGCTGAAGCAGACCGACTTTCTCGCGATCAACCCGGCGGGAACGATTCCGGCGATCGACGATGGCGGCGTCCAGCTCGGCGAGTCGCTCGCGATCGTTCTGTATCTGGCGAAGAAATATGGCGGCCCGCCATTCTATCCCGCGACGCTGGAGGGTGAGGCGCAGGTGTGGCGCTGGGCCTTGTGGGCGCAGGGACATCTGGAGCCGTGGGTGCAAGGCGGCCTCCAGTGGAAGGATGTCATGGCGCAGATCCGCGTGCTGGCCGATCCGATTCTCGAACGCGCCTGCGCGCTGCTGGAGATGACGCTGGCGGATCGCGACTGGCTTCTGGGTGATGATTTCAGTGCCGCTGACCTTGCGGTCGCCGCCGTGCTGTCGCCGTCGCGCGCCGTCAAGCTGCCGCTCGAGCGATTCCCGCGCATCCTCGACTGGCACATCCGCTGCTATGACCGTCCGGCGGCGGTGAAGACGCGCGGCGGTCCCAGTCCGCTCAAGCCGCCGCCGCGATCGCCTTGAACAGCGCGAAGTGCTCAACGCTCTTGTAGGCTTCCGGTGCCGTGCTCGCGGCATAGCCGCGGAAGGCGGAGGATTTGGCGATCACCACGCGCGCCTTGGGATCGACATAGACATATTGGTTGTAGATGCCGATCGCGGCGAAGACGCCGCTGTCGTCCGGCACCCACCATTGATAGCCATAGCCCGAGGGCAACAGCGCGCTGGGCCGCGGCCCAGGCATCAGATGCGGCGCATCCGGCGTCACCGAAGCCCTGACCCAGGCTTCTGGCACGATCTGCACGCCGTCCCGGGCGCCGCCGTTCTGGTAGAGCAAGCCGAGCCTTGCATAGTCGCGCAGCACGGCGTTGAGGCCGCCGCCCGCCATCTCCGCGCCCTTGTCGTCGACGATCCAGAATGCATCGGCTTCGGCGCCGATCGGGTCCCACAATTTCTCTTTCAAGTATTCGGCGAGCGAACGCCCCGTCGCGTGCCGCAGCACCATGCCGATCACATGCGTGTCGGTGCTGTTGTAAAGATTGTAGGTGCCCGGCTCGCGCCCGCGCACGCAGCGCGCCGCAAAGGCGTCGAGCGACTCGCCGCGGCGGAACACCCGGCCGAAGACATTGATGTCGGATTCGCGGTCGCTGTAATCCTCGTTCCAGCGCATGCCGGACGACATCTGCAGCACGTCCTTGATCCGCACGCCGTCATAGCCGCTGCCCGCGAGCCCGGGGACGTAGCGCGTGACGGGGTCTTCGAGCGAACGGATCGCGCCTTCATGGATCGCGATGCCCATCAACGCGGAGACGAAGGATTTCACGACCGACCACGAGATGGTCTGGGTCGTGGCGTCGTTGCCGAGCCAGTAATTCTCATAGATCAGCCGGCCGTCCTTGAGCACGAGCAGGCCGGTGGTTTCGACCTCGGCGAGGAAGCGCGCCGTCTCGACCGTGCGATCCTGGACTGCGAACGATTCCGGCAGCGCCATCGGTTTGCCCGTCGCCAGCGGCGCGGGCTTGGGTGCACGCCGGATCACCCGCACCGGGTAGATCGTCGACATGCTGCGGAAATTCTCGACCTGCGCCGCGCCGGTGAACAGGCGCGAATCGCGGGTGGTCCAGCGATTGGCCGGTGCGGTGGTCATGCTCATATGGTCCTGTAGTCTTAGTTGGCCGGCGTCCAGGTTTCGGTGCCGGAGCCGTTCTGGCCGCGGATCGCCCAGATGCCTTTGAAGCCGCGGGCTCCGTTGGCGCGGTAGATGATGAGGCCCGGCATGTTGCCCAGCAGATAGGTCGCCGAGATCGTGTCGCCCATCCGCATGCCGAAGCCGCTGGAGGTGCCGCTCCCGATATGCCACGCCACCAGGAAGGTCGTGTTCGAGATCACATCGACATCGACCGTGCCGGCATAATGCGAGCCGTTCGGGTTGGTGCCCGAGACGTTGTAGTGCGGCGCCAGCGTCATCAGATCGCCGGCGGCCTCGGCGGCCCCGGTCGTTGCGAACAAAAGCAGCGCCGCGGCGCAGACGGCTTTGAACATGATCGAATCCCCCGATTGTCGCCCCGTCGGGCGGTTGTGCCGATTACGACTCTGCCGCGATACCGAGTCAAGATCGCGCCCAAGACAGGGGCGTGCTTCGCCGCTAGGATCGCGGCCTCTCTTATTCGGGTGTCCCCATGCCGCTTTCCAATGCCCAGATGCGCGACGTCGCCAGCGTGCTGCATCCCTATACCAATCTCGTGAAGCTGCGCGAGACCGGCTCGATGGTGATCGCGCGCGGCGAGGGCGTGCGCGTCTATGATGAGAGCGGCAAGGACTACATCGAGGCGATGGCGGGGCTGTGGTGCACCGCGCTGGGCTGGGGCGAGAACGAGCTGGCCGAGACCGCGGCAGAGCAGATGCGCAAGCTCTCCTTCGGCCATCTGTTCGGCGGCAAGAGCCATGAGCCGGCGATCGCGCTGGCGGAGAAGCTGAAGGAGATCTCGCCATTCCCGACCGGCAAGGTGTTCTTCGCCAATTCGGGCTCGGAGGCCAACGACACCCAGGTCAAGCTCTACTGGTATGCCGCCAATGCGCGCGGCCAGACCAAGAAGAAGAAAATCATCTCGCGGACGAAAGCCTATCACGGCGTGACGCTGGTCTCCGCCTCGCTGACCGGGCTTGCCAACAACCATCGCAGCTTCGACCTGCCGTTCGACTTCGTCCGCTTCACCGATTGCCCGCATTACTATCGCGGCGCCGAGGCCGGCGAGAGCGAGGCGCAATTCTCCGCGCGGCTCGGCGCCAATCTCGATGCGCTGATCGAGAAGGAAGGCGCCGACAGCATCGCCGCGATGATCGCCGAGCCGGTGATGGGCGCCGGCGGCGTGATCCTGCCGCCCGACGGATATTTCGACGCGCTGACCAAGGTGCTGGCCAAGCACGGCATCCCGCTGATCGCCGACGAGGTCATCACCGGCTTCGGCCGCACCGGCAACTGGTTCGGCTGCGGCACCTATGGCGTCGAGCCGGAGAGCATGTCGATCGCCAAGGCGCTGTCGAGCGCCTATCTGCCGATCAGCGCGGTGCTGCTGTCGCCCGAGCTGGCCGATATCGTCGAGCAGGAGTCAGGCAAGATCGGCACCTTCGGCCACGGCTTCACCTATACCGGCCATCCGGTGGCGTCGGCGGTGGCGCTCAAGACCATCGAGATCTACCAGCGCCGCGACATCGTTGGCCATGTCCGGCATGTGGCGCCGGTATTCCTGGGGCGCCTTAGGGCGCTGGCGGCGCATCCCCTGGTCGGCGAGGCGAACGGCGTCGGCCTGATCGGCGCGCTTGAGCTCGTCGCCGACAAGAAGACCAGACGCAATTTCGATCCGGCGAAACAGGCCGGCGCGATGCTGGCGAACTTCGCGCAGGATGAAGGCCTCATCGTGCGCGCGCTGCTCGGCGACCGCGTCGCGCTGTGCCCGCCGCTGGTGATCACCGAGGCGGAGATCGGCGACCTGTTCGACCGCCTGGAGCGCGCGCTCGCCAAGTCGCTCGACTGGGCGACGCGGGAGAAATTGATTGCCGCTTAAGGTTCGGGCTTGCTGGCGAACGCCGCTTCCAGGAATGGCAACAGCCGGTCGGCGTAATCGGCGATCGACGAGACCTGGACAAAGCTCCGGTAATAGCGCGTCAGGTCGTAATCTATCCCGATGCCGAGGGCTTCGATGTCGCCGGCGGCGGCGAGTTCGGCTATGACCTCTCGCATATGATTGTCGAGGATGTGCGGGCCATTTTCCATCAGCGTGGAATCGTCCACCGGCGCGCCGTCGCTGATGCCGATGAGGATTTTGCGTTTCTCCGGCCGCCGGCGCAGGCGAGCGCCGGCCCATAGCACCGCTTCGCCGTCGATATTCTCCTTCAGCAGGTCGTCGCGCAGCAGATTGCGCAGGGCCCAGCCGGCGAAGGGAATTGACTCGTCGGCGTCGCGATAGACGATGTGCAGCAGGTCGCAGAGCCGCCCCGGATTTTTCGGCTGGCCGGCCTTGATCCAGGCCTTGCGCGACAGGCCGCCATGCCAGGAGCGCGTGGTGTAGCCCAGGACTTCGACACGCGCGCCCAGGCGCAGGAGATGATCGGTGAGCAGCTCGACCAGCGCTAGGACGTAGATGGCGCGCTGTCCGCGCATCGAGCCGGAATGGTCGACCAGCAGGCTGACCACGGTATTTTCCAGCGGCCGGCCGTCGCGGGCGCGGCTCAGGCGTTCGAGCGACGCCATGCCCGCCAACCCGGCCGCGACGCGCCAGTCCTGCATCGCCGCGTCGAACAGCGCCACGTTGCGGCGAAAGGCACCCGCGTCGGTCTGTTTGGCTGCTAGCTCCTGCACTGTATTGCCGGTCGCTTCGATGTCGAACTGCGTCGTGTAGATGCGATAGCCGGGCGCGGGCTCTGTGGGCTCGGCGTCTCGCGCGGGGCGCGAGAACAGGCCGCTAAACCAGCTGGGATATGTGTCTTTCGCCGTCATTGCGCAGTCCTAGCGCGATACGCGCCGACGGCATAGCGCAAGGCTGGCGCGATACGGCAGCCATACTTCCGACACCGGCACGGTCCAGCGTCGAGAGGTACGAGGTGAGACCCATGCGCTTCAGACTGTTTGCCGTTTTGATCGCCGCATTTTTGTCCGTCTGCGCGCAGGCATCGGCTTACGCCGCCTCGGCGCCGCTGGCGCTCGATCCCGATCACAAGCTCCCCAATGCCGGCCGGCCGGAGCAGCGCGTTGCGTTTCCGGCGATCCGGGATTGGCGCTCACTCAAGATATCGCTGCGGCGCACGCGGTGTTTCGGGCGCTGTCCGTCCTACACGGTGGAAATTTCCGGCGACGGCGCCGTGGCGTGGACCGGCGAGGCGTTCGTGCAGGCGGTCGGCGCGCGCCACGCCCGGATTCCGGTGGCCAAGGTCAAAACGCTCTATCGCGCGTTCCGGGAAGCGCAGTTCTTCTGGACGCTCGACATCTATCGCGCGCGGATCACCGATCTTCCGACCTATACGGTATCCATTTCTTATGACGATCACGCCAAATCGGTGATCGACTATGCGGGCATGGCCATCGGCATGCCGCAGGAGATCGTCGGCCTCGAGCAGCTGATCGACAAGACTGCGAACGACGCGCGCTGGATCGGGCCTTAGGCGAGAGCGCTGGTCTCGTCGGCGAGATCGCCGAGCGTGCCGAGGGCGCGGAGCAGCCATTCAGGTCCCGTGGCGCAATCGGCGAAGGCGCTTTCCATTCTGAGGCGCAGATCGTTTGGCTTGCGCGCGAACGTCGTGGCGAGCGCCAGTGCGCCCTTCTCGTTGAGCAGCCATTCGTTGTTGATCGCGAAGATCGCCTGCAGCAAGCACGAGGCGGCGCGGAACAAACAACCGTTGACATAGACGATGTCGCCGCGCTTGGCGCCCTTCTGCGCGACCAGCAGGAAGAAGCGGGCTTCATCCGTGAAGCGTGCGATCACGGCGCGCCGCAGTGCCGGCGGGTAGGGCGTTAGCTGCGCCTTGCGCGCCGCGACGAGACCTTCCGGATCGTGCAGCGCACGGCAGGTCGCGATCTCGCCGGCATACATGTGCGAGACGAAGGCGTGCGGATGGCCGTAATGATAAGCGCAAGTGAATTCGCCGCGCGTGACTTCGCCGATCACGCGGTCGACGCGGTCCAAATTGCGATAGAGGATGTCGACTGGCTCGCCATCGACGGTCAGCCAGCCGCCGCCATCCACCCATGCGCCCCACCAGCCGGTCTGCGTCATGAGCGGAGCCGCCGCGCCGCCGGTCAGCGTCTGCGCCGCGTCCTCGAGCGCCGCGATGTCGAGGTCGCCGCTGTAATAAAGTCCGATGTCGTAATCCGAGCCGGCCACATGCACGCCGCGGCCGCGGCTGCCGCCGAGCACGACGGCGCGCACGCCGCGAACCGGCGCCAGCGCCGCCGTGACCGTCTCAAGCAGGGATTGCGAATGCTCCATCGAAGCGCGTTTGCGCCGGAGGGCGCCGGGCGTCAAGGGCCTCGGGCCGGCGATACACCAGCGTCTTGCCGTCCCAGATCTCCATGCGATGGCAATCGGCGGGCTTCATCGCATGCGCGAGAATCTTGGCGCGCATGTCACTTTCGAACTGCACGGTGAAGGCGCACAACAAAGCGCCGTCTTCCTCGAGATAGCAGATGTCGTAGGCAGTCATCGGGTCCTCCAACCAAGGGCCCCCGCGGGCATGTTTTTCTACCGCGCAACTGTGCAAGTCGAGTGACAATCGCGAAAGACAAGGTCTCGAAATCGCTCAATTTTTCACCGCCGGAACGATTTGCGCGCCGCCGCTTTATCCCTTTCGAACCTCTATCCAGGAGACCGTCATGACAGGCCCGTTTACTCTTGCGCCGCTGCCGTGGAACGAATCCGATCTGGAGCCGACGATCTCGGCGCGCACCATCGGGTTTCACTATCACAAGCATCACAAAACCTATGTCGACACGCTGAACAAGCTGGTGAAGGGCACGCCCTATGCCGACATGGCGCTGGAGGAGATCGTGCGCCGCACCGTGAACGCGAAGGACGGTTCCGACGACAAGAAGATCTTCAACAATGCCGGCCAGGTGTGGAACCACGATTTCTACTGGCGCTCGCTGACGCCGAAATCCGGCAAGCCGGCGGGCGCGCTGTCACGCGCCATCGAACGCGACTTCGGCTCGACAGGCGACCTGCTGGAAAAGATGGCGACGGCCGGCAAGGAACAGTTCGGCTCCGGCTGGGTGTGGCTGGTGTCCAAGGGCGGTGTGCTTTCGGTCGAAAAGACCTCCAACGCGGTCGATCCCATGGCCAAGGGCATTAACTGCCTCCTGACGCTCGACGTGTGGGAACACGCCTATTATCTCGACTACCAGAACGAGCGGCCGAAATATCTCGAAGCGGCGCTCGAGAATATCCTCAACTGGGACTTCGCCGCCGAGAATCTCGACAAGGAAGATCGCGCCGTCCGCGCCGCCGCGGAATAGGCGCGCCTTCGACATCGCTAAAGGCCGCGGCTCGCGCCGCGGCCTTTGGTTTATCCGCATTCACATTGTTTCTTTACAAAGGGCAAACCTCGCCGCTCCTAGGCTGCCGTGTTCGGCGAGGGTGAGATGGCGGCATTCGGCAAGCGCGGCATAGCGGGTCCGGCGGCATTCCGCCCGGCAGCACAAGCCGTGGCGCCCGCTGCGGCGACCGCCTCGCGCGCAGCGGATTTCTATCAAAGCCCTTCGATCCAAAGCAGCGCGAGCTTCGGCATTCCGGGTGTCACGATCTTCCTGTTGCTCCTGCTCGCGGCGATCTACGCACTGGAAGTCCGCTATGCGCCGTTCAACAGCAGCGGCCAGGGGATGAATGCCCGCGTGCTGGCGAGCTATGGCGGCATCAGCCGGCAGCTCGCGCTCGGCTATGGCGAATGGTGGCGCTTCTTCACCGCGCCGCTGCTGCACGCGAACTTTCTGCATCTTTTGTCGAACAGCGTCGTGCTCGGCTTCATCGGTTACCGGCTGGAGCCGATGATCGGCTCGCGCTGGTTCGCGGCGCTGTTCGTCATCGGAGGGATCGGCGGCGGCCTGGGCTCGACCTCGATGAACGAGGCCGACATCGTCGCGGTCGGCGCTTCGGGCGCGATCATGGGGTTGCTCGGCGCGGCGTTCATGTGCGGTTTTCAGCAATCCTCCGGCGATATCGGCAGCAAAATGCAGATTCTCTCGGCGCGCGTCGCGCTGCCGGCGCTGATACCGATGCCCTCCGGCAGCGGGCACATCGACTATTCTGCCCATCTGGGCGGCGCGCTGGCCGGTCTCGCGATGGGCATGGTGCTCCAGGCAGTGTGGGCGGATGGTGATCTGCGGCCGCGTCCGTCGAATCTCGCCGGCGGCATCGGCATCGCGGGGCTCGTCGTCGCGCTGTTCGCCTTCGTGCTCGCGATGTTCTCGCACACCGCCGATCTGCCCAGGACGCCCGGCATGATCCCGCAGGCTGAGGTCAATCTCGATGCGACTGCGGAGCAGGCATCCGCTCTTCTCGCGCGCTATCCGCACGATCCGCGCAGCCATTTCATCCGCGGCCTGGCGTATGGCAGGGTGTTCGATCTCGCCGATGCCGAAGCGCAATTTCGCGCCGCCATGCCGGGCGCCGATCCGCACGCGATCCTGATGACAGACCGGTTCAACACCAGCGTCACGCTGCTGCTGGCGCTGACCGTGTCGTTCGAGCGCAGGCCCGACGAGGCGCGCGCTTTGGCACGGCCGCTTTGCGCCACGGCGGCGGGCGACGCGGCATTCGCGAAAATCTATGCCAGCCTGAAGAAGCGGCAAGCCTGCGACTGAGCCGGTAACGCGATCGTAATTTGCAAGGTCGCGGACATTCCAGTAAGCACTTACATAATGACCGATTACATCCGCCAGAAGGGCGTCGCCGCGTTCGGAACGCGGTTGCGCCGCCTGTCCGAGCGCCTCGATCGCCAGGTCCAGGCGCTGTATCGCGAGCATGACTCCACGTTCCAGCCGCGCTGGTTCGCGGTGGTCGGCGCATTGCGCGAGCATGGCGTGCTCAGCGTCGGCGAGCTTGCCAGCCTCATCGGCATCACCCATGCCGCCGTTAGCCAGCTGCGCGGCGAATTGATCAAGGCCGGCCTGGTCCAGGCCAAATCCGACCCCGCGGATGGCCGCCGGCAATTGCTCGAACTGTCCGCCGCCGGCAAGCGCACCGTCACAAAGCTGCAGCCCTTGTGGGCCGCGATCGCCGCGGCAACCGAGGCGCTGTGCGCCGAAGCGGCACCCGGCCTGCTCGACGATCTGGGCCGCATCGAAGACGCGGTCGAGATGAAATCCATCGCCATCCGCGCTGCCGAAATGCTCGGCGCCAAGCGTTCCAGAAAGGGTTGATTATGCTCCCCGTCCTTCGACTGACCGCCATTGCCGCCGCGTTCCTTCTGTGTGCCGCAGCGCCGGCGCCTGAACCGCTCGCGCCCCTGACGCCGGAGCAGGAGCATGCCGCGATCGACACCGTCACGAAGTTGATCGCCAAGAACTACGTGCTGGAGGACAAGCGCGACGCCATCATCGCCGAGCTGCGCAAGCGCGAGGCGGCGGGCCGCTATGCGATCTCCAACCCGGGGGCGTTCGCGCAGACGCTGGGCGACGACCTGACCCAGATCACGCAGGACCGTCATATGTGGTTCGTCCTCGACCTCGATGCCTACAAGGCGGCGCTGCTGCCGCGCGACGATCACGACGGCGATCCGATCTCCGACGCCGCCTTCGCGCGCAACAACCAGGGCTATGACGAGATGCGGATCCTGCCCGGCAATGTCCGCTATGTGAATCTCGCGGGCTTCGAGTGGAGCGGCGCGCCGACCGCCAAGGTGATCGCCGACGTCGCGCGCTTCCTGCGCGGTGCCGATGCCATCATACTCGACCTCGGCGGCAATGGCGGCGGCTCGGCCGACGCGGTGCAGGGGCTGGTGAGCTATTTCATGCCGCCGGACGGACGCGTGCTGATGACCTTCCACGACGGGCGCACGGGCAAGACGCGCGAGACGCATGTGCTGGGCAAGCTCGCCGGGCCGCGCCTCACCGGCATCCCGCTCTATGTCCTGATCAGCGGCAACACGGGCTCGGCGGCGGAGGAGTTCGCGACCCATATCCGCTATTTCAAGCTCGGCACGCTGGTGGGCACGACCACGGCCGGCGCCGCCAACAACAACGACGTCTTTCCGGTCGCGCCCTATTTCGTGGAGAGCATCTCGTTCGGCCGTCCGGTGCATCCGGTGTCCGGCACCAATTGGGAGCGCGTCGGCGTCGCGCCCGACATCGCTGCGCCGCGCCCGCAGGCGCTGGCGGCGGCAGAGACCGCGGCGCTGACCGCGCTGATGGCGAACGCGACGCCGGAGCGCAAACCGGATTACGCCTGGGCGCTGGTCGCGGCGCAGGCGCAGAGCACGCCCTATGCGATCGATGCGGCGCGGCTCGGCGAATATGCCGGGCAATACGGCATCCGGAAGGTCTCGCTGGCGGACGGCGCGCTCGTCTATCAGCGCGAGGGCCGCGACCCGACCACGCTGACACCGCTGGCGCCCGATCTCTTCGCGCTCGGCAACACGCAGGACCAGCGGGTGCAGTTTCGCCGCGACGGCGGCAAGGTCGTCGGCTTCGATATCGTCACCGCCGACGGCCAGCGCATCCCGGCGGACCGAAATTCCTAAGCGATTGATTAGGCCCGATTCTCTCTGCTTGACGTTGACGTAAGCGTAAGGCACGATCCTTGGACTGAGAAATTGTCAGGGAGGACGGGCGACAAGGCATCAAGCCGAGCGTCCCGTGGAAAAGATGACCATCAATCGCACTTACACGATCCGTCAGCTCACCAAGGAGTTCGACGTTACCGCGCGCACGCTGCGCTTTTACGAAGACGAGGGCTTGATCGCGCCGGAGCGGCGCGGCCAGACCCGCATCTATGCGAGCCGGGACCGCGCCCGCATCATCCTCATCCTGCGTGGCCGGCGCGTCGGCTTCTCGCTCAGCGAGATCCGCGAGATCCTCGATCTCTACGACACGCACCACGACGGTGGCGTGACGCAGACGCTGCACGCGCGCAAGAAGTTCGAGGAGCAGCTGCACAAGCTCGAGCGCCAGAAGATCGACATCGAGGATTCGCTGGTGGAGCTCAAGCGCGCCATCACCCTGATCGACGATGCGGTCGCCAAGGGCGTGCTCTCGGCCAATGCGTTGCACCAGGTCGCGGCGGAATAGCTCGCTTAAGGCGCCAGCGCGGCGGCCGCCGCCGCGCTTAGCCCCGCCGGCCCGAACGGATTGCGGATCGTGAGAGAACCCACGGTCATGCCGTCTTGCATGTCTTCGCTGAGCAGCAACGCGCAGCCGGCTTCGGCAGCCGAGCCCAGCATCACGGCGTCCCAATAAGAAAATCGCCCGGCGAGTGCTTCATGCGCGGCACGGCGATGCGCGTTTGGCGTTGCGGGAAACGTGTTGAAATTCGTCAGGAAGCTCAGCGCTTCCTGCGTCGCGTCCGCCCGCGTCAGGATATTCTTGCGCGTGGTGGCGGCATAGAACTCGCCGACGGCCTGCAGCCCGATCCAGCAGTCGCGTGCGATGCTCATGCGTATGAGATGCTGCGCTGCAGATTGCTTCATCGGATCGCGTGGATCGAAAAAATAGATCAGCACATTGGCGTCGAGCGAGAACCGCTTAGCGCTCATGCATCTCGTCACGCGTCATCTTGATGCCATCGGACGGTTTGGCACGCTTCGCCGTTTCAAACATGGATTTGAGCGCAGCTTCCTGCTCGGGTGTGAGGGTGCGGATAGCGCTGCGTTGCTGTGAGGGCCTGATCTCCGCCGCAGGTTTTCCGTGGCGCAGAATTTCAACAGCTTCGCCGGTTTGTTCGACCTGTTCGATCAATTGCTGGTTCACGTCGCGCTCGTCCACTTGCCGCATGGGCCGTGAGGGGGCTTCGGCACGAACATCCGCGCGATTGTGCTCCCATTCTTGGGGGTAAGTGAAAGCGCGGCCGGGGTCCGCCAAATGTTGCTTGGCCTCTTCCGGTTTCTCATGCGCGCCCACCGCCGACAGCTTGATCGCAGGCTTGCCGTTGCGCAGGACGAGGACGGGCTCGCCGGTCTCCTCGATCTCGCGCACCAGCTTGGAAAACTGCTGGTTGGCGTCGCGCAAATTCATCGTTTTCATGGGCTGGGCCTCAATGTAGCACATATGTAGCACATGCCTGCCCATGCGGCAAGCGCGGCTTGGGTTATGCTGGGCGCACGAAGCAACAAAGGCTCCCGCGCATGTCCGACTACAAGGAAATCCTCTACGCCGTCGAAGACAATATCCTCACCATCACGCTCAACCGGCCGGAGAAGCTCAATGCCTTCACCGGCACGATGATGACCGAGATGATCGACGCGTTTCAGCGCGCCAACAAGGATGACGCCATCCGCTGCGTGATCGTCACCGGCGCGGGCCGCGCCTTCTGCGCCGGCGCCGATCTTTCGGCGGGCGCCGCGACCTTCGATGCGACCAAGCGCGCCGACCGGCCCGAGCGCAATGCCGGCGCGGCGGACTCCAAAGAGTTCAACTGGTCCGACGAGCGCGTGCGCGACGGCGGCGGGCGCGTGACGCTCGAGATCTTCGAATGCCTGAAGCCGGTGATCGCCGCGGTCAACGGCCCGTCGGTCGGCATCGGCACCACGATGCAGCTCGCGATGGACATCCGCATCGCGTCCGAGTCCGCCAAGTTCGGCTTCGTGTTCTCGCGCCGCGGCATCGTGCCGGAAGCGGCGTCGAGTTGGTTCCTGCCGCGCATCGTCGGCATCCAGCAGGCACTCGCCTGGTGCTTCTCCGGCAGGGTGTTCGGCGCCCAGGAAGCGCTCGCCGGGCGTTTGGTACAAGAAGTGGTCGCGCCCGACCAGCTGATCCCCCGCGCCCGCGAAATCGCGCGCGAGATCGCGGACAACACCGCGCCGGTCTCCGTCGCGCTGATCCGCCAGATGATGTGGCGCGGTCTCGGCATGGATCACCCGATGGAGGCGCACAAGGTCGACTCGCGCGGCATCTACTCACGGGGCGCGTCGGAGGATGTGAAGGAGGGCGTGGTCTCTTTCCTCGAAAAGCGCCCGGCGAAATTCCCGCAAAACGTGTCGAAGGACATGCCGCCCTATTTCCCATGGTGGACGCCGCGGACCTATTCCTAGGCGGCGATGCCCGACCACGCGCTGTTCATCACGACGGACATGTTCGAAACGGTCACGCCGGGTGCGAACTTCATCAATCCGCGCTGCTTCGGCGAGGACTTCGCCGTCTGGCTCAAAGCGCGCCTGGCCGAGAGGGCTGTCGAGTCCGGTGCGCCGATCCAGGAGGATTGGGGCTGGGCGCTGCTGGCACGCCAAGGCGGCGGCGCCTTCACGATTTCGATCGGCGTCATGGACGAAGGCATCGGCCGCTCGCTGGCGGAGTGGCGCGTCGGCATCGACTACGAGAAATCGCAGAACGGCATCGGCGCCTGGTTTCGCGCCGCGCCGACCGCGCAACTGCAACGGGTCTTTGCGGTACTGCGGGAGATCGCGGCAGCGGAGCGGCGCTTTGCGGTCTCCGACACGGAGAGCTGATCAGCCATAATTGTGATCCATTTTCCCCTCACCATGGCTGGGCTTGACCCGGCCATTCAGCAAGGCGAGCGTCAGCGCGCCCAGACTCTGGGTGGCCGGCTCGGAGGCCGCCCATGGTGATCGTGTTTTGAATTGTATTTTCGTTGGGGGATGGATTGAGAAAGCTTGCAGCAGGCCTTTTGTTGTGTGCGGCGTGTGCCGTGCCCTCCCTCGCCGATGACGGCTCGGCGCAGCTTGCCGCGGGCGGAATCGTGTTCGTCAAATCGGCCGATATCCGGATGGCGAAGGAGGACCTCTACCTCTCGCCGGATAAGGTGAGCATCCGCTTCGAATTCCAGAACACCGGCGCCGACCAGGACGTCGTCATCGCCTTCCCGCTGCCCGATCTCGACATCGAGGATTTCCAGAGCGAGGAGGTCGGCACGGTCACCGACGATCCGGTCAATTTCGTGGGCTTCACAGCGACGGTCGACGGCAAGCCCGTCACGTTCCGGACCGAACAGAAAGCCTTCATCAAGGACCGCGACGTCTCGGCGATCGTCCGCGCCGCGGGCCTGCCGCTCAACCTCATCGCCAGAGGCGGCTACGACAGGCTCGACAAGCTCAGCGACGCGCAGAAGAAGGCGCTCGCCAAGGCGGGGGTCGTCGATTACGAGGACAATCACGCCGAGCCGCTGTGGACAGTGCGGACGCGCTTCTACTGGACGCAGCATTTCCCGGCCGGCAAGACGCTCGTGATCGATCACGGCTACAAGCCGATCACCGGCGGCGGCCAGTATTACGACAGCGCCGAGTCGCCGGCGCGTCCCGAAGATTATGCCAAGCCGTTCTGCTTCGATCCCGGCACGCCGGCCCTGTTGCGCAAGATGCTCGCCAATCCCAAATTGCGCGGGAAGGACGGCGACTTTGCCATGACCGTCGGCGGGCCGCTCTGGGCCTACACCACCGATTACATCCTCAAAAGCGCCAACACCTGGAAAGGCCCCATCGGTCATTTCCATCTGACGCTCGACAAGGTCGATGCCCGCGCCGTTCTCAGCCTGTGCTGGAAAGGCAATCTGAAGAAGACCGCGCCGACGCTGTTCAATTTCGACGCCGACAATTTCACGCCGACCCAGGACATCCACATGCTGGTCCTGAAATAGATATCGCCCGCGTTCAACAGGAGAGTGACATGAAGAAGATTTTGAGCGCTGCCTTGCTGGCGACCGCTGCGACCCTCGTCGCGCCCGCGCTGGCCGACGACAGTTCCGCCATGCTCGGCGCCGGCGGCATCGTGCTGACCAAGAACGCCGACATCCGCATGGCAGCTGAGGATCTCTATCTCAGCCCCAGGCAGGTCAAGGTGCATTACACCTTCACCAATGACAGCAACCAGGACATCGACACCATCGTCGCCTTCCCGCTGCCCGACGTCGACAATTACGAGCTCGCCGAGTCGCCCATCGGCACGACGATGGATACGACGCCGAACTTCGTCGGCTTCGCGCTGACGGTCGACGGCAAGAAGGTGGTACCAACGTCAGAAGAGCGTGCCTATTTCAACGGCAAGGACGTAACGGCGCAATTGCTCGCGCTCGGCGCGCCGCTCAATGTCGTGATCGGCGGGGGCTACGACAAGCTCAACAAGCTGCCCAAGGCGAGCCACGACGCGCTGGTCAAAGCGGGCCTGCTCGAAGACGAGGGCAGCGACTCCGTTCACGCCAAATGGGTCACCAAGACCAAGTTCTGGTGGAAGATGCACTTCCCCGCCGGCGGCACGGTCAGCGTCGATCACACCTATCAGCCGGTGACCGGCCAGACCTTCTTCACGACCTATGCGCTCAGCGATGCGGGCGAGTTCGCGACCTACAACAAGAATTATTGCATCGATGCCGGGACCAAGGCGTCGATCCAGGCAGGCTTCGCCACCATCGGCAAGAAGACGGGCAGCGAAGGGATGTACAACCAGTACACCACCGATTTCGTGATCGTGACCGCGAACAACTGGAAGGGCCCGATCGGCAGCTTCCACCTGACCATCGACAAGCTGAAGCCGTCCAACATCCTGTCGCTGTGCTGGCCCGGCGACATCAAGAAGACCGGTGCGACGCGCTTCGAATCCACGCTGACGAATTTCGCGCCAAAGAAAGATATCCAGATCCTGGTGCTGGAGCAGCCGACGCCGAACTGAGCCCGGCGCGATGTGATCGCCGCGAACGATCCGCCGGATCCCTGGAACGCCACGCCGCGTCTTGGCGTTTCATCACGCATGACCGACGTTCACGAAACATGGACGGTGCTGCCGCGTGGCCCGCTGACGCGGGTCGATGACGGCATCCTCACCGTAACCGGCACGCTGAAAATGCCGTTGGTGCATCTCGAGCGGCGCATGACCGTAATACGGCTCGCGTATGGATCGTCCGTGATCTACAGCGCCGTCGCGCTCGACGAAGACGAGATGCAGCAGATCGAGGCCTTCGGCACGCCGCGCTATCTCATCGTGCCGGGCATCGCGCATCGGGTCGACGCCAAAATCTTCAAGCAGCGCTACCCATCGATCCGGGTGATCGCGCCCGAGGGCGCGCGCGAGCGGGTGGCCAAGGCCGTGCCGGTCGACGCAGCCGGCGCCGATTTCGCCGACCCAGATGTCACGTTGCTGACCGTCCCCGGCACCAAGGGATATGAGGCAGCGCTTGTGGTCCGCCGCGCCTCGGGAACCACGCTTATCCTCAACGACCTGATCGGAAATTTGCGGCGCAAGGACGGGTTCGAAGGCTGGCTGCTGCACCTCATGGGTTTCGGCGGCGCCGCGCCGCAAATTCCGACCGTCGAGAAGCTGTTTATGGTCGGCGACAAGGCGGCGTTACGTGTGCAGCTTCTGGCCTGGGCGGATGAGCCCGGGCTCGTGCTCATCCTGATGTCGCATGGCGAGCCCATCGAACACGATCCGGTCGGCGCGTTGCGCACGCTCGCGGATACGCTGCAATAGACGACGGCTTTAGCGCCGGCGGAACAGGCCCGCGATGGCGCGCAGCAAAGCGGGAAGCAGCGGACGGTGCATGTCCAGCGGCTCGCTCAGACCCCGGTTATAGACGAGATGACCCAGCATCGTGAAACGCTCCCTACAAAGAGCAATAACACCGTACACGGAATGTGTGACAGTTTGACCATCGGGCCGTGCTGTCAAGTGGTCAGCATCACCGGATAAAGTTAACGCGCCATTAATTTGAATTTAACGCACGTAATGCGTCAGCCGCTCGCCCCAGGAATCGAGCAGTCCGCCGGCGCAGGCGCCGGTCGACATCTGGCTGGTCTGCACCCGCGTCCACGGTTCCACATCGGCGCGTGCCGCCGAGCGCCGCGCCTGCTCCACCGCCAGCGCGCGGCAGGGATCGGCCTGGCCATAGGCGACGAACAGGGTTCCGAATGTGAAGACGAGAATGCCGAACAGCAGCAGAAGCGCGCTGCGCAGGCGCGGCGAGCGCAGGACCGCGCTCACAGCGGCCGTTGTGCGGGCATGCCGCCCATATTGGGATCGGTGCTGCGGTTGAGCTGGTTGTTGCAGGTCTCATAGCCCGCGCCCCAGCCGGAGCGATAGGGCTTGCTCGAGGCATAGGCCGCCTCGTCGCGCACCCGGTCGCCGCGATAATCGGTGCCGCGAGAATTGGCGCTGGCGCAGCCGTCGGAATAGCCGGCCTTGAAATTGGGATCGTTGCGCATCGCGCGCTCGCGCGGGCTCTCGAAGAAGATGCAGCCGCTCAGCGTCAGCGCGAGCGCTGTGACGGCGGTGATGGTAAACGCGCGGTGTGTCATGGCGCCAATGTATCAGGTCGGCACGCTTCGCCAAAACGATTCATCGCCCGATTAACTGCGGTTTAAACGGGCGCGTCTTAAGATTGCGCCGGGATAATGGTGCCATGACCGGAAAATCAGATCTTCGCCCTCTGCGCATTCTATTGGTCGGCGGCAAGCCGGCCAGCGTCCAGGTGCTGCGCACCGCGTTCGGCCTGCTCGGGATCAAGCAGATGTCGGCGGTCGCCGAGTCGCCGCGCGCCATCGAGGCGCTGCGCAACCAGATCTTCGACGCGATCTTCTGCGATGCCGCGGCCGAGCCTTACAAGAACATGACGTTCCCCGTCGCAGCGCGCCGCTCGCCCGGCATCATCAATCCGATGACGCCGCTGTTCGTGATCTACACCAATGCACGCCAGCGCCAGGTGGAGCAGGCGCGCGATGTCGGCGTCACCGACGTGCTCACCCATCCGGTCAGCGCCGCGACCATCGCGCGCAAGCTGGAGGCCGCGATCAAGGCGCCGCGCCCCTTCATCGCCGCGCCGACCTTCTTCGGTCCCGACCGCCGCGCCAGGCGCAACGCCCTGTGGAGCGGCGAGGACCGCCGCAAGCGCATCGCCAGGAAGACCAAGGTGACGCTCGCCGAGGCGAGCGATATCGCGCTGGTGTAAGCGTGGTTTCTATCGCGCGGCGCGCGCCTGCGCGATCTCCTTGAGCAGCACTATGACCGCCTTTTCGTGTCCCATCGGCTTTCCGTCCGCTGCTACCGCGCGTCCCAGCGCCATGCCGATCATCGCTTCGAGGATCAGCCGGTAGAACGCGATGTCCTGCGTGCCGCGCCCAACCTTGGCGGCGAGACCGGCGTTCAGTTCGGGCGTCGCGGCGCGCCGGAAGCGCTCAATGACGGGATCGAGCGCATCGCGCAATGCCGGATCGTTGCGCGCCGCCAGCCACACTTCGATGACGATCTTGAAATCGGGATGGCCAAAGCTCGCCCATGCGGTGTCGATATAGGCGCTCATCGCATGCCGGGGATCGGCGTGCCGCGCGGCGGCCTGCGCGCGGGCGCCGATTTCGCCGCACACCGTGTTGAGCGTCGCGGCGAACAGCGCCGGCAGGCCGGCGGGAAAATGGTGGAACAGCGCGCCGCGCGTCACCCCGGCGCGGGCGCACACGTCCACCGCCGTGGTGCGGCCATAGCCGCTGTCCATCAGGGATTGCTTCGTCGCCGCGATCAGCCGCGCCCGCATCGCGGCGCTGCGGGCGGCCTGACCCAAGGTTTTTTCCTGTGTCGCCGGCATGTTGCGGCCTCGCTTTCGATTCGATAAGATAAAACATACATACACAAATGTATGTAATTAACCGTTACAGGCGTCAGATGGAGTTGGAGCAATGCCCAAGGCAGAGGCCGGTATCGGGTCGCCGTCCGGAATCCTGATCGAGGCGGAGGACTTCGACAATTTCGGAGGCTGGCTGCTCGACTCCCAGTTCGAGACGCAGATGGGCTCGCCCTATTTGCTCGCCCATGGCCTCGGACGGCCGGTCGCCGACGCGACCAGCGTGGTCGGCATCGCCGAAGCGGGGGATTACGAAGTGTGGGTCCGGGCGAAGGATTGGGTGCCCTCGCACCATCCCGGACGGTTCACGCTGGCGATCAACGGCGTGACGCTCGACACCGAATTTGGCGCCAACGGCCAGGATTGGTCATGGCAATCCGCCGGCACAATGTCGCTGCCCAGGGGCAATGCGAGACTGGTGCTGCACGACCTGACCGGTTTCGACGGCCGCTGCGATGCGATCTATCTGGGCAAGGACGGAAAAGCACCGCCCAACGCGGTCGACGATGCCAGCCTCGCATGGCGCAGAAAGCTGCGCGGTCTGCCCGAGCAGCCGACGGACGCGGGTGACTATGACGTGGTGGTTGTCGGTGGCGGCGTCTCGGGATGTGCCGCGGCTCTGACGGCAGCTCGCCTCGGCCAACGGGTGGCGCTGATCCATGACCGCCCGGTCCTCGGCGGCAATGCGAGCAAGGAGATCGGGCTCAGTCCGCGGGGCGCACAGGGCGATCTGCTCAAGGAGTTCACCGCACGGACGCCGAACGGCGACCTCGTGGCGTTCTCCCTGCTCGCGGCGGAACCGACCGCCACGGTGTTCCTCGAGCATCGGATCGTCGCGGTCGCCACGCAAGGCGCCCGGATCGTCTCGGTAGACGCCGTTCAGGCGAAAGGCGGACACGAGCGCCGCTTCAAGGGCCGCATCTTCATCGACGCCAGCGGCACGGCGATGCTCGGCGTCCTCGCCGGTGCCGAAACACTGTTCGGCCGCGAGGCGCGCGCGGAGTTCGGTGAGCCTTATGCACCCGAGATCGGCGATAAGATGCATCACGGAAACACGGTGTTCTTCCGCACCCGCATGGCGGATCACGCGGTGCCGTTTGCGGACGTGCCGTGGGCAACCGAGGTGGCGAAAGACTATGCCAATCTCAGCGGGCAATTGGTGCAGCCCGGGATGGAAAACGGCGCCGGCCCGACCTGGAATCCCGACACGCCGGAATTCCAGTTCAGCGAGCCGACCCAGGCGTGGATGATGAAATTCCCCGCGACGCATTACTGGGAATACGGCCAGTGGCTCGATCCCTATACCTCCGGAGAGCTGGTGCGCGACTACCTCATGCGCGCGCTTTACGGGACGTTCTCGAACGTCAAGCGCCTGGAGCCCGAGACATACGCCAATCTCGAACTCGAATGGCTGGCCTTTGTCGCGGCCCAGGGCGAATTCCGCCGCTACAAGGGCGACTATATCCTCACGGAGAACGACGTCCGCAACCACACGCGGTTCAACGACACGGTCGTCGCCAATGATGGCGCGTTCTGCATCCACTGCGCGTGGAAGCCCGGCGAGAGCAAGTACGACTTCCGTCTCAAGGACTGGATCTGGGATATCCGCGACCAGAAGGCCTACGGAATCCCGTTCCGCTGCCTCTACTCGGCCAACATCGACAATCTCATGATGGCCGGCAAGCATATCAGCGTCACCCATGTCGCCGGTTCGTCGGTGAAGCTGATGGGGAATGGCGCGCAACACGGCATCGCGGTCGGCGCGGCGGCGTTCCTTTGCAACAAGCATGGCACGACGCCCCGTGGCCTCTACGACAACAATCTCGACGAGCTTAGAGGGCTCGTGGACGAACTCGGCTGCGACCAGGAGCACAAGGCGAGCCACCAGAACGCACAGGCGGCCCAGGCATCGTAAGATGCATGCCATGCCGGGCCGCCGCGGTGTCGCCTTCACCGTGCTCGCGCGAGCGGGTAAAAGCGTCGGATGAACATCCGTGCCCTCGTGGATCTCGCCATCGAGGACGATCCGCGCGCGCCGTGCCTCTGGCTTCCGTCCGAGCAATGGGAGGGCTTCTGCGACGCGATCGGCCAGCGGCCGAACCTGATCGGCGCCGTCATCTATCGCGGCAAGACGATCCGCGACGGCGGACCGCGAACGGACATCGTCACGCGGCGATAGACGCCACGGATTTTCCTCTCAAATCCGACTTCCATCCCACAACTTGCGGCGCGATTTGCGCTTCGATTTTCGCCGTTCGCTTGGCGCTCTCCGGGTGCTCAGGCTCCCCATTTTGAGCTATCCGTTTGCCAAGCCAGTGCAATCTAGCGTGGGGATAGAGGGGTCTGGAATCACGATTTTTTCCGCCATTTGCCTATCTCTGGTTGTATTCTTATCCCACCCCCTGCAAAACTAGGATAACATTCCCAATTATCACCTTGACATAGTAACCCCCAACCCCTAGTTTTGGCTCAAGAACTAGGGAATCTCAGTCATGAACGCAGGAATTTTATCCGCCCCCATTTTCCACGACGCCGAAAAGGCGCGGGAATGGCTTGAGGCTCGCCTTTGGAAGGACGGCCCGATCTGCCCCAAGTGCGGCACGGTCAACGAGGCCACGCTGATGAAGGGCAAGACCACCCGCCCCGGCCTCTACCAGTGCAACGCCTGCCGGGAGCCTTTCACGGTCACCGTCAACACACTGTACGAGCGGAGCAAGGTCCCGCTGAACAAGTGGCTGGCCGCGACGCACCTTCTCATGGCTTCGAAGAAGGGTATGAGCGCCTTACAGGTCGGGCGCATGATCGGCGTCAGCAAAAAGACGGCTTGGTTTCTCTGCCACCGTATCCGCGAGAGCGTGAAGTTCAGCGGCCTCGCGCCGATGGGCGGCGAAGGCGCAATCGTGGAAGCCGATGAGACCTATTACGGCCCGGTCAAGAACCGCATTCCGTCGCCTGATCGGCGCGGGCGTCCCTTCACTAAGGGCGGCAAGGTCGGCGTCGGCGGCAAGCGCGCTATCGTCTCGCTGGTCCAGCGTGGCGGCGACGTGCGGTCATTCCACGTGCCGCGCGCCGACGCTGTTACGGTCGCGAAGATCGTCAACGACAACATCGCTAAGGAAAGCAAGTTGTTCACCGACGAAAGCAAGCTCTACACGAAGGTCGGCGCGAACTTTGCGGAGCATTCAACGGTCGTGCATTCGAAGAAAGAATACGTGCGCGGCGAAGTGCATTCGAACACGGTCGAGAACTATTTCTCCGTGTTCAAGCGTGGCATGCGCGGCGTCTATCAGCACTGCGATGAGAAGCACCTTCACCGGTATCTCGCGGAGTTCGATTTCCGGTACAACAATCGCGAGGGCAAAGGTTTTGATGACGCGATGCGTTTCGAGCGGAGCATTCCCGGCATAGTCGGCAAGCGGCTTACGTATCAAGACACTCGTAAAACCGTCGCTTAAGGCGAAATCGGCGCACTTCTCGCGGTGGCGGCAGGCTCAGAAGCCAACCCGCTAACTTAAATGAAATCGCTTCTTGGTCATGTGCCGGGCGAATTTTGCGATGGTGTGCGCGGTAAGTGCTCGCGTAAACTCTGCGCCACAATGAGAAGGCGATTTGAATTCGTGTTTACTTTCGACCGATGGAACATGCCGATATGCATCTTCTAGGGCCGATGTTCCGCTTCTGAATTTCCATTTTGCGTCCGCTTGATCATAAGAAATGGCGACGCCAGATTTCTTGGCGGCGTCGTTGTATTGGAACACCGTGTGGTCGCACAAAGCCACCTTGCCCCTGTTACCTTGCTGCACTCCACGGTGATAGGCGGCAATGGCCTTTGTCGTTTCAACTTCCAATGCGTTCACCGACAAGTACGGCTTCTTGACGCTTGGGTTGGGTGGGTCTGGATAGAAGGCCGCCGACGACGGCCAGTTCCCCTTTAATCTATGTTCTTCGCCCACGTAGCGAATTAGAACGGACTTTATCCCAAAAGACGGCTGCTTTACGGGTGCCACAGCAGAGGCTTTGACGGGTGGTTGCTGAGGATGAATGCAACGTCCTCGAATTTTTGTGCACCTTCCAAAATCGAATTATTTGCGAAGAGGCCAAAGATTGCTCTTTGCTCGGAAAATCTAATGTCTAAACGCTGCTTCGGAGACTTAAACCACTCGGCGTGTAACGCGCCGTCTGGCGCTAGAGTAATCTGAGGCTCTGCTGCGTCATCAGGTATTGCGTTCCAGAACGCGAGAAAATGTTTAAGCGAGATCGCCTGTAGCGCACGCCTCACTGGCACATCTTGAATTGAAGCGAGGTGAATTATTCTGTCACGAAGAACTTTACTTAGATTTGCATCACCCAACTCGCCCCACGTCTCCAGAATGGAGGCAGGGACAGCGTTACTTGAAACGTCAGTTTCACCGACAGTGACAACGGCGTTTGAAGCTGTTGTGCTAACGCTGGTTGGGGTCTGCGTTGAATCTGATCCGGTATTAGCGTCGCCGGAATCAATGCCGATGCTGTCAATAGTTTGGCTACTGATGTTCGTTGTTAGGGCCATCCTATTTCGCCGCAAACTTTTTCATAACATCAGGAAGAATAAACTGCTTGAAGAATGGGCTTAGAACGTTGTGCGCTGTTTCGAGCCAGCGTCCAAGGTCATTTATAAATTTCGCAGGAGGACCCAGTTTTGGGACATCGTTCCGAAGGCTGATTACCTTCGATTCCATACGGACGACGCCCTCATTTGTTTCGTTGTTTTTCGCCGAGGCGACATCAAGCACAAACGTTGTGTCTTTCATTGCTTTTAAGTCGCGCTGAAAGAAGAACCGACCCTCAGCATCTCCAGAAAAAATGTCTGACTTATTCAGCATCGGTGGCAAGCCAAACCGCAACGATGTTGCTTTCTCGGTGAATTCAAAAAGCGCCGCTCTTCCCAAGATCGACTTATCGAACGCATCGACGTACCGCAATTCTAGCTGCGATGGCCGTAGCGCAAAAAAATCCAACTTTGGATAAGCGCCTAGCAACGCTTTCGATCCAGATAAGATTTGCGATTTGAACGGCTCCCAAAGGTAGTCTTGGGATGCATTGGCCGCAAAAATCCCCGGACCAATTTGCATAATTGGAAATGGTTTGTCGGCCTTCTTATAAAATCGCCGAACTACACCATAGGCGCCAGTTTGGAGGGGGTGAGACATATCTCTGAAGGTCTTAAACCCCTGCGTCTTCATTCCATTGGTAAAGCCATTCAACAACGGGAGAATGCCCGGATCGGTTTGTAACACTGGTTGGGCTGCGGGGCCGTGTTGTAGCTCCCACCGCAATTCGAAGACGACCTCGACTAGGGGGGCTTTGGGAAGTTTCTTCGGTGCGGCCATGATATTGGCTATGAGGCTTTGGAACTGCTGACGGGCGGCGTTCGACGCTCATTGGCCCCTCGCCGGCGACGGGTCGCCTTTGGCTTGGCTGGCTGGCGGATTGCCTTTGTGTGCAGCGCGATATCGACGGCCTGCTCGAATCGCTCCTGGGCGTCGGAACGCAAGTCAACCTGGCTATCGGATTTTGGTTGTTTTAATGCGGACATGGTGTCCTCGGTTGCGGATTCGCCCTGAACCCGGTACATAGGAATCGCGGGCTAGCTCAACGGTAGAGCAACCTTTGCACTTACCCACCGGGGCCAGCCGAGGGACGCAAAGGGAGATGGAGTGTTCGAATCCTCTGCCCGTAACCGCTTCACTCTATAGGGCCTCGGTCGTAACCAGCGATCCGAGGCTCTTTCGTTTTCAGGAAACCCTTATTCTAAGCTGGTTTCTTGCACTTCCGCCGCTCCACGTTTGTGGCAACTGCGGGGAAGTAAAGCTTGTTTACCGCATTTGACGGCGCGGTCAAGTGACAGCACTAAAAAGGGTACAGAAACTAATCCATTAACCCTTTGAAACTGCTCACCTATAAATTATGCAGATAGCCTAGGCTATTTACACATTTGCAAAAAACCCAATAAAATCAACGTAAAAACCAACGCGGTTTTTTAGTCCATCCGTGTACGGATTACGCCGCCTTCGGCGATCCGGCTACTACTCAGGCAATTTGCACCACCAGCACTGCGTATTTCCAGCTAGGCTTATTGTCAAGCGCCAAAAAACCACCCGTAAGCCGTTGATCCTATTCCTAAACTACCCTTAGTGGCCTACTATGTCAGGGTGATAATTGGGATAACATTCCTCCAGACCGGCCAGCGACATGCCGGTCCAAGGCAACAGGGGATGTTTTTATGGATCAGATGGACAGTGTTCTCACCGAGTCCGATGCGCTCGCGCCGTTGCGCGCCGGCATGACTCAGATCGTCGTCGCGCATGCCTATGGCGTGCCGCTCGACGACATCCGCGCCCCGGCACGCGGCGCCAAGCAGGCGGCACTGGCGCGCCAGGTCGCGATGTATCTCACGCACATCGTGTTCGCGATGAGCGTCAACGCGGTGGCGCGCGGCTTCCGCCGCGATCCCACCACCGTGCGGCACGCGATCCAGCGCGTCGAGACGATGCGCGAGGATCCCGAGCTCAACCGGACGCTGGGCTGGCTCGAAGCCACGTTGCATGGCGTCGCGGAGCAGCGGCCATGAGCGCGCAACTGGGCGACGGCGAAGTCGCGCGCGAGGCGCGGCGCATCTTCCGCCCCTTGAGCGCGCCCGGCGCGCATCTGCGGCCCGCCGGCGACGGCGCCTGGCGTGTCGCCTGCCGCGGCGCCGCGCGCATCGCGCCGGTGCCGGCGGCGATGATCGACGCGTTCGTGGCGCGCGGCTGGATCGCGCGCGCCGGCGGGCGGGAGAACTATGTGCTCAGCGATGCGGGCCGCGGCTGGTTCGTGCGCACCCAGGCGCCGGACGATCCGTTCGCGGCGCAGCACCAGCTGCGCCGCGAGGCGCTGATCCGCGACGACCAGGGGATCGAGCGGCGTGTGACGATCGACGACGCCGAATCGCTGCTCTCGCGCCTGAAGCTGCGCGGCCTGATCGACGCGGTGCAGTTCGAGGCCGGCGAGAAGCTGCGGGTCGATTTCACGCTGGCGGGACTCAGCCCGCGCCTCGGCATCGATCTGGCGGCACCGATCCTGGGCAACGCGCGCGGCAAGGTCGCGCATCGCCTGCTGAGCGACACGGTGATCGCCGCCAAGCAGCGCTTCTCCGCCGCGATGCGCGCCGCCGGCCCCGGCCTTTCGGACCTGTTGTTCGACGTGTGCTGTCACTTGCGCGGTCTTGAAGAAGCCGAGCGCGCCAAAGGCTGGCCCGGCCGATCGGGCCGTGTCGTCCTCGCCATCGCGCTCGACCGTCTGGCCGAGCATTACGGCCTGCGCATGCGTGGCACCGCGAAACTGCGCGCCTGGGCGATGGAGACGGATGAGCGAGGCTAAAGCCGCATCAGATAGCGATGCACGCCATCCAGCACGATCTCAGACTTCTGATTGTGCACCGTCGCGCGCATCGCGACGATGCCAGTGGTCTTCTGGCGCGTCAGCTCGCTGATCGTCAGCGCGGGATAGAGCGTGTCGCCGGGAAACACCGCCTTGAGGAATTTCGCGTTCACTTCGATGAAGCCGATCAGCTTCTCGCCGATGACATGCGGGAACAGGCCGGCGCCCGCCGCGGTGAAGCTCAGCACCTGCAGGCCATGCGCCAGCGGCGCGGGATAGCCGAGCCGCTTGCAATACTCGACGTCGTAATGGATCGGATGGTTGTCGAGGCTGACGCTCTGGAACGCCGCGAAATTGGCGTCACCGATGGTGCGGGAGGGGAGGGCGAAGACCTCGCCGACGGTCAGCTCGTCAAAGCCGCGCAGCGGCACCACGCGGTGGTCGATGGGATCGAAGCTCATGGCGCATTGGCGCGCCCCGGCCTCGGGCTGTCAATTCAGTGCAGCGGGTCAGTGCATGGGGGTGCGGTTGGCGGCGAGATCGGCGCGGACCTGGTCCATGCTGCGGATCGCCACCGCCTGGAACCCGTCGAGAATGGAGAGGCTGCCAGCGCAGGCCTCCTTGTGCGTGGCGCAGGCGTCCTGCGCCGCCCCGCTTGCCTGGATCAGCGCGCCGATGCTGCTGGGCGCCGCCGACGTCACCGAGGCCAGCGCGGCGCTGGGCCGCCCGAAGCCGAGATCCGGCTCATGCGGCATCAGAAACGAGACCAGACCGATCCAGAAAATCGCACGGAGAATCATGTTGGGCACCTCATACGCCGCTCTATGCAGCGATCATGCGCGCCGCCCTCTTCCACGGCCTGAAACCAATCGATAAGATTCGAAACAATCCCGTATTTTCAGACACTTGCGAGCAATCCGGCTAACGCAAAGCTGCATTTTTCGCGCCCTCTTGATTTAAGCTTTGTGCGTATTTGAGACGAAGTTTGTTCGAGTTCGAGACAAGTTTTTCGCGTGCTTGATTCAAATTTGAGTCGAAATGGCGCGATGCGGGACAGGCCTGGAAAAAGTGTGCAGCAAAACCGTCAGGGTTGGCCGCCGCCGCCCGCCGCGCCGTAAATCTGTCCGGTCGCATAGCTCGCATCGTTGGCCGCCAGCTGCACATAGATCGACGCAAGCTCCGCCGGCTGGCCGGGCCGGCCCATCGGCGACTGGCTCCCGAACTGCGCCAGCTTCTCCATCGATGCGCCGCCGGAGACTTGCAGCGGCGTCCAGATCGGGCCGGGCGCCACGCCGTTGACGCGGATGCCCTTCTTGGCGAACTGCTTGGCTAGCGACTTCACGAAGTTCATCGTCGCCGCCTTGCCCTGCGCATAGGCATAGAGTTCGGGCGAGGGGTCGTAAGCCTGCTCGCTCGCGGTCGCGATGATGCAGGCGCCGGGTTTGAGATGCGGCAGCGCCGCCTTGATCAGCCAGTAGGGCGCGTAGATGTTGGTCTTCATCATCGCGTCGAACTCCTCGTCCGGCAGATCGAGGATCGACTCATAGCTTTGCTGGCGCGCCGCATTGCTCACCAGGATGTCGAGGCCGCCCAGCGCACTCACGGCTTCATCGATGAGATTGCGGCAGAAATCCTTCTCGCGCAGATCGCCGGGCAGGGCGGTGGCCTTGACGCCGGCCTTCTCCATCAGCGCGACGACATCGCGCGCGTCGCGCTCCTCGGACGGAAAATAGTTGATCGCGACATCGGCGCCTTCGCGCGCGAAAGCGATGGCGGCGGCGCGGCCCATGCCGGAATCGCCGCCGGTGATCAGCGCCTTGCGGCCTTTCAGCCGGCCCGAGCCCTTGTAGCTCGTCTCGCCGTGATCGGGCGGCGGCTCCATCTCGCAGGCCAGTCCCGGCCAGGGCTGCTTCTGCTTCTTGAACGGCGGCTTGGGATACTTGTCGAGGGGGTTTTCGAGAGCGGACATGCGGACTCCACGGATCGTCCGGGGAGTAACGCGCGAAACCGCGGAACGGTGGCGGCTATCCCGCCGCCGGCAGCTCGACCGTGGCGGTGAAGCCTTTGCCTTTTTCGCTTGCGATATGCAGCGATCCGCCATGCAGTTCGGCGAAGGCTTTCGCCAACGTCAGGCCGAGGCCGGCGCCATGTGCGTGGTCGGTCGTGGTGCGGCCGACCTGTTCGAACGGCTCCAGGATGCGCGCGAGGTCTTCCGCCGCGACGCCGGGGCCGTTGTCGGCGATGCGCAAGCGGATGCGGCCATCCTGCGCATCGGCGCTAAGCGTGACCGTGCCGCCCGCCGGCGTGTAGGTCACGGCGTTGTCGATCAGCTGCGCGATCATCTGACCGAACGCGGTCTCGTCGACCTCGGCGATCAGGCCCACCGGGCAGCCGTCGGCGTCGATCGTGAGGCGCTTGGCCGCGGCGCGCTCCTCGAACTGCTCCCTGGCGATCCACAGCGCGCCCGAGACGTCCATGCGCGCCAGGCGGGGCTCGAACTTCGCCGCCGCGATCTTGGTGAGGTCGAGGATCTGGTTGATCAGGCGCAGCAGGTTGTGCCCTCCGGCATGAATCAGCGACGCGTATTCCTTCACCTGGCCGGGTCCGAAGCGCTCGGCCATCTGGCCCAGCAAATCGGAGAATCCGATGATCGCGTTGAGCGGCG
The DNA here is from genome assembly GCA_036271735.1 of Rhizomicrobium sp. Classification (GTDB taxonomy): domain Bacteria; phylum Pseudomonadota; class Alphaproteobacteria; order Micropepsales; family Micropepsaceae; genus Rhizomicrobium. The sequence continues at coordinate 127,576 of DATAZZ010000007.1, forward strand.
TCTTGAGCTCGTGGCTCATGGTGCGCAGCAAGGTCTTCTTGGCGCTGTCGGCGCCCGCAGCCGCCGCGTCCAGCCGCCGCGTCAAATCGGCGAGATAGGTCGCCTGCGTCGCCGCCGCATCGCGCGAGCTGGCGAGTTCGGCGCGCGTCTTCTCCAGCGAGGCTTCGACGCGGCGCTCGTCGGTGATGTCGGTGAGGACCGTGACGTGGCCGTCGCGGGTGCGCCGGTCACGCACCAGATAGGCGGCGCCCGATTTCATCTCCAGCGTCATCGCCCCGGTCGAGGCATTGTGCAGATCGACGCGCCGCTCGATCCAGGCATTTACGTCGCCGTCGATCCGCACCCGTCCCGCCTGCACCGCGGCACCGAGCATGCTGCGGAAATCTATCCCGCGCATCGCTTCGAGCTTGCGCCCATGCAGCGCGGCATAATCCTGATTGCACACCACCAGCCGGTCGCGCGAATCGAAGAATGCGAACGCGTCGGCGGACAGCTCGATCGCGGTTTCGAGCCGCCCCAACGCCTGGCGCGCCGCCGTCACGTCGTTCCACAACACGATCCAGCCGCCGCCGGAGACGCGGCGCGACTTGATCTCGAGCATGCGCCCATCGGCGAGCGGCAGGTCGAACGGCTTGTAATCGCCATCGGTGAGTTGCGCCCGCCGCCGCGCCACGAAAGCATCGATCCCGCCGCCCAGGGCCTCGCTCGCCATCTCGCCGGCTTCCAGCCGCACGATTTCGCCATAGCGCAGTCCCATCAGCGCATCGCGCTTGGGCAGGCCGCGGAACAGATAGTCGAAATGCTGGTTGGCGTAGGTCAGCCGCTCGTCGGCATCGTACATCGTGATCGCGACGCGCAGGCAGTCGAGCGCCGCCAGCAGCTCTGGCGATGCCGCCGCCGCTTCCAGCGCCTCGAACTCGGGCGCGCGCACGTTCTGTGCCGTAGCCGTTCCCACGAAAATCCCCAGACCAGCGGGGATGGTCGGGTGGAACCCGTTGCCGTTTGGTTAGGCGATACCGGACCGCGCCCGAATCGCGTCATCATCCCTAACAAGCGGTAAACGCGTGCCGCCACAGGTGTTGCGAATTAACGAACGAAAGTGGCCGTCGTTGAAGGTTCGTTAAGCTTGGCAACCCATCCTGAGGCATAGGTAGTGGTCCTGAGTCGGCGAAGCCCTAATGGCCGTTAAGAGCAAAAATCCCGCCCCCGCCGTCGATGGCCGCGCCTTGCGCCGCCTCTTCGTGTCGGTGCAGGCGTCGAAGGCGGTGGTCGGCGCCGTGCTGAGTCTTGCCTTCGTCTCGCTGGTCGGCCGCCCCGACGCGGCGGAAGCCATTGCGATCGCGGGGCTGATGGCGCCGGCGATCCTGGCGCTGCTCGCCTTCACGCGGATGCCGCTGGCGATCCTCGAATCGACCGCGCTGGCGATCTTCGCCGTGCTGATCGGCTATCTCGCGGCGCTGACCGGCGGTGTGCTGTCGCCGCTGGTCGTCTGGTTCGCACTGGTTCCTGCCGAGGCGGCGCTCGCGGGCGGCCGCCCCGCCGTGCTGCGCGCCGCCGCTGCCGCTGCCGTGGCGCTCGCCGTGGTCGCGGCCATCGGCGCACTTGGCGCGCTGCCGGTGTCGCGCCTGCCGGTGCCGCTGTGGGAGATCTATGCCGTCTCGGTGCTCGCCGCCGTGATCCAGGCCGCGCTGGTCGCCGCCGCGGCGCAGGACCGCCAGCGCGCCGCCGACGAAGCCGCCGCCGAGGGCGCCGCGATGTACCGCTTCCTTGCCGACAACGCGATGGATTTGATCACGCGCCATTCCTCGGACGGCCGCATCCGTTTCGCCAGCCCCGCGGCGCAGGCGATCCTCGATATGCCGCCGCAGGAGCTGCTCGGCCTCGCACCCTCGGCGCTGGTCCATCCCGACGATCTGAAGCGGATGCAGTCGGCCTTCATGGAATCGGCCTATTACGCCCGCGCTGCGTCGGCCGAGGTGCGGATGAAGCGCCGCGACGGCTCTTATGTCTGGGCCGAGATCCGCTGCCGCCCGGCGCCGCCGCAACATGGCGAGGCGTCCGACATCGTCGCCGTCACCCGCGACATCACTGACCGCAAGGCGCAGGAGCGCGAGCTGATCGCGGCGCGCGACGCCGCCGAGGGCGCCAACCGCGCCAAGTCGAGCTTCCTGGCGAACATGAGCCACGAGCTGCGCACGCCGCTGAACGCGATCATCGGTTTCTCCGAGGTGATGACGCATGAGATGTTCGGGCCGGTCGGCAGCCCGCGCTATCTCGAATACACCCGCCTGATCCATGAATCCGGCAATCACCTTTTGGAGCTGATCAACTCCGTCCTCGACATGTCGAAGATCGAGGCCGGCAAGCTCGAGCTTTTCGAGGAGGTGTTCGACCTTACCGACGTCGCCGAATCCGCGGTGCGCTTCGTCAAGCTCCCGGCCGAGCGCGCCGGCGTCGCGCTCAAGCTCAACATCGAGCCCGGCGCGCGCGCGATCTTCGCCGACAAGCGCGCGATCAAGCAGGTGCTGATCAACCTTCTCACCAATGGCGTCAAGTTCACGCCGCGCGGCGGCGACGTGCGCGTGCACGCCGCTTTGGGCGCGCGCGGGGTCGAGATCACCGTCGCCGATTCCGGCGTCGGCATTTCGGCCAAGGATCTCGAACGTCTCGGCAAGCCCTTCGAGCAAGCCGAGACTGAGCATGTTCGGGCCAAGGAAGGCACCGGTCTCGGCCTTGCGCTGGTCAAGGCGCTGGCGCTCATGCATGGCGGCGAGGCGGTGATCGAATCGGTGCTCGGCGAAGGCACCACAGTGCGCCTCCGCCTGCCCTTCGCCGCCGTCGGCGAGAACGGCGAGCGCGTCGCCAAGCAGGCCAAGATCCTCCCGTTCCGCGCGGCGTGAAGAACTCCGCTAGGTATTTCCCCCGACGCCCGTGGCGGATCGTTTTCATCTGTTGGTGAGGTGTTTCGCCGACTCTCTGGCCATGTCCGCACACCGCAAAACCCTGCCTCAAACCTTGCCCGAGCAGCTCAACGCCCGTGCGGCGCGCGCGGGCTGGCCCTCGACCTGCGACGACCGCCTGGTGTTCGACAACGCGCGGCTGCAGGACCTCACCCGCATCTGGCACGCGGTGCGCGGCGGGCAGGCGCTTCCGCGGCGCGGCGATTTCACCGCCCGCACCCTCGTCCGCCATCTGTGCGACATTGCTTTCGTCGAGCGCGTGCCGGGCACGCCGCGCCGCTATCGCTTCGGCTTCTACGGCAGCAATCTGGCACGCTACACCGGCGACGGCACCGGCAAGTTCCTCGACGCGATGGTTCCCGCGCAGTTCATCGAGCCCTGGTGCGCCGCCTACGACACCGTCCTCGAAGCCGGCGCGCCGCTCCGCTTCGTCTCCCATTTCCGCGCCTTCGACCTCGATTACATGACGGCCGAAAGCCTGATCGCGCCGCTCTGCGATGCGCAAGGCGAGGCGAGCGGCCTGCTGGCTTCCGCGGTCTACACGCCACGCGTGGCGTAGCGCGGCGCAAGGCTGCTATATGGCGTCCATGACGCCGCGTCTCAAAGCCGGGATATTCGTTCGCGCTCTTATCCGCCGCGCCGAGGTGGCGGGCGCGCAGGCCTATGTCGTGCGCAAGGGCTCGGAAGAGGCCGGTGCCATCGTGCTGAAAATCTCGCGGCTCGACGGCACCGCCGTGGTGCTCAACCAGGCGCGCAATGGCGAGGGCGAGCTCGTCTGGGCAAGGCCGCTGGGCGACAATCCCGACGAGGAGAAATCTCGCGTGTGGCTCGAGCGCCAGGTGAAATTCGATCCGGACCTCTGGATCGTCGAGATCGAGGACCGTCAGGGCCGTGCCTTCGTCGACGAACCCATCGTGTGATAGACCGGTGGACCCGAACTGGGAGGATCGCGATGCGCCATCGTCTGGTTTGCGCGCTGGTCGGCGCCATATGCGTGCTGGCGAACGGCGCCGCCTTTGCCGACGACGTCCCGTTGGGCGATGCGGCCTTCACCGCCTATATCCGGGACAAGCTGCAGCTTTACACGCCCGCGCCGGTGCGCGTGCTGGAACCGTTCAGCGTCGCGATCGGTGCGCAGAGCGGCGCCAATCTCGTCTACGCCTTCAAGCCACTGCACGACGCCTGCGTGCAGGCGCCGGCGCAGTGCGCGGACAAGGTGCATGATTATGTTCAGGGCATCGTGGGACGATTTCCGTCCGCCCATGACGGTCCGCCGCCCGCCGAACTTGTTCCCGCCGACAAGCCGGGCTTCATGACATGGTTTGCCGCCGAGCTCGGCCATCTGCTGCCTGCCGACCGGATCGAAGTCGACGGAATGTCGCTGGATGTGACGCGCCCTGGCGGCCATGTCTTGTCGGTCGACGCGCGCGTTTATTACCAGACCTGCAGCGAGGCGAATTTCATCTGCGCGACCGCGCTGCGCCAATCGCTCGCGCGGACCGCGGCGTGGCTGACATTGCCCGTTCCCGCGCAATTGCGCGTCTCGCTGCACGTCATTCCCGACTGCAACCGGTTTTCCGCCGCCGATCATCTGCTCAGCTGCAAGATCATGCCGTCCGACGCGCCGATGGCGACCTTCATGCGCGCTGCTTTCGCCAATCTGGGAGAGATCTGCATGAAGCAGATCGGCGATTTCGCCTTGCCGATGACCAATGCCGATCGCCGCGATGCCGGCTATGGCAGCGTGACGGCGCTCGATGCGTGCGAGGCGGCGGGGCATGCCGCTTTGGGCGCGTTCGACGCAAAGCCGCTCGCCGCCGGTGAGATCGGAACCATCGAAGGTCCCTATGCCGCATCGCGCGCGCTGTTTGTCGCCGATTGGGCGGCACTCGCGCAGCGCAGCGGCGGCCATCTTCTCATCGCGCTACCCTATCGCGACACACTGTACTACATGACCGGCGACGCGCCGGCGGACGTCGCCGCGCTCGGCGCCCGCGCGCAAGCCGATTTCGTCAACGGCGTCGGCATCAGCAACGACGTCTATCGCTGGACCGGCGCCGGCTGGGTGCTCGCGACTGAGAAGAGTGCCATGCCGGCCGGGTGGACCGTCCTGCCGGACGCAACGCAGCCATGACCGCGCCCGACACCGCCATGCTGGCGCCGGTCCACAAGATCGCGCGCTTCATCGCCGGCGGAGGCGATGAGAACCTCTCCGCCTTCGCCGACCGCGATGTCGCGATCCTGGAGAATTTCGCGCCCTATCTCTTCACCGGCCCGGATGCGGTGACGCGCTGGGCGGCCGGCATGCGCGCGCATGCGCAAACCTTGAGCGACATGCAGCACAGCTTCGGCGCGGCGCAGGATTTCGCGCGCGACGGCGACATCGCCTATTTCTCGCTGCCGACGCATTGGCGCGGCGCCTCGAACGGCGTGGCCTTCGCGGAAGACGGCGGCTGGGCCTTCGTCCTGATCCGCAAGAACGGCGAATGGCGCGTGCGCAACTATGGCTGGTCGGTGACGAACCTCGTGCGGCTATAATGTGTCGACCGAGCGGAGCATCTCGCGCAGATCCTTGAGCCGCTGGTCGGTCAGGTCGATCCAGCAGCTTTGATACGACAGTCCCGCCAGCGTGCCTGGCCCGTCGTGATCGTAATTGTAACGGCATTGCGCATCGCGGAACGCGAGCCAGGCGCGCTGCGCCTTGGTGAGGTCGTCCTTCAGCGTCGGGCTCAGTCTGCCGCGCAGCCGGCCATAGAGACCGTTCAGGATCTTGTCCTGCCGCGCCATCTCGGTCTGGCCGCATACTTTCATGTCGAAATCGCCGCCGCTCGAGGTGTCGAGGCAATGCTGATAGACGCCGGAATCGGCACCGGCCGCGAGAGCCGGCGCCGCGGTCAGCAGCAGCACCAGACTCAAACCCGCCAGCCATTTCGTCATGTCGCGCATTCGCAAATCTCCCGGCCGCAGCTTACCATGGCGCGATGCAAATCGTCGAAGTCACCGAAGGCAAGGGCGCGATCTGCGCCGCCATCCTGGCCACGCTGCCGGACTGGTTCGGCATGCCGCAATCGAATGCCGCCTATATCCGCGATGTCGAAACCATGCCGGTCTGGGCCGCGGCGGAAGGCGGCGCGCGCTTCGGCTTCCTCGCGCTCAAGCAGCCGACGCCGATGGTGTTCGAAATCCACGTCATGGGCGTGACGCCCGGCCGTCACCGCGCCGGTGCGGGCCGTGCGCTGGTGGATGCCGCCGCCGCTCATGCCCGCGCGCGTGGCGCGCGGGCCCTGACCGTCAAGACGCTGTCGGCGCGCGATCCCGATGCCGGTTATGCCCGCACGCGGCTGTTCTACGAAGCGATGGGGTTCTGGCCGGTCGACGAGCTGCCCGAGGAGCTGAGTCCGGGCAACCCGCAGGTCCTGCTCCTCAAGCGGCTCGATTGAACTTGTCGCCGCACCTTGCTACGCCCGGTGCCATGACGCTCTACAATCTCATCGCCGGCCAGAGCCGCGACCGGCTGGCGGCGCTCAGCGACGGCGTCTTCGCCTTCGCGATGACGGTGCTGGTGCTCGACTTGCACGCACCGGCCGTCGCGGCGATCCATTCCGAGCACGCGCTGGGCCACGCGCTTCTCGCGCTGGCGCCGCGTCTCCTCACATTCCTGATGAGCTTCATGACGCTCGGCATCTTCTGGGTCGGCCAGCAGACCCAGCACGCCGCGCTCGATCATACCGATCGCGCCTACACGTGGTGGCATATCGGCTTTCTGATGGCGGTGTGCCTGTTGCCGTTCTCGACCGATCTGCTGGCCGAGTTCATCGCCTTCCGCACCGCGCTGCTGATCTACTGGCTGAACATCCTGCTGCTCGGCCTCCTTTTGCTGGCGAGCTGGTACCGCGCCAAATGGTTCGGCCTGGTGTCGAAGGACGCGCCGGCCAACATCGACGACGCCTTCATCCATCGCATCCTGCTCGCGCAGGCGCTCTACGCGCTCGGCGCCGGCCTCTGCCTGTTCTCCACCTGGTGGAGCATCGGCTTCATCGTCGCGGTGCAGCTCAACTACGTCATCGCGCCGCGCTTCTGGCCGTTCAACCGGCTCTGATCGCTATTGCTGTTTCTGGGGCGCCGGTGTCCAGGCATTGGCGCGGGCGCGCGCCTCAGCCCACATCACATCGGTCAGGGCGGCGTCCAGCCGTGCCTGCAAGTCCTCCGCGATGTTCGGCAGGCCGAGTGCGAAGCGCCGTCCGTTCGCCCGGTAGATCAACGCCCAAACGCCCGCTTGCAACGGGTCGCGCGCGACGCCGACGCCATCGAGATACATCGCCGCCAGGCTGGCCTGCGCCTTGGGCAGGTCGTGGTTCGCGGCTTTCAGGATGAAGACGGCAGCTTCCTGTTGGCTCGCGTTGCGCTGGGCGTCCGGCTGCGCCTTGCCGATCTCGAGCAGACAGAGACCGAGATTGTACTGGGCAAGTTCATAGCCATCGCCATAAGACGCCAGGCGGCGCAGGATCGGGATGGCCTCATCGCACCGTCCAGCCAGCCGTAAATCCTCGGCCTTGCCTTCCGGATCGGGCGGCAGGCTCGACAACGCCGGCATATCCAGGCCGCTCCCGCCTCCGCCCGACTGGGCTAAGGCCGGCGATGCCAGGCAAGCCGCGACCGCCAAGATCGCAAACGCATTTTTCCAAGTCATTTTTTTCGCCGTCCCACCGCTGCTCGTCGAATTTACGGGGACCGCGCGCGGTTCGTCCACCCCGGGCGCAGATGATGAGCCGTCGATAGCTATTGCAGCGTCGCGTTGAAGCTGCCGGCGATGTCCGTCTTGGCGTCCGGCACGCAGAAATGGATTTTGCCTGGCAGCACATTGCCCTTGCGCGCGCCCCACTCGACGCGGATCGACGCGATGCCGTCGGTGAAGCTGGCATCGACATGCGCCGCCTCCAGCGCGATTTCCCAGCCCTGCACCTCGGGCAGGCCTTGCGCCGCCGCTGGCTGGGCCGAGATCGAGTCGGTCGGCAGCACGCGCCACACCTTGCCGTCCGGCTTGGTGCCCTGCTTCACCAGCATGCCGACCGTCGCCGCGTTGAAGATGCCGTCGACGCTGAGCATCAGGTCGTATTTGTCGAACTTGGCGCCGTCCATCTCCATGCCGTCCTTGGTGATGTGCACCGTCGTTTCCTTCGGTACGAAGGCGACACCGTTGACCATGCCCGACACCGGCTTGTCGGAGATCGCCCCCACGCTGCAATCGGGTGCCGGCTTGGACATCGAATCGGCGATTGCGGCGGGGACCAGGGTCGAGAGCAGCGCGGCGGCGCAAGCAATCCGGCGGACGATCATGGGAAGCCTTTGGGCATTTGAGTCGGCGGTAACCTAACAGAAACGCCGCGCGCCGGTGCGCAGCCGGTCACACCATCGGCTTTTTCTGGGCGGCAATGGCCGCGCCAATGTGGCGCTTGCCGTCACGGGGCAGCCGCCTCGGCGGATCAGGAGCGATGCAGCGCCTTGCGGAAGAATACGACGCGTTCGGTCTCCGCGAAGCCGAGCGCGCCATGCATCGCGTGGCTGTCGACATTGTCGAGCAGCGCATCGGACCCCAGCTCGGTGCAGCCACGCGCCAAGGTCCACGCCTCGACCGCCTGGCTCAACGCGCGCGCCACGCCCCGCTGCCGCGCGGCCGGAACGGTGTAGATCGCTTCCAGGAATCCCACCGGCGAGGTCTCGCAGCCATTCACATAGTCGCCGCGCAGCGCGACCTCGGCAAAGCCAAGCGCTGCGCCATCCGCTCCGCGCGCAATGAAGCAAGCGCCGCGCTCCGGCCGCGCCAGGATCTGCAGGATGTCGTCGCGATGGTCGTCCGACGCCCCGTGCAGCGCCACGCGCAATGCGAGCCAATCGGCGATATCGGCGCTCCCCGCCGCTTGCACATGCACGTCGCCAGTTCCGGTCATGCGCCGCAGTTGGCACCGGTTTTGCCGTAAACGGCAAGTCGCGCTAGACTGTCGCCGCAAGCAAGGCCACGCCCATGAAGCACGAACGCATCGAAACCAATCCGGATGTCATGGTGGGCAAGCCCGTGATCAAAGGGACACGCATCCCGGTGGACATGATTTTGCGCAAGCTCGGCGCCGGGATTTCTATCGAGGAAATCCTGGAAGACCATCCGCATATCACGCGCGACGATATTCAGGCCGCGCAGGCATTCGCTGCCGATTATATTTCGAAAGAAGCGGCGGCGGGATAGCAGGTGCGCTGGCTCGCCGGCGAATGTGTGGCGCCGGAAATCGTCAGGGGATTGCGGTCTGACGGTCACGATGTCGTTTCAATACTTGAGAAATTTCGCGGCGCACCGGACCAGATCGTCATGATTATGGCGGGGCGGGAAGGCCGATTGCTTTTGACCGAAGACAGTGACTTCGGTGAGTTGATCTTCAAGCGGCACTTTCGCCCCCTCGCACCTGGCGTCGTTTTCATCCGCATGCCAATCGGACGCCGTTCCGAAAGGCTGGAGAAATTGCGCGAGGCGATCCAATCCTACGGCACCCGATTGATCGGTAACTATCTCGTGGTCGGCGAAATCCGAACGCGCGTCAGAGTGTTGCCGGCAGCTTGACCGTTGCGCTGCGGGTAAGTCCCCGCTAAACCCCGCCCGTCATGACCACGCCCGCCGCCCAATCCGCTCCCAACACTTCCGCCGCGCAAGCGGCGAGGAGGCGGACCTTTGCGATCATTTCGCATCCCGACGCCGGCAAGACGACGCTGACCGAGCACATCCTGCTGCTCGGCGGTGCGATCCATGCCGCCGGGCGCGTCAAGGCGCGCGGCGAGGCGCGGCGCGCCAAATCCGACTGGATGAAGATCGAGCAGGAGCGTGGCATCTCGGTCACCTCCGCCGTGATGACCTTCGAATATGAGAACGCGATCTTCAATTTGCTCGATACGCCGGGCCATGAGGATTTCTCGGAAGACACCTACCGCACGCTCACCGCCGCCGACAGCGCGGTGATGGTGATCGACGCCGCCAAGGGCATCGAGACGCAGACCCGCAAGCTGTTCGAGGTCTGCCGGCTGCGCGACATCCCGATCATGACCTTCGTCAACAAGATGGACCGCGAGGCGCGCGATCCGCTCGAGCTGCTCGACGAGATCTCCGACCAGCTGCAGCTCGAATGTGCGCCCATGGTGTGGCCGGTCGGCATGGGGTTGAACTTCCGCGGCACCGTCGATCTCTTCACGGAAGAATTCTCCCCGTTCGGCGGCCAGGCGAAAATCTCCGGCGATGCGATCACGAAGCTCCTCTCCGCGGAGGACAAGGCCAAGCTCGATGAGGATGTCGAGCTCGTCCGCGCCGGCATGCCGCGTTTCGACCATGGCACTTATCGTGAAGGACATCAGACGCCGGTCTATTTCGGCTCGGCGCTGAAGAATTTCGGCGTGCGCGATCTGCTTTCCGCGCTCGCGACCAACGCGCCGCCGCCCGGCCCCGCGCCGACGCAAACCCGCGCCGTCGAGCCGGCGGATAACGAAGTCACCGGCTTCGTGTTCAAGGTCCAGGCCAATATGGATCCCAACCATCGCGACCGCGTCGCGTTCCTGCGCCTCGCATCCGGAAAATTCCGCCGCGGCATGAAGCTGACGCAGTCCGGTACGAAGAAGTCCATCGGCGTGCACAACCCGATCCTGTTCTTCGCCCAGGAGCGCGAGACGGTGGACGAGGCGTGGCCCGGCGACATCATCGGCATTCCCAATCACGGCGTGCTGCGCGTCGGCGACACGCTGTCGGAGTCGGGCGAGGTCGTGTTCACCGGCATCCCGAACTTCGCGCCGGAAATCCTGCGCCGCGTCCGCCTCTCCGATCCGATGAAGCAGAAGCATCTGACCCGCGCGCTCGAAAGCCTCGCGGAAGAGGGCGTGACGCAGGTCTTCAAGCCGCAGATCGGCGCGCAATGGATCGTCGGCGTGGTCGGCCCGCTCCAGCTCGACGTGCTGAAATCGCGCCTCGTTGCCGAATACGGCCTCGACGCCGATCTCGAGCCCGCACCGTACGAGACCGCGCGCTGGCTCTCCGGCTCCGAGGCCGACATGGAGAAGTTCGCATCCTCCAACCGCGGCGGCATGGCGGCCGACCGCGATGGCGCGCCGGTATTCCTCGCGAAGAGTTCGTGGGAGATCGGTTACGTCGCGGACAAATTCCCCAACATCAAATTCGCCAAGACCCGCGAACGCCACGACGTGAACGCATAGAGCGCGATCGGGTGAAGCACTTCGCTTCGCCCGTAAATTGCGCGACCATCAAATGACGGCGCAATCGGGTGACGGCCTACGCTCTGACGTTCTGTCACTGACAAACTGTCCAGCAATCCTGCTTGCAGCGTGCGCAAAGCAGGCGCAGCCTCATCGCACGAAGCGGGAGTTGCGTCATGGCCCTCTATCCGAGAATCCAGAGCCCCTGTCCTTATAAAGGCCGCCTGTCCGACATCATGGACGGCGAAGTCTGCCGCCTCTGCAAACGCGAAGTGTTCGACCTCACCGCGATGAGCGACGGCGAGCGTGTCGGCTTCATGCAGAATTGCAGCAGCGAGGTCTGCGTGAGCTATCGCGTCACGCCGGCCATCGCCGCGGCGGCTTTCGCGGTCGCGCTGGTCGCGCCCACCATGGCCGCCGCTTGCGACGGCATAGAGACCCTGATCGTCGTCGCCGGCGGCATCAAGAAACCATCACAGGTGACCTATGTGCACACCGGCGAAGCGCCGGCCGACCGCGCCATCCCGACATTGCCGGTGAACTATGACGACCCCGCGGCAAAACCCGCTGCGACATCATCGGACACGCACGCTGCCGCCACGCGCCCGGCCGCGCCCTGATCCTTCGCGCGTTCAACAAGGGAGTTGTGTCATGACCCGCACCGCCTTCGCCGCCGCCGCACTTGCCGCCGCTTTGCTCGCGCCCACAATGGCGCTGGCCGCCGACGCGCCCTGTCTCGAGATCGTGGTCGTCTACGGCGCCGTGAAATCGCCCGACGCCAAGCCCGCCGGCGAGGCCGCCGCCGATCACGCGATCCCGGCGCTGCCCGTGGTCTATGAGGAGCCGGCGCAAAAGCCGGCCGCGGCACCCACGGCCCGCTAACCGGCCGGTCTCGTCCGGACTTCCTGCATCGCGGTCCATTCGAGCACGCCTGCGAGCTGAATGGCGGCGAAGGCTGAACGGTCGTCGCCGTCATTCACGTTCAGCGCGATATGGGTGTCGTCGAAACTGCCCAGCGCGGCGTCGAAGCTGCGCCAATGGCCGTCGACATAGGCCACCACCCAGCTGTGCGGCAGGAACACATTGCTCACGCCGTGATAGCGCTCGCGTGAATAGACGAGGCCGTTGACCACCCGCGTCGGAATGCCTGCCGCGCGGCCCAGCGCCGCGAGCAGCGCGGCCGACTCTGTGCAGTCACCGCCATGGCGCTTGAGCGCTTCCAGCGCCGAGTAGTGCCCGATGAAATCCACTTTCGGCAGCAGATGCTGCGTCTTGGCGCGCAGCAAATCCATCTTGCGCGTGTCGCTCGCCGCGCGGTCGCGCGCGATGTCCTGCGCCAGCGCCAGGATCTCAGGTGCATCGCTCTGCAACCACACGGTCGGTTTCAGCGCATCGGCGAGATAGGCGGGATCGGTGGGCAACCCATCGCCGCAATCGGGGCAGATGTCGACCGTCGCGCCGTCCGCGTCCGCCGCCACGCGCTGCTCGCCGGTCCCCGGCAGGGCGAACGCCATCGCATCGCGGAAGGCGAAGCGGTAGCGGATATGGGCATGCAGCGATTCATCGAGGATGCGATAAGGTGACTTCATCATCGTGCTGAGAAGAAGTTCGTAGGGCGCATGCGGCGCGGTCGCTTCCTCGCGGCTGGCGCGCGCGATCTCGATGTCGCTGCCGAACATCGGCTGGCGGGAGACCGTGATCGCGCCGGTGCCGTCCAGCGTCAGCCGCGCCACGCTCATCAGCGTGCCGTCATGGTAGCGCTTGCGCAGCACGTCCTGCGCTGCGCCCGGCACCGGCTCGATCACGACATGCTCCACGGTCATCGCCGAGGCGTTGAAATCGTCGCATTCCAGCCTTGGCGTCTTGGTCCGGTCCCAGCCTGCGAGCAGCCCGTCACCGCTGTCGAAGCGGATGCCGGCCGGCAGGGTCAGCGTCACGTTGCGCGCGCCCGCGCCGCCGCCCGTCTGCGTCAGCACGGCGCTGTCGCCGGCGATTGTCGCCTGTGTCGTGGTCGTCAGCCCGCCGGACTGGTTCTCGGACGCGACCGAGACGGTGCGTCCCGCGCCGTCCTCATGCCGCACGATGCGTGCGCCGGTGTCGATCCGGCCGGGCAGGCTGAACAGCTCGGCCGACGCCGAGCGGTCGTTGGGCGCCACGACCTGGATGCGCTGCGTATCGACGATGTCGCGCCCGCCATCGGGCGTCGGCACGATGCTCTCGGAGGAATACCCGATGGTCGCGCCGCCCGCGATGGTGATGCGATACCAGACCGTGTTGTCGCCGCTGTCAGAGGGCGCCGCGCCGGCCAGAGCCGGCACGCTCACCACCAACGCGATCAACCAACGCCGCATGCGCCCATCATGACGTGAAGCCGTGCCGCGCGCCAGCCGGGACGGGCTACTTCGCCAGGAAGTCCGTCACCAGTTTCACCGTCGCATCCGGATTCTCTTCCATGATCCAGTGGCCGCTCGCCGGGACGATGCCGCCCGTCACGTTGTCGGCAACAAAGCGCAGCTCCGTCGCCATGCCGGCGCCATAGGATTTCTCGCCGCCGATGGCATAGACCGGGATCGTCAGCTTGCCGCCGGCAAGGAACGCGCGGTTGTCGATGCCGTCCTGCGGAAACGCGACGAACTGCTCGAACGCATCGTGGATGGCGTGGGGCATGGCGTAGAGCTTCGCATAGTGCTGGCGTGTCGGCTCGTCGATCCGTTTGGGGTCGTCCGACAATTCGTTCCAGAAACGGTCGAGATAGATGCGCTCGCGCCCCGCCACCAGCCGCTCCTCGTCGGGACCGTGGAAATTGAAATGCCAGGTCTTGGGATTGGAGAGCTGCGCCGCCCAATTGCCGACGCCGGGCAGCGGCGCGTCGATCACCACCCATTTGGTGATGCGGGCGCGGTACTGCGCCGCCAGTGCGTAGCCGACCATGTTGCCGATGTCGTGCGTCACGAGCTCGGCCTTGTCGACTTTCAGCGCATCCATCACGCCGGCGATGTCGCGCGCCTCGTTCGCTTTGGTGTAGCCGGTGTCCGGATGCGCCGACAAACCCATACCGCGCAAATCGGGCACGATCACGGTGTGATCCTTGACGAGCTTGGCCGCCAACGGCGCCCACATGTCGCCGCTGTCGCCAAAGCCGTGGAGCAGCACAACCGCAGGTCCGCTGCCGCCGACGCGCACATATAGCGTGGTGCCGTTGGTCGCGATGTTGCGGGCATGGAAGCTCATGGGAAACGGCAGCACGCGTGCCGCGGCCGGCACGGCGGCGACGATGAGCGCGATCAGCGCGCCTGCGAAGATACGAGACATGAAAGAAGACCCCCGGGAGAAATGCCCCGCGAGGCTAGCACGAAATCGCCGTCTTCAGGCGGCGTGTTCGATGCCGTGCGCGCTGTCGGCGCGGGCGCGCCAGAAGGCGAGGAGATGCGCCGCGCCGTTCGCCGGCACCCGGTCGAACACGGTCAGCATCGAAAAATTCTCGTGCACCGAGCGCACCGGCCCAGTCAGGATCGCCATGGCGGAGAATGCCGGTCGGCCGATCCCGGCGCCTTTGCACAACGTCGCGAGCGCGCGTGCGTCGTGCACGATGTCCTGTGCGACGCTCTTCGGCACGGCTGCGATGCCGGCGAGCGCCGCGGCGAAATCCTCGGACACCCGCGACGCCGACAGCAGCGCCTCGGCGTTGAGCACGGCCGGCGTGACGGGCGCTTCGGCGTCGTTGCGGGCCAGGATTGCGTCCTGCATCGCAGGCGCCGCGGCGAGGAAGAATTCGTTGAGCAGGGTGAGCGGGAATTCGTCGCGGCCTTCGAAGCGCGCGGCCAGCGCGGCGCGCGCCGGGGCATCGACCTCGCGCACGATCTTCTCGAGCAGGGCGCCGAACGTGGTGCGCATCGCCGCCGGATATTGCGCCGGCCAGTCGAGCAGGAGGTCGGCGACCTCGCCGGCCAGCGCCGCGCGCTGCTCGCGGCCCTGGGCCGCCAGCTCGAGCAGATGGCTCAACCGTTCTTTCGCCGTCGGCATGCAAAGTCCCCGTAGTGCGGCGACTGTAGCGGCAAGACGTTAACGTTCTGTTTGCCTTGCTCGTCTGGCGTTGAGGACGACGCTGGCGCGGATGGCGTCCAGCACGGCGAGCAGCCGGGTCCGGTCGAACGGCTTCTCGCTTTTCGCCTGGTCGGAATCCGCGGCGTAGTAGCTGATCGTGTAATGCACGGCGAAGCAGGGCGCGGTGGAGATGCGCCAGACATAATCCTCATAGCTGTACCAGCCGCCCGGATCGCCGCCGGTCATATGCGCATAATCGGGCCGGTCGATGTCGAAACCGGAACTGAAATCCGGCGGCGGCGCGGCGATGAACTGCGAGGCGGCGCAAACCGTCCGCGACGGGGGCAAGGGCAGGATCGCGACTCGCACGCTCGACAGCGTTGTTCCCGGCTGGAGGTCTTTCACCGGCATGATGGCCAGCGCCGCAAGACGCGGTGGCGGAGCCTCGCCCGTTGGATAGTCGTCGTCGTGATAGGCCGGATTGATCTTCCACCCGGCGGGGAAGGAAACGCGGAAGCCCCGCGCGTCGTGATAGCTCTGCCAGCCGGCGGGCGCGGCGGCGCAGGGTAGGGCGATCGCCAAAACCGCTGCCGCTGCGAGGAGCTTCGACATGCGCCCGCCGCGCTATTTCGCCGGCTTCAGCGTCGCCACGATCTCGTCGAGCAGCGCGAACAGCCTGCGGCGGTCGAATTGCGGCTCGGGATGCGGCGCGTGCAGCGGGATCTGGCGGTAGACGAGCGTCACCTGGACCGCCAGGCACGGCGCCTGCGACACCATCTGCACGATATGCTCAATCGTATAGACGTCGCCCGGCTCGGCCAGCGTGTGCGCCATCGCCGGCGTGTCCTGGATTGTCTGCGTCGTGTAGTCGGGAGACGGATCGGCGAGGAAGGCGCGCGCCTGGCAGGTGTCGCCCGGCCGCGCCGCCTCCACCGCCAGGATCAGGCTCTTGCTGTCCAGATTGGTGCCGGGCTGCAGCTCGGCCGTCGGCGAGAACGCCAGGCCGTAGCGCACATCGTCGGCGTCGCCCTGGGCGAAGCGATAGCCCTTGTCGGCATATTGCGGATTGACCGTCCAGCCGTCGGGATAGGCGATCGAGAAATGCCGCGCGCTGTCGTAATAGACATGCCAGCTGGCATCGATGGCGAGCGCGGGGGCGCCGAGCAGCAGCAGGCAGGCGGTCACGGCGGCGGCGATTCTGATCATGCTAGTTCTGCGGTGCCTGGAGGAGGGGTTTCAGCGTGGCATAGGCGTTGTCGGCGCAGGCTGCCAGCTGCTCGATGTCGATCTTCAACTCGGCGGCGTCGATCGCGTGCGGCGAGCCGTCGATCCGCACGAACAGGTCGCCGTCATCGTCGAGCCCCAGCTTGGCGCGGTCGAGCGCGAAATTCTGCCGCGCCAGCGTGTAGAGCAGCTCGCGCGACGCCGTGAATTTGGCGTGATCGGCGATGATGACGAACATGACGACCAGTTTTTCGTCGGCGCCGAGCGCCACCACCACCTTGAACGGGCCGGCCGACTTGCCGTTGAAATCGATCGCCCAGACCGCGTCGCTGGCGCGCGCGAAATTGTAGCCGTCCTGCGTCAGCGTCGCTTCCAGCGTATCCTTGGTGAATGCCGCTGCCGGCGCGGTGGCGGCCAGGAGCGCGGGCAGCGCCATCCACCACTTCGTCATCCTGGGCACAAACGCCATGAACCGCTTCCCGACACTGCCGGATCAGCCTAGCAAGCGCCGCCCGGCCTGTCTGCCCGCCGCTCAGCGGTGCCGCGCGCGGCATTCGCCGCGATAGCGGATGCGCGCATGGGCGTTGCGCGCCTCGCAATCGCTGGGGAAAGTCTTCAGATGTCCGGCGCGCGTCTTGGCGCAGACCGGTTCGTAGATCATCGGGCACATCAGCCGCTCGCGCGCCGCGGCCGGACCGAGCAGGATCGCCATGCCGGTCATCGTCAGCGCAAACATTCGAGCGAGCCGCATGACATAGCCTCCACCTTTCGCAGGTCGATGTCTTTTATAGCCGGCGGCAAGGCTTGGCGAGCCACAGGGACTTTTGCCCGGCGATCCTGCCGTGATGTCGCTCAGTTCCCGACGATCGCCCAATTGTCGGGGAAGAAGCCGTTGAACGTCGTGCGCACCGCCACCGAATAGGCGCCGATATTGTCGAACACGATGAAATCGTTCGGCGCGATATTGGCCGGCAGCATGATCGGCCGCGGCAGGACGTCGAGCGTGTCGCAGGTCGGCCCGTAGACGCGGAACGGCAGCGTCGCGCCGGGCAACGGCAGCGCCCGGCTCTTGGCGTCGAGCGTGAACACGCGCACCGGATAATCGGCGTTCCAGCCGGGCAGCGTCAGCTCGTCGAACGAGCCGTAGACGCCGTCATTGATGTAAAGCCGGTCGCCCTTCCGGAGGATCACCTGCGTGACCAGCGACTGGGCCTCGGCGACCAGCGCGCGCCCCGGCTCGCAGATCAGCGGGATCTTCGGGTTGGGCAGCGTCTCGAGCGCTTCCTTGATCGTGTCGAAATACCAGTGATAGGGCGGCACGTCGTCGCCCTGATACGGTCCTGGAAAGCCGCCGCCGATGTCGAGCGCCGCGAGCTCCACCTTGGCGAGCTGCGCCGTGCGCCGCGCCATCTCGATCGCCTGGGCATAGGAGAACGGCGACAGGCACTGCGAGCCGACATGGAAGGTGATGCAGGGCGCCGCGCCCGAATCGGCGACGCGCTTGAGCAGCAGCGCGGCCTCGGCCGGCGCCGTGCCGAACTTGCTGGAGAGCTCCAGCACCGCGCCGCCGAGCGGCGTCGAGAGGCGCACGAAGATGCGCAGCTTCTTCGGAGCCTTCGTCTCCGCCAGCAGCTTGTCGAGCTCATAATCGCAATCGACCACGTAGTCGGTCACGCCATATTGCTCGAACGCCTTCTTGGCCGTGCCGTTGGCGCGCACCGGCGACATGAAATGGCAGATCGCGGCCGGAAAGCGGCTCTTGACGAGCTCGATCTCGGGCAGCGACGCGGTGTCGAAATGGCGGATGCCCGCCGCCCACACCTGGTCGAGCACCAGCGGCGCCGGGTTGGCCTTGACCGCGTAGAGCGCGTCGCCGGGAAAGCCGTCGAGGAAGCGCCGCGCCGCGATGCTGAACCTCTCCGGAAAGATGCAGTAGAGCGGCTCGCCCGGCTTCAGCGTGGCGATGGCTTTCTCGATCGTTCCGAAGCGCGGCACGGCGTCGATTTGCGCGGGTGCGTTCATGCGAGGCACCTCCTGAGCGTGTTCCAAAAAGGAAAACGCGCGAGTGGGATTTCTTTGCGGGGCCTCTTTGGGGCAAAGGGGGAGGGGGGTCAAGAAATTTCGTGTGACACGCTATTGATGCACCGCTTCCAGCTTGTGGCCGTCGGGATCGATCGCGAAGGCGGCGTAGTAAGTCGGACTGTAATGCGCGCGCAGGCCCGGCGCGCCGGCATCGCGCCCGCCCGCCGCCAGCGCCGCCGCATGGAACGCATCGACGTCCGCGGGACTCGCCGCGGTGAAGCACAGATGAAATCCCGCGCCCGGTGCGCGCGCCTCGCCCGGACGGGCGAACAACGCCAGCCGGTCGTTGCCGCCCGGCTCGCCGAAGCCGGCCCCGCGCGCATTGCGCCAGACGCAGACATAGCCGAGCGGCGCCAGCGCTGCTTCGTAGAACGCGGTGGCGCGATCGAGGTCTTCGACGCCGAAGGAGAGGTGGGAGAGCACTTTTTTCACCTCCCCCTTTGTGGGGAGGTCGAAATTCGCCCTTGCGAATTTCGGGTGGGGGGCGGTGCTTGACGCGGGCACCGCCCCCCACCCGAAAAATCACTCGCTACGCTCTGATTTTTCGACCTCCCCACAAAGGGGGAGGTAAAATGATTACTCATCCCCGCCCACCTCGTCCTTCGTCACCGGCTTATAGTCCGTGCGCCGGAACACATGCCCGCGCTTCACCGTCAGCGCGACGCTGCGGATGTTCTCGATGTCGGCGAGCGGGTTTTTCTCCAGCACCACGAAGTCGGCGAGCTTGCCGGCCAGAAGACTGCCGCGCTCGCCCTCCTGCCCCGCAGCCCGCGCGCCGGTCCGTGTTGCGGCGGTGAGCGCGTCCAGCGGCGACAGGCCTGCCGCTTTCACCAGGAAGACGATCTCGTCGTCGACCTCCGGCCATTGCGCCTCCGGTCCGCCGACATGGTCGGTGCCGGCGCTGATCGCGACGCCGGCGCGGAAGGCCTGGCCGATGATCCGCGCCGTCAGCACGCCGGAGCAGCGCCCCGTCTTCACCTTCGGGTCCTTGGCATGCAGTGCATCGAGCATCGCGAACAGGCTGCCCGTCGCATCGAGGATCGTGCCGCGCGCCTTCATGTCCGCGAACATCCTGGCCAGCACCGGGTCGTCGCCCGCGGCGAACTTGCCCTCCGGCACCGGTGTGTGATCGGCATAAGCCTGCGGCATCGTCTCTGCGAGCTGGTATCCCAGATAACAGGCATGGCTCACCGCATCGACGCCGGCGGCGATCACCTCGGCGGGCCGCGCCGGAAACACCGCGGCATGCGCCCACACCAGCATGTGTTGGCGATGCGCCTCCGCCGTGATGCGCGCCACCGTCTCGGGCGGAAAGTTCGCATAGACCTTGATCGCAGTGGCGCCGGTACCGCGCGCCCGCGCGATGGCGAGCGGCAAATCCGTCTGCGCATCGATCGCCTGCATCCATGGCGCGGTGCCGGCCGCCCAGCCTTGCGACGCGGCGGCGGTGCGCGGATCGTCGAAGAAGCTCGGCCCCGCCATCAGCGCGGCATAGAAGATGTCGGGCGCCGCGATCTCGCCGGCGCGCGCCTCGCGCGTCAGCTCGCCGACCAGGCGCAGATCGTCCGCCATGTCGCGCACCACCGTGACGCCGCCATAGAGATCGCGCCGCAGCATCGCTTCGGCCATGCGCCGATCGGGCGGTGTCGCCATGTGGACATGGCTATCGACCAGGCCGGGGACCACGAACTTGCCGGATAGATCGATCACCGTCGCGCCCGCAAGCCGCGCCGCCGGCACTGCGCGGTCCGGCAGAATCTCCGCGATCCGCTCGCCATCGACCACGATATCCATATGCGGCCGCGCCGCCGCGCCGTCGATCAGCGTCGCATTGCGCCAGATCGTGATGCTGCCCTTTGCCGGCGGCGCAAACGGCACCGGCGCATCGGCACGAGCTGGCAGCAGAAGCGCCAGCACCAATCCGCCCATCGCAACCCAATTGCGCATCCCGCCTCCCGGAACAGAAACATCCACGCCTTTTCTACGCGGGCGGGCGCCGGACGCGAAATGGCCAATTCCCCGATTGGCGTTTGCCGCGTGTTCAGCTTAGCTTTGCGCAATGGCTGGCAGGAGCGCCGGTCCGGGGAGAACTCGCGTGACCGCCATGCCGACTGTTTCCTTTCCCGGCCCCGATCTGCGCCGCACCGCGACGCATCCCGATTTCTGGTACCCGCTGGCGTGGTCGGAAGACGTCAAGCAAGGCAAGGCCCTGGCGCGCCGCTTCGCCGGTGAGCCGGTCGTCCTGTTCCGCGGCAAGAGCGGCAAGGTCTTCGCGCTGGAGGACCGGTGCGCCCATCGCCAGGTGCCGCTGTCGCTCGGCGTGGTCGAGGGCGAGACGCTCAAATGCGGCTATCACGGCTGGGCCTACAACAATGCCGGCAAATGCATCGACGTGCCCTATCTGGGGCGCGAGCGCCTGCCCAACGGCGTGCGCAGCTATCCCGCGCGCGAGGTCGACGGCCTGATCTTCATTTTCCCGGGCGATCCCGCGCTGGCGGAGGCGCGCGCCCCCGCCGCGCTCGGCTCGAAAGCGAACCCGCTCTACAAGACGCGGCAACTCAACCGCGAGGTGAACTGTCACTACACGTTCATGCACGAGAACCTGTTCGACATGAACCATCAGTTCCTGCACCGCAGCCTGATGGGCACGATCAAGGCGACGTGCCTGGGCCGCCGCCATGGCGACGACTGGTGCGAGGTCGACTACACCTTCACCCGCACTGCCGGCAGCCAGTCGCTCGGCGAGGCCGCGATCCTCAACGTCATGCGCGCGCCGGAGGACGGCGTGAATGCCGACCTGATGACGATCCGCACCGGCTATCCCTACCAGAACCTCAAAGTGTGGGTGAATGGCGGCGAGCCGGTGCTCGACGTCTGGCTCGGCTACACGCCGCTCGACAAGGAGCAGCGCACCAACCGCACCTTCGGCTATCTGTCGGTCAAGAAGCCGAAGGTCCCCGGCCTGATCCACGCCGCGTGGCCGTTCATCACCTGGTTCACCGAAGGCATCTTCACCCAGGACAAGCACATCGTGGAGCAGGAGCAGAAGGCGCACGACGCGCAAGGCTCCGACTGGAACAACGAGGTGTTTCCGCCGATCAAGGATCTGCGCGCCGTGCTCCTGCGCTGCGGCGTGCCGATGGACGCACCCGCCGCCGTGCCGCTGCCGGCCGTCGCCGCGGCTGAATAATCAGAACCGGTACACCAGCGCCGCCATCAGCCCGGTGTTCGCGACCAGCAGCATCAGCGCCGTCGGTGCCTGGGCGCGGATCACGCCGTTGCGGTCCGGCAATTCCAGGAGCGCCGCCGGCACCAGGTTGAAGTTCGCCGCCATCGGCGTCAGCAGCGTGCCGCAGAACCCGGCCAGCATGCCGATGGCGCTCATGATGACGGGATCGCCACCGAAGCGGTGCACGATCAGGGGCAGGCCGATCCCCGCCGTCATCACCGGGAATGCCGCGAAGGCATTGCCCATCACCACCGTGAACGCCGCCATGCCGAGGCAGTACGTCACGACGCAGGCAAACGGCGTACCGAGCGGCAGATATTGCGTCGCCAATTGCCCGACCGCGCCGCCGACCCCCGACAGCGCGAACACCGCGCCGAGCGACGCCAGCATCTGCGGCAGCACCGCGGTCCAGCCGATCGTATCGATCAGCCGCCGCCCTTCCTCCAGCGACGCCAGCACCGGCGGCTTCAGCCAGGCGTAACACCCGATCAGCGCGATCAGAACGCCGAGCGCCAGGAAGATCAGCGTCGCATTCTTCGGCTCGACCAACCCGGAATTCTTCAAAGTGAGCGTGCCGACCAGCGCCACCACTGGCACCACCAGCGCCGGCAAAAACAACGCATTACCCCGACGCGCGGCGCTCGCATTGCGCTCTTCCGGCGACGTCGTTGCCGCCGCGCCCTTATGCATCAGCCCAAACCCGCCAACCGTGATCAGCGCCAGCACGATCACGCCGTTCGCCAGATCGCTGAACTCCGATCCGAACAGAAAGCTGACCGCCAGCAATCCCCAGAACGCCGCATTGCCGAAGCGTTTCGGATTGCTCCGGTCCAACGCACTCAGCGCCGCGAAGGCAAGCACCAGCACGCCGGTCAGGATGTAGATGTGCTCGATGGTGATCATAAGAAAAACACCCTCGCCCCCTCTTCCGGGGGAGAGGGCAGGGTGAGGGGGTCTCTCAAATAAAGCGCGGACTCGTCAACGCGCTGTATCGAAAGCGGCGCGAAAGCGAAGGCACGGGAGCCTGATATCACGACCCCCTCACCCCGCCCTCTCCCCCACTTCGTGGGGGCGAGGGAGAAGATAAGCGCTTGTCGATCAACCACAGCCGCGTCCCATGGATCGCCGCCGCCAGCACCGCCGTCGGGATCGCCCATACCGACAGTGCGAACGGCTCGACCACGATCTTGTTGGTCTCGAGGAATCCCTTGATCAGCAGGATCGAGCCGATCGCGACGAAAATATCCTCGCCGAAGAATAGCCCGATATTCTCCGCCGCCGCCGCATGCGCCCGCAGCCAGAAGCGCTGCTTGGGCGCTAGCTCGCCGCCGGTCTGCGCCTCCGCCGCGCCTTCCGCCATCGGCGCCAGCAGCGGACGAACCACCTGCGCATGCCCGCCGAACGGAACACCCACTGCCGCCGCGACCTGGCGCAGCAGGAAATAGACCAGCAGCAGCCGCCCGGCCGTCGCGCCGCGCAGCCGCCCGATCAGCATCCGCGCCCGCTCCTGCAAGCCGTAACGCTCGAGCAAGCCGATCACCGGCAGCACCAGGAACACGACGCTGACGAAGCGGTTCGCCGCGAACGCCTTGCCGAACGCCGCGACGATGTGCACCGGCGTGAGACTGGGCGCAACGCCGGAGAGTTGTGCCGCCACGCCCGTGACGCCGGCCGCCGCCGCGATCACCAGCAGCGGATTGATCCGCGCCGCGAACCCCGCAATGACGACCGCGATCCCGAGCAGCGTCCACATCATGGCGACGCGCGTTGCTTCCCGGGCGCCGATTCCTTGACCAGCGCCATCGCGATCAATCCCACCACCAGCGCGCCGCTCCAATAATAGGCCGGCATCAGAGGATCGCCCGTCCACTTCAAAAGCCCGGTGATCACCAATTGCGTCGAGCCGCCGAAGATCGAGATCGCGAAGGCATAGACGATCGCCACCACGCCGGAGCGCACCCGGCGCGGCAATTGCTCGGTCAGCGTCACGATCACCGGCGGCGTGCTCAGCGATTGCAGGATCGTCACCACCGCCACCGCGACATAGAACACCACCACGGTGCGGTAATGCGCGATCGCCCAGAACGCGGGAAACACGACGAGCAGCTGGATCACGCCCGGGATCAGCATCACAGGCTTCCTCCCGAAGCGGTCGGCGAGCCAGCCGCTCACCGGCTCGAACAGCACCGCGAAGCCGCCATTGACGATGATGATGCCGAACGCCGCGGTCTGCGCCATGTTCAGCGTGGTCTGCGCATAGGTCGTCATATAGCTGCCGACATAGGAGCCGATGGTGCCCGAGGTCAGCATCATCAATCCGAGCACGATGAGGGTGAGGTAGGGCCGCAGGCCGGGCGGCCGCCGCGTGTCGCCCACCGTCGCGTCCGGCGCCAGCGCCGCGTCGTCGACCGCGTGCAGCGTCTCGGGCAGGCGCGTGCGCACCCAGAACCCGAACGGCACGATCAGCGCACCGATCAGGATCGCAATGCGCCAGCCCCAGCCTTGCAGCTGATCGGGAGTCAGCGTTGCGGCCAGCGCGGTGCCGATCAGCCCCGCCGCCAGCACGCCCAGATCCTGCGTCGCGTATTGCGCCGAGGCGTAGAGCCCGCGCCGGTGCGGCGGCGCCGCTTCGATCAGATACGCCGTGGTCGGACCGACCTCGCCGCCCAGCGCGAAGCCCTGCACCACGCGGAACAGCACTACCAGGATCGGCGCCGCGATGCCGATCTGCGCATAAGTCGGGGTCAGCGCGACACCGACCACGCCGACGCCCATCAGCGCGAAGGACAGCATCATCGCCGCCTTGCGCCCGATGCGGTCGCCCATCGGCCCGATCACCATCGCGCCGATCGGCCGCGCGACGAAGCCGATGAACGACGCGCCATAGGCGACCAGCAGGCTGACGAACGGATCGTGCGCGGGAAAGAACGCCTTGCCGATATAAACCGCGAAATAGACGTAAGTGAGGAAGTCGTAGAACCCGAGCGCATTGCCCGCCGCCACCGCCGCGACATGGCTGAGCTTCACGCCCTTCCACGTTGCCGGTTCCGCGTCCGTCTCGCCCGCCACGGCCATCGCCACCCCCACGCCAGACACCAGTCTGCGCGAGTTTCGCGGAGCTGTCACATGGCGCGCGCTGCCGCGAAAGGCGCCACCTTGCTCAGGGCGAGACCAGTCGCACGGTTGGAAAATAAGAACGCACATGACCGGGATCGCGCGTCAGCAGTGCCGCCCCTTCCACCGCTGCATGCGCGCCGATGAAGAAATCCGACAATACACCGGTCTTCGTGCCCCGGCGCCGGCGGTGCAATTGGAATGCTTTGGCGGCGAGGAAGAGGGCCTGCTTCGGAATCGGTCTGTGCTTGAGCGGGACTGCGACCAGCACTTTCTCGAATTCTTCGATAGTCGAATACCGTACCGACAATTCGGCATAGATCACGTCGTTGATGACGATCTCATCGATGGCCGACGCCGCGTCGAGCGCCTCGCGCGCACGCAGGCCCCAAACCGGGTTGTCTCTCACGACGTCGAGCAGGACGCTGGTATCGGCGATGATCACGCCTCAATCGCCGCGCAACAGTGCCATGATCTCATCCGTGCTCATCGTGTCTTTCAACGTGCCGCGGATTTTTTCGAACGGGCTTTTGACGGCTTTGCTCGCTGGGGTCAGGACGACTTTTCCAGCCTCGACGGCGACATGCACTTTCTCGCCAGGCTTCAGCCCGGCCGCGTCGCGCGCACGCTTGGGGATGGTGACTTGCGCTTTGCTGGTCATCGTCGTGAAAACGGCCATGGTATTACCGATTTAATTCGGGGTAATACTATCGCGCCAGCCAAGGGTTCGCAAGCCGGCTCAATCCGCTACTTTCCGCCCGCAGATCCCGGATCGTCTTCTTTCCATCCGCGCTGGGCTGGTAGACATTGGTCATCTCGGCGAGGGCGGCGTTGTATTGCGCCAGCGTGAAGCCCTCCGGCACTTCGAACGCGTCGAAACCGGTGCGGTGCAGGTAGGCGATCTGGTCGTAAATGAACTTGCCGACCGCGCGCACTTGCCCGCCATACCCCATCCGCGTGCGCAGGATGCGGGCCCAGGAAAATCCGCGGCCGTCGTTGAACGCGGGAAACTCGATGACGACGACCGACAGCCGCTGCACGTCGTCGCCCAGCGCTTCCGGCGACTCGTCGGATTTCAGCCGCACGCCGAGCGGCGCGTTACGCGCCAGCAGCGCGTCGCGCTCCTTGCCGAACCGCGCCAGCGACACGATCGCGCCGCCGTCCGGCAATGCCGCGTCGTCGGCCACCGTCACGAACGGGTCGTCCGCGAACGCGTTACCCGTTATGAGCGGCATACATCTGTTCCTGATAGGCGACGGCCTTGAACGGCTCCATGCCGACGCGGCGATAGGTGTCGAGGAAGCGCTCGCTTCCCTCGCGCAGCTTCACGTAAGCATCGACCACGCGCTCAACCGCTGGCCCGATCTCGTCGATAGGGAAGCCCGGGCCCATGATGTCGCCGATGCTGGCGTCTTCCGCGCCCGAGCCGCCGAGCTGTAGCTGGTAATATTCGACGCCCTTCTTGTCGACGCCCAGAATGCCGATATGTCCGGCATGATGATGGCCGCAGGCATTGATGCAGCCGGAAATTTTGATCTTGAGCTCGCCGATGCCGTGTTGCCGATCCAGGTCGGCGAAGCGCCGCGACAGATCCTGCGCAATCGGGATCGAGCGCGCATTGGCGAGGTCGCAATAGTCGAGCCCGGGGCAGGCGATGATGTCAGTGATCAGTCCGGCATTCGGCGTTGCCAGATCCAGTTCCTGCAACCGCGCGAACACCGCCGGCAGGTCGCGCTTCCTGACATGCGGCAGCACCAGATTCTGCTCATGGCTCACGCGGATTTCTTCGATCCCGAAGCGGTCCATCAAATCGGCCAGCGCGTCCATCTGCGCGTCGCTCGCATCGCCCGGCACGCCGCCGATGGGCTTCAAGGAGATCGTTGCGATGGCATAGCCCGGCGCGCGATGCGCATGCACATTGGTCTTCACCCAGTCGGCGAACGCCGCATCGCCTTCCGGGACTGCATCGGACAGCGCCTCGAATTCCGGCGGCGCGAAATAGGCATCGATCCGCGTCAACTCTTCTGCCGGCACTTGCAGCGTGCCGCTGGTGCGAATCTCCGCGAATTCTTTCTCGACGCGGCGGCGCATCTCCGCTTCGCCCAGCGCATTGGCGAGGATCTTGATCCGCGCCTTGTATTTGTTGTCGCGCCGTCCGTTCTCGTTATAGACGCGCATCACCGCTTCGAGGAATGCCAGGATGTCCGGCTTGGCGACGAAATCGCCGACGACATAGCCGACACAGGGCGTGCGCCCCATCCCGCCGCCGACCAGCACACGATAGCCGGTCTCGTCCTGTTCGTTCTTCACAATCTGCAACGCCATGTCGTGGAATTGCAGCGCCGCGCGGTCGTGCGCCGCGCCGCCGACCGCGATCTTGAACTTGCGCGGCAGGAAGACGAATTCGGGATGCAGGCTCGACCATTGCCGGATGATCTCGGCGATGGGGCGCGGGTCTTCGATCTCGTCGGCGGCGGCGCCGGCGAAATGATCGGCGGTGACGTTGCGGATGCAATTGCCGCTGGTCTGGATCGCGTGCATCTCCACCGTCGCGAGATCGGCCAGGATATCCGGCACATCGACCAGCTTGGGCCAGTTGAACTGGATGTTTTGCCGCGTCGTGAAATGGCCGTAGCCCTTGTCGTACTTCCGCGCGATATGCGCCAGCATGCGCATCTGCCGTGCGTCCAGCGTGCCGTAAGGCACCGCGATGCGCAGCATGTAAGCATGCAGTTGGAGATAGAGCCCGTTCATCAGCCGCAGCGGCTTGAACTGGTCTTCGTTGAGCTCGCCCGTCAGCCGCCGCGCGACCTGGCCGCGAAACTGCGCCACCCGCTCGGCCACGAACTGCGCGTCGAACTCGTCATACCTATACATGGTTGATCTGACCCGCTTGCTTACCCAAGTCTTCGCGCACCGTCGGCCCGGCGGCGCGGATGATCTCGCGCTCCTTCACCGGATGGATGCCCCTGGCGCCCGACTTCGAATCCAAAGTGATCTTCACATCGAACAGATAGGGCGCGACCACGACATTGCCGAGCACGTCCTTCTGCGCCGCCGCCAGCGCCGCGTCCGCCGCCTTCGGATCCGCGAACACCTCGCCATCCGCCAGCGCAAGCACCCAGCTTCCGTTCTTCCAATAGAGCACGTCCCCGTCCACCAGACGGTTCGCGGTCAGCATCTGCGGGTCCTGGACCTTGGCCATAAGGGCTAAATCACATGCCGCGCCGCAAACTTCAATGCTTCACACACAGATTGTGTAATTTGCGGAGAAATACATCTTTGTGACGTGGAAACAAGATTTCCGCGATTTTGCTTGAAATCCCGCGATCCCTGAGGCCCGAATGGAACCGGCGGGGAGTAGTTCATGGCGAAAGACGAGCGGCACGCGGCGTCCAGGTTCCCTGCCCGCAAGCGCGCGCCATGAGCGGTGACGATGTGGACGGCTCCGCCACACGGCCGGGCGGCAGGGCCGCGGAAACCGTGGCGCTCGCCGGCGCCAGCCGCGCCACGGCCGACGCCTATCTCGCCGAGCAGCTCCGCCTGACCCGTCTGCAAAGCGACAGCCTGATCGAGCAGAATGCGTTCGAGCTCAGCCATCTGCGCTGGCGCCGCTTCAACGACCAGATGAAGGGCGCGCTCCAGATCATGGTCGTGGCGCTCGGCCTTGCCGTCGTGACCGGTCTCATCGTCGCGGTGTGGAATGCGAGCCAGGCGGACGGTGTCGTGGTCGAGGCTTTCGCCGTCCCGCCCGCCTTCGCGCAGGCCGGCATGGGCGGCGACGTCGTGGCCGACGACCTCACCAACAAGATCGCCGCGATCCGCGATTTCGCCGACGCCAACTCGCTGGCGCAATCCCGGCATGTCCAGAAGGACCGCGAAGGCGACATCAAGGTCGAGATTCCCGAGACCGGCGTGTCGCTCGCGCAGGCCTGGCGCTATCTGCGGCAATGGTTCGGCAATGAGCGCCCGCTCACCGGCAATGTCCGCATGCTGGACGGCGGCAGGATCGTGCTGACCGTGATGCTCGACAGTCAGACTTTCGTCTACACCGGCGCCGCGAACCAGCTCGACGCCCTGGAGCAGAAAGCGGCGGAGCAGATTTTCGCGACCTTCGAGCCTTCCAACTACATCCTCTATCTCGGCGGCAACAATCGCCTGGCGGAGGCCTATGCCGCCGCCGGGCACAACGCGATGCTGGCCGCGACCGATGACGACCGCGGCAATGTCTATTCCCTGTGGGCGAACACCACCGTTGGCGCCATCGGCGATATGCGGCTGGCGCATCTGCGGGCGCAGATGTCGGTCGCGTTCGCGCCGAAGCAAACCTCCGGCCATATGGAGATGATGGACGACTCCGCGATCCTCGGACATGACGAGGACGTGCTGCGCCAGGCGCGCATCATCCCGAACCAGCGCCGGGAGGACGAGGCGCCGCAGTTCCGCGAGCTCGGCTACGCCTATGCGCAGGATTCGGCGCGCTACAACGCGTCCGAAGAACTCGGCGACTTCGGGCACATGATGAACCTCTGCAACGTGCTGTGCAGCGTGGCTGTACAGAAGACGCGCAACGCCCAGGCCGCCGCGCGGCTGCACGACCCCGCGGCAAGTCGCCACCTGCTCGAAGAGGCCCATGCCCTCGGCGCCGTGTTCAGCCAGAGCGATCCGCGCGCGCGTTATTACCTGGCAGTTGCGACCGGCGACTGGACCGCGGCCATCGGCGCGGCCCGCGACTATGCGGCGGCGATCGCGGCCGACAATGCGCACGTGCCGCGCCTGGCTGCGACCGTGACGGCGACGCAGGTGGTGCCGCTGCTCGCCTTCGCGCAGGCGCAGGCCGGAGACCTTGCCGCCGCGTCGGCGACGATCGCGCCGACACCGCTCGATTGCTATCACTGCCTGCGCGTCCGCGGCGTGATCGCGGCACTGGCACGCGACCGGCGCCAGGCCGAGACCTGGTTCGCACGCGCCATCGCCGCCGCGCCGTCGATCCCTTACGCCTATGCCGACCGGGGCGAGATGCTGTTGCGCGCCGGCGATTTCAACGGCGCCATCGCGCAGTTCGATCTCGCGCATCAAAAAGGACCCGCCTTCGCCGATCCGCTGGAGCTGTGGGGCGAGGCGCTTGTCGCAAGCAACCGCTCCGACCTCGCGCTTGCCAAGTTCGCGGATGCCGCCCGCCACACGCCGAACTGGGGCCGCCTGCACCTGAAATGGGGCGAGGCGCTGCTCTGGTTGGGCCGGAAAGACGATGCGAAAGCGCAATTCGCGCTGGCCGCGGCGCTCGAGCTCTCCGATGCCGAGAAATCCGAGCGTGCCCGACTCGCGCGCCTGACGGCCTCGCATGTCTGAACGCGCCGCCCGCACCTTCTTCGGCGAGCCGCGCGCGCTCGCCTATCTCGCCTTCACCGAGGCGTGGGAGCGCTTCTCCTATTACGGGATGATCGCGCTCCTGGTGCTGTACATGAGCCAGGCGCTGCTTCTGCCCGGCCGCATCGAGCACGTGGTGGGCTTCGCGACCTTCCGCTTCGTGCTGGAGGCCGTCTTCGGGCGCATGACCACCGTCGCGCTCACCTCGCAGATCTACGGCCTCTACGCAGGTCTGGTCTATTTCACCCCGGTATTCGGCGGCCTGATCGCCGACCGCTGGCTCGGCCGCCGCAACGCCGTGGTGCTCGGCGCCGTGCTGATGAGCCTGGGCCATCTCGCGATGGCGTTCGACGCCTCGTTCCTGCTCGCACTCCTGCTCCTGATCCTCGGCTGCGGCCTGCTCAAGGGCAACATCTCCACCCAGGTCGGCGGCCTCTACGCCGAGGACGACGCGGCCGGCCGCACCCGCGGCTTCTCGATCTTCTCCATCGGCATCAATGTCGGCGCCGTCGCGGGGCCGATCGTGTGCGGCTATCTCGCGCAGGAATGGGGCTGGCATGCCGGCTTCGGCCTCGCCAGCATCCTGATGCTGATCGGCCTCGCCACCTACCTTGCCGGCTATCGCGAGCTGTCCGAATCGCAGCGTGCCGCGCCCGCCGCCGCCACCGCTTCGGTGCCGCTGACGCCGGCGCAAAAACGCACCATCTGGGCGCTGTTCGCCGTGATGGGCATCTCCATCTTCCACTCCATCGCCTATTCCCAGAACGGCAATGTCGCGATCCTCTGGATCAACGGCCATGTCGATCTCGACATAGGGCGCTTCCACGTCCCGCCGGCCTGGTTCAACTCCATCGATTCCTTCGTCAGCATCCTCGCCGTGCCGCTCCTGTTCGCGCTCTGGCGCTGGCAGGGCCGCCATGGCGGCGAGCCCGGCGAGATCGCCAAGATCGGCGCCGGCGCCTTCATGGCGAGCTTCGCCAATCTCATCCTCGCCGCCGGCTGCGCGCTCTACACGCGTGTGCCCGTGCTGGTGCCCATCGCCTACGATTTCGTCCTCGGCATCGCGTTCCTCTATTACTGGCCGACCCTGCTCGCGCTGGTCAGCCGCGCCGCGCCGCCGCAATTCAAGGCGACCCTGATGGGCGTCGCGCTGATGACGCTGTTCATCGCCAATACGACCCTGGGCTGGATCGGCACCTTCTACGAGCGCATGACGCAGCCGCAGTTCTGGGCGCTGCACGCCGTCATCGCCGCAGTCGGCGGCATCCTCGCCTTCACCTTGCGCGGCCCGCTCGGCCGCATCCTGGCGGCGCGCGATGTCTGACACCGCCGGCCGCAGCCGCATCCTCGTCTATTGCGGCGTCGTGATCGTCGCACTGTATTTCATCAACCCGACCTCCGGCTTCCACGTCATCCCGCTGTCCTTCGTGCTGAAGAACAAGCTGCATCTGTCGGCCAGCGGCCTCGCCGCGTTTTCGCTCTGGGCCGCGATCCCGGCCTATTTCTCCTTCGTCTTCGGAGTCGTGCGCGATTTCTGGAGCCCGTTCGGTCTGGGCGACCGCGGCTATCTGATCCTGTTCGGCGCGCTCGCGGCATTGCTCTACGCGGTCTTCGCCTTCCTGCCGCTGTCACTGCCGATGCTGCTCGCCGCCTCGCTGCTCGGCATCGCGTGCTTCCTGTTCCTGTGGAGCGCGTGGAACGGCCTGGGCGCCGCCATCGGGCAGCAGCTGTCGATGTCCGGCCGCATCAGCGCGTTGTGGAATTTCGCCGGCACACGCTCACCTCCTTCGCCGCGCTCGCCTTCGGCGGCGTGCTGAGCGGCTGGCTCGAAGCCGACGATGCGCCCGGCGCGGTCCGTCTCCTGTTCCTCGTGCTTGCCGCGATCATGGCCGCAATCGCGCTGCTCGGCCTGTGGAAGCCCGCCGCCGTCTTCGATCATCTGAAGCGCGACACCGACGCGCCGCGCGACCTGATCGGCGACCTCAAGCGCCTTTTCGCCCACCGGCCGATCTACCCCGCGCTGGCGTGCTGGCTCTTGTGGAATTTCTCGCCCGGCGGCACGACGGTGCTGCAGTACTATCTCTCCAACACCCTGCACGCGAGCGACGCGCAATGGGGCCTCTACAACGCGATCTTCGCGATCTCGTTCGTGCCCACCTTTCTGCTGTTCGGCTATCTGAGCCCGCGCTACCCGCTGTCCGCACTGCTGTGGGGCGGCACCCTTGCCGCGATCCCGCAGATGGTGCCGCTGCTCTTCGTGCATTCCGCGAATGCGGTGCTGATCGCGGCCGTGCCGATGGGCCTGATGGGCGGCGTCGCCAACGCGGCCTATATGGACCTTCTCATCCGCTCGTGTCCCAAAGGCCTCGAAGGCACGCTGATGATGCTGGCGTGGAGCATGTTCGCGCTTGCCGCCAATTTCGGCAATCTGCTCGGAACCGAGCTCTATGAGTATTACGGCGGCTTCGTCGTCTGCGTCGCCGCGACCACCATCGTCTACGCCCTCATCCTCCCCGCCATCGCGCTGGTGCCCAAGGACCTGATCGCCAGGCCCGACGGCGCGGCACCATAGACTCCGCCCCCGCCCATCGTGCAAAGCTGTCGGCTCAGCATCCGGGGACTTCGTGACCGATATCGCCGCCGCACCGACCATCAAGCGCCGCCACGTCACCGCGGCGGTGATCGGCAATGCGCTGGAGTTTTACGACTTCACGACCTTCGCGTTCTTCGCCGCCGCGATCGGCCACGCCTTCTTCCCCTCCGGCGCGCACGGCATCACCAACTCCGAGTTCGGCAGCCTGATGGCCTCGCTCGGCACCTTCTGGGCCGGCTTCGCGCTGCGCCCGCTGGGCGGCATCATCATCGGCTTCTATGCCGATCGCGTCGGCCGCCGCCCCGCGATGCTGCTCAGCTTCACGCTGATGGGCCTGGCGATCCTTTCGCTCGCGCTGATCCCGCCCTATTCCAGCATCGGCTATGTCGCGCCGGTTCTCGCGGTGCTGGCCCGCCTGCTGCAGGGCTTCGCGCTCGGCGGCGAGGTCGGGCCGACCACCGCCTATCTGGTCGAGACCGCGCCCGCCAACCGCCGCGGCCTCTACGCCTCGTGGCAGAGCGCGAGCCAGAGCGTCGCCGCCGTGGTCGGCGGCGGTGTCGGCTTCGGCCTGTCGTTCCTGCTGTCGGAATCGAGCCTTGACCTTTACGGCTGGCGCATCGCCTTCCTGCTCGGCGCGCTGACCTTGCCGTTTGGGCTCTACATCCGCCGCTCCCTGCCCGAGACGTTGCACGCCCCCGACCATCTTCCGGCCTATGACGCAAAGAGCGCCGGCGCCTTCGGCATCCTCAACGATCACGGCCGCGCCATCGCGTCGGGCCTCGCCATCCTCGCCGGCGGCACGGTAGCGACGTACGTGCTCAACTACATGACGACCTTCGCACGCACCACGCTGCACATGGGCTCGTCGCAGTCGTTCAGCGCCACGCTGGTCAACGGCGTGTTCGGCGTCGCCGCCTCGCTCGCCGGCGGCTGGCTGTCCGACATCTTCGGCCGCCGCCGCCTGATGATCGTGCCGCGCGCGCTGTTCCTGATCGCGGTCTATCCCGTGTTCCTGCTGATCGTCGACCAGCGCTCGACCACCGCGCTGCTGTTCGGCACCGCGCTGCTCTCGATCCTGCTCAATGTCAGCTCCGGCGCGTTCTACGTCGCGTTCGGCGAGGCGCTGCCCAAGCGCGTGCGCGGCGGCTTGTTCGCCACGGTCTACGCGACCTCGATCTTCATCTTCGGCGGCTCGACCCAGCCCTTGATCGCCTGGCTGATCCACATCACCGGCAATCCGCTGGCGCCGTCCTGGTATCTGCTCGCCGCCACCGCGGTCAGCCTCGTCGCGATGTTCGCGATGGCCGAGACCGCGCCGGCCAAGGCACCCATCGCGGTGGACAGCATCGCATGACCGAGCACGAGGCCAAGCCCCACGCCCTCTCCGCGAAGCTGGGCCTGGAGAAAGTGATCGACCACGGCGAGAGCGGCCGCGCCATCATCCACTACCGCGCGGCGATGGACATGTGTCACTCCGGCGGCATCGTGCAGGGTGGCTTCATCACCGGCTGGATCGACGCCGCGATGGCGCATGTCGTGATGGCCGCGACGAATTATGAGTTCTCGCCGCTGAGCCTGGAGATCAAGGTCAGCTTCCTGCAGGCCGCGAACCCCGGCCTGATCGTCGCCGAAGCCTGGATCGAGCGCCGCGGCAAATCGACGGCGTTCCTCGAAGGCCTGATCCGCAACGAGGCCGGCGCCGTTCTCGCCAAGGGCAGCTCGACGGTGCGGCTCGTGCCGATGAAGCGGGCGGGTTGATTTTTTTAAACCGGAACGGGCGTAAAGCTGATCTTGCCCGTCCTCCCCGCCTTCTTATGCGGCCGCACCACGATCTCGACATCACGATCGAACGCGGTCAGAAAGCCCATCAGCCGCTCGACCGAGTACTCACGGAAATGCCCCTTGAACAACCGCGAGACCTCGGGCTGGCTGATCCCCATGCGCTTGCCGGCGCCTTCCTGTGTCAACTTACGCTCCGTAGTCAGGCGTTGGATTTCCGCGACGATGTTCGCCTTAAGCAGATGTGTCTCCGGATCCGGAAACCCCAGATCGGCGAAGATATTCCCGCTGCCGTATTCGATCTTCATCTTGCGCGCCATGTCACGTCTCCTGTCCGAATCTCTTGG
Source organism: Rhizomicrobium sp. (assembly GCA_036271735.1). Classification (GTDB taxonomy): domain Bacteria; phylum Pseudomonadota; class Alphaproteobacteria; order Micropepsales; family Micropepsaceae; genus Rhizomicrobium. The sequence goes on from DATAZZ010000007.1 coordinate 162,559, forward strand.
TATGGTCGCGCATCGCCTCCGCCAATCGCCGTTTGACCAGTGCAATATCGCTCGCCGGCGTGGCGATGCCGTGTTTCGACTTCTTCTTGAATGCATGCAGCACGTAGATCGCCTCTCTAAAGCGGACGGCATAGACGGTTCTGTAGGCGTCGCCGTCGAACACGTCGGCGAGTTCGAATACGCCGCTGCCCAAGCCTTTCCACGGTTTCGCCTCGGGTGGATGCTCGCCGACCTGCACGCGATGGAGCGCGTAACCGAAACCGTCCTGAACATCCTCCGGAAACGCTTGGAAATCCTTCTTGCTTGAAGCAATCCAGTGCAGCGGACGGGTGCTGTTCGTCATGCTGGATTATGAGTAATAACTCATATACCGTCAACCCTGCTTCTTCACCGCGCTGTCGTGCCAGCGGTGGAGCAGGGCCCATTCCAGCGCGGTCATCGCGAACAGAATGAGGATGCCGAGGATCGAGAGCAGCGACAGTGCCGCGAACTCTTCCGCCGTGTCATTGGCGCGTCCCGCCAGCGTGATGATCCAGCCCAGCCCCAGATCGTTGCCCGAGCCCGCGACGAACTCCGCCGTCACCGCGCCGATCAGCGCCAGCCCGCCGGAGATCTTCATGCCCGCCAGCAGAAAGGGCAGGGCGCTCGGCAGCTGCAGCCGCCACAAGACCTGCCAGCGCGACGCGCCATAGAGCTTCATCAGGTCGATCAGATTGTGATCCGCCGAGCGCAGGCCCGTCACCGTGTTCGACAGGATGGTGAAGAACGCGATGATCCACGCCAGCACCACCAGAACTTCGTTGACGTTGTCATAGCCGACCCAGATCAGCAGCAGGGGCGCGATCGCCACCACCGGCGTCACCTGCAGCACCACGGCATAGGGATAGAGCGCGTATTCGACGATCCGGCTCTGGCTGAACAGCACCGCCAGCGCGACGCCCGCCACCGTTGCCAGCACGAACGCCTCCACCGTGATCTTGAGGGTGAACCACAGCGCCGACGCCAGCGTGCCCCAGTTCTCCGCATAGGCGCGCGCGATATCGCTCGGCGCCGACAGCACCAGGGGCGAGACGCCCGAGGCGTGCACCCACCATTCCCAGAACGCGATCGCCGCGACGCCGACCAGGGCCGGCACGATGTATTTCAGCGCCGCGTTCATGCCGCCACCATCGCCGCCTTGAGCGCCGCCGACACGCGCGCGGCTTCTGCCGTGAACGCCGCGCTCAGCCGCCAGCTTTCGTCGCGCACCGGCGGCGGGCTGAGCGCGATATCGGCGGCGACGCGTCCCGGCCGCGGTGTCATTACCACCACGCGCGTCGACAGATAGGTGCTTTCATACACGCTGTGCGTCACGAACAGCACGGTCAGCTTGTCCTCGGCCCACAGGGCGAGCAGGTCGTCGTTGAGCGCCTGCCGCGTCAGCTCGTCGAGCGCCGCGAACGGCTCGTCGAGCAGCAGCAGCCTGGGCTCCGCCGCTAGCGCGCGCGCGATCGACACCCGCATCTTCATCCCGCCGGAGAGCTCGCGCGGGAAAGCCTTCTCGAACCCGCCAAGGCCCACACGCTGCAAGGCCTTCGCCGCGCGGTCGTTCGCCTCGCTCTTGTTCATATGCTTGAGGTCGAGCGGCAGCCGCACATTGTTCAGCGCGCTCGCCCACGGCATCAGCGTCGGCTCCTGGAACACGAAGCCGAGCTCCGGCTTGCCGCTCGGGAACGTCACCGTCCCGGCATCGGGCGTCAGCAGCCCCGCCGCGATGCGCAGCGCCGTCGACTTGCCGCAGCCGCTCGGCCCCACCAGCGAGAGGAATTCATGCGCCGCGACCTCGAGATCGAGCCGCGCGATCGCCTGCGTGCCCGAGTCGAATTTCTTGGCGATGCCGGAGAGGGAGAGGAGTGACATGGCGACAAGGTGCTTGCCCCCTCGCCACAAATCAAGCGACGCCGAACAGTCCCCGCGCCGCGTGGTAAAGCAGGGCCATTTTCTCCGGCGCCGCGATCAACGCCACCGCGGCGGCAGCCACGCAGGCCGTCGCCCCCGCGGTGGCCGCAATGGACCAGTTCTGCCCGAAGGCGAAGCGGAACGGGACAGCCAGCACCGCCCAGAACACGCAGAAGACGCCGAGCGTCAGCGCGATCACGACAAACGGCGCAAGCATGAACCCGAACAGCGTGAAGATCGTCACGGCTACTGGAAATTCATCGGCAAAGCGCGGACGAAGCGCAAATCGTAGGCATTTTTGTAGGGCAGGGTCTTGGGATACAGCCCGTCCGCCACCATCGTGTCGAAGAAGAATTTCCACCGCGCATCCGTCATCGTGCCGAGCCCCAGTGTCGCCGCATCGCCCGACAGCACGATGCCATAGGCCTTCAGCTTGGCGATGGCTTGGCGGATCAGCGCGTCGTTCATCTCCGGGTTGTCGTGCTTGATCAGCGCATTGGCCGGCGCCGCATTGCCGCCCAGGTAGTGCAGCCACCCCGCCTGCGTCGCCGTGACGAAGGCCTGCACCACCTTCGGGTTGGTGTCGATCCATTTCTGCGTCACGAACACCATATTGGCGTAGCCGGGATAGCCATTGTCGGCGAGCAGGAAGACCTGCGGCTTGAAATGCGCCGTCGTCTCGATGGTGAACGGCTCGCTCGACAGATAGCCTTCCTGGATCGCCTTCGGGTCCACCAGGAACGGCGCCAGGTTGAAGGTGTAGCGGCGGATCTGCGTGTCGCTGAAGCCGTATTTGACGCGCAGCCACGGCCACCAGGCCACCGTCGCGGCATCGCCGATCATGATCGGCATGCCCTTCATGTCGGCGAGCTTCTTCACGTCCGCGCGCGGATGGGTGATCAGAACCTGCGGGTTCTTCTGGAACACCGCCATCACCGCCTTGATGCCGGCATTCTGCTTGACGAGGTTGAGCGCGATGAAATTGTCCGAGCCGATGCCGAAATCCGCCGCCCCGCCGGCCAGCATCTGCGGCACGTTCACGGTCGGCCCGCCCTCGATGATCGTGACGTCGAGCCCGGCCTTCTTGTAGAGCCCCTCGGCGAGCGCCTCGTAGAACCCACCATGCTCCGCCTGCGCCTTCCAGTCGGTGACGAAACGAATTTTCGTCAACGGGGCCGGCGCGGCCTGCGCGATACCGCCAAGGCTCACGACAAACGCAAGAGCGAGAAGAGTGCGAACCATCGGGACCCCTTGGGAATTTCGACGCCGCATCCTAGCGCAAAGCGCGGTCCTCCGCGCAAATCGTAAACTCCGGCGCAATGCCGCATTAAGGTCTTTGGGTCATCCTGCCCGGGTCCCTCGCCCGAAAGATTTGCGATGCGTTTTCCGGCCGCCGTCACCCTGCTGTTCGCGCTCACCGCGCCCGCCTTCGCCGATGCGCCGCCGCCCGGCGGCCCCGGCGAGATCGTCATCCCCGGCTCGCCCGACGATCTTCTGCCCGGCCGGCCGCGCACCATCCAGTCGGTGATGCCGCAAGGCGTGACGGAGATGTCCTACGAGGCCATCGTCCCGATCATCGCCCGCCATGCGTTCCTGGCCGGCGATTTCGCGTTCTTCGACGCCAAGGCGGACGGCTACCGCGCCGCCGCCAGCCGCACCACGATGGGCGAGTGGGAACTCGACCTTCTTTATCGCAGCATCAATGTCAGCGAGCCCCAGGGCGTGGCGCACGACAGCGCAGGCTTTGCCATGCTCGAAGCCAAGACGCAGGGGTGGGCGGCGAAATTTCCGGACGCACCGACCCCGCACGTCATGTATGCGTGGCTGCTGATCCAGCAGGCCTGGATGCTCGAGAGCTATGCCAATGAGGATGACGACGTTCAGCAGGGCGCCCGCTATGGCGTCCAGGCCCATGCCCTCCTGAAGCAGGCGGAGGATTATCTCCTGGCGCACAAGGCCGTCGCGAGCGCCGATCCCGAGTGGTACGCGATGATGATCGAGGCGGTGGGCGGCGAATATGGGCAGCAGGCGCGCCGCGATGCGCTGCTCGCCGAAGGCGCCGGCCGCTTTCCCGATTACACGCCGATCTACGGCCATTACCTTTCGCGGCTGCTGCACGACCCCAAGAGCAATTTCGCGGCGGTGGACGCGGCGATCCGGGATGCGGCGCGCCGCACCGCAGCGCATTCGGGCGATCAGATGTACGCCCGGCTCTACACCGTCGTCCGCCTTTGTCATTGCGACGGTGACGACCTGTTCGGCACCACCAGGGCCGACTGGCCCCGCATGCGCCAATCGTTCGAGCAGATCGCGGCCGCCTTTCCCGATCCCTGGGTGATGGACGAGGAGTTTTTCTTCGCCTGCGAGGCCGGCGACAAGGCGTCCGCGGCGTCGGCGCTGAAGCGCATCGGCGCCAACATGGCCGCGCCGTCGCCGGTGTGGGACTATGGGCAGCGCGCGCTGTGCCAATCCTGGCTCGCCGACTCCGCCGCGCCGCAGGGCGTTTCGCCGCTCAAGCCGCAAAAGCCGCAGGACGCGGCGCAGAGTGTGCCGGCCTATGCGCAGGCGCTGGTGGCCGTCGCGGACCTGCTGGGGGCGGCCGTCGCCGCGATCCTGCGCTTCTTCTGAAGCCTCAGCCCGCCTGAAACGGCGCGCACGACGCATGCCGCCGCGCCGCGTCGATCTCTTTGAGCTTCGCCTCGTCGTCGATCAGGGTGCGGAACAGCACCAGCCCGCGCACGGTCGGCGACCGCACGACGTTGCCGAACGGCTGCTTGTCCTGGCTCGGCGGCACGATGGTGAAATCCACCCCTCCGGTCTTCGCCTGCCGGTCGTTGAGGACATAGAAATTGTTGGTGTCGGCGTCGAACAGCGAGACCGACCAATAGGTGTCGGGCATCGCGCTGGCCCGCACGCGCACCGGACCATGGCTGAGATCGAACACACAGGTCGAATAGAGCAGGTCCGGCGACGGCCGCACCACGCCGCGCGACGCCGCGTTCGGCCGCCCGGCGAAGGCCATGTGATTGATCCCGACCCGGCCTTCGATGACGTGCATCGCCCCTCCCATGATGAGATGCGGCAACGCATGGACGCTGCCAATGTGCACCGCCGCCGCGACCGCCACCGTCGCGAGACCCCACAGCGCGGCGCGCATCAGCCCGTTCATGCGCAATGCTCCTTCTTGATGACCGGCAGCGCGACATGCGCCGGATCGGCCGCCACCTCGGGATTCGGATTGTAGAGCCGCAGCGTCAGGTTGAAGGGCCCATCGCCGACCGGGATCGCGTTGTCGCCGTGCGCATCTTTCGCAACGGTCACGACGAAGCCGCCATCGTCCGCGCGTTTCACCGAGTTCATCGAAGCCGAATAGACGCCTGCTGGATTGGGGATCAGGTAGTCGTCGGTGCCATAGGCGGTGATGCTCCACCACCGCGTCGGCGGATCGCGCCCTTCGACCGTATAGCTGCAAGCTCCGCTCAGCGGCGCGCCGCCACTGTCCGTCGCCGCGGTGTAGTAGATCGTCTCGTTGCGATTGAGCGCCAGCAGCCCATGCACCGCGACCGAGGCGCGCAACGCCGCGCCGCCGGTGCTCGATCCGGTATAGAGGCTCGTCTTCCACGGCCCGTCACTGACGCCGCCACCCATCGTCCCGCGCACCACGGTGAACCATGTCACGCCGAGTCCGAGCAGCGTGCCGATCACGAGGACGGCGAGAGTTTTCAATGCAATGCGCATGTTGCCCTACACCTGCAGCCCGTCCGGCCTCGAAATCCTCAATTGCCGATATTCGCCTTGAGGAACGCTTCCAGCGTCGTCAGCATCTTGATCCGCGTTTCCGCCAGCGTGAGATAATGATCGTCGGCGTCGAACGTCACCAGCTCGACCTTCTTGCCGGCGCGTGTCAGCGCGTCCTGCTCCTCCTCGCTCTCGGCATAGGCCACGGTGGTGTCGAGCTTGCCGTGCATCAGGAGGACCGGCGCCCGCACTTGGCCGGCATGCAGCGCGGGCGACGCCGCGTCGAAGCTCGCCGAATCCGTGCCCATGCGCTGCTCCCAGAATTTCACCGATGAGGAGTTCGTGCCGTAGATGCGCCGCTCGTCGTTCATCATCCGCCCCAGATCGGACGGCCCCGCGATGCTCGCGGCGCAGGCATAGAGATCGGGCGAGAAGGTCGCGCCGGCCAGCGCGGCATAACCGCCGAAGCTCGCGCCGACGATGCACACGCGCTTGCCGTCCGCGATGCCGTCGGCGATCGCCTTCTTCACCCCGTCGGAGATGTCGTCCTGGATCTGGCGTCCCCATTGCAGGCGCCCGGCGACGCTGAACGCGAGGCCATAGCCGAACGAGCCGCGGAAATTGGGCTGCAGCACGGCATAGCCGCGGTTGGCGAGGAACTGCGCCCACCAGTCGAAGCCGATCGTGTCGCGTCCATCCGGCCCGCCATGCGGCATCACCACCAGCGGCAGGTTCTTCGCCGGCCGCCCCGGCGGCAGCGTCAGATAGGCCGCGATGTCGAGCCCATCGCGCGCCTTGTAAGGATACGGCTTCATCTCGCCCAGATCGGTCGCTTTGAGATTCGGATAGGCCGAGGCGATCTTCGCGATGTAATGCGTGTCGCGCTCCATGAAGTAATAGGTGCGCGGCCGCTGCGGCGATTCCACCGCGACGATGACCTTGTCGCCGCTCTGCGTCGCCGACACCGCATGCGCGTCCTCGCCGGGAAATGCCTCCGCGATGCGGTGCTGCAAGGCCGCGCGGGCTGGATCGAAATAGACATATTCCGCCTTGTCGACACCATAGGACACGCCGATCACGCGGTCCGTCCAATCGTCCGCCAGCGTGTCCGCGAAGTCGTAATGCGGATCGCTGAACAGCGGCGTGCCCGTCGCGCCGGTCGTCCGGTCCATGCGGTACAGCGCCATCCGGCCCTGCTCGTTGCGCTGCGCGAAGGCCAGCGCCGCGCCGTCATAGAGCAGGCCCTGCACCGTATTGCCTTCGCCATATTCGAAGTCGCGCACCTGGCTCCAGCTGCCGCCATTCTTGATGAAGAGATGGCCGGTCTGCGGCGACGGCGTCCAGTCGACGCGTCCCACCACGCCGCCGGTCCCGTCGCTGAGCCAGGTGCCGCCGCGCTTGCCGCCGTCCTCGACGATGGCGGCGTTGCCGGTATGCACGTCGACGCGATAGAGGCTGAACCGGTAATCGCCGCCATAGCCGCCCCCGACGCTCGAATTCGGATCGTTGTCGACCCGGTCGTTGGCCGGCCGCGTCCACAACGGCATCAGGATCGAATTGGGATCGTCCGGCATCTTGTCCACGATGTCGGCGGTCGACGAGTTCATGCTCACCGACTCGTTGCGCCGGTCGAACAGCTGCACCCAGTCGGTGCCGCCGACCTGTAGCGAGATCGCGCGATACCAGGTGTGCAGGTCCGGATTGCTGCCGAACGGGATGGCCTGGCTCGTCTTGGTGAACATCACGACGCGGTCGTTCTTCACCCAATGCACCGAGTGCACCAGCCAGTTGTCCGAAGCGAAGACCTGCGGCGGATCGGGCGAGTTGACCGTATAGACGACCGCCGCCGGCTTGCCGTCCAGCGACTGGATGCCGGCGAAATGCTTTCCGTCGGGCGACAGCTGCGGCTGGCTGATGAACGGCAGGTCGCCGAACGCCTCGACCGGCGGCAAGGTCTGCGCCGCGGCCGGCTGCACGGCCGCAAGCATGCCCGCCGCGAACACGGCCCAACGCAATTGCATCGTAAAATCCCCCCGCTCTGAAGGTTCGAGCGTACCTCTTTCCTTTGGGTCGCTTCAACGCCGCAAAAAACTCCCTGTCATCCCCGCGAGCGAAGCGATCCAGGCCAAGCCGCTTCCGCGCAGGTTCGGAAAAATCACCGCTCCACGCTTTGGCACTTCCCAAGCGGATTGGTCTGGGTCCCTTCCCTCGCGCGCGAAGCGCGCGCTCGCCGGGGATGACAGCTATGTTGTGGAAATAGCTGAGCGAACGATCGCACCGCGACTAATTCGTATCGCCCTGCTGCGTGTCGCCGCCGTTCTGCTGGCCGTTCTGCTGGCCGTCCTGCGGCACGGCGGGGCGGCCTTGGGAATCGCGGCCGCGCCGGTTGAACAGCCAGTCCCAGAAATTCTTGTGGTCGCCGCCGCCGCGGCGGTCGGCGTCAGGCGGCTGGTCGCCGTCGCCCTGATCGCCCCCACCTTGATAACCATTGTCGCCGCCGCCGCCGGTGACATAGCCGCCGCCGGCCTCGTCGTCGGCGCCTGTCGTCGTGACCGTATCGCCGCCGAACACCGAGGTGTCGTCGGCCGGCGGCTGCATGTCCGATTTGTCGAGCTTGGTCGACGGCAGGCCCTTCTCCGCCACCAACATGGTCGCGTGCCAGATCTGCGCCGGCAGCGTGCCGCCGGTGACGTTCTTCATCGGCGTCGAATCGTCATTGCCGACCCACACCGCCGCGACGTAATCCGCCGTGAAGCCGACGAACCACGCGTCGTGGAAATCCTGCGTCGTGCCGGTCTTGCCACCCGCTTCGTGGCCGGGGATCGCCGCCGACATGCCGGTGCCGTGCGTCGTCACGCCGTTGAGCATCGCGACCAGATCGCGGTTCACATGGCTCGCCACGATGCGCTCGCGATAGGCGTCGGGCTTGCGCGCGTAGAGCACCTTGCCGCTGCGATCCTCGACCTGCGTCACGAAGTAGGGATAGACGACCAGCCCGCCGCCCGCGAACACCGCATAGGCGCGCGTCAGCTCCAGCGGCGTGACTTCCGAGGTGCCCAACGCGATCGACGCGTTCTCCACCAGCTTGGACTGGATGCCGCAGCGCTGCGCCGCCGCGATCACCGTGCTGACGCCGACCTCCTGCGCCAAATTGGCGGTGATCGTGTTGACCGAATGCGCCAGCGCGTCGGCCAGCGTCAGCGTGCCGAACGACCGCCCGCCGAAATTGGTCGGCGTCCAGCCGTCGATATCGACCGGCTCGTCGGCGCGCACGTCCCATGGCTCCAGCCCGCTCTCCAGTGCCGCCAGATAGACGAACGGCTTGAAGGCCGAGCCCGGCTGGCGATGCGCCTGCGTCGCGCGGTTGAAGGTGCTCTCGTCATAGTCCGTGCCGCCGACCAGCGCGACCACTGCGCCATCCGGCTTCATGACGACCGCCGCCGCCTCGCTCGCGTGCACCTTGGGGCCGCTCTTGGCGATGATCTTGCGCGCATTGCTTTGCGCCGCGTCCTGAATCCAGGGCTCCAGCGTGGTGTGCACGATGAGGTCGACATTCGGCGCCACGCCGTCATGCGTCGCCAGCCGCGTCGCTTCGTCGGCCGCGGTGTCGAAATAGAAATTGCGCGCGTCGGCGCTGGCGTGCTCGGTGACGATCGCCGGCGTCGCCTTGGCGGCATCCGCCTCAGCCTGCGTGATCGCGCCGGTCTCGACCATCGCGCGCAGCACGATGGCGGCGCGCGCCTGCGCCTTGGGCAAGTCGCGGCGCGGCGAGAACGCGCTCGGCGCGCGCGTCAGCGTCGCCAGCATCGCCGCTTCCGGCAGCGTCAGCTCCGACGCCGATTTGTTGAAATAGACATGCGCCGCGCCGTCCACGCCATAGGCGCCCGAGCCCAGATAGATGCGGTTGAGATAAAGCTCCAGGATCTGCTTCTTGCTCAGCGTCTTTTCGAGGCGCGTCGCGTCGAGCAGTTCTTCGAGCTTGCGGTTGAGCGTGCGCTCCTGCGTCAGGAAGACGATTTTCACCGTCTGCTGCGTGATGGTCGAGCCGCCCTGCACCGTGTGCCCGGCGCGGAAGTTGGTCCACAGCGCGCGCGCCAGCCCCTTCGGGTCGAACCCGCCGTGATTGTAGAAATTGCGGTCCTCCATCGCGATGAAAGCCGCCGGCAGGTAAGCCGGCATCTGCTCCAGCGTGAGGCGCTTGCCGATGATCGCGCCGCGATGCCCGACCTCATTGCCCGCCGCGTCGAGGAAGGTAAACGCGATCGGCCGGTTGACGGCATAGAGGTCCTTGGACAGATCGAGCGGCGAGGCAAACCACGACAGGATGGTCGGCGCCATGACCAAAAGCGCCAGCGGCACCGCGATGGCGGCGGTGAGGATCGCGAACAGCGGCGCGAAGAAACGCCTTCGCGTGACGAAGAATCCCGCCAGCGCACGCAGATTTTCGCCGATGCTATCGAGCAGCCCGTTCATGGGCGCCGTACGTCGCCCATATTTGCGGCACAATCAAGGCTTTAGGTCTTAACGCAAAAGAACCCTCGCCCCCCACTTTGGGGGAGAGGGCAGGGTGAGGGGGTGTCGCCGCAGACATCGCTGCCGATGATTTGAATTGCTGCCGATACAACACGCTGCCGATTATCCGTCACACCACCCGGCACGCCGGCGGAATGAATGCCTCGACGCGCTTCATTTGCTGCAGATAACGCGCACGGTCGAAGAAATCGATGACGCCGTCGTGCTCCGGCCGCCCTTCGCTGTATCCCCGCGCGCGGCACGCCATGACGCACATCCGGAATTTGTATTGCGGGCTCTGCCCTCTCGGAAGGCTGACGCGGCAAGCGACACGCTGGCCCGACACAGGATTGCGCAGCGTGACGGCGTAAGACGCGGTCAGGATCGGCTCCAGCACCATCGCGATCGCCAGGCACGCGACCAGCATCCCGATCATCACGGTCGCAAGGACGACGCCTTTGTGCATGCCCGCTCTCCATCACGGATGAGCCGATCTTACCCCTCCGCGAACCGCTTCCCAAGAACAGGTTTGTCATCGGTTAGCGCTCCAAAAACTATTTTCGCGCTAAAAGATTTTTCCGTCACCGCACTGCGTCAATTTTCTCTATCCCCGACGCCGCGCAAAAATCTCCGCGCAAAGCGCACCGATAAAAGCAATCGCACGGGGATAAGCTAAGCGAACGACTCGCAAAGATTTTTTGCACGCACCCCTTGAACCGAGTCGGTCAAACGACCATCTCCCGTATATCCCCACAAGTGTGAGCAGATGACAACGACGCCCGAAGACGGCGCGCGCGTTTACGCGCGCACGCATCCCAACCATTGGATCAACATCAGCGCAGAGGACATCCCGACGGGATGGATCGACGACATGGTCAAACGACTCTTCGAAGAATTGAACCGACAGATGATCCGCATCGAGCGGACCAGCATGCAGATGTCGGACAAAAAGAATGACAAGAACGAATACGACGACAAACCCGAAGAGCGTGAGCAGCACGCGCGCACTTTGGCGCGCATCCAGACGCAATTGGAGCGCCTCACCGAGATGGAGATGAAGCGTGCCTCTCTGCGCAAAACCAAGAAATCCCACAAGCCCAAGGAAACACGAGCAGACGTATACGGCCGACTTATGGGAACAACTGAGCCCGGAAGAGCGCCTAAGCGCACTGGAGAGGCTCAATGACGACCAACTCCACTTCTTCGACGAGGACTGGTACCGCCACGCCCGGATCGAACAGCTCCCGCCCGAAGACCCCTGGCGCATCTGGCTGTTTCTCGGCGGCCGCGGCGCCGGAAAGACGCGTAGCGGCGCCGAATGGATCGCGGAAGGCGTCCACCAAGGCACCATGCAACGCATCGGCCTCATCGGTGCCACCTTCAACGACGCGCGTGCCGTCATGATCGAAGGCGTCGCCGGCCTCAAAACCATCTGCGAGAGCGCGACTTTCGAGCCCGCCAACCGCCGCATCAAATTCGCCAATGGCGCGATCGCCACGGTGCTCAGCGCCGACGAGCCCGACGGCATCCGCGGCCACCAGTTCGATACCATCTGGGCCGACGAGTTCTGCAAATGGCCCGACCCGCAAGGCGCGCTCGACATGGCGCTGATGAGCCTGCGCGTCGGCAGCGATCCGCGCATGGCGATCACCACCACGCCGCGCAACATCGCCGCGCTCAAGGATCTGCTCGCGTCGCCCGACGTCGCGGTGACGCGGGGCTCGTCCGCCGCGAACATCGCCAATCTCGCGCCCGGATTCCTCGAGACGATGGAGCGCCGCTATGGCGGCTCGCGCCTCGGCCGCCAGGAGCTCGAGGCCGAATTGATCGAGGACAATGACGACGCATTGTGGCGCCGCGCCTGGATCGAGGACAACCGCGTCCGCGAAGCCCCGCCGCTCGCCCGCATCGTCGTCGCCGTCGATCCGCCGATCTCCAGTCACGGCGACGAATGCGGAATCGTGGTCGCTGGAACGAGCGTTTGCGCGAGCGAGAGCGACAACAAAAAAGACATCAAGGTCGAACCCGACGGCTACGTCCTCGCCGACATGTCCGCCGGCGGCTGCACGCCGAACCAATGGGCGCAGCGCGTCGCCGACGCCTACGAACATTACCAGGCCGACGCCGTCATCGCCGAAGCCAACCAGGGCGGCGAGATGGTGCGTGCCGTGCTGCTCCAGGAGCATCCGCATCTGCCGCTCCAGCTCGTCCACGCGACGCGCGACAAGCGCACCCGCGCCACGCCCTGCGCCTCGCACTACGAAGCCGGCCGCATCCACCACGTCGCCGCGCTGCCCGAGCTCGAAGACCAGATGTGCACCTATGATGGCACCGGCCACAGCCCCGACCGGATGGATGCGCTGGTCTGGGCGCTTACGCATCTGTTTCCATCGGTGCGCAAAGCCGCACCCAAAATCCGGTCGCTGTGACATGCGCCGCCGTGATAATCTGACCGCAATGCTGGCGCCCGCGACCGGCAACAGGGGAAGAACCATGCGAAATCTGCTGCCGCTGTGCTGCGCGCTTCTCGTCTCCACCGCCGCCGTCGCTGCCGACAGCGGCCCGCCCGGTGCACATGCCGATTACTGCTCGTGGTGGGCGAGCGCGCCCGGTCCGGCCAAGCGCTTGTTCGTCTGTATCAAATCGAGCGGCTACATCCTGCAGAAAATGCCGGACGGCGATCTGCCGCCCGATGCGCAAGCCAGGGCCGACAAGGGCGACGCCCGTGCCATGCTGCTGCTTGGCAATGCCGCGCTCTATAATGGAGACCTCTCCGGTCTCGACTGGATCCGCAAATCCGCCGCCGCGAAAGAGCCCGACGCGGTCGCCGAACTCGCCTGGATGGCGAGTGACGGCTCGCTGATCGACAAGGACCCGGCGCAGGCTCTGACGCTCGATCAGCAAGCCGCCGCGCTCGGCTCGGCCCCGGCGATGATGGCGATGGGCACGCGCTATGCCACCGGCAACGGCGTCGCACAGGATGACTCGGCCGCGAACGAATGGTTCCACAAGGCCGCGGCCGCCGGCGATCTCGGCGCGATGGTGACGCTCGGCACGCGCTACGAAGCGGGCCTCGGCACCGCAAAGGATTATCCGCAGGCGATGCACTGGCTGCACGCCGCGATCGATGCCGGCCTCACCGGCCAGGCCGCCGGCCTGCTCGGCAAGATGTACGACTTGGGCGAAGGCGTCCCCGCCGATCCGGTGCAGGCGTTCCACTGGTACGAGCTCGCCGCGAAAGCCGGCGACCCGCGCGCCATGGCGCAGATCGCGGCGATGTACCACTTCGGCCGCGGCGTCGCGCAGGACGACACGCAAGCCCAGTTCTGGCACGACAAGTCGCAGCAACAGCAGCAGCACTGAATCTTTTTTCCTCCCCCGTTGTTACGGGGGAGAGGGACCGCACTTCGCGGTGGAGGGGGCGGCCACAAGCGCCGCTTCGCGCCGCTGGCCCCCTCCGTCTCGCTTCGCTCGACACCTCCCCCGTAACCACGGGGGGAGGAAAAGCGCGCTCTAACGAAAGCAAACACCCATGTTCGAATTCCTCCGCCGCGCGGCGCCGCCGCTCGTCACCAAATCCAATCCGCCCCTTATCGCGCTCCACCTCAACGCCGCGGCCCGCTGGTCGCCGCGCGACTATGCCGGCCTGGCGCGCGAGGGCGTCATGAAGAACGCCATCGTCTATCGCTGCGTCCGCACCATCGCCGAGAGCGCCGCCTCCGTCCCCTTCCTGCTCTATGACGGCGACGCCGAGCTCGCGGCGCATCCGCTGCTCACGCTCCTCAGCCGCCCCAATCCGGAAGAAGACGGCACCGCGTTCTTCGCGCGCTGGTATGGCTTCCTGCAATGCGCCGGCAACGCCTATCTCGAAGCCGCCAGCGCCGGCGGCGCGGTGCGCGCGCTCTACAATCTGCGTCCCGACCGCGTCGCGGTGGTGCCGGGCGCGCGCGGCTGGCCCGCCGCCTACGACTACACCGTCGACGGCCGCACCACCCGCATCGCGCGCGACACGGCGACCGGATTCCTTCCCGTGCTCCACACCACGTTGTTCCACCCGCTCGACGATTACTACGGCCTCTCGCCCGTCGAGGCCGCCGCCAACGCGATCGAGGTCCACAATGCCGGCGCCGCCTGGACCAAGGCGCTGCTCGACAACGCGGCGCGGCCTTCCGGCGCGCTGGTCTATCGCGGCCCCGATGGCGCACCCGGCCTGACCGACGATCAGTTCGCCCGCCTCAAGCGCGAGCTCGAAGACGCCTATCAGGGCGCCGGCAATGCCGGCCGTCCGATGGTGCTCGAAGGCGGCCTCGACTGGAAAAGCATGAGCTACACCCCCGCCGACATGGATTTCTCGACGACCCGCGACGTCGCGGCGCGCGAGATCGCGCTGGCCTTCGGCGTGCCGCCCATGCTGCTCGGCATTCCCGGTGACAACACCTATTCGAATTACCGCGAGGCAAACTTAAGCTTCTGGCGCCAGACGGTGCTGCCGCTCGTCGGCCGCACCACTGCCGCGCTGACCCGCTGGCTCGCCCCCCGCTTCGGCGACAATCTACGCCTCGGCTTCGACAGCGACGCGGTCGACGCCCTGGCGCTGGAGCGCGAGACCGTCTGGGACCGCCTCAACGCCGCGACCTTCCTGAGCCAGGACGAAAAGCGCGCCGCCGCCGGCTACGGCCCCGCCGGCTCGGGCGATGTGCTAGGATGAGCAACGGGGAGATGCCGATGCTGAAGCAAACCGTTCTCTGCGCCGCGCTGCTGTGCGCCGCCACGGCCCGCGCCGCGCCGCCGGGCTGTCCCATGCGCGATCATCTGGTGCCGGAGGGCTCCGTCTTCGCCATGGGTGACGACAGCTATCTGAAGTGGGGCTACGACAAGGCCTTCGCGCCGTTCCTGCAGACCGACGTGATGGTGCGCATGATCGCCGCGCCCGCCTTTTCGGATCGTTACGCCGTCGGCCTGCGCGAAACATCCGGCGGCTATACCGTCTTCGGCCTCTCGCTCGGCCGCGCCGGTAAGCCGTCTGTGCATTGCGAGGCCGCCATCGCCAAGCCGCTGGGACAAAGCCTCGTCGCCGCCTGGCGCGTCGTCCTTTTGGGCACGCGGTTTTCCGACGATGTCGCAATGGGCCTGGATGGCATCGAGGTTCACTTCTCGATGCGCGAAAATTTCGAGCAGCCGCCGGGCCAGATGCAGACACAGTTTCTCTACGGTCAGGTCTGGACGCCCAACAGGGGCTCGCCGCCGGACCGGCTTCTGGGACTGGCCGATGACTTGCAAAATTACTGCGTGACGCACGACCGCGCCGGCTTGCCGGGCATTGCCAAGGCAGCCGTCGCGCTCGCGCGGTCGCATTGAGTTTGGAACCGCCATGATCTCCGCCCGACCATTCCGAAAACTCCCGGCCCTGATCGCCGCGGCGCTGCTGATGTTGACGTCCGCCGCAATCGCCGGCGATCACCTGCTGCCCGAAGATCCGGCGCTCAGCGACGAAAACGATTTCGACGGCATCTTGTACGGCGTATTCAAGGACCTCTACACGCCGGACTATCCGGCCCGCATGATCGCGGTACAGTCCTTCCAGCGCGAATTCGCCGTCGCGCTGCATGTCAAGGACGGCCGCTATTCCATCGTCCTGCTGGACCCGCCCACCATGTTATGGGGCTATCAAGTGCTCGCCGACGACATCCGCCAGCGCGATCAGGACCTGGCGGCGGGACGCGACGCGCGCGCCGACGTGAAGGAGATCGCCGATCTCGAAGTCGGCATGCCCAGTCCCGACTGGCGCACGGTGAAGCCGGCACGCTGCGAGCGTCCCATCGACGCCGCGCTCGGCGCGCAGCTCGTCGAGGACTGGCGCGCGATGCTGCTACAGACGCGCTTTGCCCAGCCCGAACCCGTGGCGAGCGAAAGCGTTTTCGTCGACGGCGACATCCTGCATTTCTCCACCTGGGGCGGCGGCATGGCCGGACAGATCACGACGCCGAGCAATGATGGCGGCGACAAGACCAACCTGCTGATTGCGATCGGCTTCGCCATGCGCGATTACTGCAAGACCGGCGACGCAAAGCAGCGCGCCACCATCGTCCAGGCCGCCGCCGATCTCGCGGCCCGGCTGAAACAAGATGGCTGATCCGATGCCGGGAAGGGAAACGACCATGAGAACATTCGCAATCGCTTTCGCCGCCGCGCTGCTTCTCGCCGCGCCGGTCCACGCTGCCGAGACCTGCGCGCTGCAGGCGATGGGCACGCTTGCCATCACGCTGACGCCCGACGGCGCGATCCGCGTGCCCGTGAAGATCGACGGCGCCGAGCAGGCGATGGCGCTCGAGCTCGGCACGCCGCAATCGGGCGTCAGCGAAGCTTTCGCGACCGGCCTCGGCCTGCATGTCGATCATCTGGGGCGCAGCGCGCTCGTCTATCACGGCGTATCGATCCGCAACGAGGTGATCTTGCCGGAGCTGAAATTCGGCGTCGTCACCGGCACCCAGGTGCCGGTGCTGCTGCTGCCCCAGGGTGCGTCCCTGCCCGCCGGCACCATCGGCGTGCTGGGCTCCGGTCTCGCCGCCAATGCCGATCTCGAGCTCGACTTCGCGAACGGCAAGCTCAATCTCTTCGCGCCGGAGCATTGTGCGGGCGCCGGCGTCACCTGGTCCGACAGCGCCGCGATCCTGCCATTCCACCGCGACGACATGGGCCGCATCGTCTTCACCATGCAGCTCGACGGCAAGGACGTGACCGCCGCGTTCGGCGCGCAGAACAGCGGGACCATGCCGCTCTCCATTGCGCGCCGGGTGTTCGGCGTCGGCTATTCGGTGCTCACCGATCCGCATCCGTTCAAGATGCTGTCGGCGGGTGGCCTCGCCATCGCCTATCCCGCCATCCGCGTCGTCGACGACAGCAATGATGGCTGCGAAGGACACGACCAGCCGCTCGCGTGCTTTGGCCGTCCCGACCTGCAGCTCGGTCTGTCGCAGATCAAGACCTTGCATCTCTTCCTCGCCTTCGGCGAAGGCAAGCTCTACGCCACCGCCGCCGACGCGCATAAATAGGAATTGACGATGAAGCGCATCGGTTTCTCCGGCTGGCGCTATCCGGCGCTCGCTTTGCTGTCGCTGTTGTGCATGGGCGCGGCGCCAGAAAAGCCCGGCGGCCACCTCGAGCCAGAATCGCGCGTGTGGAATGTCGATCGCTACTGGGACTATACCAGCGTCGTGCGATGGGTGTTTCGCGAAGTGTTTGGCGATGACGTCGTGCTGTGGATGCACTTTTCGCCTTCGATGGGATCGCACGAAGAAGGCTTTGTCGCGCTGAAGAGCAATCCGGCGCAAATCCTGGTCGTGCATACCGACGTACCGCTCTTCCTTTATTCCGAGCGTGGCCGCCAAGGCGGAACCGGCTTTGGCAAAATGTCCCCGGCGGATTATCACAATGTTCTTCCAGTGCGCTGCGAAGCCGCTATTCCTCCGAATTTGGGCGGCCGCATCGCGGGCGCATGGCGGCGCGTTCTCCTGCAGACCCGCTACGACGAAACGCCCCGTCGCGGGATGGACGGTGAGTATTTTTCGTTCTGGCAGCGTGTGAACGATCTGAGGGTTCTTTCGGGCTGGGTCTGGTCGCCCGAAGATGACAGCAACCCGGGCATCCTCATTCGTGTCGCCTTTGGCATGCAGGACTATTGCGCCGCGCAAGACGCAGCGCACCTGAAAGCGCTCAGCAGCATGGTGGGCTTGCTCGAATACCATTTGAAAGCGGACGAAGCTCCATGACCCTCGCCGAAACGTTCCAGCCCGCGCTGGAGCGCAGGATCCCGGCCGCCCTCGTGGCGGCTTTTTTGTTGCAGACCGCCGGCGCCCTGTTCTGGGCCGGCTCGGCCGCCGAGCGCATCAGCGACCTCGAACGCGCTCTGGCGCGCGACCAGGCCGCGATCGAGCGCGTCGCCGTCCTCGAAGAGCAGATCGCCGACATGAAAGCGGCGCTGGCAAGAATCGAGAACAAGCTGGATCGCAAACCCTAGTTTCACCTCCCCAGCATGGGGAGGTCGACAGTGAGCGAAGCGAACCTGTCGGGTGGGGGAGTCAACCTCGCACCATCCGTTGAATCACATCCCCACCCGACGCGCTTCGCGCGTCGACCTCCCCATGCTGGGGAGGTGAAAGCAGAGCACCATGACCATCATCCAATACGCGGGGCCTCGGCTCGCGCGCACGACTACGCCTGCGCGCATCGCCGCGCTCGGCCGCGACGAGTTCGAAGGCTATGCCTCGCTCTTCCACGTGGCCGACGGTGCGGGCGACATCGTCGCCCCCGGGGCGTTCACTCAATCCCTGAAGCGCCGCCCGCCGGCGCGCGTGCGCATGCTCTACCAGCACTTCGCGCACGAGCCGATCGGCGTATGGCAGGAGATCCGCGAAGATTCCCGCGGCCTCATTGTGCGCGGCCGCCTGGCCGAGGACTCGATGCGCGGCCGCGACGTCGCCGAGCTGATCCGCGCCGGCGCGCTCGACGGTCTCTCCATCGGCTTCCGCACCTTGCGCGCCCGCCGCGACGCCGCTTCCGGCACGCGCACCCTGCTCGAGATCGAGCTGTGGGAAATCTCCGTCGTCACCTTTCCGCTGCTGCAGGGCAGCGGCGTGACGGGAATCGGAAAGAAGAACGCACTCGCCGGCGATCTACGCAAGGCAAGCGCGATGTTGCGTGTCGTTTCCTCCCCCGTGGTTACGGGGGAGGGGGACCGCACTTGCGGTGGAGGGGGCGAGCACCGAGCTCGCCCCCTCCGTCTGGCCCGTGAAGTACGGGCCATCCACCTCCCCCGTAACCACGGGGGAGGAAAGTAAAAACCAAGGAGAAAAACATGGACTACGAAACCAAAGCCGCCACGCCCGAGATCAAGGACGCGTTCGACGATTTCCTGCGCGCCTTCGAAAGCTTCAAGGGCGCCAATGACGAGCGCCTCGCCGCGCTGGAGCGCCGCTCCGCCGACGTCGTCACCGACGAGAAGGTCGACCGCATCGACAAGGCGCTGGTCGAGCAGAAGCGCGCCCTCGACGAATTGACCCTCGCCGCCTCGCGCCCCAGCCTCGGCGGTGGCGCCGAGCGCAAACCCACCGATCGCGACGCGATCGAGCGCAAGGCCGCGTTCGACCGCTACGTCCGCAAGGGCGACAGCGGCGGCCTCGACGCGCTGGAGATCAAGACGCTCAGCGCCGGCTCCAACGCCGATGGCGGCTACACCGTCCCGCTCGAGATCGAGACCACCATCGACCGCGTGCTGGCGAAGGCCTCGCCGATCCGCGCCATCGCCTCGGTCCGGCAGATCGGCGGCAATGTCTATCGCAAGCCCATCGCCACCGCCGGCGCCGCCACCGGCTGGGTCGCCGAGACCGACTCGCGTCCTGCCACGGGCACGCCGACTCTCGCGGTGATCGACTTCCCCGCGATGGAGCTCTACGCGATGCCCGCCGCCTCGCCCGTCCTGCTCGACGACAGCGCGGTCAACATCGAGCAATGGCTCGCCGGCGAAGTGCAGATCGTGTTCGCCGAACAGGAAGGCGCCGCCTTCGTCTCCGGCAACGGCACGACCCAGCCCAAGGGCTTCCTGTCGGAGACCATCGTCGCCGACGCGTCCTGGGCCTGGACCAAGATCGGTTACGTCGCGTCCGGTGCCGACGGCGCCTTCGCGTCGTCCAACCCGACCGACAGCCTGGTCAATCTCGCCTATGCGCCGAAACAGGCCTACCGCGCCAACGGCACCTGGGTGATGAACCGCAAGACCGAAAGCGCGATCCGCAAGTTCAAGGACTCGACCGGCAATTACATCTGGCAGCCGGGTAGCGCCGCTGGCCAGCCGCCGACGCTGCTGGGCTATCCGGTGGCGGAAGCCGAGGACATGCCCGACATCGCGTCCGGCAGCTACTCGATCGCGTTCGGCGATTTCGCGCGCGGCTACCTCATCGTCGACCGCGTCGGCATCCGCACCTTGCGCGATCCCTACAGCGCCAAGCCTTACGTCTTGTTCTACACCACCAAGCGTGTCGGCGGCGGCGTCCAGAACTTCGAAGCCATCAAGCTCATGAAGTTCGCGGTTTCCTAACCTCTCCCGCTTGCGGGAGAGGACGCAAAATCCTGCACTTGGCTGAGCACTTCGCGAAGCTAAGTGCTTGGATTTTGCTAGGTGAGGGGGACGAAGCATGCGCTGGCGCTCGCGTCGTCCCCCTCACCCGTCTCGCTGCGCTCGCCGACCTCTCCCGCAAGCGGGAGAGGTTATGCGTCGGCGTTTGCCTCTTTAAATCCAGGATTCCCCATGCCCCTCACGCTCACATCCCCGCCCGCTCTCGAGCCCATCACGCTCGCGGAGGCGAAATCGCATCTCAAGCTCGACACCACCGACGACGACGCGCTGGTCACGACAATTATCTCCGCCGCGCGTGCTCGCGCCGAATGGCACACCGGCCGCGCGCTGGTCACCCAGAGTTGGACGCTGTGGCTCGACACCTGGTCACAGCCGCTCGCCATTCCGCTCCCGCCGCTGCAAACGGTGCTATCGCTCACGCTCTATGCGCGCGACGGCACCGCCCACACCGTCGATCCCGCGACCTACAGCGCCGACCGCGCCGCAAACCGCATCGTCTTCGCCGAGCCCTGCACGCCGCCCACCGATCTGCGTCCGTTCAACGCCGTCGCGGTCGCCTTCACCGCCGGCTATGGCGACGCCGCCACGGATGTCCCCGCCCCGCTGCGCCAGGCGCTGCTCGAACTGATCGCGTTCCTCTACGAGAACCGCGGCGAAGCCCCCGCCGAGCTCCCGCTCGACTGCCTCGCGCTACTCGCGCCCTATCGCAACCTCAAGCTCTGAGCCCACCATGCTCTCGACCCTGACACAGCGCGCGACGCTCGTCGCGCGCACGCTCACGCCCGATGGCGGCGGCGGCTTCACCGAATCCTGGGAGGCCTTCGCCACCGTCTGGGTCGCGCTGCAGCCACAAGGCGCCACCGACAGCGTCGGCGCCGACCATCTGGAATCGCGAATCCGCCACCGTATCGTCCTGCGCCGCCGCGCCGATCTTGCCGCCGGCCAGCGCGCCCAGATCTCCGGCCGCGTCTTCCGCGTCCACGCCGTGCTCGATGCCGGCGCCCGTGAATCCGCCGTCACGCTGCTGTGCGAGGAACTGACATGAGCGCCGCGAGCTGGGCCTTGCAGCAAGCGATCTTCGCCACGCTCGCCGCGAGCGACGCGGTGCGCGACGCCGTCGGCGATCCGCCGCGGATCTTCGACGCCGTGCCGCGCGGCAGCGCCTTTCCCTACATCGTGATCGGTGACGACCGCGAAAGCGACTGGAGCACCGCAACCGAGCCGGGCAGCGCCCACGCACTGACCGTCCACATCTGGTCGCGCGCCGCCGGCCGCCGCGAGACCCGCCTCGCGGCGGAAGCAGTGGTCGACGCGCTCAACGGTGCCGAACTCACCATCGACGGTCAGGCCCTGATCGATCTGCGCTGGCTCGAAAGCGAAAGCAATCGCGAAAGCGACGGCGAAACCGTGCACGCGCAGCTGCGCTTCAAGGCGCTGCTCGAACCCCAATAGGAGAACAAGAATGACCGCCCAAAAAGGCAAAGACCTGCTCATCAAGATCGGCGACGGCGCGTCGCCGGAAGTCTTCACCACTGTCGCCGGCCTGCGCGCCACCACGCTGGCGTTCAACGCCCAGGCGATCGACGTCACCAACGCCGACTCTGCCGATCAATGGCGTGAGGTGCTCACCGGCGGCGGCGTCAAGACCGCGACGGTCTCCGGCTCCGGCGTGTTCAAGGACGCCGCCTCGGACGCCGCGTTGCGCGCCGCCTTCTTCAACCAGGCGACGCCCAACTGGACGCTGGTGATCCCCAGCTTCGGGACGATCAGCGGCCCGTTCAAGGTGACTTCGCTGCAATATGAAGGCCCGTATGACGGTGAGCTCAAACTCTCCCTCTCGCTCGCCTCAGCGGGCGCGCTGACGTTTGCATCCATCTAATCTCTCCCGCTTGCGGGAGAGGTCGAAATCGCGAAGCGATTTCGGGTGGGGGCACGCCGCCCGCACCGCTTCCCCTCACCCGAACGTCGCTTCGCGCCGTTCGACCTCTCCCGCAAGCGGAAGAGGTTATTGGAGTTCACCCATGCCCAATCGCATTCGCGGCGAAGCCGCGCTCGACGCCGGCGGCCGCAGTTACCGCCTCCTTCTCACCCTCGGCGCCCTCGCCGAGATCGAGGACGGCCTCGGCCTCGCCGATCTCTCCGACGTCGCCGCGCGGCTCAAGACCGTGCGCGCCGCCGATCTCGCCATTGTCGCGGCGGCGCTGCTGCGCGGCGGGGGTCACGATCTCAGCCCAGCCGACGTGCTGCGTCTGCCCTGCGATCTCGGCACGCTCGTCGCCGCCGTGACCGACGCGTTCAACGCCGCTGGTCTTGCCGGGGCGTCCTCAAACAGCGAAGCAGTAGGGCGCGGGGCAGACAATATCCCTTTCGCTGGCGCGACTGGTTGAGCCACGGCCTCGCCAGTTTGCGCCTGACGCCGCAGACTTTCTGGGCGCTGTCGCTGCCCGAATGGCGCGCGCTCACCACGCCGCCGCGGCGCGCCGCGCCGCTCGCCCGCGCCGATCTCGAAACCCTGATGCTGCAACACCCGGATTGAACCGATGCCCGACACGCCCCTCGACCAAAGCCTCTCCGCCGCCGCCGACGCGCTCTCCGCCTTCGTCGGCGGCCCGGTGCAGAGCGCCACCACCTCCATCGAAACCGCCGTCAAGCGCAGCTTTTCCTCGGTCGAGAACACGATCGCGCGCGCCGTGCTCTCCGGCAAAACCTCGATGGACCAGCTCGTCTCCGCGATCCTGTCCGACTTCGACCGCATCGCCACGACGCAGTTCATCGTCAAGCCGATCGAGAGCGTGCTGACCTCCATCGCCGGCGCGATCTTGCCCGTCGGCGGCGCCCGCGCTGCCGGCGGCCCGGTCGACGCCGGCACGCCCTATCTCGTCGGCGAGCAGGGGCCGGAGCTTTTCGTGCCGCACAGCGCCGGCGCCATCGCGCCGAACAGCGCGCTCGGCCGCGGCCAGGTCACGCTCAACGTCACCGCCCACGACGCGCAAAGCTTCCTCAAATCGGAATCGCAAATCGCCGCGATGCTGAGCCGCGCCTTGGCGCGCGGCCAAAGGAATTTGTGAGAATGCCGGCCCGCCGTTACACTCGCGCCATGACGAATATGATCGCGGTGTTGTACGACAGGCGCTGGGCGTTTCTGTTTCTCTTGCTGATCGGCGCGATCGCGAATTCGGCCAATGCTTTTGCCGGTTACCATTTGATCGGTTCGGCCGTGCCGACGGCCGTGCAGACCACGCCCGTTTGGCTCCCCTGGGCCAATGGTCATGTGTTCGGCATGCTCTATGTGAAGCAGAATTTCGCGATCGTCTATTGGATCATGCTGGCCGGCATGGTCGTGCTGCCGCTGCTGCTTTGGTATGTCGCGCGCATCGTGCGCCGCGACATCGCCGCCGAACCGGACGACGATGGCGACGATACGGCGGAGGAGCCGCCGTCACTCTTGCGGACGAACTTGATTCGCCTGTCTTATGTTTTGGCGGCCAGCGGCGCCCTCGTGCTGGCAGCGGCAATGGTCTACGCGCTTTGGCTCGAGGCCACAGGCTCGGCGGCGCCGACCGCAGGGATGACCTATCGGGTTGCGAACAGGTGGGGTGCGGCGCCGTTCTACAGCAGCGCGCAGGCCGCGACGATTCTTCGGACGCTGTGGATCGCGGGCTTCGTCCCGCTCTTTGCTGCGGCGTTGATGGGCTCCGGCGCCGACATGATCGCACGGCTGAAGGCGTTCTTCGGCCGCGCCTAGTTTTTCTTCACCGATGTCGAAACTTGAATCCGCCCGCTCGCGGGCGCGATGAGGCATGTTCATGACCTTTCACGAAATCCGTTTCCCCACCGCCATCGCGTTCCACGCCACCGGCGGGCCCGAGCGCAAGACCGAGATCGTCACCCTCGGCTCCGGCTTCGAGGAGCGCAACGCAGTGTGGGCCAATTCGCGCCGCCGCTTCGATGCCGGCTACGGCGTCAAGTCGCTCGGCGACCTTCACGCCGTCATCGCGTTCTACGAAGCGCGCCAGGGCCGCCTGCACGGCTTCCGCTACAAGGACTGGAGCGACTTCAAATCCTGCGCGCCCGACGCAACGCCGGCACCCACCGACCAACCGCTCGGCACCGGCGACGGCCACACGCTGTCGTTCCAGCTGACCAAGACCTACACCTCCGGCCCCGCGAGCTGGACGCGCAGCATCGCCAAGCCCGTCGCCGGCACAGTGCGCATCGCCGTCGCCGGCGCCGAGCGCACCACCGGCTTCAGCGTCGACACCACGACCGGCCTCGTCACCTTTACGACAGCGCCGGCCTCCGGCGCCGTGCTCACCGCCGGCTTCGAATTCGATACGCCGGTGCGTTTCGACAGCGACAGCCTCGTCATCAACCTCGCCAGCTTCACCGCCGGCGAAATCCCAAA
Organism: Rhizomicrobium sp.; assembly: GCA_036271735.1. Lineage (GTDB taxonomy): Bacteria > Pseudomonadota > Alphaproteobacteria > Micropepsales > Micropepsaceae > Rhizomicrobium. The sequence continues at coordinate 187,284 of DATAZZ010000007.1, forward strand.
TATTCCGCTGGTCGAAATCCGTGTGTAGAATGTCTCATGCGCCTGAAAACACCCTGGCAGGACTATCGCGATCGCGAGACGTGGAAGGCGTCCCTGCCGCCCGAGGTGCGCCAAGCCTACCAAAGGTTCAATCTGCGGCAGCAATACGCGATCCTCTGGATTTTCATGATCGTTGTTGTGCTCGTTCTGGCGTTCAAATGGAATTTTCTGATGCCGCTGCCGCTCCTGTGTGCGGGTGTGGCATTGTTTCGCCAGCTGCGGCTTGAGCGATCGCTCGGCCTGAAGTGATTTGCCGGCCCTCCGGCTCCATCCGTTCCATAGAGATTTAAGATGAAAACGCTCCCGACCGGGCTGCAGGCCCATCTCGACACCGGCGCCACCACCTTGTGCTGGTGCTGGAAGATCATCCGCCGCGACGGCGCCGCGCAAGGCTTCACCGATCACGACGAACCGGTCACCTTCGACGCGCTGACCTACGCCGCCGTCACCGGCTTCACCGCCAGCGAGGTGCAGTCCACCCTCGGTCTCGCCGTCGACAATCTCACCGTGCTCGGCGCGCTGAGCGCCGACACGCTCAACGAAACCGACCTCGCCGCCGGCCTCTACGACGATGCCGCGATCGAGATCTGGCGCGTCAACTGGGCGGCGCCCGACCAGCGCGTCTTGATGCGCAGCGGCAATCTCGGTGAGGTCAAGCGCGGCCGCACCGGCTTCACCGCCGAGCTGCGCGGCCTCGCCCAGCGCCTGGGCCAGCCGACCGGCCGCGTCTACGCCTATTCCTGCGACGCCGATCTCGGCGACGCACGCTGCGGCAAGGACATTTCATCGTCGGCCTTCACCGCGAGCGCCACCGCCGCCATCGTCACCGATGCCCGCCGTTTCACGACCAACGATCTGGGTGCTTACGCCATTGGCTGGTTCAGCGGCGGCAAGCTCACCTTCACCTCCGGCGCGAACGCCGGCCGCGCCGCGCAGATCAAGCGCCACGGCACCGACACGCTCGAGCTGTGGCAGGCGATGAGCGAAGCCATCGCGCCCGGCGACGCCTTCACGCTCAGTGCCGGTTGCGACAAGCAGTTCGCAACATGCAAGACGAAATTCGCCAACGGCATCAATTTCCGCGGCTTCCCCTACATGCCCGGCAACGACGCCGCGCTCTCCGCGCCCACCACGACGCAACTGCTCGACGGAGGCAGCCGCTATGGCAACTGACATCGTGCCCATCGCCCGCGCCTGGATCGGCACGCCCTATGTCCACCAGGCGAGCGTCAAGGGTGCCGGCTGCGATTGCCTCGGGCTGCTTCGCGGCGTCTGGCGCGAGCTTCACGGCGACGAGCCCGAAGAGCCGCCGCCCTATTCGCCCGATTGGGCCGAGGCCGGCCGCCGAGAGACTTTATATAACGCGCTGCGCCGCCATCTGACCGAGATCGACCGCGACGATCTGAAGCCTGGCGACGTCGCGCTGTTCCGCATGTCGGCCTTCGGTCCCGCCAAGCATTGCGGCATCGTCGCCGAGCATGTTCTCGGGCTCAAGCAGCAAGGCGATCGCGCACCGAACACGATACGGACACTGATCCACGCCCGCCAGAACCGCGGCGTCGCCGAAGAGCCTTTCGCGCCGTTCTGGAAGTCCAAGCTCGCTTTCGCTTTCCGCCTTGTCTGTGTTTAACTGGCCGTGGCGGCCTGCGTTACAACTCTCCAACACTCAATTCTGGAACTCTCATGCGGTCCAAATCCGGGACTTTTGCCGTCGCAGCCGTTTGCGTTCTCCTGTTGGGCGCCGCGGCCCCGGCCGACACGTCGCCCGTCCCGCTCAACTCGCACGACATTTCGGCGTTTTACCCCGAACTGTCGCGCCGCCTGAGCGAGGAGGGCGAGGTCTATGTCCGCTTCACCGTCGGCGAAGACGGCACGGTCTCGAACGCCACCGTCGTCAAATCGAGCGGCGCAGAGCGGCTCGACGCCGCGGCGCTCGCCGCAGTGACCACCTGGCGCTACAAGCCGGCGGTGCATGACGGCAAGCCGGTCGCGGCCGTCAAGACCGTCGCCCTGGAGTTCAGCCTGACGGATCCGGATTCGATCTATGCCGGCTCCGATGCCCAGGCGATGGCTTGCAAAGGCAAGCCGCCGGCGACCGTGGCACAGCAGATCGCGGCCTGCACCGCGATCCTCGCCACTGCTGGCCTTGGCGACGACGATCGCATGGCGACGCTGAGCCATCGTAACGCCGCTTATCGCCGCTTGGCCAAATTCCCGGAAGCGCTGGCGGACGCCGACACCGCCGTCGCGGCCCACCCCGAGGATGTCCGGCCGCTGTTGATGCGCGGCGAAACGCGCTTCGACGCGGGGCAATATGACGGCACGATCGCCGACATGACGGCCGTCCTGAGGCTTTCGCCCGATATGATCGACGCGTTGAAATATCGCGGCCGCGCGCTGTCCACCACCGCGCGCTGCGCCGATGCCGTGCACGATTTCGACGAGGCCATCCGCATCGCGCCGGATGTGGCTGCGCTTCACTTCCACCGTGCCACGGCCTATGCCTGCAACAACCAGGTAGATTTGGCGATTGCGGACATCGCCGTGACGATCCGCCTCGATCCCAAAATGCCGGACGGCTACAACAGCCGCAGCGCGTTCTACAACAGCCTGCATCAGTTCGACAGCGCCGCCGCCGATGCCGAAACGGCGATCAAGCTCGAGCCCTCCTGGCCGCCGCCTTATGTCAATCTTGGCACGGCGCAATTCGGACAGGGGCATTGCGATCTGGCGATTGCCACGCTCGGCGAGGCTCTTTCGCGCGATCCTGCGAACGCCTCGGCGCTGCTCGCGCGTTCGCAATGCTATGAGGAGCTCGGCAAATACGAGCTGGCGCTGACCGACAGCGACGCGGTGATCGCGGCGGCGCCGCAGGCTTATGAAGGCTATGCCCAGCGTGCCTTCGTTCGGGTCAACCTCAAGCAATATGCGCCGGCCGTCGCGGACGCCGATAAAGGGCTCGGCCTCAATCCGAATTCCGCGCTGTCGCTCGCCGCCCGCGGTCTCGCCCGCCACGGCCTCGGGCAGAATACAGACGCGCTGGCCGATTTCGACAAGGCCATCGCATTGCTGCCGAATTACGCGCCGCTTTACCTCTACCGCGCCTATAGCCGCGACGCCGTCGGGCGATACGCGGATTCGGTTGCCGATACCACGCAAGCCATCGCGCTGAAGCTGGAGACCTTCGCGGTCTACAACACCCGCTGCTGGGCGCGCGCGGCCTGGGGCCAACAGCTCCCGGACGCGCTGGCCGATTGCAACACATCGCTGCAGATGGAGCCCGGCCGCGCCGCCGTGCTCAACTCGCGCGCCTTCGTCTATTTTCGCCTGGGCAATTACGCCGCCGTGCTCGCCGACGACACCGCCGCGATTGCGGGGAACGCCAAAGAACCGTCGTCCTTCTATATCCGTGGTCTGGCGAAGCTGAAGCTCGGCGATGCCGCCGGCGGCAACGCCGACATCGCGGCGGCGCAGGCGATCGATCCGGGCATCGCCAAAGAATATGCCGGCTATAGCGTGACGCCTTGAACACCAGGAGAGTGGAATCATGATCGGGAGAAACAGCATGCGTTACGGCCTCGCCATCGCCGCTTTGCTCGTGGCCACCGTGCCGGCCTTCGCCGCCGGCGGCGAAGGCCGCTATTCGGATCTCACGCGCTGCTCCGACAACAGCGTGTCCGTCGACCTGCAGATCGCCAGCTGCACCGCGGCGCTGGAAGGTCACATGTTCCAGACCAAAAAGCAGGCCGTGATCCTGCTGCAGGATCTCGGTGCCGCCTACATGCAGAAGGGCGATTTCGATCACGCCTTTCCGGCCTTCAACGACGCCATCCGGCTCGAGCCGAATATGTGGCAGCCCTATGAAAATCGCGGCATCGCCTTCATGCAGTTCAAGCAATATGACAAGGCCCTCGCCGATTTCACGCAAGTGATCGCGCTGAACCCCGATTTCGCGAAGGCCTATCACAATCGCGGTGTCGCCAAACAGGCGCTGGGCGACAAGGCTGGCGCCGATGCCGATTTCGCCCAGGCCGCCGCGCTGGCGCCCGCCGTGACGACGCCCTGATCGCTTCACCCGATCGATATCCCAAAAAACGGCGGCCCCTCGGCCGCCGTTTTCGTTTGTGCCTCTTCGAAAGCGAATCCCATGGCCTCTCTCGTCCTCGGCGTAGTCGGCTCCGGCGTTGGCGCCTCGCTGCTCGGCAGTGTCTCGCTGTTCGGCGCCACCATCAGCGGCGCGCAGATCGGCGGCGCGCTCGGCGCTTTTCTCGGCAGCGAGATCGACGCCGCGCTCAGCCCCGGCCAGCACCGCACCGGCCCGCGTCTCTCCGACACCAGCATCCAGGCTTCGACCGAAGGCGCCGCGATCCCGCGCCTCTATGGCCGCGTCCGCGCCGCCGGCCAGCTCATCTGGGCCAGCCAATATAAAGAGAGCACCGCGACCACCAGCACCGGCGGCGGCAAAGGCATCGGCGGCGCCTCGGCCAGCGAGACCGACTATGTCTATGCGATCTCCTTCGCGGTCGGCCTGTGCGCCACCGCGACGCGCATCGGCCGCGTCTGGGCCGACGGCAATCTGGTCGACATCTCGCGCTTCACGACGCGCCTCTACCCCGGCAGCGAGACGCAAACCCCCGATCCCCTGATCGCCGACATCGAGGGCGCCGACAACGCGCCGGCCTTTCGTGGCCTCGCCTATATCGTGTTCGAGGACATGTCCCTCGCCGATTTCGGCAACCGCATCCCGCAGCTCCAGTTCGAGATCGTCCACAATCTCTCCGCCACGGATTCCACCGCGCTGGAGAACCGCCTCGGCGGCGTCGCGCTGATCCCCGGCGCCGGCGAGTTCGTCTACGAATCCCGGATCGTCAGCGACGATGACGGCGAAGGCGCGACATCGCCGGAGAACGCGCACAATTCCAGCGGCACCTCCGACCTCGACGCCTCGCTCGATGAGCTCACCGCGCTGGCGCCGAACCTCGCCGCCACCTCGCTGGTCGTCGGCTGGTTCGGCAGCGATCTGCGCGCCGGTTCGTGCACCCTGAAGCCCGGCGTCGAGCTCGCCGCCAAGATGACCTATCCGGTCACCTGGTCCGTCGATGGCGTCGCCCGCGCCGACGCCCATCTCGTGAGTCAAATCGACGATCGCCCCGCCTATGGCGGCACGCCCAGCGACGACAGCGTCATCGCCGCTATCCAGAACCTGAAAGCGCGGGGCCTTCGTGTGCTGTTCTGCCCCTTCGTCTTCATGGACATCCCGTCCGGCAACACGCTCACCGATCCCTACACCGGCGCGGCGCCGCAAGCCGCCTATCCCTGGCGCGGCCGGATCACCTGTTCGCCGGCACCCGGCACGTCGGGCTCGCCCGACCAGACAAGCACCGCCGCGACGCAGGTGAACGCGTTCTTCGGCAGCGCAACCGCCGCAAACTTCGCCGTCACCGACACCAATGTCGCCTGGACCGGCGGCAGCGACTGGGGCTATCGCCGCATGATCCTGCACTACGCGCTGCTCTGCGCCGCGGCCGGTAGCGTCGATGCCTTCCTGATCGGCAGCGAGCTCAGAGGCCTCACCCGCGTGCGCGACAGCGCCACGCACTATCCTGCCGTCGCCGCGCTCAAGACGCTCGCCGCCGATGTCCGCGCCATCCTCGGCGCAAGCACCAGGATCGGCTACGCCGCCGATTGGAGCGAATACGCCAACCACCAGACCGGCAGTGCCACGCTGCTGTTCAACCTCGATCCCTTGTGGTCCGACGCGAACATCGACTTCATCGGCATCGACAACTACCTCCCGCTCGCCGATTGGCGCGACGGCGGCCTCGACTACGCCCCTGCCGGTCCGACCGACATGCACGACCGCGCCTATCTCACATCGAACATCCGAGGCGGCGAAGACTACGACTGGTTCTATGCGTCGGACGCCGACCGCGCCGCGCAAACCCGCACCCCGATCACCGATGGTCTCGGCAAGCCCTGGGTCTGGCGCGCGAAGGATCTGTGGAATTGGTGGAGCAACGCGCATTACGACCGTCCCACCGGCAGCGAAAGCGCCTCCCCCACCGCCTGGACGCCGCAGAGCAAGCCCATCTGGTTCGCCGAACTCGGCTGTCCCGCCATCGACAAGGGCGCCAACCAGCCCAACGTCTTCGTCGATCCCAAATCCGCCGAAAGCGCGCTGCCCTGGTTCTCCACCGGCGACCGCGATGACCTGATCCAGCGCCGTTTCCTCGAATCCCATCTCGCCTTCTGGTCGAATGCCGCGAACAACCCGACGTCAACGCATTACGCCGGCTCCATGGTCGACACCGCCAATATATATGTGTGGTGCTGGGATGCGCGGCCTTACCCCTTCTTCCCGGCGCGTGACGATGTCTGGGGCGATGCCGGCAATTGGCGCCTCGGCCATTGGCTGAACGGCCGCCTCGGCACCGTGCAGCTTGCAAACCTCGTCGATGCCGTCTGCGCCGACAGCGGCTTCACGGACACCGACACCGCCGCGCTCGACGGCCTCGTCACCGGTTTCGCCGTCACCGACACGATGAGCCCGCGCGACGCGCTGACCCCGCTGGCGCTCGCCTTCCACTTCGACGCCGTCGAGAGCGAAGGCGTCGTCCGCTTCGTCCCGCGCGGCCGCCCCGATCCCATTGCGCTCGACGAGACCGATCTCGTCCTGCCCGACGGCGACGCCAGCTTCGGCTTCACGCTCATCCGCGCCCAGGAAACCGACCTGCCCAACGCCTCGCGCATCTCCTATATCGACAGCGACGCCGATTATCGCCAGGCCAGCGCCGAGGCGCGAAACCTCACCGGCTCGTCGAACCGCGTCGCGACCTCGTCGCTGCCCATCGTGATGGACCAGGGCCAGGCGATCGGCATCGGCGAGCGCTTGCTCCAGGATGCCTGGGTGATGCGCGAGACCGCGTCCTTCGCGCTGCCGCCGTCACAACTCGCCCGCGACGTCGCCGACGAGATCGTGCTGACCAACGCCGGCCGCAGCCACCGCCTGCGCATCACCCAGATCGACGACAGCGCCGCGCGCGCCGTCGAGGCTGTCGCCACCGATCCGTCGCTCTACGAGCCGCTCACCGGCCCATCGCGCGCGCCCGGCCAGGCGCAGCAGATCGCGCAGGCGGGCAGGGCGCTCGTCATCTTCCTCGATCTGCCGCTACTCAGCGGCAAGGAGACGCCCTGGGCGCCAACCGCCGCCGCTTACGCCGCGCCGTGGCCGGGCAGCATCCAGATCCTGCGCAGCGCGAGCGATTCCAACTACGTGCTGTCGCGCACGCTGACCCGCGCCGCCGTGATGGGCCGCACCACCGCGGATTTCTATTCCGGTCCGCTGTGGCGCTGGGACGAAGTGAACGCGTTGCGCATCCGTCTTTCCAGCGGCACCTTGCGCGCACAGGACGATCTCGCTGTCCTCGGCGGCGCCAACGCCCTCGCGATCCAGAACGCCGACGGCGCCTGGGAAGTCCTGCAATTCGCCAACGCGACGCTCACCGCGCCGAACGAATGGACGCTGACCCGCCTGCTGCGCGGCCAGGCCGGCACCGAGACTGCGATGCGCGGTCCCGTCGCCGCCGGCGCCCGAGTCGTCCTGCTCGACGGCGCGCAACAGCAGCTCGACCTCAAACAGAACGAAGCGACGCTGCCCTTCAACTACGCCTGGGGTCCGCCGAACAAGCCGCTCTCCGATCCGAGCTACCAGATCGCCGCCGAGCAATTCGCCGCCATCGGCCTGCGCCCGCTCTCGCCGGTGCAACTCGCCGCGAACTGGCAAGGCGGCGACCTCGCGCTCGCCTGGATCCGCCGCACCCGCCTCGGCGGCGACAGCTGGGACCAGACCGAAGTCCCGCTCGCCGAGGAGACCGAGGCCTATGACATCGAAATCCTCAATGCCTCCGCCGCCGTCGTGCGGACGCTTTCATCGACGATGCCATCATTGCTCTACACCGCCGCACAAATCGCAGCGGACTTCCCCGGCGGCCTGCCAACGCCATTCCGCTTCACCGTCTACCAACTCTCCACCGCCTTCGGCCGCGGCATCGGCACAACGGCGAACGTCACATTCGGCTAACTCGAAAGAACCCTCGCCCCCGCGAAGCGGGGGAGAGGGCAGGGTGAGGGGGTGCCGCAAGCACCCCTCGCTCGACACCCCCTCACCCCAACCCTCTCCCCCGAAAAGGGGGAGAGGGAGAACTCCGGATTCCAACATGACCACCACCCCCCGCACCGCCCTCCCGCTGCTCGCCGCCGCGCAGGCGCAAAAGCACGTCACTCACAACGACGCCTTGCTCCAGCTCGACGCGCTGCTGTTCGCCCGCTTCCTCGACCGCGATCTCTCCGCGCCGCCCTCATCGCCCGCCGACGGCGACACCTATCTCGTCAAGGCCACCGCGAGCGGCGCCTGGACCGGCCAGAGCAACAAGATCGCCTACGTCTCCGACGGCGCCTGGCGCTTTGCCGCGCCGTTCACCGGCCTCGCCGCCTATGTCGTCGACGAGAGCAAGCTCATCGTCTTCACCGGCAGCGCCTGGGTCGATTACGCCAGCATCCTGAGCTTGCAGAACGTGCCGCTGCTCGGCGTCAACACCACCGCCGACACGACGAACAAGTTCGCCACAAAGTCCGCGGCGCTGCTGTTCGACAACATCGGCAACGGCGTCCAGGCCAAGCTCAACAAGCACGCCGCGTCGGACACCGCCTCGCTGCTCTACCAGACCAACTATTCCGGCCGCGCCGAGATGGGCCTCGCCGGCGACGACAATTTCCACTTGAAGGTCTCGCCCGACGGCGCCGCCTGGACCGAGGCCGTGTTCGTCGACAAGACGACCGGCCGCGTCGGCCTCGGCACCGCGTCGCCCGATGCGCCGCTGACCCTCAACCTCACCGGCAGTGCGAGCATCGTCGCGCCGCCCACCAATATCGGCATCCATGTCGTCGGCAACACCACCACCAACCGCCAGATGATCATGGAGACCTATGGCACCAGCCCGCTGTTCGGCGCCCGCGCCACCGCCGGCACGATCGCGGCGCCCACCGCCGTCACCAGCGGCATGGGCCTCTTCAACTTCTCGTCCTCGGGTTATGACGGCACGAATTTCGCCGCCGCAGCCGGTCTCAATTTCTACGCCGACGAGACCTGGACGAGTTCGGCGCATGGCGCCCATTGGGCGATGCGCGCGACACCTCTTGGCGGCCTCACCATCGCCGAGACCTTCTCCGGCTATGGCGACGGACGCTGGAGCGCCACCGGCGCGCGTTGCGACGCCTCCTATGCGCGTCAGGTGCCGGTGACGGGGTTCTCGATCACCATCGCCAATGCGTGCGGCCGGCTGATCCTCGATCCGGCATCGGCTCTGGCGAGCGGCGCGATCACCCTGCCGGCCAGCCCGCGCGACGGACAGATCTGCAAGATCGCGTCGTCGCAGGCGATCGCCGCGCTCACCTTGTCGCCCAACACCGGCCAGTCGCTCGCCGGCGCGCTGACGGCGCTCACCGCCAACGGCTTCGCCGAATACACCTACGTTGCCGCCAACACAGCCTGGTATCGCACCGGCTGATCCCAGCCACCCGCAACGCGCACCGCAGCGATCAGCCATCCCGCGCGGGACGGCTGACCGCTGCGGCGTGCCCGCAGCCCAACCAAAGGACCCCTCACCATGCTCAACGGATACAAGACCTACATCGTCGGCGCGCTCGCCGTGCTCGGCGCCATCGGCGGCTGGCTCGACGGCGACATGACGCTGCTCGCCGCGCTCAACATCGCGGTGCCGGCGCTGCTCGCCATGACCGTCCGCCACGGCGTCGCGACGGCGGCGCACTGACCATGCGCCATCTCATCCTCGCCGGCGCCATCGCGCTCAGCCTCGGCGGCTGCTCCACCGTGCTGCCGCTGCTCGAAGGCCAAAGCCTCGCGAGCCAGGCGCCGCAATCCATCGCCGATGCCGAAAAGGCGCTCGCGGTGGCGCATCTCGCCTATCAGGGGATCGGCATCTCGCTGCAGCAGGCCGCCGCGAGCGGCCTGCTGCATGGCGCCGACGCCGCCACGGCCAAATCGCTGTTCGACAAGGCGGGTGCCTTGCTCGACACCGCCGACCAGGCCGACGCCCTCGCCAATGCCCAGGGCGTGTTCGCCGCGGTGGCGAGCGCCGGCGCCCTCATCGCGCAGATCGACGCGCTCATCCCCAAGCACAAACCTTAGGAGGCACCATGTCTGCCACGCTTGTCATTCAGATCCTGGAAGCCCTCGCCGCGACGCTCGGCCAGCTCACGCCGCTGTTCGCGCAAGGCCAGGCCGTGCTGTCGCTCGAAGATGCCGCCGCCGTCCACACCGCGCTGACCAAAGCCGAAGCCTCCACCGCCGCTTTGCGTCCGCAGGTCGACGCCGCGCTCGATGCGGCGGCGTTGCGCTGACCTGATTACTTGATCGTCCGCACCGCGGCGGAGCCGGCGATGGCGAACATGCCGCCCAGATTCTGCACCGGGCCGAGCGGTTGGATGTCGTCACGCACGATCTGCACGTTGGGCTCTCCCGACAGCAGCTTGTGCGTGATGCGGCCGTTCTGCACCAGCACCAGGACCTGGGCGGTCCAGCCCGTTTCGCGCGTGGTGTGCAGGAAGCCGAACAAATCGAGGAACAGGCTGCCGGTGCGCTGGAATTCGTGATGCTCCAGCTTGAACACGTAGCCCTCGCAGCGCGAGCGCGCCATGATGCAGTCCTGCACCGCCGGATCGAGCTTGTCGAACGCCATCGAGCTGTTCGGCATGAAGCGCTCGACGATGTCGAGATAGGACAGCACCGCCACGTTCGGCGTGCTGCTGGCGTCGAAGCCCAGATCGGACATCTCGCCGAACGAGGTCTGCTGGACGGCGATCTTGTCGAAGGCGCCGCGCACAGCGTCATAGGACTCGAATTTGGTTGAGCCAATCTCGCTCTGGCTCGGCAGCAGCATGCCGTCGCAGCCCCCCAGGGCCAAGGTCACGCCACACGCGCTCACGAAGCGCAAAACGCTTGTCCAACGCATAGATTAAGTCCCCAACCGTTAGCCGGAATCTGTGTTCCGTAACGCCGCCTTGGGCTGAGCATAAGCCGAAATCCCGTTTTGATACGAATCGGATTTTGCGACTGGTAAATACCCAGCATTCGCGTGGGATTTCCGCCACCAGTTCCGCCCAGTTTGGGTGGGCGAAAGATGGCGGCGCCTCTCCATGCGGAAACTTGCGCCGATTCCGCCACGATGCGCATCATGCGTTCCCGCACTCGGATACCGTCATGAACGTCAGTGAAGCCCTCGCCTCGCGCAAATCGGTCCGCGCCTTCACCCCCGCGTCCGTCCCGCGCGCCACCGTGGAAGCCATCCTGACCGCTGCCGCCCGCGCCCCCTCCGGCGGCAACCTCCAGCCCTGGAAGGTCCATGTCCTGATCGGCGCGGCCCGCGATGAGCTCGTCCGCCGCACCAAGGCGCGCATGGTGGTCAACCCGCGCGGCGGCGTGCCCGAGTACCACATCTACCCGCCCGAGTTGACCGAGCCCTACCGGACCCGCCGCTTCGCCATCGGCGAGGCGATGTACGCGACGATGGGCATCCCGCGCGAAGACAAGGCGTCGCGCCTGATGCAGTTCGTGCGCAACTGGGAATTCTTCGGCGCCCCGGTCGGCCTCATCATCTCCATCGACCGCCAGATGCAGCAGGGCCAGTGGGCCGATCTGGGCATGTTCCTGCAATCGATCATGCTGCTCGCCCGCGAGCATGGCCTGCATAGCTGTGCCCAGGAAGCCTGGGCCCCCTTCCACGAAGTGATCCGCGAATACCTGAACATCCCCGCCGAGGAGATGATCTTCTGCGGCATGGCGATCGGCCACGCCGACGAATCCGCGCCGATCAACAGCCTGGTGTCGGAGCGCGCGCCCTTGTCCGAATGGGCGACGTTCCGCGAGACCGCGTAATCACGAGGGAGCCCGCTGCGGCACTCGCCCACAAATGAGAAACCCGCGTTGGATTTCTCCAACGCGGGCTCTCGCTTGAATGTGAGGTTCCTACAGGGAGGGGCTTACTGCGGAACCACACGCCTCAAGATCTTCTCACCCTGCTTTAGAGCCGGATGAAACCGATGACCTGGCCGGTGTGCGGGTTCACTTCGACGAAAGTGACCCGATTGAACCGGTCGAACGAACGCACGACATAGTGGCCGCGCACGAAATAGGGATTGCCGGTGAAGCGGATGTGACGCCCGCGCAGCTGCTCGAACACGACGCGGTGGTCGACGATTCGGCGATCGCGCCAGCCGTCGCGGAAGCCGCGGTCGAAGGCATGGTTACCGGCCGGATGGAACGGCGCGGCGTCGGCGGCGGGCGCCGCGGCGAGGCCCAGGGTCAAGGCCGCAGCGGCGGCCATCACGATATTCTTGATGCTCATCTTCGTCTCCTTGCGGCCCCGATCTTCGTTTAAGAAGGGCGGGCCCTTGGTTAGGGGGACGCTTCGCAACTGGAGCCTGCGTCCCATGTCGCGTAAGATGCGCCGCCGCTCCTGAACGCGTTCTGGACGCTGCGTTCATGCAGGGTTCAGGCACGGAGAACTAAAAGGGACCATGAATTTCCGGGTTTTCCTCGCCTCCTTGACGGTGCTGCTGGCGGTGGCCGGCAGCGCCTCGGCGCGCGGCACGCTGGACAGCATCCTGCCCGGGATTCGCGCCCAACATCCCGGCCGCCTCTCCGATGCCGAGCCCTGGACCGATTCCGAAGGCCGTACCCATTACCGGATCAAATGGATGACACCGGAAGGCCGCATCCTGTTCTTCAATGCCGACGCCGACAGCGGCCGCTACACCGATTCCGGCGGCGGCGATGTCGGGCGCCAATGGCGCGGCGATGGCGGGCGGCGCGGCGGCGACGATCAGCCCGCCAACGAGAACAATGGCGGCAACCGCAGCCATTGGAACGGTGATGGCGGCGACGACAATGGCGGCAGCGGCGATTGGCGCGCGCGCCACGGCGGCAACAATGGTGGTGGCGATCCCCAGCGTGATGGCGGCGGCGATTGGCGCGACCGTCAGGGCGGCGGCGAAACCGGCGGCGGCGACCGCCAGCGCGGCCAGGGCGACTGGAACCGCGGCGGCGGACGCGGCAGCGGCGGCTGGCATTCGGGCGGCGATAACGGTGGCGGCGGCCACCATCATCACGGCGACAACTGAACATGCGCATTCTGCTGGTTGAAGACGACAAGGACCTGCAACGCCTTCTGAAGAAGGCGCTGAGTGATTCCGGCTATGTCGTGGACGCGGCGTCCGACGGCGAGGAAGGCCATTTCCTCGGCGACACCGAGCCGTATGACGCCGTGATCCTTGATCTCGGCCTGCCCAAGATGGACGGCGTCCGCGTGCTCGAGAAATGGCGCAAGGACGGCAAGACCATGCCGGTCCTCATCCTCACCGCGCGCGACCGCTGGAGCGACAAGGTCGCCGGTTTCGACGCCGGCGCCGACGATTATCTCGCCAAGCCCTTCGTCACCGAGGAATTGCTCGCCCGCATCCGCGCCTTGATGCGCCGCGCCGCGGGCCTTGCGACCAGCGAGATCGAGATCGGCCCCTTGCGTATCGACACCCGCGCCAGCCGCGTGACGGTCAACGGCACCGCCGTGAAGCTGACCAGCCTGGAATACCGCCTGTTGTCCTATCTCGCCCACCACAAAGGCAAGGTCGTCAGCCGCACCGAACTGGTCGAGCACCTTTACGACCAGGACTTCGACCGCGACTCGAATACGATCGAGGTCTTCGTCGGAAGATTGCGCAAGAAACTCGACACCGACCTGATCCAGACGGTGCGGGGACTGGGTTACTGCCTGGACGAAAAACCGGCGAGCTAGAAAAAAGTAACAGAGGAAGAAAGAACCCTCGCCCCCGCGAAGCGGGGGAGAGGGCAGGGTGAGGGGGTGGTGCGGCTTGGTGACTGACTCGAAAAAAGAACAACGAAAATCGCAGACCCTCAACCGCTCGCGTGCGCGCGAAATGCGCCGCAAACCGGTCTCGACGGAAGATCTGTTCTGGTCCTACGTGCGCAATCGCAAGCTCGGCGGCCACAAATTCAAGCGTCAGTTCCTGATCGAGCCGTTCATCGCCGACTTTGTATGCGTCGAGAAAATGCTCGTTGTGGAGCTTGACGGTGCACTCCACGCAGACCGCAAGGAGTATGACGCCGACCGCGACAGATTTTTTGAAAGCCAAGGCTACGAAGTCATGCGCTTCAGCAACGAAGCGTTCGCCGGCGATGTCTCAACGATTCTGAAAACCATCGAGCTTGCGCTCGGCACCCCCTCACCCCGCCCTCCCCCCCGCTCCGCGGGGGCGAGGGAGAACATGGCATGAGCCTCATCTCCCGCCTCCGCCTCGACTCCCTCGCCGGGCGCCTCATCGCCGCTGCGGCGGTGTGGACGATCCTCGCCCTCGTCGGCGGCGGGCTCATCCTGTCCAACGCGTTCCGCACCTCGGTGCAGGGCGATTTCGATTCGGAGATCGCCGACGATCTCGACTCCCTCGTCGCGGCCATCGGCCATGACAGCGCCGGTACCGTCACCCTCGACGCGCGCTATCTCAGCGCCAGCTTCCAGCGCGCCTATTCCGGCGACTATTGGCAGGTCTCGCCGCTCGGCAAGGGCACCACGCTGATCTCGCACTCGCTGCTCGACCAGACGCTGAAGATCGGCGCCACCGCGCCCTACAAGGAAGGCGTCGTCGCCGGCACTGGCGACGGCCCCGACGGCCAGCATCTGCGCATCCTGGCGCGCCGCATCGAATTTCCCGTCACCGCCACCGCCAAGCCCGACGACGCGCGCGCCTACATGCTCTACGTCGCCGCCGACACCGCCGAGCTCGACCAGCGCATCGCCGCCTTCAACGGCACACTGATCTGGTCCTTCGTCGTGCTCGGCCTCGGCCTGATCGTCGCGATCTTCCTCCAGGTGCGCGTCGGCCTGCAGCCTCTGCGCCGCGTGACGCGCGCGCTCCACCGCATCCGCGCCGGCGATGCCCGCCGCCTCGAAGGCCATTTCCCGGCCGAGATCGAGCCGCTCGCCTCCGAGCTGAACAGCCTGATCGAGCATTCCGCCGAAGTCGTCGGCCGCGCCCGCTCCTACGTCTCCAACCTCGCGCATTTCCTGAAAACCCCGCTGACCGTGCTCACCAGCGAAGCCGAGGCGCAGCCCGGCCCGCTGGCCGACGCCGTCAACCGCCAGGTCGGCGTGATGCGCCGCCAAGTCGACCACTATCTTGCCCGCGCCCGCGCCGCCGGCGCGCTCGATGTCCTGGGCAGCCGCACCCCGGTGCTGGGCGTGCTCGACGACCTCGCCCGCACCTTGCGCCGCATCCACCAGGATCGCGGCCTGATGATCGACGTCGCCTGTCCCTCGACCCTCGCCTTCAAGGGTGAGCGCCAGGACCTCGAGGAGATGGCCGGCAATCTGATCGACAACGCCTGCAAATGGGCCGACAGCCGGGTCCGCGTCACCGCCACCGCCGGCGGCGCGATGCTCGACATCGCGATCGAGGATGACGGCCCCGGCCTGACGCAGGAGGAGCGCGGCCAGGTCGGCGAGCGCGGCGAGCGGCTGGACGAAAGCGTCCCCGGCACCGGCCTCGGCCTCGCCATCGTCCGCGACATCGCCAAGCTCTATGGCGGGTCCATGGAACTGGGCGCCTCCGACCTCGGCGGCCTCAGCGTAAGGTTGAAATTGCCGGCAATTGCATGACGCCGGCAACATCACATTAACCCTCCACCGCCTATATCTATCGGTCGGGGCCGCACATCTGTCCCTGTGACTGCGTCCTTTTGGGGCCACGATGATCTCGCCGGAACGTACCGGATTGCTGAAATCGTTCTTGGGCGGCCTGCCCGAGCAGATCGCCGCGCGTCTCGCGCGTGCGGTGGAGGTCGACCGTCTGGTCGACGGCAAGCTGCTGCCGCATGAGATGATTCTGGAGGGCCTGCGTCCCGCGCTGCGCCGCGCCGCCGGCTCCGACCGCACGCCGACCCCGCTGCGCGCCTTCTGCATGCCGTTCGAGGACCTCTTCACCCTGCATCCGCGCAAGGCCAAGCAGAAGGGCTCCATCGCGCGCGGCAGCGTCACGCCGGTGTGGTCCTGGCTCAGCCAGACCCTGCTGGTCGAGCAGTCCAAGGATTACATCCGCGACTTCAAGGCGCTCACCCTCGCCGGCAAGCATGCCGAAGCCAAGGCGCGCGCCGCCGAGTTCTGGTCGATCGCCGCCGCCGCGATGCAAGCGCGCCTCACCGATGCCGCCGGCGCCAAGGCCGCCCGCGCCGCCCTCAATTCCGAGATGGTCGTCGCCGACGCCGTCGAGATCGCGCTGCTGCTTTCCGTCGGTCCGGAGATCGCCGCGCTCCAGGCCGCGTTGCCCAAGCCGGTGCCGACCCTGACCGACGACATGCTGTGGCCGCTGCGCACGCTCTACGACCAGCTGGTCGTCAAGACACCCGACGCCGCGCCCTATGTCGCGGTCATCGCGATGCATCGCCTGGCGCGTCCCTGGGAGGCGCTCAAGCTGCCGCTCTCGATCTCGCGCCAGACCCAGGACACGCTGATCAGCTCCACCGACATGGGCCTTGTCGGCGAGATCATCTTTGGCGACATCGAGAATTACGGCACCGCGGTGCGCGAGGCGCGCCATCCGGTGTTCGACGCCGCGACCCTGCTCGACAACCTCTCGCATTTCACCGCGCTCTCCAGTGGCATCGTCAAGGGCATCGAGATGCGCCGCGACGGCAAATGGGGCCAGCGCCTGATGAAGGACCGCGCCGCCCTGGCCACCGTGATGGACGGCTTCATGGAGCGCGCGCCCAAGGAGCTCGCCATCGCCCTGCCGATGCAGAAAAGCGGCAGCTTCGGCGGCGGCCCCAAGATCCCCGACTTCGCCAGGCCCATCGATCCGGAAAAGACCGAGCGCGGCCTGCGCTATGCCCAGCTCGTCGCCGGCTGCCGCAACCTCGCCACCGCCGCCTCGTTCGGCGCCTCCGCCAAGAAGGCCGACGAGGAGATGTGCCAGCTCCTGCGCAGCTACAACGAGGACGTCGTCAAGGAACTGCGCACCGCCGAAGGTCCGCGCCGCACGGTGGTCGAAAGCCAGTTCGAATTCACCTGCACCCTCACTGCGCTGCTCTACAGCGAAGAGGAATCCGACCTCCTCCGCCGCCGCGGCAAGGCCGCGCTCGCGGCGCAGGTGGCGGCTTAAACTCGCGCGTCTGCTATTTTTCCAGAACGCCGTCCGCCGAGACGAACGTGCCGACGCAAGCCTCGAACATGCTCAGGCCGCCGGCACAGTCCCGTCCCGGCAATTTGTTTTCGGCATCGTGCCACTTCTGAGGATACAGGGTGCTGGCGTATCGCCACAGGATCATCCGGTGGTCCGGCAGGACGAGCCAGTAGGTTTCAAAATCCTTCGGCCCGCTCAGCAGCAGCACCACCTTGTCCCGCATCGCGCGGACCGTGCGGACGAGGGCGTCCTTGCCGATCTTGTGCATGTCGGCGGTGAAGCCCCGCATCTCCACATCGCCGAACGACGCGCCGTGAACATAGGACAGGTGGAATTCGTCTTGGTGCCCGCGCATGTATTTCGCCAGCCACGGGACCGAAAGCACGCGCGCCTCGTGTGCCGCGCTTTGCTGCAGAAAATCCTCGACGCCTTCCGCCTGGCCGTTGCGATAGTGCAGCACGACGCTGTCTGAGAAGCTCGCCGGAAAGCCGGCGCGGCGAACCACGGCATGCAGATCGCTTTCGTCCGGCACATTGCCGTCGTCGAGCGGGAAACCATAGGCGCGGTCGGAAATCTCCGCGGTCACGAGGGCATAGCGGGTTTGCAGGCGCGCGATCGCCGGCCCGGCCTGGTTCCGCGCCCCCAGCGTGTGCCATTCGTCCCAGATCTGAAACGAGAAGTGCGTTTCGACATCGTGCGCCAGATCGACGCCCGCCGCGCGCCCTTTGTTCGCATCCTTATCCGGCAGGAACGACGCGACCGCGCGCCCGATATCGGCGTTGTAGGTCTCACGCGACGCGCCGTCGCGCGTGACGGTCCAGGGCAGCATGAACTGGAACTGGGCCATGCTGTCGGCCGTAACGACGCTCTTGTCGGCGAAGGTCAGCGCGACGACCACATGCGGATGCGTGTCGGTGACATAGTTTTGGTAGAACGCCCGCATGACGGCGTGCATCCTGCCGGGATCGGCAAAGGCGCGGCGATAGAGGTCCTGCTGGTTCGCCGCGCCCTCGGAGAATTTGAGCCGGTCGTCGGGCGGATCGTCCTTGTGCCTATCGCGCCACGCCGCATCCATGCCGAGATTTTTGAGATCGATATCCGGCAGCGCCGGCGCTTCGACGGCGGAGACAAGAGCGGCGACCGCGCCGTCATCGACCGGCTTGCTGTCGATCTCGTAATGCCCGTCCTTGCGCAGGATGAGGATGTGACTGTGGGTCGAGCTGTCCAATCCACCAAAGTCGGAGTCGATCTCGATCGCAACCGGCCCGGACGATGCCTGCGGCGGCGCGGTGTTCGCACACAGCGCGACCAGCAGGATCGGTAGAAGGGCACGAAGCTTCATCATCGATGCGCGTCCCGTCAGACGCCGCCCTCCTGTTTCAGCGCCGCGATCTCCATCGCGCTGAAACCCAACTCGCACAGCACCTCGTCGGTGTGCTCGCCCAGCAGCGGCGGGCGCGTGCGCACCCGGCCCGGTGTGCCGTGGAGCTTCACCGGCGTCGCTGCGACCTTGGCCTTGCCGACACCCGGGAAGTCGACGTCGACGAAGAAATCGCCGCCCTTCACATGCGGATCGTCCAGCGTCTGGCGCGGCCTGAGCACCGGCCCCGCCGGCACGCGCGCGCCTTCGAACGCCGCGATCGCTTCGGCGCTGCTGCGTTCCGCCACCCACGCGCCGACCCGTTCGGAGATGATTGCACCATGATCGCCGCGCGACTTGTCGGACGCGAAGCGCGCATCCTCGAGCCATTCCGGCGCCCCGATCAGCTTCGCGGCGCGGCGGAACAGCGGATCGCCGTTCACCGCCACGGTGATCCAGCCGTCTTTCGCCTTGAAGATGTCCGACGGCCCCGCGGTCTGGCTGCGGTTCAGCGACGGCACGCGGCCGATCTTCAGCGCATCTTCCTCGATCAGCGTCGGCGAGAAAAAGGTCAGCGCCGTGCGCAGCAGCGCGCCCTCGACCATCTGTCCCACGCCGCTGGTCTCGCGCGCCCGCAGCGCCGCCGCAACGCCGAGCGCCAGCAGCGACGCCGTCCCGAAATCCACCCACGGCGCCGCCGAGCGCACCGGCTGCTCCTCGCTGCCGGAGAAATACGCCGCGCCCGACATCGCCTGCGCCACGCCGTCGAAGCCGACGCGCCCCGCATAGGGTCCGTCCAGCCCGAACGCCGTCCCCACCGCCAATATCGCGCGCGGATTGATCTTCGACACCGAATCCCAATCGAGCCCCATCGCCCTGAGCGTCTCCGCCGGCAAATTCGCGACCACGACATCGGCGCCCGCCACGAGGCGGCGCACCACCTCGCGCCCCGCCGCGTTCATGGGATCGCAGGTCAGGCTGCGCTTGCCGCGGTTCATCTGCAGGAACATCGCGCCCTCGCGCGGGCTGCCGTCCTCGGCCTCGGCCAGCGGCACCAGGGTCCGGTCCTCGCGCCCCTCGCGCTTCTCGATCCGGATCACGTCGGCGCCGAGATCGCACAGCAACGCCGCGCAATAGGGCCCGGCGATATAGCGCCCGAAATCGATCACGCGGATGCCCGCGAAGGGTCCTTCAGGAAGTTCGTCCACGGCGCACCCCGTTTCAATGACGGGGCGGACTATAGCGCTGAAGCCGGAAATTGCATGGCGCGCGCCGCCGTGCCAAAGAACCTGCGACGACCGTCGTTTCCAAGGACCGCCATGCCGCCGAAGCAAAATCCCCTGAAGCTGAACCCGCTCCAGCTGCGCACGTTGACCCTGTTCCAGGCCATCGCCGGCATCCCCGGCGCCGCCCAGCAGCGCCCCGGCGGCGAGGTCGCGATCTCGCAATTCCCCTCGGCGCATGGCGATCACTTCCATCTCGGCAACGCCGTGGTGGCGGGCAAGGATGCCACCGGCCTCTACAATGAGGCGGTGTGGAACGCGCTGACCCGCAAGGGCCTGACGCGCGCTGAATGGCCGCGCGAAGTGGTGCTCACCCAGGCCGGCCTCGCTTACGATACCGGCCTTGCGAACGAGATGCTGCAGCGCTCGGGTCACTGACCACCGCCTAGCGGTGCATCTCCATCAGCGGCTCGAACAGCGCCGGTGCATCCGGCGTCTTGAGCAGCGCGTCGAGATGCGCCCCGTCGTCGGTGATCGTCACCGTGTCGTAGGAGCCGGCGGAGCCGAGCTTGTTGCTGGTGATCGTCCCTTCGATGCGCCCCGCCTGGATCGCCGCCTTCACCTTCGCTTCGTCGAAGGTGAACAGCGTCAGGGTATCGCCCTTCACCGTGTAGTAGAGCGGGTAGAACGCCGCGCGGTCATAGGTCTTGTCCGGATCGCCGCCGCTCTCGCTGATCTCGCGCGCATTGAGATAATGGTGCCCGCCGAGCACCACGGTGGTCAGCTCCACCACGCCCCACGACGCCTTGTCGTCGCCCGTGCGCGGCGAGATGCCGATCACCGTCAGCGTATGATTGTCGTTGAGGATGACGTGATAATAGCCGACGGATTTCTTCTCGTCCGGCTTGCCGATCCACATCCCTTCCAGCGCCGGATCGTTGACGTAGCCGACGCTCGTCCCGATCGGCGTCGTGACCTGCACGCAGGCCGACAGGCTCAACGCCGCGACAGCGCCGAGCACAAAGCGCAACATCCGCATCGCATCACTCCACTTTTTTCAGCGTGAAGAACGGTTTGACGAACAACGCCAGCCCCGCCGGCGTCGCAAGGAATTTGTCGGTCGTCGCCGCATCCGCGGTGATCACGGCATCGCCCATCGCGCCGGGCTCGATGGTGCCCTTGATCTTGCCGCCGGTGATCGCCGCCTTCACCGCCGCCTCGTCCATCATGAACAGCGTCATCTGCCCCTTGGCGTCCATCTTGTAGAGAACCGGCACGGTCCCCGCCGGCGTGTTCTCTTCCGGCTTGCCGTTGCTCGAAACCAGCCGCGCGTTGAAGAAGCGATGGGCGCCGATCGTCCCGCTCGTCACCGACGCGACGTTCCAGTCCTCGGCCTTGGGTCCCGCTTCGGCGATCAGCACGGTGATTGTCCCGTCGCTTGGGCTGAGGAAGTGGAAATAGCTCGGCTTGCCATCCGCATCGACGCCGCGCCACGTCCCCGTCAGCGCCGGATCGGGCTTCCCCGCCACGCCCACCGGATGGCTCGTGGTCGGCGGATAGCAGGCGGAGAGAATCAGCGTCGCGGCCAGTGCCAGAACAGCGGAAATGCGGTGCATCGAAATCCCCTCGGATATGGCGCGCAGCTTCTGCGGCAATTTGGGCGGAAGCGAGGCCCCGGCGCGTTTGGACCGTGACGCCGCGGCTCACTATAGTCCGCCCGTTTTGCAGCGAATCCAAATGACCGCCAAAAAGCGCCGCCGTCTTGCCTTTGCCGTCGCCCTCGTCCTGGCGGGCGGTGCCGCGGCCGGTCTGGTGCTGCTCGCGCTCAAGGACAACGTTCTGTATTTCTACAGCCCCAGCGATGTTTTCGCGAAGCATGTCCCCGCCGGCGTCGCGTTCCGCATCGGCGGACTTGTCCTGGCGCACAGCGTCCACCACGGCCCCGGCGCCGACGTCCGCTTCACCGTCAGCGACGGCAAGTCGAGCGTGCCTGTCGATTATCGCGGCGTGCTGCCGGCGCTGTTCCGCGAAGGGCAGGGCGTCGTCGCGCTCGGCGCGCTCGACGCCGCCGGCACCTTCGCCGCCAGCGAAGTCCTCGCCAAGCATGACGAGCGCTACATGCCGCCCGAGGTCGTCGACGCGCTCAAGCGCTCCGGCCGCTGGAAAGAGGGCCAGCAATGACCGGCGAGATCGGCCTTCTCGCGCTGTGTTTCGCGCTGGCGCTGGCTTGCATCACGACCATCGCCGGCCTCGCGGGCGCGCGTGCTGAGAATGTGCTGGCACGGAGCGTCGCGTCGTCGAGCGCCATCGGCCTTCTCGTCTTCGTCGCCTTGTCGTTCGGCGCGCTGACCTATGCGTCCATCGTCTCGGATTTCTCGATCCTCAACGTGGCGCAGAACTCGCACACGCTGAAGCCGCTGATCTACAAGATCTCCGGCGTCTGGGGGAACCACGAAGGCTCGATGCTGCTCTGGGTGCTGGTGCTGGCGATCTATTCCGCCGCCATCGCGTGGTCGCGGCGCGGCAGCGAGCGCCTCACCAGCGCCGCGCTCGGCGTCCAGGGTCTCCTCGCCGCCGCGTTCATTCTCTTCATCCTGTTCACCTCGAACCCGTTCGTGCGTCTCGATCCCGCGCCGTTCGAAGGTGACGGCCTTAACCCGCTGCTCCAGGATTTCGGCCTCGCAGTGCATCCGCCGATGCTCTACATCGGCTATGTCGGCCTCTCTGCCGCCTTCGCCTACGCTGCCGCCGCGTTGATCACGCGCGAGCGCGACTGGGCCCGCGCCGCGCGTCCCTTCATGCTCGCCGCCTGGATCGCGCTGACCCTCGGCATCGCGCTCGGCAGCTGGTGGGCCTATTACGAGCTCGGCTGGGGCGGCTTCTGGTTCTGGGATCCGGTGGAGAACGCCTCGCTGATGCCGTGGCTGATCGCCACCGCACTGCTCCATTCGGCGCTCGCCACCGAGCGCACCGGCGCCTTCCGCAGCTGGACGCTCCTGCTCGCCATCGCCGGTTTCTCGCTGAGCCTGATCGGCACCTTCCTCGTCCGCTCCGGCGTCCTCTCCTCGGTGCATGCCTTCGCCAGCGACCCGACACGCGGGCTTTACATCCTCGTCCTGATCTTCGGCGCCATCGGCGGCGCGCTCGCATTGTTCGCGTGGCGTGCGCCCAGTCTCGAAGACGGCACATCGTTCGAACCGGTCAGCCGCGAGACCGCGCTGCTGCTCAACAACGTCTTCCTCACCGCCGCCGCCGCCACCATCTTCGTCGGCACGCTCTACCCGTTGATCCTCGACTCGCTGACCGGCACCAAGATCTCCGTCGGCCCGCCCTATTACGCCGCGACCTTCGCGCCGATCTTCTTCGCGCTCCTGCTGCTCGTGCCGTTAGGCCCGCGCCTCGCCTGGAAGCGCGGCGACGGTCTCGGCGCGCTGCGCATCCTCGCCCCCGGCCTCGGCATCGCCCTGATCGCCGGCATCGCGATCCTCGCCTTCACCAGTCCGCGCAGCCTCGCCGGCGCGGGCGCCTTCGCCGTCGCCGGCTGGCTCGCCTTCGCCAGCGTCATCGACATCTATCGCCGCGGCCTGCGTGTCCTGCCCGCCAGCGCCGTCGCGTCGTCGCTGGCGCATTTCGGTCTCGCGGTCACGCTGATCGGCGTTGCCGGCGTCACGCTGTGGCGCAGCGAAGCGCTCGAAGTCTTGGCGCCAGGCGAGTCGATGTATGTCGGCACTTATCAGCTGCGCCTCGACGGCGTGGTCGGCGCCTCCGGCCCGAACTACCAGGCCGCCCGCGCCAACATCTCCGTCCTCAAATCCGGCGAGACCATCGCTGTCATGCATCCCGAGCGCCGCATCTTCCCCGCCGAGCGCCAGGAGACGGTGGAGACCGCGATCCGCACCACCATCCTCAGCGATCTCTATCTCGCCCTCGGCGACCAGCGCGAGGCCGGCCGCTGGACGGTGCGTGCCTACGTCAATCCGCTCGCGCCGCTGATCTGGCTCGGCGCCGTGGTGATGGCGCTCGGCGGCTTCGCAAGCCTGTGGGGCCGCCTGCGCAAGCCGCGTGCCGTGCCCGATGCCGCGACGGTCGCCGCCGAATGAAACGCCTGCTCGCCGCGCTGTTTCTCCTCTTCAGCGCCACCGCGGCGTTCGCGATCCCCGCGCCCGGCACGCTCGCCGACCCGGCGCAGGAAGCCCGCGCCCGGAGCTTGCAGAAAGAACTGCGCTGTATGGTCTGCCAGGGCGAGTCGATCGACGAATCCAACGCCCCGCTCGCCGCCGACCTCCGCGCGCTCATCCGCGAGCACATCAAGGCCGGCGAGAGCGATGCCGCGATCAAGCAATTCCTCGTCGCGCGCTACGGCGATTTCATCCTGATGCGCCCGCCCTTCGACGCGAACACCTACGCCTTATGGCTGACACCTTTTGTTGCGTTGATAATCGCCATGGGCGTCGCTATCTGGGTCGTGAGGCGGGCTGCCAAGGCGCCGCAGGGCGAGGCCTGAAGGCCCCCAAAGAAGGTTCCGCATTCACATCCGCGCGAGTTTCCGGCGCAGGCGGGCGAGGTTACGTCGCTTTAATGTTTCGGAATGAATTGAGTAATATTTCGAGGGTACAGGACGTATGACCGCGTCCGCCCCAGACACCGGTCCAGGAGATCAAATATGTCCGAACAGAAGCCCAGCCCGTTCCGCCGCCACATCCGCACGCTCGCCATGGGCACCGCCGCCGTCCTCGTGCTTGGCGGCCTTAGCGCCTTCGCCTTCGTCCCCGGCGTCCAACCCGCCAGCACTGCCGAACCCGCCGCGCGCGTCATCGCCGCCGCCGACCCGGTCCAGCGCCCCGCCCGCATGCTCGAGAACGGTGCCCCGTTCAGCTTCGCCGACCTGGTCGAGCGCGTCAGCCCCGCCGTCGTCACCATCACCGCCGAGACCGTCGACACCACCGGCGGCGCCGGCGGCAACCTCGACAGCCTGCCGCCGCAGCTGCGCCAGTTCTTCGACCAGCAGAACGGCGGCCAGCCGCGCGTGCCGCGCAAGGCGATCAGCGCCGGCTCGGGCTTCATCATCGACCGCGCCGGTTTCGTCGTGACCAACAACCACGTGATCGAGAATTCGCACAAGATCACGGTGAAGCTCCCCGACGGGCGCAGCTTCGACGCCAAGCTCGTCGGCACCGACCCTCTCACCGACATCGCGCTGCTCAAGATCACCGCCGACAAGCCGCTGCCCACCGTCGAGTTCGGCGACGACCGCCAGGTCCGCGTCGGCGACTGGGTCGTCGCGGTCGGCAATCCGTTCGGCCTCTCCAACTCGGTCACTGCCGGCATCGTCTCGTCGCTCGGCCGCGAGATCGGCAGCGGCGCCTATAACGACTTCATCCAGATCGACGCGCCGATCAACCGCGGCAATTCCGGCGGCCCGACCTTCGATCTGCGCGGCCAGGTCATCGGCATGAACTCGATGATCTACTCGCCGTCGGGCGGCAGCGTCGGCATCGGCTTCGCCATTCCGGCCTCGACCATCCACGACGTGATCGCGCAGCTCCAGGCCCACGGCCATGTCGATCGCGGCTATCTCGGCGTGAACATCCAGTCCATCACGCCCGACATCGCCACCACGCTCAACATCACCTCGCCCAAGGGCGCCATCGTTGCCGAGGTCGTGCCCGGCGGCCCCGCTGCCCAGGCCGGCTTCCAGCAGGGCGACGTCGTCACCGCCCTCAACGGCCGCACCGTCGAGGACAGCCGCGATTTGACCCGCCACATCGCCGCGCTGCCGGCCGGTGCGACGGCGAGCTTCAGCGTGATGCGCAACGGCGCCCAGCGCACCATCACGGCCAAGATCGGCAACCGTCCCGACCAACAGGTCGCCTCGGCTGACGACACGGACAGCCGCGACGGCGCCCAGGGCGGCGGCAACGGCCAGGCGAATCTTCAAGCGATGGGTCTCGGCCTCGCCGCCGTGACGCCGGAGGCGCGCCGCAACTTCAACATCGACGACGCCATCGATGGCGTGCTCGTCACCCGCGTCGACCCCGACAGCGACGCCGGCGACAAGGGCATCCAGCCCGGCGACGTCGTGCTCTCGGTGGCGAACAAGCCGGTGCACAGCCCGCGCGATATCCTGGCCCAGGTCGCCGCGGCGCGCTCGGCCGGCCGTCACACGGTGCTGCTGCTGGTCGCGACGCAAGGCGGCACGCGCTTCGTGGCAGTCGATATCGGACAGGCATAAGTTTTACGCGTACCGGGCGGCGGGGAAACCCGCTGTCCGGCCCGCGCCGGCGGTGGCGGCCCCATCCCCCCCGTGCTGCCGCCGGCGCGGACCCTTTCTAACCAATGCGGAGTGGGCAGATGCGCATACTCGTTGTCGAAGACGATCTGGAAGCACAGCGTTATCTCGTCAACGGCCTCAAGGAGGCCGGCCATGTCGTGGACGACGCCGCCGACGGCGAGACCGGGCTGACCCTCGCCCTCTCGCGGCCCTATGACGTGGCGATCATCGACCGCATGCTGCCCAAGATGGACGGCCTGAAAGTCGTCGCCGACATGCGCGAGCACAGCAACGTCACGCCGGTCCTCTTCCTCTCAGCGCTCAGCGAAGTCGACGACCGCGTCAAGGGCCTGAAAGCCGGCGGCGACGACTACCTCACCAAGCCCTACGCCTTCGTCGAGCTGCTCGCCCGCGTCGACGCGCTGCTCCGCCGCCGCTCGCCGGGCTCGGTCAAGACGCGCCTCCAGGTCGGCGATCTCGAGCTCGACCTCCTCACCCGCACCGCGCAGCGCGCCGGCGCCGCGATCGACCTTCAGCCGCGCGAATTCCGCCTGCTCGAATATCTCATGCGCCATGCCAGCCAGGTCGTCACCCGCACCATGCTGCTCGAAAGCGTCTGGGAATATCACTTCGACCCCCAGACCAACGTGATCGACGTCCACATCTCGCGCCTGCGCGCCAAGATCGACAAGGGCTTCGACACCGCGCTGCTCCACACCGTGCGCGGCGCCGGCTACATGATCCGCGCGGCGCGCCCGGCGGCGTGACCGGTGCGCGCGCCTAGCATCCTTCGCACGCAGGCGTATCGCATCGTCCTCGTCTACGTCGCCGTCTTCGCCGTCTCGGTGGCGGCGCTGATCGCGTTCACCTATTGGAATACGCGCCGCGCTCTCGACGCCCAAACCGACCAGACCATCGAGGCCGAGATCACCGGCCTCTCCGAGCAATACCAGCAGCTCGGCCTCTACGGCCTCGGCCAGGTCGTGCGTAGCCGTTCCGAACACAGCAGCCTGGGTCTTTATCTTCTCGCCGACCGCTTCAAGCGCCGCATCGTCGGCAATCTCGATCCCTGGCCTGCGATCCTCGAGCATCCCGACAATTTCGTGGAGTTCGACTACCAGCGCCCCATCGCCAACGGCTTCGAAACCCGCCGCGCCCGCGGCCGCGTCTTCGCGCTCGCCGGCGGCATCAACCTCCTCGTCGCCCGCGACGTGCATGAGCGCTATTTGACCGAGCGCCTGTTCACCACCACGCTGCCCTGGACCGTCGGCCTTGTCCTGCTGCTCGGCCTCGTCGGCGGCGCGATGATGAGCCGCAACATGCTGGCGCGCCTCGACTCGATCAACCGCACCAGCGCCGAGATCATCGACGGCGACCTCTCCCGGCGTGTCCCTGTCGGCAACGCACATGACGAGTTCGACGCCCTCGCCGAGAACCTCAACGCCATGCTCGACCGCATCGAGCGCCTGATGAAAGGCGTGCGCGAGGTCACCGACTCCGTCGCGCACGATTTGCGCACGCCGCTTAACCGCCTGCGCAACCGCCTCGAAGCGACCCAGCGCCATCTCGACCCCGCCAGCGGCGAGTCCGGCGAGATCGAAGCCGCCATCGCCGAGACCGACTCGCTGATCACCACCTTCAATGCGCTGCTGCTGATTGCCGAAGCCGATGCCGGCGTCGCGCGCGGCGAGATGATTCCCATCGACCTGGCCCCCATCGCCGAGGACATGGCCGAGCTCTACGCCCCGCTCGGCGAGGAGAAGGGCGTCGCCCTGCGCATCGCGCCCGCCGGCGCAACGATGATCGACGGCAACCGCAGCCTGATCAGCCAGGCGCTCGCCAACCTCGTCGACAACGCGATCAAATACACCCCGTCCGGCGGCACCGTGACGGTCACCGCGCTGGAAACGCCCGACGGCGTCGAGTTGCGCGTCGCCGACAGCGGCCCCGGCATTCCCGAGGCCGAACGCGCCCGCGTCGTCGAACGCTTTGTCCGCCTCGACGCCAGCCGCAACGCCCCCGGCACCGGCCTGGGCTTGAGCCTGGTCGCCGCCGTCGCGCGCCTGCACGAAGCCCGCCTCCTCCTGCAAGACAACAAGCCCGGCCTCCGCGCCGTCATCCGCTTCCCAAGGCCGGCGCCGAGACCCAGATAACGTCTCCCGCGAGCGGGAGAGGGACACAAAAACTTAGGTTTAGCGGAGCACTTCGCGGAGCTAAGCCTTAGTTTTTGCTGGGTGAGGGGAACCGACTGGGCGACGGCCCCTCACCCGAAAACGCTTCGCGTTTTCGACCTCTCCCGCGCAGTGCGGGAGAGGTTAAAGACCGCAAATCACCTTACACTCCATCCCATGTCCGCATTCGCCGCCGCCACCCCGCCATCTCCCTTCGATCCCGCGCGCGCGGCGCGCACGTTCGAATCCCTCGCCGAGCGCGGCTTCACGCCCAGAGACACCGACCGCCCGCTCTTCGCCGCGATCTTCGGCAACAGCCCATTTCTCGCGCGCCTCGCGATCCGCGACCACGCGATCTTGCCGCGCCTTCTCGCCGACGGTCCCGACGCGGCCGTCGCCGACGCCAACACGCTGGCGCTCTCCGCCGCCGACGCCGAAAGCCAGACCGAAGCGATGTCCCGCCTGCGCATCGCCAAGCGCCGCGCCGCCCTCGCCATCGCCGCCGCCGACATCGCGGGCCTGTGGCCGCTCGAAACCGTCACCCGCGCGCTCACCGATTTCGCCGATGCTTGCGTGAAAGGCGCCTTGCGCTTCGTCCTGCGCGACGCCGCCGCCCGCGCCGCGCTGCCCGAACAGGACGGCGCCACGCTCGAACACACCACCGGCCTCACCGTCCTCGCCATGGGCAAATACGGCGCGTTCGAGCTCAACTACTCCTCCGACATCGACCTCGTCGTGTTCTACGATCCCGCCCGCTTCCCGTTCCGCAAACGCGACGACGCGCGCGGAGCCGCCGTCGACCTCGTGCGCGGCATCGTCAAGCTCCTGACCGAGATGACGTCCGACGGCTACGTCTTCCGCACCGATCTGCGCCTGCGCCCCGACGCCGGCGCGACGCAGGTCGCGATCAGCGTCGACGCCGCCGAATCCTATTACGAGGGCATGGGCCAGAACTGGGAGCGCGCCGCCTTCATCAAGGCCCGCGCCTGCGCCGGCGATCCGGAGACGGGCGCGCGCTTCCTCAAAGCCATCGAGCCCTTCATCTGGCGCCGCAATCTCGACTACGCCGCGATCGAGGACATCCACTCCATCAAGCGCCAGATCCACGCCCATGGCGGCCACGGCGCCATCGCGGTCGCCGGCCACAACATCAAGCTCGGCCGCGGCGGCATCCGCGAGATCGAGTTCTTCGCCCAGACGCAACAGCTCATCCTCGGCGGCCGCGTCCCCATGCTGCGCAGCAGCC
Organism: Rhizomicrobium sp.; assembly: GCA_036271735.1. GTDB lineage: Bacteria > Pseudomonadota > Alphaproteobacteria > Micropepsales > Micropepsaceae > Rhizomicrobium. The sequence goes on from DATAZZ010000007.1 coordinate 216,859, forward strand.
GCACGACCGACGCACTCGACGCCCTCAACGCCCGCGGCCTCGTCTCGAACGAAACCACCGCCGATCTCAAACACGCCTACCGTTACCTCCGCACCCTCGAACACCGTCTCCAGATGATCGAGGACGAGCAGACCCACACCGTCCCCAAATCCCTCGAAGGTATCGCGCATGTCGCCTGCTTCATGGGCTATCCAGACGCCGCCGAATTCGGCGCCGCGCTCACCGCGCAGCTCGAAGCCGTGCAGGGCCACTATGCCCGCCTGTTCGAATGGGAGCAGGAGCTCACCGCATCCGAAGGCGACCTCGTCTTCACCGGCGTCGAGGAAGACCCCGGCACGCTCGGCACGCTGCAGGCGATGGGCTTCCGCGATGCGGCGCATGTCTCGGGCGCGATCCGCGGCTGGCACCACGGCCGCATCCGCGCAACGCGCAGCGCCCGCGCTCGCGAGCTTCTGACCAAGCTCGTGCCCGCGCTGCTCCCCGCGCTCGCCGCCACCGCCGATCCCGATGCCGCCTTCACGCAATTCGACCGCTTCCTGACGAATCTCCCCGCCGGCGTGCAATTGTTCTCGCAATTCCTCGCGCGTCCCGAATTCCTCCGCCTGGTCGCCGCCATCGTCGGCTCCGCTCCGCGCCTTGCCGAGCATCTCAGCCGCGCCCCCGCGACGCTCGACGCCCTGATCGACGCCGACTTCCTGCGCACGCTCCCATCGCGCGCCACGCTCGACGCCCAATTGCGCGACCAGCTCGCGCGCGCCGCCGATTACGAAGGCGCGCTCGACGCCGCCCGCCGCTTCGCCAAGGAGCAGATCTTCCGCGTCGGGGTGCAGATCATCCAGGGCACCGCCAACGCCGCCGCCGCCGGCCCCGCGCTCGCCAATATCGCCGAAGCCGTCATCGCCGGTCTGCTGCCCGCCGTCGAAGCCGCGCTTGCCGAGACCGCCGGCCGCATTCCCGGCGCGCGCTTCGCCGTCGTCGCGATGGGCAAGCTCGGCGGCCGCGAGATGACGGCGGGTTCCGACCTCGACCTCGTCTTCATCTACGACGTGGCCGAAGGCACCGAGCACAGCGACGGCGCCAAACCGCTCCCCGTCATCGTCTACTACGCGCGCCTCGCCCAGCGCCTGATCGCCGCCCTCACGGTCCACACCGCCGCCGGCGGCTTGTACGAAGTCGACATGCGCCTGCGCCCGACCGGCAACAAGGGCCCGGTCGCCGTCAGCCTGGCCTCCTTCGCGCGCTATCACGCCGAGGAATCCTGGACCTGGGAGCGCATGGCGCTCACGAGAGCCCGCGTCATCGCCGCGCCACAGGATTTCGCAAACGAAATCGAAGCGGTCATTCGAACTACACTCACCGCGAAGACCGAGCGCGCCAAAATCGTCACCGACGCCCGCGACATGCGCGACAAGCTCGCCCAGCAATTCCCCGGCAAGAACCGCTGGGACTTGAAATTCGCTCCCGGCGGCCTCGTCGACATCGAATTCGTCGCGCAAACGCTTCAGCTTTGTACCGCGAGCGCACACCCGGAGGCACTCGACACCAATACCATTGCATCCCTACGCAATCTCGAAGCCGCCGGCGCGCTCTCACCCGCCGACGCGCAAACCCTGATCGCCGCCGCCGACCTGGAACACGCATTGACGCAGGTCCTGCGCATAGCCCTCGACGGCACCCTCGACCCCGCCCACGCCACCGCCGGCCTCAAAGCGCTGCTGGTCCGCGCCGCGAACGCAAAAGATATCGAAGACTTGGAAACGCGCTTAGTCGCCGCCCAGAAATCGGTGAGAGAAATCTTGGTCGCGACTTTCGCTTAAATCTTCCCCCTCGCCCCCACGAAGTGGGGGAGAGGGCGGGGTGAGGGGGTGTCGCCGCAAGTTCCGTCCATCACGATCAAATGCGCCATCGACGCGGCGCATCATCACCACCAGCGCCACATCCGGCGCGGCCCCCTCACCCCGCCCTCTCCCCCTAAAGGGGGCGAGGGAGTTCTTTTTATGGAAGCACCTTCACTCGCCCGGCAGCACCACCACCGCATCCGGCGCCCAGCTCAAATACACGATGTCCCCCGGCGCATGGCCGCGCGTGACGGTCTTTTCGACATTCTGCGCCGACACCGCCACCGGCTCGGCGCGGCCCTCGATTGCGATGGCGTAATGGCTGCGCTCGCCCAGATACGCCGCCGACACCACCGTGCCGCGCACCGTGCCGGACTCCGCCGACAGTGCGATCTTCTCCGGCCTGAGCGCGACCAGCACCTTGGTACCCACCGCCCCGCCCGCGCGCGCTGCCACGCGCCCGATCACGCCCGCGTCGATCGCGCCCGGCGCCGTCACGACGCCGTCGAAGAAATTGATCTCGCCGATGAAGTCCGCCACCTCGCGGCAGTTCGGCGCCTCGTACAATTCGCGCGGCGACGCGATCTGCAAGATTCTGCCGCCCGACATCACCGCGACGCGGTCCGACATCGACAGCGCCTCTTCCTGGTCGTGCGTCACGAACACAAACGTGATGCCGACGCTCTTCTGCAATTGCCGCAGCTCGATCTGCATCGCCTCGCGCAAGCGCTTGTCCAGCGCCCCCAGCGGCTCGTCGAGCAGCAGCACTTTGGGCCGGCATACCAGCGCGCGCGCCAGCGCCACGCGCTGCCGCTGCCCGCCCGAAAGCTCGTCGCCGCGCCGCGCCCCGAAGCCGTCCAGCTTGATCATCGCCAGTGCCTCGTCGACCCGCCGCTTCAGCTCGCCGCGCGCCAGCCGCGCCTTGCGCAGGCCATAGGCGATGTTGTCGAACACGTTGAGATGCGGGAAAATCGCGTAGGACTGGAACACCATGTTCGACGGCCGCAGATGCGGCGGCATGTCGGTGATCCGCGCCCCTTCGACGTAAATCTCCCCCGCGCTGGGAAACTCGAACCCCGCCAGCATGCGTAGCAGCGTCGTCTTTCCGCAGCCCGACGGCCCCAGCAGCGAAAAGAACTCGCCGCGCCGGATCGAAAGGTCCGCGTCGTCCACCGCAATCACGCTGCCGAAGCGCTTGCTCACATGGTCGATGCGAATGAATTCCGAGTCGCTCATGCGCCCACCATCGTGTGCTTGCGCCCCTTCATGCCGTGGCTGCGCACCCATTCGGCGATCACCACCAGGACGGCCGACGCCACCAGGATCAGCGCGCCCAGCGCCAGCACAGCCGGCAGCTTGTAGGGAAAGCGCAGCTGTCCCCAGATATAGATCGGCAGCGTCGTCTCGTTGCCCGCCAGGAAATACGCGATCAGGAATTCGTCGAACGACACGATGAAGGTCAGCAGCAGGCTCGACACGATGCCGGGCAGCGCGAGCGGAAACGTCACGCGCCAGAACGTCATCCAGCCGGTCTCGCCCAGGTCGAGCGACGCCTCCTCCAGACTGCGGTCGAACCCTTCGAAGCGCGACATCAGCACCGTGATCGCGAACGGCACGCAGATCAGCGCATGGCCCGCGATCACCGTGAGCAGCGATAGCGGCACGCCCACCGCGTTGAGCAGGATCAGCAGCGAAATCCCCAGCACGATGTCCGGGATGAACAGCGGCAGCGACGTGAAGGCGAGCAGCGCCGGCCCGCCCGGCACGCGGTAGCGCGTCAGCGCCTTGGCCGCGAGAAGCCCCAGCACCGTCGACAGCAGCGCCGTGATTGCGCCGACCTCCAGACTGTTGCCCAGCGCGTGCAGCATCTCGCTGTCGGCCAGCATCTGGCCGTACCACTTCGTCGTGAAGCCGCTCAGCGGAAACGCGATGAACGGCGAATCGTTGAACGAGAACAGCGGCAGGAACAGCACCGGCACATACAAGAACGCCAGATACAGGATCGCATAAGCGAACAATCCAACGCCACGCCGCTTACCCGTGCGCATCAGCGGATCCTCGCCGCCGCGGCGCGCATCGCCGCCACGAACAGCAGCGTCGCGATCCCCACCGCCGCCATGCTCGCGATCGCCAGCGCCGCGCCGAGCGGCCAGTTGCCGACCTTGTCGAACTGCACTTCGATGACGTTGGCGATCATCACCCCGTCCGATCCGCCGACCAGCGACGGCGTCACGTAATCGCCCGTCGTCGGCACGAAGATCAGCACCGCGGCGCCGATCACGCCGGGCAGCGACAGGGGCAGGGTGATGCGAAAGAACCGCCGTATCGCGCCGTCGCCCAGATCGGCCGCCGCTTCCAGCAGCGAGCGGTCGATCTTCTCCAGGCTCACATAGATCGGCAGGATCGCGAACGCCGCCCAGGCATGCGCCAGCGTCACGATCACCGCCGTCGGATTGTAGAGCAAAAATTCGAGCGGCTTGTGGATCAGCCCCAGGCTCATCAGCCCCGAATTGATCACGCCATTGTAGCCGAGGATCAGCTTCCACGCGAAGACGCGCAGCAGGTAGCTCGTCCAGAACGGAATGGTCAGCAGCACCAGCCAGACGAACTTGGCCTTCTCCACCCGGAACGCGACGAAATACGCCATCGGATAGGCCGCCAGCACCGTCACCAGCGTGACGGCCGACGAAATCGCGATCGAACGGTAGAACAGCTCGCGATAGGTCGCGCGTCCGATACCCGTCGCGTATTGCGCCAGCGTCGCATGCGTATCCAGCACATAGCCGTCCTGCGTCCAGAAACTGTACAGCGCCAGCAACGCCATCGGCGCCGCCAGTGCGCCGACCATGATCAGCAGCGTCGGGCTCAGCAGCGCGAGCCCGCGCGCGCCCTGCGAACGGCGATAGAAATGCGCGACCCGCGCCCACCATCCGTCCGCCGCCTGTTCCGCAATCGCCATTCGCCGCTCCACGTCGCAAATGTGTAGCAAGCGCCGCCGCCGCCGCCCATCCGCCTGTGTGCCGCACCGGTTTCGCGCTATGGTTCGCCATGACCGCGCCCGTGCTCGACGCCGCCAAGATCGTCCAGACCGTCGCCCGCCTGCGCGACCGCATCGCCGAGCGTTTCCCGCAATCGGGGCTGGCGTCCGTCGCCGCCGACCTCACCCACACCGCGCGCGAAACCGCCGCCCGCGTCGAACACTTCAACCGCCCCAGCATCGCGCTGCGTGTCCTCGCCGGCATCGCGGTCGTCGCCGGCGTCGCGGCGCAGATATATGTCGCGCGCCTGGTCGATTGGTCCGCCGTGATCCGCCGGGCCGACGTCGTCGGCCTGACGCAAGGTCTCGACTCCATCGTCAACCTCCTGCTCCTCGCCTTCGCCGCGATCTGGTTCGTGCTGACGCTGGAACAGCGGCTGAAGCGCCGACGCATCCTGCATCGTTTGTTCGAGCTGCGCTCCTTCGCCCATGTCATCGACATGCACCAGCTGACCAAGGACCCCACCATCATCCTTGCCGGCGGCGGCTCCGCCACGCCGTCCTCGCCGCAGCGTCCGATGACCGAGTTCGAGCTCTCCCGCTACCTCGATTACTGCGCCGAGATGCTGGCGCTGATCGCCAAGCTCGCCGCGCTCTATGCCGGCCGCACCCCCGACGGTGCGGTGATCACCGCGGTCAACGAGGTGGAAGAGCTGACCTCCGACCTCGGCCGCAAGATCTGGCAGAAGATCATGATCCTCGGCCGCCTCGACGAGCGCGCGTCCGTGCCCTCGCATTAAGGCGGCGGGGCCATGCGCCCTGCACATCTTCCCGCTGCGACCGGCAGGGCGTAATCAGCAATCCGCCATGACCGCCAAATCTCCGCATCTGCCTTGGGCGCATCTGCTCCTCGCCATCGCCATCATGGCGGTGTGGGGCAGCAATTTCGTCGTCATCAAGATCGCGCTCAGCCATCTGCCGCCGCTGCTGTTCGCCACGCTGCGTTTCGCGCTTGTCCTCATCCCAGCCGTCTTTTTCCTCAAGCGCCCCGCCGTGCCGTGGTGGCACCTCGCCGCTTACGGCGTCCTGATCGGCGCCGGCCAGTTCGGCCTGCTCTACATCGCGATGGAGCACAGCATCTCGCCCGGCCTCGCCTCGCTGGTGATCCAGACCCAGGTCTTCTTCACCATCGGCCTCGCGATGTGGTTCACCGGCGAGCGTGTCAGCCTCATCCAATGGTTCGCCCTGGGCCTCGCCGGCGCCGGTCTCGGCCTCATCGTCGCCAATCGCGGCGGCGACGTAACCCCGCTCGGCCTCGTGCTCGTCCTGTTCGCCGCGCTCGGCTGGGCCGGCGGCAATCTCGTCGCCAAGGCCGGCGGCACGGTCAACATGCTGTCCTATGTCGTGTGGTCGAGCCTGTTCGCCGTGCCGCCGCTCCTGCTGTTCTCCATCCTGCTTGAAGGCATGCCCGCGATCGAGACCGGCCTCCAGCACGCCGATGCGCTGACCTGGGCGGCGGTGCTCTACCAGTCGGTCGGCAACACGATGTTCGGCTATGCCTGCTGGGGCTGGCTGATGGCGCGGCACCCGGCCGCGACGGTCGCGCCCTTCGCCCTGCTGGTCCCCGTTTTCGGCATGAGCACCTCGGCGCTCCTGCTGGGTGAGCCGCTGCAATCCTGGAAGCTGATTGCCGCCGGTTTGGTGCTGGCCGGTCTCGCGCTCAATCTCGCCTGGCCGCGCGTGCAGGCGGCGCTGGCCCGCGCATGAGCGAGATCGCGCCCGGAGTTTCTTAAGCCGATAGCGGTACCGCCAAAGTCATGCGCAACCTGCGCGTTGCTCGCGGTTCACTGGCCGATGAATAGGCCCTGGCGCTCCGCCACAACAATTCCGCATTCGCGCAAATCGATCTGGCGGCACAAGGACTTCTGCGAACCGCGCGCTGCGCAAAGCTGTGCCAAACCGGTTCTATGTAGAACTCCGTACTATGGTGCCTGGGGTCGGAAGATCATTCTGATTTCGAAAGCCTTGCAGCCTGGCTGCGAACAAGACGGGGTGTCTTTTGCACACGCTCTTGGATCAGACCGATAAGCGCACGACACGTTCCGTGGCCGGCCTCGACAGGCGGTCACGGACCAGATGCGCGGGTCGCGGCAGAATGTGAGTGGCGGTGTGAGTGCAGACAAACTCAAAGTCATTGTGATCGTCGACGACGACGACGGTGTGCGCGACTCGACGCGCGTCCTCCTCGAAGCCTGCGGCTACGCCACGGAAGGCTTCGCCTCCGCCGACGATTATCTGGCGAAGAGTGCGGGCACCGGCGGCGACTGCCTGCTGCTCGACGTGCAGATGCCCGGCATGAGCGGCATCGAGCTCCTCGAGCATATGCGTGCGCAGGGCAACCCCACACCGGTCGTGCTGATGACGGCGAACATCGAGCGCCTGGGCGATCGTCCCGCGCAGGCCGGTGCCGTCACGGTGCTGCGCAAGCCGTTCGCGGAAGATGCGCTCCTGTCCTGGATCGCGCGCGCCTGCGGCCAGCAAAACGCCTGACCGTTTTCTACGCACAATTCCATAGTGGTTTGTGCGCGGCGATTAACCCGTTCGTGAGCGTGCAACCGCGATAATCTGCGCGGTGAATATCGCAACTCTTCGCGCAGTGCGCTATCGCAATATGGAAACGCCATGGGCTATGCGCTCAAACCGGAACTGAATGTCGTCGCCTCGCCCGCATTGCTGGAGCGCGGCTGCGTCAACATCATCAAGCTGGACGAGATCAAGCGGGAGGCGGGGCCGCGTTGGGAGAAGCTGCGCGGTTCGGTGTCGGCACATCTGGAAGCGCTCTTGCGCCAGAAGCTCGGTTCATCCGATTTCTTTGTTCAGGTCGACGACACCGCCTTTCTGGTCAGCATGCCGTCATCGTCGGCCGAGATGTCTCAGATATTTTGCCTGCGCATAGCGCATGAACTGCACACCAGCATGCTGGGGCCCTGCGCCCTGGGGCAATTGCGCCTGGCCAAAGCCGTTCGCGTGCAGGACGACGAGATCCTGTCCGCGGACATCGAAGGTACGGAACTGGCGCGGCTCGCGATCGCGGCTGGACTGGCCGGCATCCCTGAAAGTGCGCGTCTCGCCGCCCGCCGTGCCGCGCCGCGGCCATCGCAGGCGCCGGAATTCCTGCACCGCTACGTGCCGCTCTGGGATGCCCAGCGCGAAGCGCTCTCGACCTGGCGTTGCGTGACCGACGCGCCTGCCGCCGGCGCCGGCTCGTCCGGCAATTCGGCCAAGCAGGAGCTCGCCGCGACGCTGTCGCGGATCCGGCACGCCGCGCATACGTTGACGGAGCACATGAAGGCCGGCGAGAGGTTCCTGGTTTCGATCCCCGTGTCCTACGACACGCTGACCTCGCCGGCTGGCCGGATGGATATCGTCGCCATATGCCGCGGCCTCGCCTCCGCGCTGCGGCCTTATCTGATCTTCGAGATCGGCGAGCTTCCCTACGGCGTGCCGCAGAGCAGGTTGTCGGAGCTGGTGTGTGCGCTGAAGCCGTTCTGCCGGGCCGTCGCCGGCCTGCTGCCGGCCCGCATATCGAGCTATGCTGCCTATCAAAGTGCCGGCTTGAATGCCATCGGCGTATCGCTGGTCGCGGGCGGCGCGGGCACCACCGATATGAGCAGCGAGATCTTCAAACTCTGCATCGCTGCCAAACGCCTTCACATTCTGAGCTTCGTCCTGGATGCCGTGACGCAGGACGCCATACGCGTGGCGCGCGACCAGGGCGCCAATCTGATATCGAGCCCGCTGATCGGCAGCGCGGCTGCGTCTCCGCTGTCGGTTCGGCGTCTGTCGGCACGCGATGTCTTGTCCGCCAGCCTTGGACAGCGCGATGAGCGTCCTGCCGAATGGCTGGCGGTGGGCTGACCGGGCAGTTCGGCCCATCGGCCTATGCCGTCTTCACATCGCCCGACGGCGAAAAATGTCATAGCGTTAATGAGTCCGATTGCCTACAGTGAGATGGATAGCCTCCTTAGCGTTGCGTGTCGTTGCGTTGCGTCTGCACCGGGACACCGAGAACCATGGAGCGAGACAGATCAATCCGTATACAGATTGCCAGAGCGGTCTATGGTGTCGCTGTGTCCAGCGGAAACATCCGCGCGACATGTGACGCAGCTGACATGTTTTGCCGCGCAAATGCCTTTGGAGGGGTCGCTGAATGAATGCGCGATCCGAAGTCCTTGTCGTCGACGACGATGCCGCGGTGCGCGATTCCATTCGCGTGCTGCTGGAAGATGCCGGCTACGCCGTAAAAGATTATGACTCCGCGACCGCCTTCCTCGCAGACCCGCCGTCGTCCGACAGCTGCATGATCGTCGACATCCGCATGCCGGAGATCGACGGGCTCGAGCTGCAGGAAGAGATCGTGCGCCGCGGCCTGCATCTGCCCGTCATCGTCATGACCGGCCATGGCGACGTGCCATTGGCGGTGCGCGCCATGAAGGCCGGCGCCATCGACTTTATCGAAAAGCCGTTCGATGCCGAAATCCTGCTCAAGGCCGTCGCGCGGGCGCTGCATGCCGGCGAAAGCCAGCGCAGCAAATCGGCGGAGATCAAGGCGGCCCAGGACCTGATCGCGCTGCTCACGCCGCGCGAGCGCCACGTCCTCGATCAATTGGTGGCGGGCCGCTCGAACAAGATCGCGGCCTTCGAGCTCGGCATCTCGCCGCGCACGATCGAGATTCACCGCGCCCACATCATGGACAAGATGCACGCCCGCAGCCTGTCGGATCTCGTCCGCATCGCGATCGCGGCGGGACCGAGCCCGAAGACCTGAAGAGCCAGTGCGTTTTCCCTATCGGCGTCGGCTCTGAAACGGGCGGATTTCGTAAAACAATGATCAAGCCGTTGCGGTTTGGCGTCCCGCCACCGCAATGGCTCGCGCGTGAGCCTGTCACGGCACGCCGGCGGCTCAACCATCTGAGATGATTGGAAAACCTGGAGCGGGCGAGGCGAATCGAACGCCCGACCCTAACCTTGGCAAGGTTATGCTCTACCCCTGAGCTACGCCCGCGTTCCAAGTTGGGCGGGGGTTATCGCTCAGGCGGCGATGGGATTCAACAGCTAAAATAAGGCCTTGGTTTCCGAAAGGCGCCCGCCCGGGCTAGCATCTCGCGCATGCGCGGATTCCCCAGCCGGTCCTATGTCGCCTATCCCTCCCTGCACGAGCATCCGCTTACCATCGCGGCGCGGCTGATGGTGCCCGCGGCGGAGGAGAAACGTCCGGCGGTCGTCATCCTGCACGGCTCGGCCGGGCCGTCGACGCGCGAGGGCGGGTACGCGCAGGCGCTCCACGCAGCCGGTTTTGTGACCCTCGAGCCCGACCAGTGGGCCGCCCGCGGCCTCACCGGCGGAGCGGACGGACGGCCCAAGAGTTTCGTCGAGACGCTGCCGGACGTGTTCGGCGCGCGGGCCTTTCTCGCGGCGCGGCCGGAGGTGGATTCCGCGCGCATCGGGTTGATGGGATGCTCGTTCGGCGGCGTGGCGACGATGCTCTGCGCCACCCACGCCCATAACGACCGGTTCCTGCCGGCCGGGCATTTCGCGGCGTTCATGCCGGTCTATCCGGCGTGCTGGACCTACAACAAGCTGCCGGGGCAGGAGTTCGGCGATCTGGTCGATGCGCCGCTGCTGCTTCTCACCGGCGCGCTCGACGAATATGACGACGACGCACGGGCGGGCGAGAAGCTCGCGGACTCGCTGGCGCCGAAGGACCGCGCCCATGTGCGCACGCATGTGTTCGAGGGCGCGCATCACGGCTTCGACATGCCGGGCGTCGATATCACCGTGCCCGACCCCTTCTGTCATCGCGGCGCGGGCGGCCAGGTCGCCATGCGTCACAACGCTCAGGCGACGGCCGAGGCGCACCGCCTGTGCGCCGCCTTCTTCAGCGAAGCGATGGCCTGAACGGCGCGAACATTTCCGCGTTCAGCGCGGCGATGCCCGGATAGGCTTCGATCGCGCTGCGCTCTTCGGCGTTGAGCTCCGCCGGGCGGGGGCCGGACTTGGCGGCGGAGATGTTCTCGATGCGGCGCACGGTGCGCTCGGGCATGTCGAGACCGAGGGGCGCGAAGAACCTGTCGCGATAGAATGCCAGTTTGTCGTCCGCCGCGATCAGCTCGTCGAGATTGAGCACTGACAAGCGCGTGCCCGCGCGTTCGCGCACGTGTTTCAACCTTTCGAACGACGCGACATAGTGCGCGAGGAACTCCGTCACGGCGTCGTACCTGTTCCAGGACATCGCCCTGTACGAGCGCCAGCAATCGAACGGATTGCGCGCGCAATAGATGTAGCGCGGCACCAGTCCGGCCGAGGCGAAATGCGACTCGTACTCGTCGAACAGGGATTCGAGCCTGGGCGTCTTGTGGCCCATATGGGTGGCGGTGGCGCGGCGGTGCAGCCTGCCGCGTCCGCCCTTGGACAGATAGCCGAAGGATTCGAACATGTAGTCGGGCTTGCGCGCGAGCCAGCCCTCGCGCGTGTCGGAATGCGCGCGGTCGGCGGCGTCGAGCGTCGCGAGGAACTGCTTGAGCACCGGCAGCGGGATCTCGCCGTTCATCATCACGCAAGGATGCGCATTGGCGACGCGCAGCGCGTTGGTCGTGCCGGAACGTCCCATGCCGAAGATGAAGAGCGGCGTTACGGGGTCCATTGCGCCAGCCAGTCGGCGAGCGCCTGTGGCGTCATGTGGCGCGCGTCCTCGATCGCCGAGATCCGGCCGGCATTGACCAGTCGTCCGTCCGGCGTGGCGACCAAAATCGCCGGCACGCCTTCGAGCCGCGTCGTGATTCCGAACCGCGCGGGAACCTGAAGGTTCTTGTCGAAGCGGCCGACGTCGACGCTGATGAGTTCGTAATGGCTCGCCAGGAACGCGCGCATCTCCGGCAGTTCCATCAGGCCCGAAAGGATGCGGCAATCGGCGCACCAATTGCCGCCGAGGTCGATCATCACGCGCTTGCCGTCCTTTCGCGCCCGCGCGAAGGCGGCGTCGACATCGGCATTCGCGTTGGCATTCACCGCAAACGGGGCGTCGGGAACCTCGAGGTCGGAGAGCGAGGAGATGCTGACGCGCGGCGCCGTGGCGGCCGTGGCGGGCATGGCCGCGAACAGTCCAAATGCAAGGGCAACAAGCGAAAATCGGCGCATCGGCACCTCTGATATGCGGTTGGCGCCCCAGCGCCCACTGGTTATCCTTAGCTCCGGGGGGAAGTCAGCGCAATTGCTGGAAATCCTCACGCCGGCGTGAAGGCGCGCGGCTGGAAGGCAGCGGCGCGAGCCGTTAAACAGTCCCGCGCAGGACGGAGGAAACGCCCATGAGAATCGTAGCCATCGCGGCTTTTGCATTGATGACCGTTTCGACGGCCGCGTTGGCCGCACAGACGCCGGCGCCTGCCGCCGCCGACAGCGCCAACCCCGCCTACATGTGGGATCTGGGCGATCTCTATGCCTCGCCCGAAGCGTGGACCGCCGCGCAGACCAAGGCGACGGCCGCCGTCGAGGGGCTGGACAAATACAAGGGCACCCTGGGCAAGAGCGCGCAGTCGATGCTGTCCGCGCTCGACGCGATCTCGATGGTCGGCAAGGACGTCGCGCGCCTCAACGTCTACGCGTCGCTCAAGGGCGACGAGGACGTGCGCATCGCCGCCAACCAGGAGCGCGTGCAGCTTGGACAGACGCTGCAGACGCGGTTCGGCGAAAAGACCGCCTGGATCTCGACGGAGGTTCTCGGCGTCGGCGCCGAGAAAGTGGGTGAGTTCGAGAAGCAGTCGCCGGAGCTCGCCCACCGCTTCGATTTCTATCTCGGCAATGTCCTGCGCGCCGCGCCGCATACGCTGTCGCCGGAAGCCGAGAACGTGATGGCGGCAGCGACGAACGTCCTGATCCAGCCCAACAACATCTACAGCCAGCTGTCGAACGGCGAGGTGCCGTTCCCGGGCGTGACGTTGTCGGACGGCACCAGGATCGACCGCCTCGACCAGGCGGCCTACGCCAAATACCGCCAGGCGCCCAACCGCGCCGACCGCAAGCTCGTCTTCGACAGTTTCTGGGGCACGTGGAAGAAATACGAAGGCACGTTCGGCGCCTCGCTGATCACCCAGGTCCTCGCCGAGGAATTCGACGCCAAGGTGCGCCATTATCCCAACGCGCTGAGCGACGCGCTGTTCGCCGACAACATGCCCGAGGCGGTCTATCGCCAGCTCGTGGCGCAGGCCAATGCCGGCCTGCCGGTGTTCCACCGCTATCTGAAGCTGCGCAAGAAGCTGCTCGGGATCGACGACGACCTCGGCTATTACGACATCTATCCCACGATGTTCAAACTCGACACGCCGCCGCACATCACCGTCGACGACGCCGAGCACATCGCCTTCGACGTGACCGCGCCCTACGGGCCGGAATACGCCGCCAAGCTGCACAAGGCGTTCTCCGGCCGCTGGATGGACGTGCTGCCGCGCGCCGGCAAGGCCTCGGGCGCCTATATGAACGGCTCGGCCTACGACGTGCATCCCTATCTGCATCTCAACCACAACTACGACTACGAATCGCTCTCGACCTTCGTGCATGAATGGGGACACGCGATCCACACATTGCTGGACGACGAGGTGCAGCCTTACGAAAAGTCGAACTATCCCACCTTCATCGCCGAGACGGCGTCGATCTCCAACGAGATGCTGCTCAACGACTACATGGTCGCGCATGCGAAGACGAAGGAAGAGAAGCTCTATTATCTGGGCGAGGGGCTGGAGCTGATCCGCGGCACGTTCTTCCGCCAGACCATGTTCGGCGAGTTCCAGCTCGCGATCCACGAGGAGGTCGAGAAGGGCAACGCGCTGTCGGGCAAGCGCATGAGCGAGATCTATTGCGGCCTGCTCAAGCGCTATCACGGCGATGCGCAGGGCGTGATGAAGATCGATCCCAATTACTGCATCGAATGGGCGTTCATCCCGCATTTCTATTACGGCTTCTATGTCTGGCAATATGCGACCTCGATGGCGGGTGCGGCCGAGTTCACCGACGCGATCGAGCATGAAGGCACGCCGGCGCGCGACCGCTACATCGCCATGCTCAAGGCCGGCGGCTCGGATTACGCCTATGCGCTCTACAAGAAGGCCGGCATCGACATGGCGACGCCCGCGCCCTACCAGGCGCTGGTCGCGCGCATGAGCCGGATCCTCGACCAGATCGACGCGCTGGAGACGCAGAAGTGAATCTCGCCGCCTGGCGCTTTCCGGTCTCGATCCGGCACGACGTGGTGCTGCCCG
>DATAZZ010000008.1:0-3782 GCA_036271735.1 Rhizomicrobium sp.
GTCCCACGGCGCGATGAAGGCGCCCTGCCACATCCCGGCCTTGGCCTCGCGCGCGGCCTTTTCGTCGGCCTCGTAGTCATGGGAGAACCGCGTATAGGCCAGCGCCCAGCCGCTCGACACCAGCCATTTCTGGATGTCCTCGCCGTCGACCGTGCATCGCGCCACATTGCGGCCGCGCCGATCGGTTCGCAGGATATGGCAGGTCCAGCTCTTCTTGTCGGTGTGATGGATGAGTTCGTCGCGCGCGGCGACGCCGCAGGTCCAGCGTTCGCCCTTGGTGTTGAGGCAAAGCTGATCGACCGAGGGGGCATCGATGCCGCCGAGGCGAATGTGCGAGCTGCCGATCACAATCCCGTCGCCCTCGCGAATCTTCGGCACGCCGCTGACGTCGGCGGCTTGCGCCATCGCCGGCAGCAGCATGATCGCGATCGCGAGCAGGAATTTCATCAGCATGCAAGGCGCCGTATTCAATGAGCCATCGTAAGTAACGTAATAAATGACGACATTAGGCGTCGGAATTGTGGTGCGGATCGGCTCGGCGCGCCAGCGCCTGCCGCGGCACCCGCTTCAACTTAACGCGAGGGATCATCCTCGGTCATTCCGGGTTCAGTCCTGCGGACGGCCCCGGAATGACGTGGTTGCTATCGCCTTGTCCCCTGCATCAGGGCGCGGCGGGCCAGCGTCAGCCCCATCAGGACGAAGGCCGACGTCACCTCGGGACCGCCGACCAGGATACGGATCGGCGTCTTCATCTTGTTCCATTCATAGGCCTTGAACGGGCCGTGCCGGCCGCCTTCGCCGAGATGGCTGATGACGCAATGAAGCGCCGGCGTGAAGCTCGCGGGCTCGGCGCCGAGATGGCCGAGCGCGATCAGCGCCAGTGCGGCGTCGAACGCGTTCATCTCGGCCGTGATCAGCTCGTTCTCGACGTAGCAAAGCACCTTGCCGCGGATCAATTCAAACGCGCCGTCCGGGTCGATCGCCTCGCGCGCCGCCGAGGGCAGCGCGATGAAGGCCGCATAGCAGCGGCCGAAATAGGCGCAATACAGTTCCGGCAGATAATAGATGTGCGAGCGCGGCCTGGCGAACGCGCCCGATTGCACCAGCCGCTTCTGGAAGCCGATGATGCGCTGCACGGTGTTCAGCCGCTGCGGCGTCTCGAGCACCTTCCAGCGCGCCAGGTTGCGGAAGCTAACTTCGAGAATGTCGAGATTGAGCGTCGGATCGAGGTCGTTGCCATAGGGCCGTTCGCCCGCGAGGTTGTCGATCCAGGTGACGACGCCGCCGTCGTAATCGATGTTGTCGTTGAGCGGCACGGTGACCCGCGGCTCGTTGGTGGCGCCGTCGACCTGATAGCCGGCATAGAAATCCAGCAGCGGCTGGTCGAGGATCGGATCGGTCGAGCCGGCCTGCGTCGCCGCCGAGAACGCGCACGCCGTGGTGTCGCAATCCGGCACGTAGATGCCGAAGCCCAAGTCCTGCTTGATCTGCGAAAAGAACCGCGAAAAGCGCGGATGCGGCAGCGGCGCCAGCGCGGTGATGACGTCGAAACGGGCGCCGCCATTTGCGCCGCCATTGATGCCGCCATTCTTCACGCCGTCCTGGGCGCGGACCTCTTCCTTGCTGGTGACCAGGCAAAACTCGATCATGTCCGAGATCGCGCGCCGTGCGGCCGCGGTCTGTTCGGGCGAGGCAAGCCCGCTCTCGACGAAGCTCAACAGGGCCTCGGTGAAGAACGCGTCGTAATAGGCCGAGCGATGTCGTATCTGCATCGGCTGCCACATCGGCTCGGCGATGCCGCGCCACGGCGGATTGATCAGCTTGGCGGCGTGCGAGCGCGCGATGAACACCCGCGCCAGATTGAACAGCAGGGTCGAATTCTTGTAGCCGCGCGCATTCAGCCCGGTCAGCGCCATCCCCAGTTCACGGCCGCCCATGTCGGGATCGCCGATCAGGTTGAACGCCGCATAGGTCGGGATGAATCCGTTGGAGCGATACGAGCGCAACAGATGCGCGCCGCAGCTTCGGATCGCGGCTTCCAGTTCGGCCAGCGCCGGCGCGCGCATCGGCGCGGACATGATTGGCGGCGCCGGATGCCGGAGATCGATGGTGTCGAGCAAGGCCGCGACCGGCTGGCCGATCGCACTCCAGTCCGGTGCGTCGTCCTGCCGCGCCCGCAGCAGCGCCTGCCGCAACGATTGCATCCGGCTCTCGTCGCGCAATTCCGGCAGGCCGGCCCGGCGCAGCAGCGGCCGCAGCGCCGGATTGCCCAATGCGGTCCGGTAGAATTGGCCGAGATGGCGGTCGCCGCCGTCATATTTCAGCAGCAGGGGATCGCAGACGTCATACAGCGACGGCCCATCCTTCCGGGCCGTCAGCGCGCGGCAGGCTGCCCCGGCGATCTCTCGAAAATGCATGGAATTCTTTCCGCGCGGTCCCCTGAAATGGCCGCGCGATCCCGCCAAATCCTCCCCGTGGGCGCCCGCTTGTGTCCCGGCCGCCCGCAAGTAATTGAAAACTTATCCGAAAATCAGCGAAATACAAATGTGATGCGGGTCACAGTGCGACGCGACAAATTGAGGGAAATTATTAACCGAAATTGGCTCCTATGCCGGCCGAACGGGAACAGCCGGACGCTGGCTGCAGGGGCCTATTCCAAAGGCCAGTCAAGGCTTTTTCGCAATTGCCCGGGGACTTTGGGTGGGTTAAAGGAACGCTTGTTGCAGTGCCGCAAATTAAGCCCAATTTGCTGGCAGTCCGATGGCAACCCCTCAAACCTAGACGGCCGTGGCGCGACTAACATGCGCGCCCATGGCCACGACCAGGAATGAATGTGATGCAAGTGCCGAAGCTTCGTCTCTCTCGCCGGACCCTCACCATCGCCGTCACCTTGGCGGGCGTGGTGTCGCTGGCGATTGGCGCCCATGCGGCGCTCAGCATGCGTGCGCTCGATGCCGCCAAGGCGATCGCGACCGAGCAGGACGACGGCCCGGCCATCAAGCGCACCTCGCGGGTCGCGCTGGTGATCGGCAACGGCCATTATCCCGACGCCTCCGCTCCGCTCGGCCAGCCGATCAACGATGCCCGCGCGCTGACCGCCACCCTGCGCCGCAGCGGCTTCGACGTCGACGTGGTGGAGGACGCCAGCAAGGACGACATGACCCGCGCGGTGGCCCGGCTGAAATCCCGCATCCGCCCCGACTCGGTGGTGATGCTGTTCTTCGGCGGCTATGGCGTGCAGGCCGGCCGCGAGAGCTACATGATCCCGGTCGATGCCGCGATCTGGAAGGAAGCCGATGTGCGCCGCGACGGCGTCAGCATCGAATCCGTGCTCGACGTGATGAAGGAGCGCGGCGCCCGCGCCAAGCTCGTCGTGGTCGACGCCTCCCGCCGCAACCCCTATGAGCGCCGCTTCCGCGCCTTCTCCCACGGCCTCGCGCCGATCTCCGCCCCCGACAACGCGCTGATCCTGTCCTCGGCCACGCCGGGCCAGGTCGCCGACGATTCCCGCGGCGCCAACAGCGTGCTGGTGGCTGAGTTGTTGAACAACCTCACCCCGCAGGCCGGCATCGAATCCTCCTTCAACAAGACCCGCGTTGCGATCTCCCGCGCCTCCGAAGGCGTGCAGGTGCCGTCGGTGTCGTCGTCGCTGCTGGAAGACGTTCGTTTCGGCAGCGACAAGGCCGGCGGTTAAGGCGGGCGGGGCTACGCGTCGTCATTCCGGGGGGCGCTCTTTGCGCGAACCCGGAATCCAGAGCGGGTCATCGGCAGCAGCCAAACAT
>DATAZZ010000009.1:0-45955 GCA_036271735.1 Rhizomicrobium sp.
AAGGGGGAGAGGGAATATCACTGTGCGCGTTGCCCGATCTCGATCCGATTGCCCGCCGGGTCGCGTACGAAGAACCGCGACAGCCCCTCCGCCACGCTCTCCTCCTCGACCGCAACGCCGGCCGCCGTCACCGCCGCCTTCGCCGCCGCCAGATCGTCGGTCAAAAAACAAATATGCCGCTTGCTCTTCGGGCTCGCTTCCGGATCGACTCCGACATGCATCTGCAGCGCCCCGACCTGGAACCACGCCCCGCCGCGCGCCTTGAGCTCCGGCGGTTTCTCAAGCTCGGGAAACTCGAAAACCTCGCGATAGAATTTGAGGCACGCCGCCTCCAAAGCGCGCGGCACCGCGACCTGCACATGGTCGATTCCGGTTATGCCCAGACTCATGACACAGCTCCTATCGCGGCCACGCCGGTGATGCCGTCCTGGAAGGTGCGCGCGACACCCTCGACCACCGTTCCCGGTGCAAATCTCCAATGCTGATCGGCTGGGGCAGGGCCGCCCACGAGATAACGCATGCCGCCAACCGCTTGCGCCGAAACGGGTACCCAGACGTCGGTCCCTTCGCCCTCCAAGGGCATGTAGATCGTCACCATTTCCCTCATGGCAAACCCGCCATCTCGTCGCTTGCCAGCACCGGTCCCGGTTGCTAGCAAGACCTTGGATTTCCAGCCTATAGGCCGCCCCATGTCCGTCGACAAGGACACCGTTCGACGCATTGCCAAACTCAGCCGCCTGGCCCTCTCGGACGAGCAATGCGCGCCCATGGCCGCCGAGTTGAACGGCATCATGAACTGGGTCCAGCAGCTCAATGAAGTGAACGTCGACGGCGTCACGCCCATGACCAGCGTCGTCGAACAGAACCTCAAAATGCGCGCGGACAAGGTCACCGAAGGCGGTAACGCCGACGCCCTGATGGCCAACGCGCCCGATGGCGAGGATCATTTCTTCGTCGTGCCCAAGGTGGTCGAATAATGTCGCTGCCCACCACGCTGACCGACTTCACCCTCGCGCAGGCGCGCGACGCCGTCGCCGCGAAGAAAATCTCGTCGACCGAGCTGACCAAGGCCTTCAGCAAGGCCGTCGCCGACGCGCGCCCGCTCAACGCCTTCGTCACCGAGACGCCCGAAAAAGCGCTCGAGATGGCCGCCGCCTCCGACGCGCGCATCGCCAAAGGCGAGGCGCGCCCGCTCGAAGGCCTGCCGCTCGCGATCAAGGACCTGTTCTGCACCAAGGGCGTCAAGACCACCGCCGGCAGCAAGATCCTCGGCAATTTCATCCCGCCTTATGAATCCACGGTCTCGCAGAATCTGTGGGACGCCGGCGCGGTGATGCTCGGCAAGACCAACATGGATGAGTTCGCGATGGGCTCGTCGAACGAGACCTCAGCATTCGGCCCGGTTTTCAACCCGTGGCGCGCGCGCAATTCCAACGCCAATCTCGTGCCCGGCGGCTCGTCCGGCGGCTCGGCCGCGGCAGTCTCCGGCCATCTTTGCCTTGCCGCCACCGGCACCGACACCGGCGGCTCGATCCGCCAGCCCGCCGCCGTCACCGGCACCGTCGGGCTCAAGCCGACCTATGGCCGCTGCTCGCGCTGGGGCACCGTCGCCTTCGCCTCATCGCTCGACCAGGCCGGCCCGATGACGCGCACCGTGCGCGACGCCGCCATCCTGATGAAGCACATGGCGAGCGTGGACCCCAAGGATTCGACCAGCGTCGATATCCCCGTCCCCGACTACGAGGCGACGCTCGAAGACGGCGTCAAAGGCCTGCGCGTCGGCATCCCGAAGGAATACCGCATCGACGCCATGCCGCCCGAGATTGAACACCTCTGGACCAAGGGCATCGAATGGCTGAAGGCCGCCGGCGCCGAGATCGTCGACGTCTCACTCCCCCACACCAAATACGCGCTTCCCACTTATTATATAGTGGCCCCTGCCGAAGCGTCCTCGAACCTCGCCCGCTATGACGGCGTCCGCTTCGGCCACCGCGCCAAGGGGGCCAAGGACATCACGGACCTCTATGAGCGCAGCCGCGCCGAAGGCTTCGGCAAGGAGGTCCAGCGCCGCATCCTGATCGGCACCTATGTGCTGTCTTCGGGCTATTACGACGCCTATTACGCCCGCGCCCAGAAGATCCGCACCCTGATCGCCAACGACTTCACGCAAGCGTACAAAAAGTGCGACGTGCTGTTGACCCCCGCGACGCCGGGTCCGGCCTTCGCCGTCGGCGACAAGTCGGCCGATCCCGTTGCGATGTATCTCAACGACGTCTTCACCGTCACCGTGAACCTTGCCGGTCTTCCCGGCATCGCGGTTCCCGCCGGCCTCACCGCGAACGGCCTGCCGCTCGGCCTCCAGCTGATCGGCAAGGCGTTCGACGAGGCCACCATCCTGCGCGCCGCGCGTTCGATCGAGATCGCATCGGGTTTCAACGCCAAACCCACCCAGTGGTGGAGAGCAGCATGACCAAGACCATCAAGGGCGCCACCGGCGACTGGGAGATCGTCATCGGCATGGAGGTCCATGCCCAGATACTCTCGCAGTCCAAGCTGTTCTCCGGCGCCGCGACCGCGTTCGGCGCCGAGCCCAACAGCCAGGTCAGCTTCGTCGACGCCGGCATGCCCGGCATGCTGCCCGTGATCAATGCGAAATGCGTCGAGCAGGCGGTGCGCACCGGCCTCGGCCTGAAGGCCCAGATCAACCTCGTAAGCGTGTTCGACCGCAAGAACTACTTCTACCCCGATCTGCCGCAGGGCTATCAGATCAGCCAGTACAAGAACCCCATCGTCGGCGAGGGCGAGATCTTCCTCGACATGAAGGACGGCGAGACCATCCGCGTCGGGATCGAGCGCCTGCACATGGAGCAGGACGCCGGCAAGAGCCTGCACGACCAGCACCCCGACAATTCCTATGTCGACCTCAACCGCTCCGGCGTCGCGCTGATGGAGATCGTCTCCAAGCCGCACATGCGCACCTCGGAAGAGGCCGCCGCGTTCCTCAAGAAGCTGCGCGCCATCCTGCGCTATCTGGGCACCTGCGACGGCAACATGGACGAAGGCTCGATGCGCGCCGACGTCAACGTCTCGGTGTGCAAGGTGGGCGGCTACGCGAAGTTCCAGGAGACCGGCGACTTCAAGCATCTGGGCACGCGCTGCGAGATCAAGAACGTCAACTCGATGCGCTTCGTCGCCTCGGCGGTGGAGTTCGAGGCGCGCCGCCAGGTCGATTTCATCGAGGACGGCGGCACGATCCGCCAGGAGACCCGCCTCTACGACAACCGCACCGGCGAGACCCGCGCGATGCGCTCCAAGGAAGACGCCCACGACTATAGGTATTTTCCCGACCCCGATCTGATGCCGCTGGTCCTCGACCAGGCCTGGGTCGATGAGATCGCCAAATCCCTGCCCGAGCTGCCCGACGAGAAGAAGGCGCGGCTGATGAAAGCCGGGCTTTCCGCCTATGACGCGTCCGTTCTGGTCGCAGAGCAGGAGTCGGCGCATTATTTCGAGGCGATGACCGCCGCCGGCGCCGAGCCGAAGGCGGCCGCCAACTGGCTCAACAACGAGTATTTCGGCCGCCTCAACAAGGCCGGCCTCGCCATCGATGCCGGTCCGGTCTCGGCGGAAGCCAACGCCGCCATCGTGAAGATGGTCGCGGCCAACACGATCAACGGCAAGATCGCCAAGGATCTTCTCGACATCGTGTGGAGCGAGGGCGGCGACCCGGAACAGATCGTCGAAGCGCGGGGCCTGAAACAGGTGACCGACACATCCGCCATCGAGAAGGCGATCGACGCCGTCATCGCCGCGAACCCCGACAAGGTCGAGGAGGTCAAGGCGAAGCCGAAACTCTCCGCGTGGTTCGTGGGACAGGTGATGAAGCAGACCGGCGGCAAGGCCAACCCCGGCGTCGTCAACGCAATCCTCAAGGCGCGTCTCAATCTTCCGGATTGATACGCGTTGCGATCGTATGTGAGGCAATTACCGGCAACGCGTCTTCGATTTTCGTCGATCGGCATCGTCGCGACGCGTCGTCAAAACCGAATCGCTCAACCCTCATCGCAGGTGATTCGCACATTTTTGCGAAATCGGCCTTGACAGCGGAAATTTCGGCACTCGAACGTCCGTGTACGGAATAGTACATCTAAGCCAATGAAAATGGGCCTTAGATGAACTTTTTGCGAAGCATAGATTTCGCGAACCCCCACTGCGTATTGCAAATCAAATTGCAACCCACTCATATTGTTCACGTTTTGGGGGGCGAACGATTCGTCCGACCCGAACGAAACGCTTAAAGGAGTTGCTCTCATGCCGAAGGCAAAGAAGAAGGTCGCGAAGAAGAAGGTCGCGAAGAAGGCCAAGAAGAAGAAATAGCCAGCGTTGACTCGGTCAACGATGTCGCTTTCGGAGCGCCCGGTCTAACCACCGGACCGCTCCGCCGGCGAAGGCAAAGGCCGCGGCTCGGATGTCTTTCAATCCACAAGCCGCGGCCAAGCCCGCCAGAAAATCCCGAACCGCGCTCCGGCGCGGTTTTTTCATGCGCCGGCGTCAACCGTCATCGATCCGTATACGGATTAAGTGTCCTGCCGACCGCTAAAACTTGCGCCAAATATGAACAAAGTCTGAAAATCGCGATTAACTGCGTTAACGCGCCGTTCACCTGTCCAAGCTCACGATCCCTTTCGCGCGGAGGGGGCTTTCCCGTCCGCAAAGAGGGACGAGAAGTGTCATGGCGTGCATAGATATCGATGCCCTGGCGCAGTTCGAGACGGACGCTAAAACCGGCCGGCCGGACGCGATGTACAATCTGGGGCTTGCCTATTCGACGGGGCAGGGGGTCGGCGTGGATTTCGTCGCCGCCCACAAATGGTTCAACCTGGCGGCCGTGCGCGGCAGCGAGGAGGCCAAATCCTGGCGGGCATCCATCTCCAAGGAGATGAACACCTCCCAGATCGCCGAAGCCCAGCGCCTGGCCAGAGAGTGGCTGTCGATCTTCCGGTAAGTTGAGCCGACGCGCGCTCTTCCTGCCCTCCCTCAAGGGGAGGGTGATGAACTACGGATACGCCGAGACCGGCTTCACCTGCGGCGGCAGCGGCGCATAGAGATCGGCCAGGATCCGCGACGGCGTGTCGTGCCCCGCCAGCCGGTTGCGATAGATCTGCGCATTCTCCAGCACCCGCTGAACGTAATTGCGCGTCTCGTTGAACGGAATTTCCTCGATCCAGTCGATGGGATCGACCGACGGGCTCCTGGGATCGCCATTCGCCGCGATCCATTTCTTCACATTGCCCGGCCCCGCATTGTACGACGCGATCGCCAGCACCAGCGAGCCGTTCCAGCTCGCGACATCGTCGTTGAACTCCACCATGCCGAGCTGGATGTTGTAGTTGGGATCGCGCGTCAGATCGTTCGGCCGCCAGGTCAGCCCCGCCCGCGTCGCATCTTCCCGCGCCGAACCCGGCATCAGCTGCATCAGCCCGCGCGCCCCCGCTCTGCTCACCGCGTCGGGATCGAACTCCGTCTCCTGCCGGATCAGCCCCAGCACATAGGCATTGTCGGGCGGCGTCGCGCTGCCCGGATAGGCCGGCAGCGGGATGATCGGATGCGTGTAGGCAAGGAACGGCGTCCCCGTATAGCTCGCCGTCTTGGCCACCCGCACCGCGATCTCGCGGAAGCCGAGTTCGGTCATCACCTGCGCCAAATATTTCGCCCGCTTCGGCTCCGGATGCAGCTCCTGCTCGCGCAGCGCGAAGATGCGCAGGATGTTCTCCTGCCCCAGATCCGCCAGTACGCGGATGGCGCGCACCACATCGTCCTTCTCGAAATCCGCCGCCACTGAACTCGCGTCGAGCTGGGTATCGGCGACATGCAGCAGCGGCGCCGCGTCGGTCCGTGCCAGTGCGATATGGCCGTAGAAGCTCTCCGGCGACTGCGCCGCGAGGCGGTACTGCGCCAGTGCGCTCGCCTTGTCGCCCATCGCCTCATAGGCGCGGCCTTTCCAATAGCGCGCCCGCGCCAGGCTGATCGGCCGCGACACGCCGGCTTCCAGCGCCTTGAAATGGCTGAGCCCCTGCATCGGATTGTGCAGGAAGCGCAGCGCGATCCACCCCGCCATGAATTCGGAGTCGGAGAACTCGCTGCCTGAGGTCAGCCCCGTGTCCGACACGATGGCATAGGCGTTGCGATAGTCGCCGCTCCCGACCAGCGCGCGCGCCACCAAATTCACCTCGGTCCACCACCGCGTCGGATGCGCCGCCGCGAACGCCTTGAGCGAGCCGCGCTCCAGAAGCTGCGCCGCCGCCCCATTGTCGTTCGCCCGCCGCGCCGCGCGCGCCCGGTCGAACAGAAGCTCCGGATCGCTCGCGACACTTGCGGGCAGGGCGCCCGCTAGCCGCTCGCCCGCCGCCCGGTTGGTGCGGAACGCCAGCCGCGCCCGGCCCAGCTTCTGCACGTCGTCGTCGACCCGCGACAGCTCGCGCCCCGCCGCCACCGCATCGTCGCGCGAAATCAGATTGGACAGCCGTGCCCGGTCCACATCCGGCGTGAACAACCCGCCATCCTTGCGCACGATGGCGAGTTCCTGGTCCGGCTGGAAGCTGCCGCTGATCCAGCCGCGCCGCACCATGTCGCGTCCCGCGGCCGTCTTGCCGCTCGCGATCATCGCATCGCCCAACCGCACCATGCCGAGGCCCGTCACCGGCGTGCGGTCGCCGAACCATGCCAGCACCGCGCCCGGCGCCAGGCTCGGATCCATCGCGACCTCGGCCCGCGCCAGGATCGTGTCGCGCAGCGGCCAGTTGGGATTGTTCCTGAGGAAGCCGTCGATATCGGCGAAGGACGCGCCGCTGTTCTTGTCCAGCACGGTGCGCCAGGTGATCAGCCGCGTCGCGGTGCCGTCATGCCCCTGCGCCGCCAGCCCCCGCGCCGCGGTCCAGTCGCCCCGGTCCGCCGCATCGAACGCCCGTCCGTAGATGTCGTGGTCCGTCGCGCTCAGCGTATGTACCGGGCTCGGCCGCCGCTCGTGATCGGGCTTCAGCCCGTCATCGGTCGAGCCGTCCGGGATCGGCTGCATCATGATGACATTGCCGAGCTGGGTCAGCCCGCCCGGCAGGGCCGTCTGGCCGTAAGCCAGGACCGCCGCGGCGGACGTCCCGATCAAGAACAATGCGGCGCGGCGGAACGTCATGAGGGATTCGCTTTGGGTGACGAGGGTGAAACTATGCTCGAAAAAGGGCCACAGACATGTGGCGAAGTCGAGGCGTGCGGAGTGAAAACCTCACACAACGCGCTGGAAGCGCCCGGTATCGGTCGCATCCTAGGGCGGAAGGGTGAACGGCACGCTGAGTCTGACGACGCCGCCGGCGACGGCCACGCCACCCGCCGATTGCGGTGCAAGCCTGACGATGCCCATGAGTTGGATCGCAGCGTCGCCGAATCCATAGCCTGTAGGCGTTTCGCTTACGGTGGCGCAATTCGACAACGATCCATCCGTTTCCGCCGAACACTGAACGACAACGGAACCGGACACGCCCGCGCTCCGTGCCGCTTCCGGATAGGCCTTGGCGACGTCGTCCAAGCTTAGTTGCTGCGTGAAGACCGGGTCGGTGATGACGCTGCCGTCCGTGGTTGGAGGCGCGGCGTGATCCGGTGCCGCCGGCGGAGCCGCGGGATCGGCAGGCGGCGCAGCTCGAGTGTCATCCTGCGGCGGCGGTGCCGGAGTGCTGCCATTGGCCGCCGGACCGGAGGGCGCCGGGGCCGTGGGCATGGGCTGATAGGCCGGCGGAAGCACCTCGTTCGTTTGTGGGACAAACGCGGCTATGAAGGCACTCATGCCTGCCCACCAAACAATTGTAAGAATGACGCCGAGCGCGATAAGCGCCAGAAAGCCAACGCCCTTCGCAAGAGAAGCCCCGCCGGTCCGCTCGCCGCTCAACATCTCCAAATCGTGCGCAAGGCCGGGGTTTGCGGATTCGAAGCGGCCATAAGGCTCGGGGTATTGCCGCTTGGCGAACACGATCAGGTCGACATAGCGTGCGATGGTATGGGGAAATCCACTGGTGATGCGTGCCAGAAAGCCAAAAAGCGATCCCTTGGATCGGCGCCGCTGTTCGATCACGCCAACGGGATTGACCGAATAGCCCAGCTGCCGTCCGACCAGGAGTTTCTGCATGGCCGATATCGCCGAGCCGATATCACCGCCGATACCGGCAAGACCGAGCCGGTCTCCGGTGTAGACCATCGCGCGCTCGTAAGGCAGCATGAAGAAATCGAAGACGATGAACTTTTGTGCCAGGCGGATCATCCAGCCCATCACGCCGGCATCCTGCTGCGACCGCCAGTAGCCGACAAAGCGGCCGATGATCCAGCGAACCTCATCGTCGCTGACGCCGGTCTCGAGAATTTCCGACGGCAGAAAGATGGCGCGGCGGCGAAACAGGCGCATCATGAACGCGTTGAATTCGCCCATCTGAAAGACGAAGACGCTGAACGTCCGGCGAACGCCCAGCAGCGTCCGCATCTCTTCCGAGAGTGTGTCGATCCGGGGATAGTTGAGCTCCGAAACCAGGATCATGTTGGCGACGTAATGGGCGTAGAGGGTTTCTCTCGCGAGCCAGACGAAGGCAATCAGCCAGAACAGCAACAGCGTGATCGCGCCCAGGAACGACAGCCATGCGGCGAGCGGCACCAGCAACAGGGTGAGCAGGAACGCCAGGGCGAAACGAAGCGTCAGGCGCGGATGATTGCACGCCTTGATCTGGGAACGGTTCAATGGCTCCATGCGCAACCCGCGATCCGCTGGAGTGGACTGAAAAATCTGTGCTAGTTACCGGTTTATGCCGCCGATTACACGACGGGTTGCTCGGTTACGCAACAAGCCCTGGTGGATCATGGCCGACATCTTCATCAGCTACAATAATGCAAATCGGCAACACGCCGAGACGTTCGCCGCCCTGCTGGAGGGATGCGGCTTTTCGGTATGGTGGGACGACCGCATCAAGCCGGAGCGGAGCTGGGATGAGGTCGTCGAGGAAGAGATTTCCGCGGCCCGCAGCGTCGTCGTCCTGTGGACGCCGCAATCCGTCGAATCGCGCTGGGTTCGGCTGGAGGCCTACTACGCGCACACCCACGGAAAACTCGTTCCCGTCATGATTGAGCGCTGCGCCGTGCCGCTGGCGTTTCAGCTGACCCAGCTGATCGACCTCACCGATTGGGACGGCGACCGGGCCAGTCGCTCCTGGGTCAAGCTCCTCAGCTGGATCGGAGATCTCAAAGCGGCACCTGCCGGTCCGTCGGCGGAGGCGGCATCGGCAGCGGCAGGACGGGCGGTCGTCGGCGAGTTGCCGTCCGGCGAGCCCGTGTTCGACGCCATATTCGTCACCGCTCTGACGCCGTCCGGAACGCTCTTCCAGGATGGCGACGGCGCGCCGGTGATGCGCATCGTCCCGGCAGGCGACTTTCTTCTCGGCGGCGTGCCGGAAGATGCCGAGACGACGAGTGTGGAGATGCCGCAAAAACATATTCATATCGCCCGGCCTTTTGCGATGTCGGTGTATCCGGTCACCTGGGGGCAATATGACCGGTTCGCCGCGGCGCGACTCGCACCGGCGGTACAAAGCGCGCCGCGGCGCGGTTGGTTCGCCAAACGCGAGCCTCCGCCGGAGCCTGCTGCCATACGTGGCGCGCCGGCGCATCCCATGAACCAGGTTACGTTCGACGAAGCGGTTGCTTTCGCGGCGGCGCTGTCGCGTTCTGCTTCGGCCGTTTACCGGCTGCCCTCAGAGGCGGAATGGGAATATGCCTGCCGCGCTGGCTCGCGCAGTCGTTATTGGTGGGGCGACGAGATCGATGCGTCTCGTGCCCTCTATCGCTCAGAGGGTGCGCGCCATTCCGGTTCCGGCGCGCCGGGCGCGTACCCGCCGAACCTTTTCGGTTTGTATGACATGCATGGCAATGTTCGCGAGTGGACTGAGGATATTTGGCACGAAAGCTACGACCTGGTTTCGCCGGACGGCCGCTCGGTGACGCACGGCCATGGCGCGATGCGGGTCACGCGCGGCGGCGGCTGGTCCGATCCGGCGAGCATGCTGCGCTCGTCGGCTCGCGGCCGGGCGACGCAGTCGATCCGCTCGGATGTAATCGGTTTTCGCATCGTTCGCAGTCTTTGACTGCCGGAGAAAGTCGTCCCATGGATGAAGAGCTGAGTGAGATCGAAGTGCGGCTGACCGTGCTGGAGGCCCTGGTAACCTTCCAATTCGCCGCGCAGCACATGCAGACCAGCGATCCGGCCGCTGCTGTGGCGCGGCTGCGTTCTCTGCTGCTGGACGGGGCCGTCGGCAGCGCGGACGAGCGCAAGGCGGCGGTCGCGGATGCCTTGGAGCGCACCGTCCAGCGCATCCTCGATCTTCAGGAACAATTGCCGCGGCGCTTGGTCGACTGACGGTTGGGCTGTGTCTGGGACATGGGAGCTTTGCCTTGCCGCGCCCGCATCCGCCCCTGTAGTTTGCCTCCACTTTCACCTTTCACCACAGGCCCGCCATGGCGTTCGCGCGCGACAGTATCAAAGGCTCCATCCCCGCTCTCATCACGCCCATGTCGGGCGGCAAGGTGGACGAAGCCGCGTTCCGCAAGCTGGTCTCCTGGCAGATCGCGCAGGGCAGCCACGGCCTCGTCCCCTGCGGCACCACCGGCGAATCGCCGACCCTGTCCCACGAAGAGCACATGCGCGTGGTCGAGATCTGCGTCGAGGAAGCCAATGGCCGCGTGCCCGTCATCGCCGGCGCCGGCTCCAACTCCACCGCCGAGGCGATCTCGCTCACCAAATTCGCCAAGAGCGTCGGCGCCGACGCAGTGCTCTCGGTCACCGGCTATTACAACAAGCCGTCGCAGGAAGGCCTCTACCGCCACTACGCTGCGATCGCCGAGGCGGTCGACATCCCGATCCTGGTCTACAACATCCCGGCCCGCGCCATCGTCGAGATTTCGGTCGAGACCATGGGCCGCCTGGCCAAGCTCGCGAACGTCATCGGCGTCAAGGACGCGACCGCGAACCTGA
The DNA here is from genome assembly GCA_036271735.1 of Rhizomicrobium sp. Lineage (GTDB taxonomy): Bacteria > Pseudomonadota > Alphaproteobacteria > Micropepsales > Micropepsaceae > Rhizomicrobium. The sequence goes on from DATAZZ010000009.1 coordinate 11,057, forward strand.
TGCGCCCGACCCGAGAGCGCGCCGCCTGCGGCAAGGACTGGCGCCTGATCTCCGGCGAGGACGGCACCGCGCTCGGCTACATGGCGCATGGCGGCCATGGCTGCATCTCGGTGACGGCGAACGTCGCGCCGAAGCTCTGCGCCGAGTTCCAGACCGCCTGCCTGCAGGGCGCCTTCGAGCGCGCGCTGCAGCTTCAGGACCAGCTCATGCCGCTGCACGACGCGATGTTCTGCGAGCCCAGCCCCGCGCCGGTGAAATATGCCGCCTCGGTGCTTGGCCTGTGCAGCGACGAGGTCCGGCTGCCGCTTGTCCCGGCGACGGACGCCGGAAGGCGGATCGTTGATGCGGCGCTGAAGGCTGCGGGCGTTTTGTAGCCGCGCAATCTCCGCTATACCCCCCATCGTCATGGCCGGGCTTGTCCCGGCCACCCAGGATCACCCATGCGCATGGTGATCCTGGGTGGCCGGCATAAAGCCGGCCATGACGAGTTTCAATTTGGAAGAAATATCTCGTGGCAAAGAAAAAAGACGACGCGCTCAAGATCGTCGCCGACAACCGCAAGGCCCGCTACGCCTACGCCATCGAGGACACGCTCGAGGCGGGGATCATGCTCGTCGGCTCGGAAGTCAAATCCCTGCGCAGCGGCAAATCGACGATCGCGGAATCCTACGCCTTCTCCAAGGACGGCGAGCTCTTCCTCGTCAACGCCTATATCCCCGAATACACCCAGGCCAGCCGCTTCAACCACGAGCCCAAGCGCACCCGCAAGCTCCTCGTCCACAAGCACCAGGCCGCCAGGCTCTCGATCGCGATCCAGCGCGAAGGCATGACGCTGATCCCCTTGCGCCTCTATTTCAACGCCAAGGGCATCGCCAAGATCGAGCTCGGCGTCGCCAAAGGCAAGAAGATCCACGACAAGCGCGAGACCGAGAAGCAGCGCGACTGGCAGCGCGACAAGGCCCGCCTGATGCGCGCCAAGGGATAGTCTGAATGTCGATTCAGCTTAAGCCGTCCCGCTCTCGTCCCTGATCGTCGCGATGGCGTAAGGCTGGGTGCGATCGGGCGCGGGCAAAGCGGTGCATTGCGCGTGCGCCGCCGCGAGCGCCGCCGCGCCTTCTTCCGTCTTGTGGAAGCCGATGCTCTCTGCGCCCAGCGTGACGTGGAAGCGGCGCACATCCTCGTCCCAGCGCACGACATATTGCCGTCCGAATGCGCGTCGCTTGCGGTTCACCCTTCGCATGCGTTCCTCAGCAGATCGTTTGCAGCAGACAGCCACCGACGGCGTAGATCGCGGCGAAGCCCAGCCCCACGGCTACGACCGCCCAGATCGCCCAGAAGGCGCCGCGTGTCTGCGGACGCATATCGTTGTCTTGTGGATTTGCCACCCACGCCCCCGAAATCCCTACTTTGACACTAGCAGTGCCGCGCAAACCTGCATCGAAATTCTTGGTACGAATGGGTACAAGGGAACTTTTGCTGTGATCGTCATGACGCGGAATATCTTCGCGCATACCATTCAGCGCCGAGGAGCGAAGCATGAGCGACGAAGACGACACGCCGGCGCTGACCGGCACGATCAAGGACAAGCTCATCCGCTCCAAGGAGGCGTGGGCCGCGCAACGCCGCCTCATCACCGGCCGTCCTGACATGGGCCATGTCCACCGCCTGCCGCCTGGGCAAAAGGAAGTGAAGAACTGGCCGGTGCTCGACCTCGGCGTGCAGCCCGACCTGAAGCCGGAGAAATGGCGCCTGCAGATCATGGGCCTCGTCGAGAATCCCGTCGCTCTTACGCTCGAGCAATTCCAGGCGCTGCCGCAGGAGGATTTCGTCAGCGACATTCATTGCGTCACGTCGTGGAGCCGGTTCGACAATCATTGGCGCGGCGTCTCGTCGAGAACGCTGCTCGATCTCGTGCGGCCGGCGGCGGAGGCGAAGCACATCGTCTTCCACGCCTATGACGGCTACACGACGAACGTGACGCTCGCCCATTTCGCCGATCCCAATGTGCTGCTCGCGCATGCTTGGCAGGGCAAGCCCATCCCGCGCGACCATGGCGGCCCGGTGCGCGTCGTCGTCCCCGACTGGTATTTCTGGAAGAGCGCCAAATGGGTGACACGCATCGTCTTCCACGCGCAAGACAAACCCGGCTTCTGGGAAACCCGCGGCTATCACAACGAGGGCGATCCGTGGAAGGAAGAGCGGTACAGTTAGTGTGTGACGGAAAAGGGAGCGCAGCATGCGCAAGACCGGCCTACTGATTTTGTGCCTGGTTGCGGCCTTGGGTGCGTCGCGCGCCGTCGCCGGCGGCTTGCCGCCTGACGCGGACATCGCGCGCAAGCTGCTCGGCTCCTGGACCGTGCCGCCGCAAAGCTCCGATTACGTTGCGGGCGTCGGTTATCCGGACGAGACGTTCGATTCCGCTGGAACCTATTCGTTCCGCGTCTATCAGGACCAGAGCTGCCGGGTTCAGGTCAGCGAAGCGCATGCGCGCTGGACGATCGAGCACGGCGTCCTGAACAGCGTGTACGAAGACGGCTCCGCCGACCAGGACGAGATCGTGAGCATCATCGGCGACACGCTGACGCTGCACTCGAAGAGCGACGGCATCACCTACACCAGAGTGAGAATTGCCGCCTGCGGACACGCCGCCAATTGATCGCGTCCTAAAGTGCGTGCAGCGCCGCGATCTTGGCTTGTTTCACCACGGCGTCGAACATCGCCTCCGTCAGCACGCCGGTGTTGGTGTTGTAGCGCGAGCAGTGATAGCTCGAGATCAGCGCAAGCTTGCCGACCTGGTACGCGCCGCCGTGCTTGAAGGGATGCTGCGATTTCTTCGCCCCCAGCGCGTCGCACACGCTGTCATGCGCGATCTTGCCCAGCGCGAACACCGCGCGTAGATGCGGCATCGCCGCGATCTGCGCGATGAGGAACTGCCGGCAGGTCCTGATCTCGCTCGTCTCCGGCTTGTTCTGCGGCGGCACGCAACGCACCGCGTTGGTGATCGTGCAGTGGTTCAGCGTCAGCGTGTCGTCGGCGCGCTTGAGATAATCGCCGACTGCAAGCTCATGCTTCAGCAGCGTCGCGTAGAGCAGGTCGCCCGCATAGTCGCCGGTGAACGGCCGCCCCGTGCGGTTGGCGCCATGCAGCCCCGGCGCCAGGCCGACGATCAGAAGCCGCCCATCGCTCGCCCCCCAAGTGGGCACCGGGGCGTTGAAGTAATCCGGATAGGCCACGCGGTTCGCGGCGCGGAAATCCGCGAGCCGTGGACACAATTGGCAATCGTGCGGCGGCTGCGCCGTCGTCACTGCGGCTCAGGCGCTTTGTGCGTAATGCGGCGACGCCGCGGCCGAGCGCGGCCCCCCTTCGCGCGCGATCTGCGATTTCAGTTCGTCGAGCTCGATGAAATTGTCGGCCTGGCGGCGCAGCTCGTCTGCCGCCATGGGCGGCTGGGTGCGCACGGTGGAGACCACGCTGACGCGCCGGCCCTTCCTCTGCGCCGCTTCCACCAGCCGGCGGAAGTCGCCGTCGCCGGAGAAGATCACGATATGATCGACCTGCTCGGCCATCTCCATCACGTCGATCGCCAGCTCGATGTCCATGTTGCCCTTGACGCGGCGGCGCCCCTGGCTGTCGGTGAATTCCTTGAGCGGCTTGGTCACGACCGAGAAGCCGTTGTAGTCGAGCCAGTCGACCAGCGGGCGCAGCGGCGAGAATTCCTGATCCTCGGCGACCGCGGTATAATAAAACGCGCGAACCAGGATGCCTTTGCGCGCGAAAAGCTCGAGCAGGCGCTTATAGTCGATGTCGAACTGCAAGCCTTTGGCGGCGCCGTAGAGATTTGCGCCATCGATGAACAGCGCCAGCTTTTCCTGCGGGTAAAACAACATATGTGCTCCTATAAAGACAAAGTCCTAACCGGCAATAATCCCCCGACCGCCGAGTGCTTTTCTAATCCTTGCCGCGCCATCCGCAAGAGTGGTTTTTCCGCATGATCCTCATCGCGCTTGGCGGCAACATCGACTCTCCCATCGGTACGCCGGCGCACACACTCGACGCCGCGCTTGCTGCGCTTTCTCAAGACGGTGCCAACATCGAAGCCGTGTCGTCTTACTACGTCACACCGGCGTGGCCCGATCCGTCCGACCCGCCTTTCGTCAACGCCGTCGCGCGCCTTGCGACCATGCACAACCCTGAATTGCTGATGGCACTCCTTCACAGAATCGAAACGCGGCTCGGACGTGTCCGTTCCGTGCGCAACGCGCCGCGCACGCTCGATCTCGATCTGCTGGATTATGACGGAATCGTGCAGGCCGGGCCGCCGCTGCTGCCGCATCCGCGCATCGCCGAGCGCGCCTTCGTGCTCGTCCCGCTTGCCGACATCGCGCCGCACTGGCGCCATCCCGTCAGCGGCCTGACGGTCCGCGAGCTTCTCGCCGCATTGCCGCCGGATGCGCGGCAGATCGAAAAGCTCACTTCCCGAATTTGAGCGTCGCGCGGATCGCGTTGAAGGCAGCGGTCAGCTTCGCCGCGTCGAAGGCCTTGATCGTGCCCGGATCGTAGGCGCCGACATTGGTCGAATGCACGAGGTAGCGCACCGCGATGCAGGGCGACGTTCCGTCCACCACGAAGATCGAAGTGTCGTAGAAATTCCCCGCGCCGGCATCGCCGCTCGTCGCCGCGCTATAGGTCCGCCCGTCGGCATGCACCGTATGAACGTCCTCCGCCGGATCGACGAATTGCCCCGGCGTGCAGTTCTGCCCCGGCAGGCTCTCGACGCTGAGCAGCGTGTTGTCGTGCGACAGATTGGTGCCCGGCTGATAGCCGTCCGGGATCGCGAAGGACACGCCCGCAATTGCCTTGTCGACCGAGCTGTAATGCGTGTCGATCTTCCAGTCCGCCGGATACGCGATCGTCCAGCCGAGCGTCGGCTCGGTGTAATGCTTCCACGGCGTGGCTTGCGCGGACGAACACGCGAATACCGAAGCCAGAAAAACCGATGCCGCGAATTTCATACAGGCCTCCGCAAAAAGAAAGAAACACCCTCGCCCCCGCGAAGCGGGGGAGAGGGCAGGGTGAGGGGGTGCTTCAACGGACGCAATTCTCAAAATCCATTGTACGCGCAGCGTCGTCTTAATGTCCGCAGATTCCATCGCGTGCACCGAGCAGGCAACAAAAAACCCGGGCGTTCCCGCCCGGGTTTTTCCGTATTCGGCTCTTGAAGCGCGCCGTTATTTCCAGTGCGCCCAGGTCTTGCCCGACTTGGAATTGTAGCTGATCGAGATCTCGCTGATCGTGCAGAGATTGAAGTTCGTCCAGTACGCCGAAGTGTCGTCGTCATACACGACCTTCAGGTCCCAGAAGCAGCCGCCCGCGTGATGCGGAAAGCGGATCGCGACCTGCGAGTTGTCCTCGAGCTCGTCCTGGCCCAGGACGTCCTCTTCCCAGTCATTGGTGCTGGTGGTCGACACATAGACTTCCTTGATCGTGTAGCCCGTGTTGTTGACCAGGTTGAAATTCTGCCGCCCTTCGGCGCTTGCCGCCTGCGGTGCGAGCAGCGCCAGCCCGGTTGCCATGACGACAGCCGCAATCATCTTGAATTTGAGCATGATGGTCCCCTTTTTGAATGCCCCTCGGATGGCGCACTGAAAGGCAAGCTTGTAAAATAAGCAATGGACGGAGGGCTTCAATTTCCGCGATGGCCTACGGCAAATTGTATCGTGCGACTCTGCCTTGTGGCTTTGGCGGTAGGGGCCTGTAGGATGGCGGCACTGCGTGCACGGATTTAGGCTTACGGAACTTTCATGAACACCCTGGCTCCCTTCATCGCGCCAGCCTTGGCGCTGTTTTTCATCGTCCGGCGGGGCCGCACGCCCCGGCGCATCCGCCCGGGCGCGCTATGGGTCTACCCGCTGGTCATCACCTTGCTGGCGCTCACCACCCTGTCGCAGGGCATGCCGCGCGATCTGGAAGCCGTCGCTGTCTACATCCTGGCGTTTGCCGCGGGCGCGGCGCTCGGCTGGTTCACCACCCAGCATGTCGAGCTCACGCTCGACGAGAAGACCGGCACGATCATGAGCCAGCCCACGATGTTCGGCACGCTTCTCACCGCTGGCGTGTTCGCGGCGCGCTTCGGCCTCGAATATCTGATCAATGGCGGACCGGGGCAGGCGCCGCACGGGCACATCTCGCCGGAGCGTGCCGCCAATCTGCTGTGGTTCGCCGATGCGGCGCTCATCTTCATTGCCGGCCGTGCCTTGGCGCAGGCGGGCCATATGTGGCTGCGCACCCGTCCGCTCGTCGCGCAGCACCGCGCCGCGCAACCGCTCAAAGGCCCGACCGATGGCGAGTGACGCGGACTGGGTCGCGCGGCTCAACGCCGTCAACCAGGACAAGCTTCCCGGCATGGTCGGCATGGTGGTGACGCATGCCGAGCACGGCCTGATGCGCGCCCGGATGGAGGCGAAGCCCGCGCTGATCGCGCCGATCGGCTTTCTGTTCGCGCCGGCCTTGATCGCGCTGGCCGACACGCTGTGCGCCTACGGCACGACGCTGCCGCAGGGCGCCAGCGGCTTCACGACGGCGGAGCTGAAGTGCAATTTCACGAGCACGATCCGCGAAGGCAACGTGCTGTGCGAGGCGCGCCGCGTCCACAACGGCCGCACGACGCAGATCTGGGACGCCGAGATGACGGCGGAGGCCACCGGCAAGCCGATGGCCCTGTTCCGCTGCACCCAGATCATCCTGTGGCCGAAATAGCGGCGGCGCTCAGCGCTCCGGCTTGCGCGCCGCGATCAGCATGAACAGCCCGTGGCTCGGCAGCAGCGCCCTGATCAGCGCGCGCGGCCACACCATCCGCGCGATCGCCATCAGCACGGCGCCGTGGCGTTGTCCGGCTTGCGAGGACAACAGATCGCCATGCGTCAGCACGGTGGCGATCCGCACATCCGCGAAGGCGATGAACATCTCGTGCGCCTGCGCCTTCGAATAGGCCTTGGTCCCCGGACTCTCCAGGTGCCGGTCATAGATCTGCGCCAGCGTCGTGTTCCAGCGCAGCGTCAATCCCGCATAGCGCAGCCACAGCATGTAACCGATCATGCTCGGCGTATGGTAAATCATGATCTTCGCGACGCCGCCCGGCTTCAGCACGCGCTGGATTTCGGCGAGGCAGTGCGCCGTGTCGGGGCTGTGATGGATGACGCCCCAGGAATAGACGATATCGAACGTGCCGTCGGCGAAGGGCAGGTCCTCGGCATCGCCGACTCTCAGATCGGACTGCAGGCCGGTCACGGCGAAGCGCGCTTTGGTGTTCTCGATCGCGCGCGGCGTCAGGTCGATGCCTGAGAGCTCGGCCCCGGCGCGCGCGAATTGCTCGTGGTCGGCGCCCAGCCCGACGCCGATCTCCAGCACCGTCTTGCCCTTGGCGGCAGGGAACTCGGCGAAGGGAAGGATGTAAGGCTCGAGCCGGTAGCGCTCGCGCGCCTGCGCCGCGAAATTGCTGATGTCACGGCCATGCAGATACAGATCCTCGCCGCACGAGGCGCGGTCCCAGAAAGCAGCTACGTCAGCTTTGCTACTCATGGCGGCATGATCTTTCGAACACACCCTAACGTAGACGTTGTCAGTGACAACTATGATTCAGATATTATCCGTATATGTTGCCATACGAATTTGTAATCTTCTGGCGTCTGATTCCCCCCATTGCCCCGCAGCTTGCCTCTCGGGGCAAATAACTGTAATTACCGGCCCCTTCGCGGAAGGTCCAAGGCCGCCCGGCGCGGGTTCGCGCCGCCAAGGCCCTGAAAGACAAGGATTATTATGGCTCGCGTTACCGTTGAAGATTGCGTCGACAAGGTCCCGAACCGATTCGATCTGGTGCTGATCTCGGCGTTCCGGGCCCGCCAGCTCTCCGGCGGCGCCGAGCCGCTGGTCGACCGCGACCGCGACAAGAACCCCGTCGTCGCCCTGCGCGAGATCGCCGCGAAAGAGGTCAAGCCCGACGAGACCAAGGAAGACTACATCAAGAGCATGCAGAAGCATGCCGATGTCGACGAGCCCGAGGAGGCCCGCCCCGACGCCGACGACGGCCGCGAAGACGCCCAGTCCCGCCAGGTCACCGAGGAAGAGCTGCTGCGCGCCCTCACCAGCGAGGCCCAGCGCCGCGCCGAGCCGCAGCCCGAGCCGGAAGCCGACTACGAGGAGTAGTTGCGCAACAAGCCAGACGGAAAAAGGGCGGTGCCGCAAAGCGCCGCCTTTTTCATTCGGGACTGCCTTCCCGTCCCGTTGGGTCCAGCATTAGGACGTCCTCGTGTAGTCCGCCGACGGCTCTCCCGGTCGGGTGATCGTTCCGATCGGTTTCGATAAGTGTCCAGCCAGGAAGGCCAGCCGGTCTGTCGGGATCGCAGCCTTCGTCGATATGCGCGAGCAGATCGAACACCGTCCTGTAGGCGACCATGCGGGCGATTGCGGCAATGTCCGAACGTGCCGCCCCAAGGGCCAGGACACGTTTCAGGGCAGCTCCCGCATCGGCAAACGGCGCTTTCGGCTCGCTGTCCGCGAGCGCAACATATTTATCGAATTCAGTCGACGCTGGGTCTACCCAGCGGTTGATTTGCTGTGGCCACAGAGTGCGAAGAAACGCGAAACGGGCGAGTTGAGGAATATCTTCGGAGATTTCCGATCGAGCCCAGCCTTCCGGATCGTCGGCGCCCAGGGCCTGGAAACGTTCGATCAAGGCGAAGGCACTCTTCCGCACATCGGGGGAGAGCGACGCAATCCACTCGGAATGTGTTGGATAAGCCATCGAAACAAGCTCCAATTTGCCTATATAGTATAACCCATGAACGCACCCGCCGCGCCCGACAAGAAGGCTTTGAAGCAGGCTGAACCCGCGGCGGAGGCCGTTGCGGCGGTCAAATCGGAAAGTGCGCCGAAATCAAAGCCGCGCCGTCTGATGCGCCAGACCGAGCTGATCGATCGCGTCAAGGCGTACGACCCGGACGCCGACGAGGACCTGCTCAACAAGGCCTACGTCTACGCCATGAAGGCGCATGGCAAGCAGTTCCGCGCCTCGGGCGACCCGTACTTCGCCCATCCGCTCGAAGTCGCCGCCATCCTCACCGACCTCAAACTCGACGTCGCCACCATCGTCACCGCGCTGCTCCACGACACGATCGAGGACACGCTGGCGACCTATGACGACATCAAGGCGAATTTCGGCGAGGAGATCGCCAACCTCGTCGACGGCGTCACCAAGCTGTCCCAGCTCGAGCTCTTCAGCGAGCGCACCAAGCAGGCGGAGAATTTCCGCAAGCTGATGCTCGCCATCACCTCCGATATCCGCGTCCTGCTGGTCAAGCTCGCCGATCGCCTGCACAACATGCGCACGCTGAATTTCATCCCCAAGCCGGAGAAGCGCCACCGCATCGCGCAGGAGACGCAGGACATCTACGCCCCGCTCGCCGGCCGCATCGGCATGCAGAACATGCGCGAGGAGCTCGAAGACCTCGCCTTCGCCGAGCTCAATCCCGACGAGCGCAACTCCATCGTCACGCATCTGTCGCGCCTGACGGACTCGTCCGGCGACCGCATCGGCCGCATCGCCGACCAGATCAAGCGCAAGCTCGCCGAGCACGGCATCGACGCCTGGGTCTATGGCCGCGCCAAGCGTCCGTTCTCGATCTGGCGCAAGCTGAAGGACAAGCAGCTCAATTTCGAGACCCTGTCCGACATTTTCGGCTTCCGCGTCATCGTGAAATCCGAGGACGATTGCTACCGCGCGCTGGGCGTCCTCCACACCAACTGGCAAATGGTTCCGGCGCGCTTCAAGGATTTCATCTCGACGCCCAAGACCAACGGCTACCGCTCGATCCACACCACCGTGATCGGCCCGGAAAAGCAGCGCGTCGAGGTCCAGATCCGCACCAAGGACATGCACGACGTCGCCGAGCGCGGCGTCGCCGCCCATTGGCGCTACCGCGAGCGCGTGCCGGAGGAGGGTGAGGACTCCCGGGCCTATGGCTGGCTGCGCGACATGGTCGACCTGCTCGAACAGGAAGACAGCGCCGAGGAATTCCTCGAGAACTCGCGCCTCAACATGTACCAGGACCAGGTCTTCTGCTTCACGCCCAAGGGCGATCTGATCTCGCTGCCGCGCGGCGCCACGCCGATCGATTTCGCCTACACGCTGCACACCGACATCGGCAACACCACGGTCGGCGCCAAGGTCAACGGCGTGCACGTGCCGCTGCACACGCCGCTGCGCAATGGCGACCAGGTCGAGATCATCCGGACGAAAGAGCAGACGCCGTCGCCGCTATGGGAGCAGTTCGTCGTCACGGGACGGGCCCGCGCCGAGATCCGCCGCTTCCTGCGCCACGCCCAGCGCGACGAGCACGTCAAGTTCGGCCGCAACATCCTCAAGAAGGTCTTCGCCGACGAGGGCGTCGAGCTCACCGACAAGGCCATCGTCGAGGTCGCCAAGAAGCTGCATTCCGCCAAGGCCGAGGACGTCTATGCCGATGTCGGCCGCGGCGCGCTGCGCGGCCACGAAGTGCTTGAAGCCGTCTTCCCCGAGCTCAAGAAGGACCCCGAAAGCCGCAAGCGCGGCGCCTTCGCCGAGCCCAACGCCAAAAGGCCGCTGTCCATCCGGGGCCTCACCGAAGGCATCTCGTACAAGCTCGGCCAGTGCTGCCACCCGCTGCCCGGCGACCGCATCGTCGGCCTGATGGTGCCGGGGGAGGGCGCCGTCATCCACACCATCGATTGCGCCGAACTGGAGAAGGCGCAGGACAGCACCGAGGATTGGCACAACGTCACCTGGGGCCATCACGCCGCCGAGGGCGGCCCGTCGGTCGCCCGCGTCGAGGTCCGGGTGAAGAACGCGCCGGGCTCGCTCGCCGCGGTGATGAACGTGATCGCCAACAATGGCGGCAACATCTTCAACATGAAGGTGACCGAGCGAAACCCGCTGTTCTTCGAATTCACCGTCGACATCGAAGTCCGCGACCTGCCCCACCTCCAGAACATCTTGGGCGCCCTGCGCGTGAACGCGGCCGTGGAAAGCGTGGATCGGGTGCGGGAGAAGGAAGAGGCGTAAAAACACAGAAAGAACCCTCGCCCCCGCGAAGCGGGGGAGAGGGCAGGGTGAGGGGGTGCCGCCGCAAACGCGGATATGGAAAATCCTCGCCGCTGCAGCTACCAAATACGTCCAACATCGCGCCTAGCCTCGCGACCCCCTCACCCCGCCCTCTCCCCCGAAGGGGGAGAGGGAGAAGAAAAGAAGATGACCCCCGAACAAGTCCTCTCCGAATTCGAGAAAGCCGGCGCCCTGCTCAAGGGCCATTTCATCCTGTCGTCGGGGCTGCACTCCGACATGTTCCTGCAGAAGGCGCTGGTCTTCCAGGACGCCAAGCGCACCGCCAAGCTGTGCAAGGCGCTAGCCGCCAAGGTGCGCGAAGAGGTCAAGACTCCGTTCACCGCGGTCGTCTCGCCCGCCGTCGGCGGCATCGTGCCGGGCTACGAGATGGGCCGCCAGCTCGGCGTGCCGGCGATGTATGTCGAGCGCGAGGGCGGCAAGTTCCAGCTCCGCCGCAATTTCACGCTGACGAAGAACCAGCCCGTGCTGATGGTCGAGGATATCGTCTCGACCGGCGTGTCGTCGCGCGAATGCATCGAAGCGATCCGCGCCGCAGGCGGCAAGCCGGTCGCCGCCGCCTGCCTGATCGACCGCTCCGGCGGCAAGGCCAAGGTCGGCATCAAGCTCGTCGCGCTGACATCGCTGAAAGTCCCTGCCTGGGAGGCCGACAAGCTGCCGCCGCATTTGAAGGACATCCCGGCGGTGAAACCGGGGAGCCGGGGGCTCAGCTAGCCGATGCGCACGGCGGCGCCGACGCGCGCTTTGAACGCGCTTCTATTTTGCGCGCTGGCGCTCGTGGCGGTCCTGGCATGGGATGTCGCCTATTGCCTGCTCTACGGGCGTTTTGAGCTTATCTCTCACGGCGCATTGCTAGGCATTCCGGGTCTGGTATGGCTGCTGGTCTTCCCGGCGCTTCTTTGCCTGGCGCTGGCCTATGTCACCGGACAATGGCGCGAGCCCAAAGCGAGCGCCGTGCAGGCCGGTGTTTTTATTCTCTGCCTGGCGGCCCCCGCTCTGATGATCTTCCCCGCTTTCGCCTTCATGTGCTTCGCCTTCGCTTCCTGCTTTGGCGATTAGCCACGGGGATAGACGCCCGCGATGTCCCAAATCTATCCCCGCCACCGGGAAAATATTTCCAAGCTATGCACTGCACGTGCGGCGAACGCGCAGAGGATATGCAACCGCGCTTATCCCCACGCCCGAATCCTGGCGTATACTTCCGCGCATGAAAACGAACCGCCCCGATTTGCCTTTTTCGCCCGTCATCGCGGCCGCCGCACGGCGCCGTCCGCGCCATTTTCGCTTGGAAAAAAAAAGCCCAAAAGCGCGGAACAATTATATTGCCGAAACTGATCTAAGCCTCGGAAAATCCTCGTCAAAGCCCGGCGCGAAGACCGGCAACCGAAACGCCTTGAAACACGGGCTCCACAGCGCCCGCCGGATCGCCCATCGCCGGCATATCCGTCATCTGCGCGGCGATGTGCAGATGCTGCTCGGGCTCCTGAAATCGCTTCTGAACGGCGCGGGGGTGTCGTCATGACCCACAAGCTTCGCCTCGGCGTCAACATCGATCACGTCGCCACGGTGCGCAACGCGCGCGGCGCGCCCTATCCCGACCCGTTGCGCGCGGCGCTGATCGCGGCGAAGGCCGGCGCGGATTCGATCACCGCGCATCTGCGCGAAGACCGCCGCCACATCGCCGATGCCGACATCGAGAAGCTGTCGACGCAGACCGGCCTGCCGCTCAATTTCGAGATGGCCGCGACCGAGGAGATGCTCGCCATCGCGCTGCGCACCAGGCCGCACGCCGTCTGTCTCGTGCCGGAGAAACGCGAGGAGCGCACCACCGAAGGCGGCATCGACGCCGCCGGCCAGCACAATCATCTCGCGCCGCTGATCCGCCGCCTGTCCGCGGCCGGCATTCGCGTCTCGCTGTTCATCGATCCCGACGCGCGCCAGATCGAAGCGGCGAAATCGCTCGAAGCCCCCGTCATCGAGCTGTGCACCGGCGCCTATTGCGAAGCGGTCATCGCGAACGACACCGCCGCCATCGCCGCGCATCTTGAGGCCGCGCGCAAGAGCGCTGCGGCCGCCGCCCGTCTCGGCCTCGAAGTCCATGCCGGCCACGGCCTGACCTACGACAACGTCAAGCCCATCGCCGCCATCCCGCAGCTGCGCGAGCTCAACATCGGCCACTTCCTGGTCGGCGAGGCGATCTTCATCGGCCTCGAAGCCTCCATCCGCGGCATGCGCGCGCTGATGGACGAAGCGCGCGCCACCTGAATGCTCACCCTTCTGATCGCCGGCCCGCTCATCGCCGTCCTTGTCGTCTGGCTCGCGCCGAAGCTGCTGCCGCGCCGCGTCTTCATCGCGCTCGGCATCGCCATCGCCGCGCTCGGCGCAATCGCCGTCGCCTATGTCGAATGGCAATACGCCCCGGAGCGCACGCTTCTGGTCCAGATGCCCGTCGCGCTCGATCGTGCCGCCACCATCGCCAGCGCCCCCTTCGCGCCGCACATCTCCGGCCCTTACGACATCTGGCTCGAATTCGACCGCAAGCAGGAGGGCGAGGATTTCGCCTGCCTCACCGGCGATCCCGGCGCCGAAGGCGTCTGTCCGCGCCGCGACCCTGATCTCGACCTCGCCTGGTCGGTCGACGAAGACGGCGCGCCCGCCGCGCGCGGCGCCACCGACTGGCGGGACTGGCACGCCAGGCAAGCCGCCCTCGATCCCGCCGAAGCGGCGCGCCGCCGCAAGGCGTTCGAGGCCTACCAGGCCAAATCGCTCGACCCGTCCAACAACTGGCCGCGCTATTTCAAACTGGGAAGCTTCACCGGCACCGCCGCGCGCCAGTACCGCATCGCGCTCGACATCCACAAACCCGCCGGCGCGCTCGCCGCGCTGCATCCCCGCCTCGCCATCGGCCTCGGCGCCGCCGCGACCAAAGGGCTGGGCTCGCTCGCGCTCGTCTTCTGCCTGATCTGCATCGTCACCGGTGCTATGCTTCTTCTTCGCGCCATCCCGCGCGGCTCCAAGGGCGCTCCGCCATGATCCTCGGCCTCGGCTCCGACCTCATCGACATCCGCCGCGTCGACAAATCGATTCAGCGCTTCGGCGAGCGTTTCCTCGGCCGCATCTTCACCACGCTGGAGCGCGAGAAATCCGACAAGCGCGCCCAGCGCGCCGCCTCCTACGCCAAGCGTTTCGCCGCCAAGGAGGCGTGCTCCAAGGCGCTCGGCACCGGCCTGCGCCGCGGCGTCTTCTGGCGCGACATGGGCGTGGTCAACCTGCCCGGCGGCAAGCCCAGCATGAAGCTCACCGGCGGCGCATTAAAACGGCTACAGGAGATCACCCCGGCCGGCCACACCGCGCAGATCGACCTCACCATCACCGACGATTTCCCGCTGGCGCAAGCGGTTGTGATCATTTCGGCGGTTCCCGCCGCTTAAGCTCGTTTCCGTCCCCCGCCTTGACCTGCGCGCCAGCGCCCGCCAAAAGAGCCCAAATGTCCGAAGATCCCCCGATGACCGAACTGACCGGCGACGACGCGCCCGCACTGCATGTCGCGAGCACCGTCGACACCGCGCCCGACGCTGTGCAAAGCGCGCCGGAACCTGCCGCCGTCGAACCGCCCGAGCCGGAGACCGTCGACGACGAAACGCCGCCGCCCGAAAAGAAGGGTGATTCCTGGTTCGAGACCTTCAAGACCATCGCCTATGCGCTGCTCATCGCGCTCGTCATCCGCACCTTCCTGTTCCAGCCGTTCAACATCCCGACCGGCTCGATGATCGCGACGCTGCTGGTCGGCGACTATCTCTTCGTCGAGAAATTCGCCTACGGCTACAGCCGCCACTCCTTCCCCTACAGCCTCGCGCCGTTCCATGGCCGCATCTTCGGCTCGGCGCCGACGCCGGGCGACGTCATCGTCTTTAAGATGCCGAACCCGGCCTCCGAGCATTATCTGGAGGACTACATCAAGCGCTGCGTCGGCATGCCCGGCGACCGCATCCAGGTCCTGAACGGCGTGCTCTACATCAACGACAAACCGGTGCCGAAAATCCGCGTCGCCGACTTCCTCGAGACCGACAGCTTCGGCATCACCGCGCACGTCCCCCAGTTCCGCGAGACGCTGCCCAACGGCCGCTCCTATCTCGTGCTCGACCGCGGCACCTCCGATTTCGACAACACAAACGTCTTCGTCGTGCCGCCCGGCCACTACTTCATGATGGGCGACAACCGCGACAATTCCGACGACAGCCGCGGCAATGTGGGCTACGTTCCCGCCGAAAACCTTGTCGGCAAGGCAGAACTCCGATTCTTCTCCATCGATGACAGCGCAACCTGGTACGAACCCTGGACTTGGCCCGGCGCGATCCGCTTCAGCCGGATGTTCACCCTCATCGAGTGACCTGGAAGAACGCCTCGGCCATGCCTTCGCCGACCCCGCGCTCCTGAAGCGCGCCTTGACCCATTCCAGCGCCAGTTCGGTGATCTCCAACGAGCGTCTCGAATTCCTCGGCGACCGTGTCCTCGGCCTGATCGTCGCGGAGGAGCTGCACGCCCGCTATCCCGCCGACGCCGAAGGCGCTCTCGCCTTGAAGCTCAACGCGCTGGTACGCCAGGAAGCCTGCGCTACGGCCGCCACTGCCGCCGGCCTCGGCCCGCATCTGATCCTCGCCAATTCCGAGGCCACGAGTGGTGGCCGCCGCAAATCCGCGATCCTCGCCGGCGCCTGCGAAGCCGTCATCGCGGCGCTTTATCAGGATGGCGGCATGGACGCCGCGCGCCGCTTTGTCGAGTGCTACTGGACCGATGCGTTCGCGAACATCAACGAAGACATGCGCGACGCCAAGACGACGCTGCAGGAATGGGCGCAAGCCCGCAAAGGCACGCCGGTCTACACGCTGGTAAACCGCGAAGGCCCAGACCACGCGCCGCGCTTCGTGGTGCAGGTCGTCGTCGCCGGTCAGGACCCGCTCACCGGCGAAGGCGGCTCCAAGCGCGAAGCCGAACAGGACGCCGCGAAAAAGATGCTCGAGAAAGTCAAACAATCATGACCACGCGCTGCGGCTTTGCCGCGATCATCGGCGCGCCCAACGCCGGCAAGTCGACGCTGGTCAACGCGTTGGTCGGCTCCAAGGTCGCCATCGTCAGCCCCAAGGTCCAGACCACCCGCATGGCGGTGCGCGGCGTCGCGATGAACGGCGAAACCCAGATCGTGTTCGTCGACACGCCCGGCATCTTCAAGCCGCGCCGCCGCCTCGACCGCGCCATGGTCAACGCCGCCTGGGCCGGCGCCGGCGATGCCGATGCCGTCGTGCTGCTGGTCGATGCTAGTGAACTCATCACGAATGCCCAAGGCCACGCCGCCAACGACACACACGCGATCATCGAGGCGCTCAAGACCGGCAACACCAAGGCCGCGCTCGCGCTCAACAAGATCGACGGCATGAAGCGCACCGATCTCCTGCCGCTGGTGCAGCAGCTCTCCACCGAAGGCGTGTTCGAGGAAATCTTCCTGATCTCCGCGCTCAAGGGCGACGGCGTCGGCGATCTCGCCGCCTGGGTCGCGGGGCGCATGCCCGAGGGCGTGTGGCTCTATCCGGAAGACCAGGCCGCCGACATTCCGTCGCGCCTCCTCGCCTCCGAGATCACGCGCGAGAAGATCTATCTGCGCCTGCACGACGAGCTGCCCTATTCCTCGACGGTCGAGAGCGAAAAATGGGAGGAGCGCAAGGACGGCTCGGTCAAGATCGACCAGATCATCTACGTCCAGCGCGAGGGCCAGAAGGCGATCGTCCTCGGCAAGGGCGGCGCGACGATCAAGATTATCGGCGAATTGGCGCGCAAGGAGATGGAAGAGCTCTTCGGCCGCCGCGTCCATCTCTTCCTGTTCGTGAAAGTCCGCGAAGACTGGGCCGACCAGCGCGACCACTACAAGGAGATGGGATTGGAATTCCCGGAAGAGAAATGAAGGTACTCCTTCTTTCACCTCCCCAGCATGGGGAGGTCGGCGGCGAGCGAAGCGAGCAACGCCGGGTGGGGAAGTGAGACAATCCCTCTCTCCAATTCCAGCGCCACGCACCCCCACCCGAAAAATCGCCGAGCGATTTTTCGACCTCCCCATGCTGGGGAGGTGAAAGATGTCGCGCGAGCCCGACCGGCATCTCGCCCGCTTCATCCGCGAGATGAAGACCAAGCACCGCTGCCACACCGTGATCCTCTATGGCTCCCGCGCGCGCGGCTATGCGACGGCAGCGTCGGACTACGATCTCATCGGCTTCCGCAAAGCCGGCGCCGTCGTCCGTGACGCGCGCAAGACCGGCGGCGTGTGGCTCGACGCCTTCGTCTATCCGGACGCCAAGTTGAAGCTCGCCGATCTGCTGCGCGTGCGTGGCGGCAAGGTCCTGTTCCAGAAGGCCGGCTTCGGCGACCGCTTCCTGGCGCGCCTCGATAAACTCTACCAGCGCGGTCCCAAACGATTGCCGCCCGACGACATCGCCGTGAAGAAAGCCTGGCCCGGAAAGATGCTCGCCCGCATCGAGCAGGGCGACGCCGAAGGCAACTACCGCCGTGCGATGCTGCTCTACGTCCTCCTCGAAGATTACTTCGCCCTGCGCGGTCTCTGGTATGAAGGCCCCAAGGCCGCGCTTGCGCGGCTGCGGCGAAATGAGCCGAAGACAAACGCACTCTTCGAAACCGCGCTCAAGCCCGACGCACCGCTGTCCGCCATCGCGAAGCTGGCCACCGCCGTGACGCGGACAAAAGGCTAGGGCGCATCGATATCGCTTACCTGCGCCTTTTGCGTGCGTTTGTCGTAGAGACACAGGACCTGCGCGCTATAGGCCGGCGACTTGGCTTTGAGCACCAAAGCGTAGAACTGGTCGTTGTCCTTGCCCCCAATCCCGATAACGGTGCCGGTCAGGCTGACCGTCTTCACATTGCTGCCCGGTGGCTTGATGGCGGCCGTGCACGCTGCCTTCGCCGTCCTGGCCAGATCGCTCCACGCCTCATCCGAAGAGGCAAACGCAACCGTGGGAACGATCATGGCGATGGCGATGATAAGAGCTTTCATGGTGTTTCCTCGATCCGGTGAAGATCGATATTGCCGCGCCTCCGCCGACAATGGCAAGGAAGCGCATGGAATGGACCGATGACGCCGTCGTGCTCTCCGTGCGCCCGCACGGCGAGACCAGCGCGATCCTGGAGACGCTGACGCACCAGCACGGCCGCCATCTCGGCCTGGTGCGCGGCGGCGGCTCGCGCCGCGCCAAGCCCGACCTCCAGCCCGGCAACACGCTCCATCTCCACTGGCGCGCCCGTCTAAACGAGCACCTCGGCAGCTTCACCGCCGAGATCGTCAAGGCCCGCGCCGGCGACATGATGCAGAGCCGGGGCGCGCTCGCCGGCCTCAATGCGTTCACTGCCGTCTCCTCCGCCGCGCTGCCCGAGCGCGAGGCGCATGCCTCGGTGTTCGAAGCCGGCGATATCCTGCTTGACGCGATGCGGATCACCGATTTCGCCCATTGGGGCGCGCTCTATGTCCGCTGGGAAGCGGGCCTGCTCGACGAACTCGGCTTCGGCCTCGACCTCTCCAAATGCGCCGCGACCGGAACCATCGACAACCTCGTCTACGTCTCGCCGCGCACCGGCCGCGCCGTCTCGGCCGAGGCCGGCGCCGCCTACAAGGAGCGCCTCCTCGCGCTCCCCGGCTTCCTGCTCGGCTCGCAAAACGCCACGCCGGACGCCGCCGACATTGCCGCGGGCTTGCGTCTCACTGGCCATTTCCTGCAAGAGCGGGTCCTAGCGGCGCACGGCAAGGACATGCCGCAGGCGCGCCTGCGCCTCGACGGGTTGGCGGCGCGCGAATCGGGCTAACAAGAGGATCGCCATGAAAACCACCGCGCGTCTTTTCGCTTTGCTTCTGATGGTCGTGCCCTTCGCGGCGCAGGCCGTGCCGCTGCCCACCGTGGTGCTCCAGCCCAACGGCATGGCCGAGCCTTTGCTCAGCCCGGCGCTCGGCTTCGGCCAGCGTCCTTGCAAGGACTGGACGCAGATGCGCGCCAAGAAAGCCGCGCCGTCCTCGATCCTCGCGGCACAATGGGCGCTCGGCTATTTCTCCGGCTTCAATGCCTTTGCCCCCGCCGGCCACAGCAATTTCGCGCCCGCCGACAGCAAGGCTCTGATGACGGCAATCGACGCGCAATGCGTGCAGCACCCGCTCGCCCCCATCGCCAATGTCGTGCACCGCTACGTCGACGGCCTCGCGAAACACCCATCACCGACACCGCACCACTAGAGCCATGCCCGACATCGTCGACGATATCCGTCCCGAATCTCTGCAAAAGGCGATCGCTGAGCGCTACCTCGCCTACGCGCTCTCCACCATCACGATGCGCGCGCTTCCCGACGCGCGTGACGGCCTGAAGCCCGTCCACCGCCGCATCCTCTACGGCATGCGCCTGCTGCGCCTCGACTCCAACGCCGCGTTCAAGAAAAGCGCCAAGATCGTCGGCGACGTCATGGGCTCGTTCCACCCGCATGGCGACCAGTCGATCTATGACGCGCTGGTCCGCCTCGCCCAGGGCTTTGCGACGCGCTACCCGTTGGTCGACGGCCAGGGCAATTTCGGCAATATCGACGGCGACAATCCCGCCGCCTACCGCTACACCGAAGCGCGCATGACCGAGATCGCGAGCGTCCTGCTCGATGGTCTCGACGAAAACGCGGTCGATTTCCGTCCCAATTACGACGGTCAGGACGAAGAGCCCGTCGTGCTCCCGTCCGCCATCCCGAACCTGCTCGCCAACGGCAGCTCCGGCATCGCTGTCGGCATGGCGACCTCGATCCCGCCGCACAATCTCGGCGAATTGTGCGAGGCGGTCAGGAAGCTCATCGACAATCCCAACACCCGCGACAAGACGCTGTCCGACATCGTGCGCGGTCCGGATTTCCCGACCGGCGGCATCCTGATCGACAGCCCTGAGACCATCGCCGAAGCCTATCTTACCGGCCGCGGCGGCTTTCGCCTGCGCGCCAAATGGAAGAAGGAAGAGGGTGCCCGCGGCGTCTACCAGATCGTCGTCACCGAAATCCCGTACCAAGTCCAGAAGTCCAAGCTGATCGAGCGCATCGCCGAATTGCTCGAACAGAAGAAGCTGCCACTGCTCGACGACGTGCACGACGAAAGCGCGGAAGACATCCGCATCGTCTTCACGCCCAAGAGCCGCACCGTCGAGGCCGAGATTCTGATGGAACAGCTGTTCCGCCAGTCCGATCTGGAGACCCGCTACCCGCTCAACATGAACGTGCTCGACATGGGCACCGTGCCGAAGGTGATGAGCCTCAAGGAGGCGCTGCAAGCCTTTGTCGACCACCGCCGCGACGTGCTGGAGCGCCGCAGCACCCATCGCCTCGAAAAGATCGCCGCCCGGCTCGAGATCCTCGAAGGCTATCTCGCGGTCTTCTTGAACCTCGACAAGGTGATCAAGATCATCCGCACCGAGGACGAGCCCAAGCCCGTCCTCATCAAGGCGTTCAATCTCACCGACAACCAGGCCGAAGCCATCCTCAACATGCGCCTGCGCGCTCTGCGTAGGCTCGAAGAGATGCAAATCCGCGGCGAGCACACCGCACTGCTTGCCGAGCAGAAGGATATCAAGAAGCTCCTGGGTTCCGACAAGCTCAAGAACGAAAAGCTGATCGAGGAGATCAAGGCAGTCGACGCCAAGTTCGGCGGCAAGACTGCCATCGGCAAGCGCCGCACCGAGATCGTCGCCGCCAAGCATCTCGACAAGATCGAAGCCCTCGCCGAGGAAGCCGCAATCCTCGAGACCGCGGTCGAGAAAGAACCGATCACTGTCGTCTATTCGCAGAAGGGCTGGCTGCGCAGCTTCAAGGGCCATATCGAAGAGAACGACAGCATCAAGTACCGCGAGGGCGACCGCCGCAAATTCTGGGTCCACACCCAGACGACGGACAAGCTCATGCTGTTCTCGACCGATGGCCGCTTCTTCACGCTGGAATGCTCCAAGCTTCCCGGCGGCCGCGGCAATGGCGAGGCGATCCGCACCTATGTCGACCTGCCGCCCGACGCCGACATCGTCACGATGTTCGCGCATGTCCCGGGCCGCAAGCTGCTGCTCGCCGCCGAAAGTGGCCACGGCTTCGTGACGAACGAGGACGAAGCGGTCGCGATGACCAAGAACGGCAAGCGCGTGATGAACGTGAAGACCGGAACCGAGGCCAAGTCCTGCACCTTCCTCAACGGCGACAGCGTCGCGGTGATCGGCGACAACCGCAAGCTCCTGATCTTCGGCCTCGACGAAGTGCCCGAGATGGCGCGCGGGCAGGGCGTCTACTTCCAGCGCTACCAGAATGGCGGCCTGTTGTACGCCACGTCCTTCGCCTGGAAAGAGGGCGTGAAAGACGAGAACAACCGCCTGTTCACTGCAAGCGAGCTAAAGGATTGGAAGGGCGCCAGAGCCCAATCCGGAAGGCTACCGCCGCGAGGTTGGGCCAAAAGCGGCAAGTTCAGCGCCTAGCGCGGCAGTCCCGCACGACAACATGATCCGCACTACGGATGCGGATTGCCCTGGCCAACGTCGCCGCTGTTGTCCGAGCCGCCATTATCGCCCGTGCTGTTGTCGACCGGCGGCGTCGGCGTCGGCGTCGGCGCGGGTGCCGGCGGCGGTGTCGCTTGATGCGGCCCGGACTGGCCTTCGTCGCCGCCGCCGGTATCTCCGCCCGGGTTCGGCGGCGGGGTTGTCGGCACGCTCGGCGGTGGCGTGGCGGGAGTCGCGACATGCGCGGCTGGTGTCGCTGGCGTTACAGTGCCTGCCGGCTTGCTGCCCGGCATCAGCGCCACCACGACGATGACAAGCGCGATCAGCGCCACCGCGCCGATGGCGATATACATGACGACCGGATTCGTCTTGGGCGCCGCCGCTGACGTCAGCACTGCGGTATGCGCCGCAGCAGGTGCCGACGTGATCACCGGTTCCGGCGCCTTCGCGTCAGCCGGCGGAGCTACGGGCGCGACCACAGGCTCAGGTGCTTTCGCCACCGGCGCAACCACCGCCGGCATCACAGGCGGCGCGACCGGTGCGGCAGCCGGCTCGGCGGGAGCCGGGGCAGGCTCGGGCGGTGCCACCGCCGCGGCGGCTTCGGGCGGCTGCGGCTCGAAGCGAGTCGTGGGATGGTTGGGATCGACATGGATCTCGCCGGTGTCGCCGAGCGAGGGTCGCCCGACGAGGTGCGAAACCCCCTTCATCATCCGGCGGAACTCGATGTGCGTGCCGCCACCATTCCAGTTGCTGAGGTCCGCCGTCTGCAGCTGGCGGAAGCCCGCAGGCGGCCGAACAATTTCCTTAAGAAGCGGCAGCAAGATATTGCGCTGCTGGCCATCTTCGGCTTCGTCGCGCACGAAATCCGAGCGGATCGAATGCTGCGACCACACCACGATCGCTGCCTTGCAGGCCTGCAATTCGGTCTCGATGGTCTCGCGGTAGCGCTTGCCGACCAGCAGGTCCCAGTCCCACCACACGCTGAACCCTTCGGCCACCAGCTGGCTGGCGAGCTTCTCGACCCATTCACGGTCTTCGCGGGCATAGGAGATGAAGATGTCGGCCATAAGTCCCTCGTTGAACCGGACTTTATGGAAAAGGCCTCGCCGCGCAAGCGGGCCGCGATGGACGCGGGCACCGAATGTCGGCACCGTTCGCCGATGGAACCCGCCGGGAGGCACGCGTGACGTTCAAGGACATTCTTTATTCCACCGACGGCGGCGTCGCGACCATCACGATGAACCGCCCAAAATACCGCAACGCCCTGAGCTACCGTCTGCTCGACGAGATCGATGCAGGCTTCGAGCTTGCCGGGGCCGACAAGGCGATTCGGGTCGTCGTGCTGCGCGGCGCCGGCGGCACCTTCTCGTCCGGCCACGACCTCGGCACGCCTGAGGCGCTGGAGTACCGCAAGGCGCTCGGTGCCGAGCCCGGCACGATCGAGGCCTATGACCAGTTCAAGAAATACAATCTCGACGTCCATCTGCGCTGGCGCAATTTCCCCAAGCCGACCATCGCGATGGTCGAGGGCTATTGCATCTACGCCGGCTGGATGACGGCGGCGTGCTGCGACATCGTCTTCGCGGCGTCCAACGCCGAGTTCCTCGCCGGCTTCGTCGAATATATGTCGATCCCGTGGGACGTCGGCATCCGCAAGGCCAAGGAGCTCTGCTTCGAGAGCCGCTTCATCTCGGCGAAGGAGGCGCACGATTTCGGCTTCGTCAACCGCGTCCTTGCGCCGGAGGATCTGGAGCGCGAGACCTACAATTTCGCTCACCGCGTCGCCGAGAACTCGCCCGATGCGCTGCGTTTTGCGAAAATTCAAATGAACAAGGCGCAGGACGCGCAAGGTTTCACAAACGCTCTGGAAGACTCTCTCGGCGACTACCAGGCGATGATGTATCTTCTGGGCTCCGAGCAAATGCGTGTCGGCGGCCAGCGCCGGCTCCTCACCGTCGACCTCGCGGTCAAGGGCCGCAAAGGCGAACGCCACGGCCAGTAGCAGGAGACCTCACGTGAAGACATGCGCCGCCGCCTTCGCCGCCACGCTCCTCGCCGCTTCTCCGGCGCTCGCGGACTGTGCCGGCAGCCATGCCCTCGACCGCTGCCTGATCGGCACCTGGCATTACGCCAGCGGCGGCAGCGCCGAATGGATGAGCCGCAACATCCACATGGCTCATGTCACCGGCATCACGCACAACGATCTGACGATCACCTTCCGGCCGGACGGCACCTTCGCGACCGGCCACACCGACGTCCACGCCACCATCGCCGCCAATGACGGCAGCATGACCGGCAGCGGCCACGCCGAAGGGCAGGCGAGCGGCGCCTGGTCCGCCGGCGGCGGCCATTTTAATTTCTGCATGACGCCCGGCAGCATGCGGACAACCGTGACCATCGTGGTGCATGGCCGCCCGATGACGGTCACCCCACCGATGCCGACGCATCCGACGGCCACCGCCTACACCTGCAGCGGCAACATGCTGACGACGACGCAGCCGATCCCCGGCCACGAGCCCATCGTGACCATCTATCGTCACTGACGAAGGCTAAGCAGCGACTTCGAGCGCGCGCGGCGCGTGGAAGCTGATGATGCGTCGCTGTGGCGGCGTCTGCGCGTCGGCCTGCACGGTTCCGGGCACCCACTCGCCACCCACAGGGCGCCAATTGGAGTGCATCAGGAAATAGCGCGCGCCATCGGCAACGCGGTCCGAGAACGGCAGCGACATGCCTTGCGCCAACCCCTTGGACTGCCCGGCCGTCTCGTATTGGCGCCAGGACACGGTCGCAGCGCCCAGCACGATCTCCCAGCACCACGCCATGCGCCGCTCGCGCTCGTCCGCCGAGGTGATCGACAGGATGTCGTTGCCTGCCACGTCATAGCCGAGCGCCAGCTGGTGGAATGACCCCGCCGAGAGACAAAGGACGGATTGGCCCTTCTGGACTTTGAAGATCGCGATGGCCGGGCTGTATTCCCAGGCCTCGTCTATCCGGAAGCTTTCACGCGTCGGCGGTGCATCGTTGCGCCAGCGTGACAGCCAATGCGCTGCCAACTGCTTGTTGGCGCCATTGAGACCGAGCGCGGCCACAGCCTGGAATGCGCGTTCGAAAGCCAGCATCGCGTGGTGCCTCGTCGTCCAGTCTGTCCCGTTTCAGGTTTACCGGGGCCGCATTAATGCGCGGCTAATGGGTACAAATCCGGATAATCGGTCGCGGACGACAACCCGCGGCGCTGGCCGGACCCCGGGTTTCTGCTAGGTTTCGCAAAACGGCATCGCGCCGGAGTCGGGGGAAACACGTGTCGACAGAGGAAAGCGCCGCGCGCCTGCGCGCCGGCATCGCCGGCACGTCGCGCCGCTACATTCTGGTGATGCTGACGCTCGTCTATGTGATCAATTATCTCGACCGCAACATCCTCAACATCCTGCTGCCCGCCATCAAGGCGGAGTTTCACCTTTCCGACGCGGCGCTCGGTTTCCTCTCCGGCACGGTGTTCGCGATCCTCTACGCCGCGCTCGGCGTTCCGGTCGCGTGGGCGGCCGACCGGGTGAACCGGCGCAACGTCATCGCGCTGTCGATGCTGCTGTTCAGCGCCATGACCGCAGTCTCCGCCTTTGCCGGCAGCTTCCTCCAACTCGCGGGCGCCCGCATCGGCACCGGCATCGGCGAGGCCGGCACCTCGCCATCCGTCAACTCGATCATCTCCGATCTCTACGAACCCAAAGAACGCGCCAGCGCTCTGTCGTTTTACGCCGCCGGCCTCAACATCGGCTTGCTGCTCGCCTTCTTCGGCGGCGGCTGGATCGAGCAGCATTTCGGCTGGCGCAACGCCTTCCTCGCCGCCGGCATTCCCGGCCTCATCATCGCGCTGATGTTCATGTTCACGGTGCCCGAGCCCAAACGCGGCCACGCCGAACAGCTCGCCGATCCCGGCACGGCGCCGCCCTTCCTCCAGACGGTCGCGTATCTGTGGGAGCAGCGCTCGTTCCGCTTCATCGCCGCCGGCACCGCGATGGCGTCGTTCGGCGGCTATGCCGGCAATTCCTTCGTGCCCACCTTCCTCGCCCGCACCCATCATATGACGCCGGCTGAGATCGGCGTCACGCTCGCCATCCTGTTCGGCGCGGTTGGCGGCCTCGGCACCTATTTCTCCGGCGTGTTCGCCGACTGGCTCGGCAAGCGCGACGTGCGCTGGAACATGCGCGTCGTCTATCTGTCGATCCTCGTCGCGATCCCGTCCTTCCCGCTCTATTTCCTGTCGTCCAGCCTGCCGCTCGCGCTCGCCGGCGCGGTGCTCCCGGTGATCATCGGCGCCGCGTATCTCGCGCCGTCCTATGCGATGGTGCAGAGCCTCGTGCCGCTGCGCATGCGGGCGCAAGCCGCCGCCATCCTGCTCTTCGTGCTCAACATCGTGGGCTTCGGCACCGGTCCCTATCTCGTCGGCCTGGAGAGCGACAAGCTCGCGCCGATCCTCCACGCGGACTCGCTGCGCTGGGCATTGCTCTCCACCATCTTCACCTGGTTGATCGCCGCCTGGTGCTTCTGGATGGCGAGCCGCCGCCTGCCGGCCGAACTCGCCCGCGCCAACGCGCCCGCGGTGCATGCCACCGAAACCGAGGCCATCGCATGAGCACCGCCGGCGCACCGCGCACGCAGAACCGCCACTACGTCCTGTTCATGGTGACGCTGGTCTTCGTGGTGAATTATCTCGACCGCCAGGTCCTTGCGATCCTGCTGCCGCTGATCAAGGCCGAATTCCATGTCAGCGACAGCGCGCTCGGCCTCCTAACCGGTCCTGCTTTCGTCGTGCTCTACGCCACGCTCGGCGTTCCGCTCGCGCTGATGGCCGACCGCGTCAACCGCCGCAACCTCATCGCCGGCTCGCTGGCGCTGTTCAGCCTGATGACGGTGCTCTGCAACTACACGGTCAGCTTCTGGCAGCTCCTCGCCGCGCGCGTCGGGGTCGGCATCGGCGAGGCCGGCACCGGCCCGTCGATCAACGCCATCATCGCCGACCTTTATCCGCCCAAGGAGCGCGCCTCTGCGCTCGCGATCTATTCCGCCGGCCTCAATGTCGGTTTGCTGTTCGCGTTCTTCGGCGGCGGCTGGGTGGCGCAGCACTACGGCTGGCGCATGGCGTTCCTGCTCGCCGGCCTGCCGGGTCTCGTCCTCGTCTTCCTCTTCCTGTTCACGGTCGAAGAGCCCAAGCGCGGCTACAGCGAAGGCCTCGCCGA
This sequence comes from Rhizomicrobium sp., assembly GCA_036271735.1. Classification (GTDB taxonomy): domain Bacteria; phylum Pseudomonadota; class Alphaproteobacteria; order Micropepsales; family Micropepsaceae; genus Rhizomicrobium. Next base: position 37,990 of record DATAZZ010000009.1, read on the forward strand.
TGGCGGCGCCGCGCCTGGCCTGATCGCCACCGCGAAAGTCCTCTGGGGCCAGCGTTCCTTCCGCTTCCTCTCGCTCGGCACCTCGATGAGCGCCTTCGGCGGCTATGCCGCCATCGCCTTCGTGCCATCCTTCCTCGCCCGCTCGCACGGGATGACGCCGGCGCAGATCGGTCTGCTGCTCTCCATCACCACCGGCATCTTCGGTTTCATCGGCACGGTTCTCTCCGGCATCGTCGCCGACCGCGTCGGCAAGGGCGACATCGGCCGCTCGATGCTGGTGCCGGTCGTCGCGACCTTCATCGGTCTGCCGTTCGCGCCGGTGTTCTATCTCTCGCCCAACCTGATGTTCGTCATGATCGCGCTGGCGATCCCGGCCTTCCTCGGCGCCTCCTATCTCGGGCCGGCCTATTCCGCGACGCAGGGACTTGTCCCGCTGCGCATGCGCGCCACCGCCGCTGCGATCCTGCTGTTCGTCCTCAACATGATCGGCCTGGGCCTCGGCCCGCTCGGCGTCGGCATATTGAGCGACCTGCTGACGCCTTGGCTGCACCAGGACGCGCTGCGCTGGGCGCTGCTCTCAACCACGATCACCAGCCTGATCGGCGCCTTCTTCTACTGGCAATCCAGCCGCACCCTGGCGCAGGATATGGCCCGCGCCGCCGCGCTTTAGGATGCTCGCGATTCCATGCTGAAAGAACTGGCCGCCGCCACGCTCGTCACCGGTATCGCGTTCAGCGGCATCGCAGCGTTCGCGCCCAAGCAAGCCGCGACGCCCACGGTGCACACGCAAATCATCACATTCAAGCTCCGCGATCCTCTGCCCGCACCCAAGCCCATCAAGATGATCAAGGTCCTGGTCGCCGAGCCGCGCCGCACCCCGGCAAAGCCGCGCACCATCGCCCGCGCCGTCTCCAAGCCGCATCTGCCCGCCAACGCCGTCGCTGCCACGCCCTTGCCGCCGCAAGCGGTCGCGCCGCAGACCACCGCCGACGAGGCGGGCAGGGTGGCGACCCGCCTCGCGAGCAAAATCCCCGACGCCTTGACGCCGTACTTCGACACTTTCATCTACGTCAGCAAGGCGGCGCACGGCCCCTGGGCCCAGCACCTCTTCCTGTTCCACAAATCCGCTGACGGCACGCTCGCCTTCGAGCAGAGCTTCGCGGTCTCCACCGGCCGCGAGCGCTCCGAGCAATATTTCACCGCCACGCCGACCGGCCTGTTCGAACTCGACATCCACCGCTTCTTCCCGATGGCGCGCTCCGCCAAGTGGAACGACGCGCGCATGCCCTGGGCGATGTTCCTCAACTATTCCTACCGCCAGAAGATGGCCGGCGTGGCGCTCCACGCCGCGATCGGCGCGCACGAGCTGTCCGACATCGGCCACCGCGCCTCGGGCGGCTGCGTCCGCCTGCCGCTCGCCAAGGCGAACCTGCTCTACCACCGCTTCCTCAAGGAGGAGCTGGGTCAGGTCCCGGTCTTCACCTTCGACGACGCCCGCGGCACCACCAACACCGCCGGAATCGTGACGCATGACGACAAGGGCGACATCGTCCTGGCCGACGGCCTGCGCGTCCTGGTCGTGATCGACAACTATGCCGGCTCCGGCGCCTCCCCGACTCAATCTTAGATTGGGCCTAAGGTGGGAGCGGCACGTTAACCGGCCCATGTGCCGGGCCGGGACAAGCCCTGAATTTTCCGTTAATCTGCCGGCGCGGGTCACCACCGGAAGCCATGTCGGCGTTGCGCAGATTAAGCATGATGTACCTGCTGGCCGCCTTGGCGTTCAGCACGCTGCTTCTGTTCGACCGCGCCCCCGCGATCGAGCAGCAGAGCCGGCAGGCCGTCGCGTCCGGCCTCGACACCACCCGCGCCTATGTCGTCACGCCCATCCAGGAGATGGCGCAGTCCGGCACCAAATTCCTCGTCGCGCTGCTCCCGGATATCTCCGGCCCGCGCACGCCAGTCCGCACCGAGACTGCCGCCGTCCGCACCGAGACCGCCGCCGTCACGCCGCGCCTGCCGCGCGTCGTCATCCCGCCGGCGCCGGAAGTCATCCCGGCGCATCCGACGCTCGCCGCGCCGCAGATCCCCGACGTGACGCCGCCCGACATCCAGATCGCGCAAGCCCCCACCGTGCCGGCACCAGTCGTAGCACCGCCCAAGCCGATGCTGACGCTCATCCCGCCTGCCGCGCCGCCTGTTTCGGCGCATGCCTCGATCAGCCCCGCCGAGTTGGTCCGCGTATCGGAGCGGCTGAAGGACAACCTCACCAAAGAGATGCTCGATAATTTCGCGCTCTTTCTTTACGTGAGCAAGGCCGACAACGGCCCTTGGGCGCAGCACATGTATGTCTTCCGCAAGGATGCGGGCGGCAATCTGAACATGCTCTACGCCTGGCCGGCCTCGACGGGCCGCGAGAAGATCGAGATCGCCGCCAACGGCACGCGCCAGCCGAGCTACACGCCGCAAGGCTATTACCAGCTCGACCCCGACCGCATGTACAAGACCCACTTCTCGGGCCAGTGGCATGAGCCGATGCCGCACGCGATGTTCTTCAACTGGGAGAACCACGGCCTGCAGACCGGCCTAGCGATCCATGGCGCCGTCGGCCTCGAAGTCGCCGATCTCGGCACCCGCGCCAGCGCCGGCTGCATCCGCGTCGCGCCGGAGAATGCGCGCCTGCTGTTCGACCTGATCCGCGCGCAGTACAAAGGCCTCGCGCCGCGCTTCGCCTATGACCGCCGCACCGCGACGATGAGCAATGCCGGCGTCATGATGCACGACGCCGCCGGCAATCTGCAGCTGGCGGACGGCTACAAGGTCCTGGTCTTCGTCGAGAACTACGGCGGCGACAACGTCGTTGCGGCGTTGTTCTAAAATATGCCCCGTCATGGGCGGGCTTGACCCGCCCACCCAACTTCTTAACCGCGCTTGATCTCGTAGAGCGCGACCGCCGCGGCGTTCGATACATTGAGGCTTTCCATCGCCGCGTCGATCGGCAGGTAGGCCGACACGTCGCAGCGCTCGCGCACTAGGCGGCGGACGCCGTCGCCTTCCGAGCCGACTACCAGCGCGATGTCGCCCTTGTGCTTGGCATCCATCAGCGTCATGTCGCCGTCGCCGGCCAGCGCGATGCGCCAGAACTCGGCCTTGCCGAGATCCTCCAGCGTCCGCGCGATGTTCACCGCGACAACGAGCGGCACGATGTCGAGCGCGCCCGACGCCGCCTTGGCCAGCACGCCCGATTCCGGCGGCGAATGGCGATCCTGCATGACGACCGCGCTGACCCCGAACGCTGCCGCGGTGCGCAGGATCGCGCCGGCATTATGGGGATCGGTGATCTGGTCCATCACCAGCACGACGCGCCGCTTGCCGACCGCTTCGGCCAGCACATCGTCCAGATCGCGACGGGGCAGGGGCTCGACCAAGAGCGCCACGCCCTGATGCACCGCGCCTTCCGGCAGGACTTTGGAGACGCCCGCCATATCGGCGACGTCGTGCTTTGCGCGCGCCAGCAGCTTGGGCCCGATCTCCTCGACCGCGCGCTCCGTCAGCACCGCCCGCTTCACGAAGCGCTTGGGGTTCGCCAGCGCCGCGCGCACGGCATGCAGGCCGTACAGCCACAGCCCGCTTTCCGGCTTCTGCTGCGGCTTGAAGAATTTGCGGTCCGTCTTGCGTTCGGGACGGCGGTCGGATTTGCGCTCCGGCTTGCGATCGGGTCTTGCCATGGGCGGGCTTATAGCCCGTTGTACCTGCGGAACAAGACCGCACTGCAGGCGTGCCATGAACAGGATCGTGTTTCTCCTCGGCGTGTTCCTGTCCTTTTTGGCGTTCCCGGCCGGCGCCGCGATCCTCACGGCCGACGATGTCGTGGCGTTGCGCGCGATCCCCGCGAGTTCGGGACCGGGCAACCAGGTGCTGCTCGTCAGCTATGTCAGCGGCAAGGGAAAGGGCGGCGGCATCCTCTATTGGGATGCATCGGCCACCGTGGCCGACGACAACTGCCTCGTTTTCATGCCGACCGGCGGCGGAACCGGCCGCTGGCGCCGTCAGGTCTCGTTGACCGGCGGTCTCTCCGACGAAGCCTGCGGCGTCGTCGACGACGGCACGACGGACGACACCGTGGCCATCCAGCGCGCGCTTGCTCTGTTCACGACGGGGCGTACGGCGACCGTCAGCGGCTTGCTTTACCATTGCGGCACGAGCCTCATCACCAAGCCGCTGATCTATGGCGGCAGCCCCACTGCGGGCTTCGTGTATCAGGGCTGCGTCGGGCAGGCGCGGGGCCTGGGTGGCGCCCAGTTTGTCTGGGGCGGCACCGGCTTTCCGGCGATGTTTTATTTCTACGGCGCCAACCAGGCGCTAATCCGCGACATCAACTTCAATCCCGGTGCATCCGGCAACGGCCTCATCGAGGATGTCGTCGTCACCGCCGACAACGGGACGAACACGACGCTCGCCGCCGCCGTCACCGCCGGCAACGCCGTGACCGCCAGCGTCGGCGCGGCCTCGAATATCACCATCGGACGCTTCATCGGGGTCGGCTCGCCCTCGACTGGTGATTTCGAGATTGTCCAGGTGCTCGGCGTCAGCGGCACCGCCATCACGGCGAATTTCCAGTTCAACCATGCGTCCGGCGAGCAGGTCGGCGGCAGCGCCGGCTCCTCGGGCGCGGGCTTGCAGAACGTGGCCGGCTATCCGCCGACCGAAGCCCACACGATCTTGAGCACCGGCATCACCGCCGGCGGCAATGTCGTGATCACGCCGGCCGCGATGACGAACATCACGGTGGGCATGCCGATCGCGCTCGGCGGCGTGAACGCGACGATCCTGCCGGAGACGGTCTATGTGAAGTCGGTGACGGCAGGCTCCTTCACTGCGGATGTCCGCTATAACCATTCCGCGGGCGAAACGATCACGACGGCCACGGCCTTCATCCTGACGGGCAACGAGACTGCCTTTGGCACCGACCAGGTCTCCGAGACGGATTTTTCGGACATCGGAGCCTATTGCCAGTCCTCGGACTATGCCGGCATGCGCTTCATCCAGGCCGGAAACGTCAAGAATCACAACATCGACAAGCTGGTGTCCAGCGGATGCAATTTCATGCTCGCCTTCGAGGGCAGCAGCGGCATGGTGCGCGTCGCGCGGGCGATCGGCAGCTCGACGGTCGCCGATTTCATGTTCAGCGGCACCGCGAATTTCGAGGTCAACTCGTTCGAGACGGAGGACACGGTCGGTTCGCGGCTGATGATCGGCGTGGTGCCGACAGCGGGCTCGGTGGTGTTCAATGGCGGACAGTGGGATGGCGTGGCGCCGGCGGACGACACCGTCATCAAATATGCCGGCGCATTGTCGCTGCGCGGCATGATCATTTCCGATTTTCGCAACGCGACGAGCGTTCCCCGGATCGAGATCGTCCAGCTGTTCGATCCCGTCCACGACCGTCCCGGCTCGATCTTCTCGACCGGCAACTACTTCCAGCACGCCACTAATTTCACCCCGGTCTTCTACCAGAGCGGCAACCCGATCAATTACCGCCAGTACCCGATCAATTCGGTCGGCATACCGAATCTGTTCTCGTTCGGCGATTACGGCGACAACGGCAATCTGCAGCCGGTCTTTGGCCAGATGGCGGCGATGTGGGCGGCTCCGACCATCGACGGGCTTTCGAGCGGCGTGGTGCTGGGCCGCATCGGCCAGCTGCAGCGCACGGTCTCCAGCGTCACCATCCCCTACACCGCGTTCCAGACCGGCGCGACGACGATCAACCTCACCGCGCTCGGCATCCCGCCGAACATGCGGGTGGTTGGTGCGCTCGCCAACATCACCACTGCATTCGCCGGACCCGCCGGCACGCTGAACCTGCGTGTGGGCACGACCTCGGGCGGGCAGGAGTTGCTTCTCGATGGCGATGTGAAGACGGCGCCGATCGTCCTCGGCGACGCCGATGCCGAACTCGGCACCTGCCTCGCCCGGGCGACCGCGGTGCAGGGCGGCTGCACGCTGCCGAGCCTGGCGGCCGGCAGCATGTTCGTCCGGCTCACATCGGGCTCCGGGAACCTGAGCGGACTGACCGCGGGGTCCGTGTCGCTCTCTCTCGTGCTGGAACGCCTGTTCTAGCGGCTGGTGGTCCACAGACTCGATTGGCGCGTGTCAAGCGGTCAATCTGCTTGCACGCGCCGCCGGGCTGGGGTTAGCCTGAGGGCCAAGCTGTTGTTCGCGGGGGCTTTTTTCGGGCCTTGGCCGCGCTAATATTCTGTTGACAGCCCTTCCCAAAAGACTAATAACCCGCGGTCCGCAGCCAACCCTTCGAAAGGCATACATTCCCGTTCGTTCCGCCCGGATCGAACGCGCTCCTTTGCCCCTCGGAACTGGTGCGTAAACGTTTGAAGTTGTTAGAAGAATTCGGAAGGGTGCCCGAGTGGCTAAAGGGGACGGACTGTAAATCCGTTGGTTTCACCTACGTTGGTTCGAATCCAACCCCTTCCACCATTTTTCGCACTTCGGCGAAAAATGGTGCCACGCCGAAGCCACTTGGCGAAGGCGGGCTGTAGCAGGCAAGGCGCGGAGGACGAAGGAAGTCGAATAAGGCGGGTGTAGCTCAATGGTAGAGCAACAGCCTTCCAAGCTGATGACGAGGGTTCGATTCCCTTCACCCGCTCCAACTTTTCGGTAGGGCCGAAAAGTTGTCACGCCCTAGCCCGAAGGGCGAAGGCGGACCGGAGACAGAAGTACAGAAATACCGCGCAAGCGGCTGAAAAGACAAAGGATTTAAGAAGATGGCAAAGGCAAAATTCGAGCGTAACAAGCCGCACTGCAACATCGGGACGATCGGCCATGTCGACCATGGCAAGACGTCTTTGACGGCAGCGATCACGAAGGTTCTTGCGGAATCGGGCGGCGCGACGTTCACGGCGTATGACCAGATCGACAAGGCGCCGGAAGAGAAGGCGCGCGGCATCACGATCTCGACGGCCCATGTCGAGTACGAGACCAAGAACCGCCATTACGCCCATGTCGACTGCCCCGGGCACGCCGACTACGTGAAGAACATGATCACCGGCGCGGCCCAGATGGACGGCGCGATCCTCGTCGTGTCGGCCGCCGACGGCCCGATGCCGCAGACCCGCGAGCACATCCTGCTGGCCCGCCAGGTCGGCGTGCCGGCGATGGTGGTGTTCCTGAACAAGTGCGACATGGTCGACGATCCGGAGTTGCTGGATCTGGTCGAGATGGAAGTGCGCGAGCTTCTCAGCTCCTACAGCTTCCCGGGCGACGACATCCCGATGATCCGCGGCTCGGCGCTGATGGCGCTGGAAGACAAGGACGTCAAACTGGGCCATGACGCGATCCTGGAGCTGATGGCGAAGGTCGACGAGTACATCCCGCAGCCGGAGCGTCCGGTGGACTTGCCGTTCATGATGGCGATCGAAGACGTGTTCTCGATCTCGGGCCGCGGCACCGTGGTCACCGGCCGTATCGACCGCGGCGTGGTGAAGGTGGGCGAGGAAGTCGAGATCGTCGGCATCCGTCCGACGGTGAAGACCACCGTCACGGGCGTCGAGATGTTCCGCAAGCTGCTCGACCAGGGCCAGGCGGGCGACAATGTCGGCGCACTCCTGCGCGGCATCGATCGCGAGGGCGTCGAGCGCGGCCAGGTTCTGGCCAAGCCGGGCAGCATCACGCCGCACACGAACTTCACGGCGGAAGTCTACGTGCTGACGAAGGAAGAGGGCGGGCGTCACACGCCGTTCTTCGGCAACTATCGTCCGCAGTTCTACTTCCGGACCACCGACGTGACCGGCATCGTGAAGCTTCCGGAAGGCACCGAGATGGTGATGCCGGGCGACAACGTGTCGATCGAGGTCGAGCTGATCAGCCCGATCGCGATGGAAGAGAAGCTGCGCTTCTCGATCCGCGAAGGCGGCCGCACCGTCGGCTCGGGCGTCGTCGCAAAGATCGT
>DATAZZ010000010.1:0-1606 GCA_036271735.1 Rhizomicrobium sp.
GCGCTCTTGATCTCGGCCGTCAGCGCCGGGATATCGGCCAGTTTCGCAGCCTGCCGGGCTCGCGCAAGGGCCTCACGCGCCACTTTAGTTCGCAGCCGCCGCACCGCGATGCCGAACACCACCAGTTCGTGGGCGGCGCGCAATGCCGGAGGCAGGGCTGCGGAATCGATTTCGCCGAGCGCGCGTTCGGCCTCGTTGAGGCGGCCGATCAGCAGCAGACGGCGGACCTCGAGATGACGCGCGTGAGCGGCATTGATGCGATCGCCGCGCGCCTCGAGTGCGGCGCGCGCGGCGTCCAGCGTCTTGGCGGGCCAGCCCAGGTCGCGCGACACCAGCGCGATCTCGGCTTCGGCCACGACGCATCTGGCACGCGCAACGGCTTCTCTCGGACCGAACGCGCGCGCCGCCTTTCGCAGCAGATCCTTGGCGCGAACGAGATCGCCGAGCTGCGCCATCGCGATGCCGCGAAGCGCCAGCGCCGGTGCGTCGTCGCGCAACGATACCCGTTTCAATGCGCCGAGCGGATCGCCCGCCGCGAGCGCGCGGGCCGCGGCTGTGATCAGCGAGTCCATCGAATTTCCGTCAAAGCCAATCCCGTCATATCTGTCACTCTCACCATGCGCGGCGCGGTCCTAGTCTGTCGTGCGAAACACAATCAGGGCTGACGCAGCGAGAGTAGCCGTCATGATCGAATGGACAATGCTTTCCACCCTTTATCTCACGGCCGTGGCCGAGTGGGCCGGCGCGGTCGTGCGCGGCCTTGTCGCAGGCCCGGACCGTTCGGCGCATACCCGAAGAGAAGAAAAACGATGAGCCAATCCCGTCACATTTGTCACTCCCGCTCGTCGGCCGACTGGCCGCAGAATGAGCGTCATCAGCCGGTCGGTCGTGAACGAGTGCGGGTTCCCGCGCGTTGAACCCGACCGATCGCCCGACACGAATATGTCACCACGACAGTTAAGGAGAGCTAGCCATGAAAACACCATCGATCGTATCGCCGGAAGCGTGGGAAGCCGCGCACAAAAAGCTGCTGGTCAGGGAAAAGGAAGTCACTCGCGCCGGTGACGCACTGGCCGCCGAGCGGCGGCGGATGCCCTGGATGGCGGTCGAGAAAGCCTATGCGTTCGAGGGACCCAGTGGCAAGATGACCTTGCTGGACCTGTTCGAGGGCCGCCGCCAGTTGATCGTCTATCGCGCCTTCTTCGAGCCCGGCGTGCATGGTTGGCCGGAGCACGCCTGCATCGGCTGTTCGCTCGGCGCCGACCAGGTCTCCAACCCGGTCCATCTGAACGCGCGCGACACGACGCTGGTCTACGCCTCGCGCGCGCCGCAGGCCGATATCATCAGGCTGAAGGCGAAGATGGGGTGGGACAGAATCCCCTGGGTTACCATCACCGACAGTTTCGATGCCGATTTCGGCGTCGATCAATGGCACGGCCACAACGCCTTCATCCGGGATGGCGATCGCGTGTTCCGCACCTATCTCGTCAACACCCGCGGCGACGAGGCGATGGGCACCGTCTGGAGCTATCTCGACATGACGGCGCTCGGCCGTCAGGAGATCTGGGAGGATTCGCCCGAAGGCTATCCGCAGGAGCGGCCGTAC
>DATAZZ010000011.1:0-201881 GCA_036271735.1 Rhizomicrobium sp.
GGCGAATTGATCTGCGAGAGGTGCTCCTCGATCCGGTGGCGCACGAACAGCGGCACCGCCTCCCGGTAATGCTGAACCTTCTTGGCCTGGGTCGGCATCAGCATGCGCATGAAGTCGCGCGCTTCCTTGTAGCCGGCCTCGCCCTCGACCCAGATCCCTTCCAGGTCCTTGTCGAACATGTCCCGGATGGCGCGCTTTACGAGGTCTTCCTCCTCGTAGATCAGCGCCGGCGCGATCGACTTCAGCGTCGCCTCGCGGATCGTGTCCCACATGCGCAACAGGTATTCGTAGTCGCGCCGGATCTCGACCTTGGTGCGGTTCTCGCCGGCTGTGCGGATGATGAGGCCCATGCCCTCGGGCAGCTCCAGGCCCTGGGCGGCGCTTTTCAGGCGCTTGCGGTCGGCGGCGTTGGTGATCTTGCGGCTGATGCCGCCGCCGCGCGGAGTGTTGGGCATCAGCACGCAATAACGGCCTGCAAGCGACATATAGGTCGTGAGTGCAGCGCCTTTGTTGCCGCGTTCTTCCTTGACCACCTGCACCAGAATGATCTGGCGGCGCTTGATGACTTCCTGGATCTTGTAATGGCGCTTGCGCATCCAGCGCTGCGACGGCTTCTGCGCCTGCAGCGGCTGCGCCTCGGCTTGATGATGCTCGTCTTCTGCCGCTGGCGCGCCGTCGAGCGGCTGTTCCGAAGCGGTCTGGATGTCGGGAATGTTGTCGGTCACGTCCGGCACGGGCGTGTCGATATGAACGCCGTCTTCCGCCGGAACATGCGATGCCGCCGCGGCGACCGTCTGCTCGTCCACGATGCCGGCCTCGGTCTCCACGTCGGCGACACGGTCGATTTCTTCGTCATCATGGCCGTGATGGACGTGATCGTGCGCGACCGGCTCTTCGTGATCATCGTCCTCGTCGTCATCCTCGTCGGCAGCGGCGCCGCGATGCTCGAAGACCTCGTCATGTGCTTCGCTGGCGGCGGCCTCGACCGGCTGCGCGCCTTCCGCGCCGTCCTCGGTCGGGAGGGCTTCGGCGGCCGGCACAGCCTCGGAACCTTCGACCGCGTCGGTAACCCCTTCGCTCTCGTCTTCCTCGTCGTCGCTGATCTGCGGCTTGGGGCCGGAGGAGATCTCGAACGATTCGATGTCGTCGTCGGCGCGGCGGCGCGCTTCGGCTTCCTGCTCGGCGATCAGCGCCTGACGGTCGGCGATCGGGATCTGGTAGTAATCGGGATGGATTTCCGCGAAGGCGAGGAAGCCCTGGCGGTTGCCGCCATACTCCACGAACGCGGCTTGGAGCGACGGCTCCACGCGCGTCACCTTGGCGAGATAGATGTTGCCTTTGAGGGGCCGCCGTGTCGCGGCCTCGAAATCGAACTCTTCGACCTTGTTACCGTCGAGGACGACGACCCGGGTTTCCTCCGGGTGACTGGAATCGATAAGCATACGCTTGGGCATGGAATTCTCCGGGCGGTGCATCCGCCGCGCGTCTCGGCGCTGGGCGATGCTGGAACCGCATTGTTGGGGACATGCGCCGCCGCGCCGCCGCCTGCAGATATCCTGCGGGGTCGGGGGAAAGGGCTCGCGCTGTGTCGGTCATCACAAAAGTGTTCTTCATGCCGGCCGGGCCGGCGGCGGGATGCTGCTGCAATGGAAGGATTTCCTGCGCCGAGGCTTAACAAGCCTTCCGGCGCGATCTCCGGACCACCGCACCGTCAAGCCCGATCACCCCTGTGACCGGTCGGCGCAGCATGAACATGTTGTAGGGTGGCCCTGCCGGGACGGCAAGGGGAACCCCACGATTCATTGTAAAGGCCCAAGGTGCTAAGGATTCGGTAATGGTTTACGGCCAGTTTCAACAGGTTAGCTGCGGGTAAAGCCAATGATAGGCCGTTTGGCGGCGATTCTGGGTTTGATGGCCGCGCTGGCCGGCGCCGCGCTGGCCGCCCCCTCGGCCACCCAATCCGCCGACGACCTGATCTCCAAGCTCCTCAAAGGCAGCCCGCCCGCTCAATCGACCACGCTCCCCCTGGCCCAGCCGGCCGCGCGGCCACCCGCCGGCGGCACCATCCCCATCGTCATGAGCGCCCGCATCGGCGAGCACGCGGACCGCACCCGTTTCATCGTCGAGATTTCCGATCCGGTCGCGATGCGCGTCTTCACCCTCGCCAATCCCAACCGCGTCGTGATCGACATGCCGGCGGTCCAGTGGCACCTCGACGACGCGCCGCGCCCCACGGGCACCGGTGCCGTGAAGGGCTATCGCTACGGTCTGTTCCGCCCGGGCAATTCGCGCTTCGTGATCGACCTCAACAAGCCGATGTCCGCGACCCCGCCCAAGGTCCTGCCGCCCAGCGGCGGCTATGGCTACCGCGTCGTGATTGATCTTCTGCCGACGAGCGCGGATGCATTCGAGCGCAGCGCCGGGTGGCCCGCCGACCTGAAAGCACGCGAGGCCGCCGCCGAGACGCTCGCCGCGCTGCCGCCCGCGCCGTCGCCGGCACCCGCCGAGAAGCGTGTCATCGTGATCGATGCCGGCCATGGCGGAATCGACTCCGGCACCAGTGGAGTCAACGGCTTGATGGAGAAAGATCTCGTATTGGATGAAGCGCTGCGGCTCGGCCGCGAACTCGTCCGGCGTGCGAACTTCACCGTCCATCTCACGCGCGACAGTGATGTTTACATCCCGCTCACCGAGCGCACCCGCATCGCGCGTTCCTGGCATGCCGACCTGTTCATCTCCCTGCACGCCGACTCCAATCCGGACTCGGGCGTCAGCGGCTCCTCGATCTACACCCTGTCCGAACGCGGCTCTGACCGCGAGGCGGCCGCCCTCGCCCGCAAGGAGAATCAGTCCGACGTAATCGCCGGCGTCGATTTGGCCGGCGGGAACTCCGCCGTCGCCCCGATCCTGATCGACCTCGCCCAGCGCGACACCATGAACCGCTCGTCGCGTTTCGCCGAGGCGACCGTCACCCAGCTCTCCAGCGCGACGGACATTTTGCCGCGCCAGCCGCACCGCTCCGCCGCCTTCGTGGTCCTCAAGGCCCCCGACGTCCCCTCCGTCCTGATCGAGCTGGGTTACCTGTCCAATGCCGACGACGCCGGGCGGATGAATTCGGTGCGCTGGCGCAATGGGGTGGCGGGCGCCATCGCCAGCGCCGTGGACGGCTATTTCGGGGATACGCCGACCGCCGGTTTCCCCTAAAACAGGAAGACCTTTCCACCGCCACATTCGACCGATAAGAAGGCGCCACAAAAAGGGCTCACATGCGCACGCTGCGCCGCATCATTCTCTTCTTCGGCCTCGGTCTCGGCGTCATCATCGCCGCCGCCGTCCTGGGCGGCGTCATCTACATCTTCTCGGTCACCCGCGACCTGCCCAGCGTCGAGGCGCTGCGTGACTACACCCCGCCGGTCACCACCCGCGTCTATGCCGGCGACGGCACACTGCTCGGCGAATATGCCCGCGAGCGCCGCATCTTCGTGCCGATCACCTTCGTGCCCAAGCTGATCACGCAAGCCTTCACCTCGGCCGAGGACAAGAATTTCTACAACCATCCCGGCATCGATCCGTCGGGCATCCTGCGCGCCGCGATCAAGGACGTCTTCAACGTCTTCCAGCACAAGCGCCTCGAAGGCGCCTCGACCATCACCCAGCAGGTCGCCAAGAACTTCCTGCTCAACAGCGACGTGAAGTTCAGCCGCAAGATCCGCGAAGCGATCCTCGCCATCCGCATCGACGCGACCTATTCGAAAGATAAAATTCTCGAGCTCTATCTCAACGAGATTTACCTCGGCGAGAACTCCTACGGCGTCGCCGCCGCGGCGCTGAACTATTTCGGCAAGTCGCTCGACCAGCTCGACATCGCCGAGACCGCCTTCCTTGCCGGCCTGCCGCGCGCGCCCGCGGGCTACGATCCGGTGCGCAACCACAAGGCCGCGCTCGAGCGCCGCAACTGGGTGATCGGCCAGATGCGCGAGAACGGCTACATCACTGCCGACCAGGCGGACGCCGCGATCGCCGAGCCGCTCGTCACCCAGACCCGCGCCGTCGGCTCGCAGACCCAGGACGCCGACTATTTCGTCGAGGAAGTCCGCCGCCAGCTCTACGCCCGCTATGGCGAGCAGGCGCTCTATGACGGCGGCCTCCAGGTCCGCTCGACGCTCGACACCTCCCTGCAGAACTACGCCGTGAACGCACTGCGCGCCGGCCTGGTGCGCTACGACCGCCGCCACGGCTGGCGCGGTGCGATCAGCAACATCGACATCACCGGCAATTGGAAAGACACGCTGAAAGCGGTGGAAAACCAATCCGGCATCGAGACCTGGCGTGTCGCGGTCGTGCTCGGCACGGAAGGCAACTCCGTCCAGCTCGGCCTCGGCGACGACGGCAGGGCCGGCACGATCCCGTGGAGCGAGCTCACCTGGGCGCATCACCAGAACAAGAACTCGCCCTATGGCGGTCCCGCGCCGTCCAAGCCGAGCGATGTCGTCAAGGTCGGCGACGTCATCTATGTCGAGCCGCTCGACGGCAAGCCGGGCGAATACGGCCTGCGCCAGGTGCCGGAGATCAATGGCGGCATCGTCGCGATGGACCCCCACACCGGCCGCGTCCTCGCGCTGTCCGGCGGCTTCTCCTATGCGTCGAGTCAGTTCGACCGCGCCTTCCAGGCGATGCGCCAGACCGGCTCGTCGTTCAAGCCCTACGTCTACGCCGCCGCGCTCGACAACGGCTACACGCCGGCCAGCAAGGTGCTCGATGCGCCGTTTGAGATGAATGACGGCTCCGGCCATATCTGGCGCCCCAAGAATTTCGAGAAGGGTGGCTATCTCGGCATGACGACGCTGCGCCGCGGCCTTGAGCTGTCGCGCAACCTGATGACCATCCGCCTCGCCCAGGCGGTCGGCATGGACAAGGTCATCCAGTATCCGCTGCGCTTCGGCGCCTACGATCACCTCCAGCCGTTGCTCGCCAACTCTCTGGGCTCGGGCGAGACCACGCTGCTCAAGCAGGTCACCGGCTATTCGGTGTTCGTCAACGGCGGCAAGAAGGTCATTCCCTCCTTGATCGACCGCATCCAGGATCGCAACGGCCGCACCATCTGGCGCCATGACGGACGCAGCTGCGACGGCTGCAACAGCGACAGCTTCAACGGCCAGCAGGAACCCTTGCTCGCCGATACGCGCGAGCAGGTGCTCGATCCCCAGACCGCCTACCAGATTGTTTCGCTGATGGAAGGCGTCGTGCTGCGCGGCACCGGCCGCTCCGTGCTCGCCGTCGGCAAGCCGCTCGCCGGTAAGACCGGTACCTCGAACGATTCCAAGGACGTCTGGTTCGTCGGCTTCTCGCCCGACCTCGTCTGCGGCGTCTATGCCGGCATGGACAACCCGCGCACGCTGGGCGGCGTGGAGCAGGGCGCCACGGTCTCCGCCCCGATCTTCCGCGATTTCATGAAGGGCGCGCTGAGCAATACGCCGGGCATCCCGTTCCGCGTCGCGCCGGGCGTCGAGATCGTCAAGGTCGACTATCACAGCGGCGAGCTGTCGAGCGGCGGCATCCCCGAAGTCTTCAAGCCCAACACCGCCCCCGGTGAGCCCGACGCCCCGAACAACGACGTCTCCGGCTACTCGCCCTTCGCCGGCCCCGCCACCGGCGACACCGAAGGCGCGGCGACCGTCGACCCGGGTAACGGCGGGCTGTACTGAACGCCTCCTACAGCAGCGGCGGCGGACCGTTATAATTCAACAGCCCGCGGGAGTTTCCCGCATCGATCGGGGTGCAGGCCGACAACGTGAGGACGTTCGACCAATCGACAGCGAGCGGCGGGTTGTTTTCGTCCGCAATGAGCCACGGCCCACCGCGGTCGAGGAACAGCAGATAGGCCTGGTCTCCGGCCACGTCCGCGGGGCAACCGGTAAGGCCGATAAACTGGATCGTCGCGCCCGGCTTGCCATCCTCGGGGAACGTCTGGAACGTTATGACATGGCCGCTGAAGAACTGATCGGGATCGTCCTTGGGCATAAGCGCGATATGCGATACCGCGGTGACCCGGCCGAGCACGATCAGGTCGGCATGCACTTGCGCGGGGCCGCTGGCGCATCCCGCGAGCAGCAAACCCAAGCCCGCCAAAACGGCCGTAAGACTGAAGCCGCGCATGCAAACCCCCGCTGCGACGCGGCCGCACCATACCACGCTTTACGAACGCCGCCTGCCGCCCTATATCCCCCTCATGCGCCCCGAAATCGCCCGCACCGTCGAAGAGATCCAGCAGGCCGTCGCCCTGCTGAGGAGGCATCTTTGACTGGGATAATGCGCTGCGCCGCCTCGACGAGCTGAACGCCAAGGCCGAAGACCCCGCCATCTGGAACAATCCGCAAGGCGCGCAGAAGATGATGCGCGAGCGCCAGAAGCTCGACTCCTCGCTCGGCGCAGTCCGCGTCATCGAGAACGAACTCGCCGATAGCCTCGGCCTGATCGAGATGGCGGAAGAAGAGAACGACGCGGCGATGATCGCCGACGCCGAAGGCGCGATCCAGAAGCTGCACGCCCGCGCCCAGCAGCAGCGCCTGCAATCGATGCTGTCCGGCGAAGCCGATGGCAACGACACCTATCTCGAAATCCACGCCGGCGCCGGCGGCACGGAAAGCCAGGACTGGGCCTCGATGCTGCTGCGCATGTACACGCGCTGGGCTGAGAAGCACGACTACAAGGTCGACTTCCTCGAAGAGAGTGAAGGTGAGGGCGCCGGCATCAAATCGGCGACGCTGATGATCAAGGGCGACAACGCCTATGGCTGGCTGAAGAGCGAGCAGGGCGTCCATCGCCTCGTGCGCATCTCGCCATTCGATTCCGCCGCGCGCCGTCACACCAGCTTCTCGTCGGTGACGGTCTATCCGGTGATCGACCAGACCATCGAGATCGACATTGCCGACAAGGACGTCCGCATCGACGTCTATCGCGCCTCCGGCGCCGGCGGCCAGCACGTCAACAAGACCGAGAGCGCCGTGCGCATCACGCATCTGCCGACCGGCATCGCGGTCGCCTGCCAGACCGAGCGCTCGCAGCATCAGAACCGCGCCAATTGCTGGGACATGCTCAAATCGCGTCTCTACGAGATCGAGCTCAAGAAGAAACAGGACGAGACCGGCGCCTTCGTCGGCGAGAAGGCCGAGATCGGTTGGGGCCACCAGATCCGCTCTTACGTCCTGCAGCCCTATCAGCTGGTGAAGGATCTGCGCACCGGCGTCGAGAGCCGTAGCCCCGACGACGTCCTCGACGGCGACATCGACCCCTTCATGGCCGCCGCTTTGGCCCAGGCCGTCGGCGGCAAGAAGGTCGAGCCGGTCGAGGATTTGGAATAATACCGCCTGTTGGGGTTAGGCCATGGATATCGCGCTCGCGCTCAATATCGCTACGACAATTGCCGTTGTCGGCGGCGTCGTTTTCGGCGCATGGCAAATCCGTGTTGCCGCCAAGGCGCGGGACACGCAGGTTTCGCTGCATCTCATGGAGATGCTCTATTCGCGCGATCTCATCGAGGGCCTCGCCGCGCTGCACGATGTGCCGGACGGCTTGGCGTGGCAGGATTTGCAGATCCAGCTGGGCGGCCGCTGGACCGCCGTCTTCACCCTGATCAACACGCTCGACGGCCTGGGCATTCTCGTTCTGCGCAAGGAAGTCGCGCATGACGTGGCCGACGACTTCTTCCATCACGCGGTCTCGATCGTCTGGCAGAAGACACGCGCGGCGATTGTCGAGCGGCGGCGGGAGCCCGGACGCGAGACCAGTTTCCGGTTTCTGGAACAGCTGGCGGCCGCGCAATCCGTCAAACAATGATCAAGCGCTGGCGGTTTTCCGCCAGCGCTTGCCATATCTGGTTCAGGCTCTGCTATCAGAGACGCACCGACTCCACCCGCGTCCCCGGCAGGAACCCCGCTTCCTTGTCGGCTTCCCAGCGCGCGGAGATCGCCGCGGCAACCGCAACGACCGCGCCGAACAGCAGCGCGAACGCGGTCCACAGGCTGGCATAGGCCGCCGTCTTGCGCGCCGTCTCCGCCGCCGCGGCTTCGTCCTGGCGGATGCGGTTCTCGACATCGGTGACGCGACTCTGCGCCGCGCCCAGCGTCAACCCGGTGTCCTGCGCCACCAGCCGCGCGATCTGCGTGTGATCGTCCGCCGTCAGATGCCCGCCATTCGCCATGCCGACAGTGAGGATGCGGCCAGCCTCGGCCTTGTCTGCGCCGATGCTGCGCGGCGTCGAAGGCATAATTGTCGTCGTGCCGAGTGCCGTCGGCGGCGCCGTCGCTGTCGTGCCGTTGGTGATGACCGTGTCACTGCCGACGGGCGGCAATGCGTTGGTGTGTACCGTCGCGCCGGCGCCCGGCGCTGCCGTGTCGGTATCGCTCGGCGTCATCGCGGACGGATCGGCTGGCGGCGGCGCTGTGCTGCCGTCCGTCGCAGTGCCGGTGTCGTTCTGCGCGTATTGCGTCCAGCCGAGCGACGCCTGCATCCCGTTCATCGGGCTGCGGAACAGGGTATCGACCCAATAGGATGTCGCGACGTTCGCATTCGCATCGCCGCGTGCATTTGTCATCGGTGCCGAGGAGGCGAGCGCGCCGCCGACCGCTGCGCCGTTCGCCGTCGCGGACCCCGCGACCAGCACCGACAGCGCGACCAAAGTTGCGGTCGCCACCACCGCCAGCGCCCAGGCGACGAGGCCGTGCGTGCCGGCGCGGAATTCCTCTTCGCGGTCGGTCTCGAGCGCCGGCCCGATCATCCGTCCGACGATGTGCCCGCCTGCGGCGAAGCCGAAGGCCTGCGCCACCAGGAAATAGATCGCGCCGGCGGTGAAGAACGACATCGTGCCGTTCGCCGTCGCGTGCCGCACCGAGACCAGCGAAAGCCCGACGCCCGAGCCGAGGGTCAGAAGGAAAAGCGTCACCGCGGTGGCGACGAACGCGCCGGCAAACGCGGCGCTCCAGGAGAAGCGTGGCGTCCCGTCGTTCTCGTCGCTGACGATGGTGGCCGAATCTTCATTGACGACGGTGACGGGCATGGATGTCCCCCAAAGGAATGTGGTGCCCGAATCGGGCTAGCCGTAATACGCCTTGGCCATGGGAGTTGTTCCGTCGCTGCCGCGCGTTCGGGCAAATGATCGAAGTGGAGGCAGACGCGGAACTTTTACCGCCGCCGGCGACTTATCACGCCGACATTCACACGGGGAATTCCATGCGCTCCGCATTGCTCTGGCTGATCGGCATTCCGATTCCGATCATCATCATTCTCTGGCTCGTCACCGGCCACGCCTGATCGTACGCGGGCGTACGATTCGCAAAACAAAAACCCCGCTTCGGTCTGGCCGAAGCGGGGCTTGTCGTTCGAAAGGGTCTGCCGTTCAGGCGTTCGATTTCAGCGGCGCGAAGCTAGCCGCGACGGGCGGACGGCTCGGATCGGTCGCCATCGGGCGCGACACCATGGACGAGATCGCCGATGGCGTGCCGGCAGGCGGTGTGGACGGCGCTGGGGGAGTTGTCGCGGACATCGCGCTGGTCTTGGCGACCGGCTCGGCGAGAGGATTGTCGGCGTGGCGGCAATTGCCCTCGAAGAAGGCGCCGGTCTCCACCGCGAAGGCTTCGTGCAGGATGTTGCCTTCGACATGGCTGGTCGAGCAGAGCAGAACTTTGCGCGCCCGGATGCTGCCGGAGACGCGGCCGCGGATCGTGACTTCCTCGGCGAGGATTTCGCCGTTGATGAATGCCTTGTCGCCGATCACCAGGCCGGCGCTGTGCACATCGCCTTCGACGCGGCCGTCGATCTGGATGTCCCCGGTCGAGGTCAGCGTGCCGGTGACCACGAGGTCGGCGCTGATGATCGACGGCGCGGATGAGCGTGCCGCGCGCTTGGCGGGCGGGACGTTGGACGCGGCGGGGGGAGTGGTGTCTTTCTTACTCGAAAACATGTCGGCCAGCCTCGATAAACGGGTTCGGATTTCTTACGACGTCGTCGTACCAGACCTCGTAATGGACATGCGGTCCGGTGCTGCGCCCCGTCGATCCGAGCCTTCCGATGGGCGAGCCTTTGTCCACCTTAGCCCCTACATGCGCAATAATCGATGACATGTGCCCATAGCGGGTGTGAATTCCGAAACCATGGTCAATTTCGACCATATTTCCGTAGCCGCCGCGGTCGCCGGCGAACACAACCGTGCCGGGCGCCGTCGCCGCGATCGTCGAGCCCCACGGCCCCGCGAAATCGATGCCCGGGTGGAAGGAATAGCGTCCCGTGAAGGGATCGATGCGGGCGCCGAAGCCGCTGGTGCGCTCGAACGCCGAGCCCCAGACCGGCGTGGTCAGCGGAATGTGACGCATCGCCGACAGCAGCGTGTTCATCTGGTCGAGCACCGCCGAGGCGCGCAGATAAGCGTCTGAGAACGCCGCGTCCGCGATGCCCTCGATATGGACCGATTGCAGCGGCCATTCCGGCCCGCCGACGCCTTCGACCTGCGACAGGCGGTGGGTGTAGTCGTCGGGATTGATCCCGGTGTGGCGGATGACGTTCTGGATCTGGACGACGCCCTCGGCGACCTCCAGTTGGGTGCGCGCCATCAGCCTTGTCTCGTCGGTGCCGATCTTGGCGACGCGCGCCGTCTGCTCCGCCAGCACCCGCAGCGCCGGATACTGCGCGAAATTCGCGGTCGGCGCCGGCGCCGCGGTGTGGGACGTGCCGAACAGAAGGCCGGTGAGGTGGCTCATGGCGCCGCCGAAATCCAGGAAGCTTGCCTTGGTCGGCTTGGCGGTGCGCGGCTGGGGCGCCGGCGGTTGCGGCATGACCGAAAGCTCGGAGGAGCCGGAAGCATCGATCGGGGCGGCGCCGGCCGGCGGCGGAGCACCTTCGATCTCATCGCTCGGCGCGCCGCCGGCAGAATCGCCGCCATCGCCCGCGCCGGTATCGGTTCCGGTCCGCACGCCGGTGTTGGCGAGGGCCGCCAGCGTCGCATCGACCTGCCGCTTGCGGTCGAGGAATTTCATGATCGTGTTCTGCTTGATCTGCAGTTCGTCGGCGGTCGACTTGAAATGGTCCTCGGCCCCGACCAGGGCGGCGTCTTCCTCGGAGAGATGGGCCTGGAGGTCGGTGAGCTGGTTCTCGTAGGCGCTCTGCATCTGCTGATAGCGATGGTCCTTCGCCGAGATGATGCGGTCCTTGAAGATGACGTTGACGGTCGCGAAGGCGACCCAGCCGAGGAAGATCAAAGAGAGACCGGCGAGCGTCGCCTGCAGCGTCGCGCCGAAGGTGAAGAACTGCACCCGGCCGTCGCTGCGGATATAGATCTGGCGCTCCGGAAACGTCTCATGGAGCCAAGCCCAGACGCGCTCTGCGAGCGTCCCTGCCATGCCAACTTTTCCCTTGTTTGCGTCTTGCGCGCCAACCCCAGTGCCGCGCATTTCACTCAATTGTCGCCGCCGGATCAAGCTTTTACCCCAGAAAAACGAGCCTGAGGTTAACCGCGGTCCGGTGGTGTTCTTCGGCTGGTGTGGCTTCATTTGAGGGCTTTTGCCGCGGCCAGAACGGCGTCAACATGGCCCGGCACCTTCACCTTGCGCCATATGCTGTGGATGACGCCCTTGGCGTCTACCAGAAAGGTGGCTCGTTCCATTCCCATGTATTTCCGTCCGTACAGAGTCTTCTCGCCCCAGACGCCATAATCTTGCGCGGTCAGCGTCTCGGGGTCCGACGCCAGCGCGATCTTTATTTTATGCTTGGCCTTGAACCGGTCATGGCTGGCCGTGCTGTCCTTGGACACGCCGACCACGGCGACACCCAACGCATCGAATTTCTTCTTGAAGTCCGAAAACCCAACGGCCTCTTTGGTGCATCCCCCCGTATCGTCCTTCGGGTAGAAGTACAGAACGTAGGGGCTTCCCTTGAGTGCGGCGGTCGATACGTCACCGCCGCCATCCGTGGCAAGTCGGAACTTGGGGGCCTTGTCGCCGGGCTTGAGTTCCATGGGCTCTCCGAGGGGCGATTTGGGCGTTTACCGCAGGCTTAACTATAGGCCATAAGCTGATACCCGATCCGGGACCGCGGGAAAAGCGCACGGTCCACTTCGTCCACGAAATCAGGGGGGTAGAGGTGCAGTTCCGTTGGCCCAAGACCCCATAGCAGACCGCAACGCCGTCGCGCGGGCCAGGGTCACGCTGGCCGAGGCGTGGAACGGGACCTTTGTCGGCCGCTACATAAAATCGCACCACATCAGCCGCACCGCTCTGGTCGGGGCGGCGATCAGTGTTGCCATCCTGTTCTTCGCGGTCGGCGCCGCGCTGCGCCTTCTGGTCGGACCGATCTCGCTCGGACCGCTCTCCGGCCAGATTTCCGACGCGCTGGCGCAAGCGCTCCCCGGCATCACCGTGAAATACGACCAGGCCGCCGTCGAATGGTCGCGTGACCAGGGCCGCGTCAACCTCGTCGTGCTCGGCGCCCGCGTGTTCGACACCAAGGGCCGCATCATCGCGCAAGCGCCGCAGATGGACATCGACCTCGCGGCCCAGCCTTTCATCTCGGGCAAGATCGTCGTCACCCGCATCACGCTGGTCGGCGTGCAGCTCACTTTGGTGCGCAATGTCGATGGTACGCTGCGCCTCGGCGTCGAGCATGACGACAGCCAGCGCGACATCATCAGCCGCATCACCGACGCCATCAACAAGAACAGCACCAGCGCCTCATCGCTGCAAAGCTTCGCCATCCGCGACGCGCGCGTCGCGTTCATGGACGAGAGCACCGGGATGTTCCTCGTCGCGCCCAAGGCCGATGTCCGCATCGCGACCGAAGGCGAGAAGCTGATCGCTTCGCTGGTCGCCGACATCGAAGTCTCCGGCCGCGCCGCCCATATCGTCGGCCAGGTCGCGCTGCCGCCGCGTGCCGGTCCCGTCTACGGCAAAATCCAGGTGACCGGCCTCGACATCGCCGCGCTCGGCAACAACGCCAAGATGTTCCACTTCCTGCGCAGCATCGCGATGGTTGCGGACTTCTCGTCGAATTTCGCGATCGAGGGTACGCATCTGCTTGGCGCCGATTTCGCAGTGAGTGCTGCCGGCAACGCCACCATCATCGGTATCCGCCATACCGTGAACGTCGCCAGGCTGCACCTCGCCGGCCGTTACGACCGCGCCAAGGCGCGCATCTCGCTGCAGGATGCGACGCTCGATTCCAACCTGCTGCGCGCCCATCTCGTCGGCGGCATGAACCTGGTCTACGATTCCGGCGGCGCGATCACGCGCCTCGGCGTCGACCTGACGGCGGACAAGACCGCGCTCGCCATGCCCGGGACGTTCGCCCAGCCCGTTTTCGTTCCGCTCGCCTCCCTGCACGGCAGCTACGTGCCCGCAACCCACGACATCCTGATCGACAGCCTCAACACCACCGGCGGCGCGCTGGTGCTCGCCGCCTCGGGCCGGATCACGCTGGTCGAAGCCAAGTCGCCGGTGCTGGAACTCAAGGGCCGCGTCGAGCCGCTCGCGGTGCGCGACATGTTGCATTACTGGCCGCTCGACATGGGCGCCGGCGCGCGCGACTGGATCGACCGCAACATCTTCTCCGGTAGCCTGGGCGCCATCGTGTTCGAGACCCATCTGCCCGCCGGCGCCTTCGATGCGCCTGCGATCCCGGACTCCGCGTTGCTGATGACCTTCCCCATCACCAATGCCGAGCTTAATTACGTCCGTGGCCTGACGCATATGACCGGCGTCTTTGCCAACGCGCGCCTCACGGGCAACAGCTTCAGCGCCGACGTCAATCGCGGCCGCATCGGTCCGCTGCTCGTCAGCCGCGGCCATGCCGTTATCCCAGATCTGAGCCTGCCAGCCGCGCCGGGCGAGATCACGGCGCATCTCGACGGCTCGATGACCGACATCCTGAAGCTTACCGACATGAAGCCGCTCAACTATGCGACGCGCTTCGGCCTCGATCCGGCCTCGACCGCCGGCAAGGCGGGCATCGATCTCGATTTCCACGTTCCCATGCGGCGCGACCTCAACGTCGATGACATCGGCATCTCGGTGAAGGCCGCCGTCACCGGTTTCGGCATCTCGCTGAGCAAGACGACCCGCCTCACCGATGGCGCGGTGAATTTCGACATCGACAACACCCATCTGCACGCCACCGGCGCAGTTGGCCTCGCCACCTCGCGCCTCACCGTCGACTGGGTCGAGGACTTCCGCAACGCCGGCATCAGCAGCAAGATCGCCATCAAAGGCGCGATGGACCAGGCAGCGCGTGAGATGCTCGGGATCAGCGGCATCAACGATTACCTGCGTGGCCCCATCGGCGTCACCGGCACGCTCGCCGGCCATCGCGGTCAGATCGTCAGTGCCGATCTCGCGCTCGATCTTTCCGCCGCGACGCTGTCGCTCGATCTTGTTGGCATCGCCAAGCCGGCCGGCTTCCCGGCGTCCGGGCATGCCACAGCCGTGTTCGGCCCGCACAGCACGATCCAGTCCGAGAGCATGACGATCAATGCCGGCCCCAGCCTGCAGACCACCATGGCGCTGACCTTCAACGCCGAAGGCCATTTGGCGACGCTGAGCGCGCCGAGCGTCAAATCCGGCTCCACGAACGACTTCTCGTTCCTGCTGACGCGCGCCGCCACCGGCATCGATATCGTCGTGAAAGGCCATTCGGTCGACGGCACCCAGATCGCGCGCCGCGGCAGCGGCACGAGTGGCGGCGCCGCGAATGTCGGCGGCAAGCCATCCGGCAAAGTCGCTTCCGACATCGACGGACCGTTCCACATCGACGCCAAGCTCGATCGCGTCGTGTTGCGCAACAACGTCGCCATCGCGCCGTTCGCGCTCGATGTCACCGGCGTCGCCGATCGGCCGGTGACCATGACGCTGTCGGGCAAGGTCGCCAAGACCGGCACGTTGACCGGCTCCATCGCGCCCGCCGGCGGCGACCGCCGCCTGACGCTCGACACCAGCGACATCGGCACGCTGGCGCGCGGCCTGTTCGGCTTCACCAGCATGAAGGGCGGCAATCTCGATCTCACGGCGACGCTGCACGGCTCGGGCACGGCGGTCGCGTCCGACGACAGCGCCACCGACGACTACCAGGGCACCCTCGACATCAAGGATTTCCGCCTGCTCAACCAGCCCTTCCTGGCGCGGCTGTTCAGCGCCGGCTCGCTGGTCGGTTTCGGCAATCTCCTGCAAGGCGGCGGCATCGAGGTCGACCACCTCAAAGTGCCGTTCAGCGCCAACAATGGCGTGCTCGCGATCCACACCGCCCGCGCCACCGGCCCCGCCATCGGCATCTCCGCCGAAGGCTATATCGACCGCCCCAAGAACGAGATCGCGCTCAAGGGCACGCTGGTGCCGCTGTTCGGCCTCAACACCGTGCTCGGCTACATCCCGTTCCTCGGCAATTTGCTGATTTCGAAACCCGGCGAAGGCATCATCGGCATGACCTACACCGTCAGCGGCAACGCCGACGAGCCGAAGATCAGCGTCAATCCCTTGTCGCTGGTGACGCCCGGCATCTTCCGCCGCATCTTCGAAGGCAAGATGCCCAACGCCGCCGACGCACAGTCGAACGCGCCGCCGTCGCAGGTCGTGGTGACCCCGCAAGGGCAGGGCACGAAGCCGGGAGCAGACTCTCCGAAGCCGCAATAACACTGCTGTCATCCCCGGCCGAGCGTAGCGAGGGAAGGAGATGACAGCGATGTTTAGGCAGGTTTTACGAGGACGATTTTCTTTTTGCCGTACTGAACCTTCAGTGCGCCCGTTTTCGCATCGATATCATGCGCTTCGAATTTCTTCGTGTGATCGCTGATCAACTGATCGTTGATCTTGACCGCACCCTCGGAAATTTTTCTGCGCGCATCTGATAAAGATGTCGCCAAGCCCGCTTCTTTCAACAGCGCATCGGCGCTGCGCTGTGTCCAGCCTTGTCCACCACTCCACTCGATCGATACCGTTGGAAGATCGATGGCCGTCTCGCCGGCCTCGAACGTCCTGCGTGCGGTCTCCGCCGCCGCGTTCGCCGCCTCGCGGCCGTGCAGCACCGCCGTCGCTTCCGTCGCCAGTACCTTCTTGGCGTCGTTCATCTCCGCGCCTTGCAGGGCCTCCAGCCGTGAGATCTCGTCCAGCGGCAAGTCGGTGAACAGGCGCAGGAACTTGCCGACATCGCCGTCCTCGCTGTTGCGCCAGAACTGCCAGTAATCGTAGACGCTGAGCATCTCCTTGTTCAGCCACACCGCGCCCGACACGCTCTTGCCCATCTTGGCGCCCGAAGCCGTCGTGATCAGCGGCGTCGACAGCGCGAACAGCTGCACGCTTTGCATCCGGCGCCCCAGATCTATCCCTGAGACGATGTTGCCCCATTGGTCCGAGCCGCTCGACTGCAGCCGGCAGCCATAGCGCTTGTAGAGCTCGACATAATCGTAGGATTGCATGATCGAGTAGTTGAACTCGAGGAAGCTCATCGGCTGCTCGCGCTCGAGCCTCAGCCGCACGCTGTCCATCGTCAGCATCCGGTTGACCGAGAAATGCTTGCCCACCTCGCGCAGGAACGGGATGTATTCGAGCTTGTCGAGCCACTCGGCGTTGTCGACCATGATCGCGTCGCTCGGCCCGTCGCCGAATTTGAGCAGATGCTGCACACCGCTCAGCATCGATTGCTTGTTCGCGTCGATCTGCTCCGGCGTCAGGATCAGCCGCGTCTCGTCCTTGCCTGACGGATCGCCTGCCTTGGTCGTGCCGCCGCCCATCAGCAGGATCGGTCGATGCCCCGCCTGCTGCAGCCGGCGCAGGGTCATGAGCTGGACGAGATTGCCGATATGCATCGACTTTGCGGTGCAGTCGAAGCCGATATAGGCCGTCACCCGCTCCTTCTGGAACAATGCATCGAGATCCTCCGGCGCCGAGCAGTCGTAATAGGCGCCGCGCTCCACGAAGGTGCGGAGGAAGTCGGAGCGGAATGGCGGTGCGGACGGCATGACACGGGCTCTTCTGAAATTCGAGGGACGGGGTGTGTAGCACGATTGCCCGGCGTTCCGGAAACCGGTTCCCGCCGGGAATCCCCGTAGATCAATATTAAAATGCGCCCGCCTGCTGTTACGCTTTGCAAAACCCTTGGCCCGATCATGTGCGGGCAGAACCTGGGGTGTCGTGGCATGAGCAATTCGCATCATCCGATGACGGAGTATGAAAGCGCATTCAGCGGCATGATCCGCGTGTTGCTCGACGTGATGGTTGATATGGGGGCGCCCAAGTCGCAGCTGGTGCGCGAGCTGAAATCGCTGAAGGACAGCGAGCAGCTCGCCGGGCATCACACCGCCGCCGCGACCATCGATATCACGATGCGCAGTGCCGGGCTGCGGTAGCCGCGCGCATTCCTGCTAATCTCGCTCCAAGACTCAACGCAGGAGCACCCGATGCCCAGTCCCGACGGCATGCTTTCCCAGGACGAGCGCAAGCAAATCGCCGATGCCATGCAGAGCCGATTCACCAATGCGATCTGTCCGTGGTGCAGCAGCCCGAATTGGGAAGTGGGTCTGGTGATGGCGACCACGACGCCGGTCGGCCCGGGCGGCACGACCAATCTGAACGGCCAGATCATGCCCCAGGTGACGCTGGTCTCGCCCTGCGGCTACATCGCGAGCTTCTCGGCCGCCATGATGGGCATTCAGATCTAGGGCTTAACGCCCTTCGCGCGGCTTGCTCATCATGTTGTGGACGTATTCCTCCACCGCCTGCACCACGTCGCCTTCGTGCTTGTCGAAGAAATGGTTGGCGCCTTCGATCTTGTCGTAGGTGATCTTGATGCCCTTCTGCGCCGTCAGCCGGTCGACCAGCTTCTGCACGTCGGGCTCCGGCACGACCTGGTCCTTGGTGCCGTGCACGATCAGGCCAGAGGCCGGGCACGGCGCGAGGAACGCGAAATCGTACATGCTCGCCGGCGGCGCGATGGAGACGAAGCCGGTGATCTCAGGCCGGCGCATCAGGAGCTGCATCCCGATCCAGGCGCCGAACGAAATCCCGCACACCCAGACATTCGACGGGTTGGGATAAAGCGTGTTCATCCAGTCCAGGATCGCGGCCGCATCCGACAGCTCGCCCGAGCCGGAATCGAATGTTCCCTGGCTGCGCCCGACGCCGCGGAAGTTGAACCGCACCGTGGTGCAGCCCAGCTTGTGGAACATGTGGAACAGGTCATAGACCAGCGGATTGTTCATCGTGCCGCCGAACTGCGGATGCGGATGCAGCACCAGCGCCATCGGCGCACCCGGCGCCTTCTGGCGCTGGTAGCGGGCTTCGATACGGCCGGCGGGGCCGGGCAGGATGATATCAGGCATGGGACTTTCCGTCGGCGGCGGGGCTAGAAGCCAGCAATTGCACAGCAAAAAGCTCGGGTTTAGGAGGTGCGAATAGTTCGCAATTACGCAGGCTATTCAAGGCATTGCTGCTATGCGGTGCCTGCGTCACGCTAATACTTGACCGCCATAGTGGGGATACCTATATCCGGCGAGAAGATTCCCAGCGCGGCGGGCCTGTTCTTACACCGACTAGGCCCCTCAAAAGCAAGGCAAAACGCGCGTCGCCGAAGGAGAACCATTCATGCGTCTCAGCACCAAAGGCCGTTATGCCGTCATGGCGATGGCCGACCTCGCCCAGCACGAAGCCGCCAACAAGCCGGTTTCGCTGGCCGACATCGCCGCCCGCCAAGAGATTTCGCTGTCCTATCTGGAGCAGCTCTTCGCCAAGCTTCGCCGCGGCGGCCTGGTCAAGAGCGTGCGCGGGCCGGGCGGTGGCTATCGCCTCAGCCGCCCCGCCAACGAGCTGCGCATCGCCGATGTCATCGTCGCAGTGGACGAGCCGATTGCCGCCACCCGCTGCAAGCCGGGCAGCGCCAAGGGCTGCACGGGCCAGGGCGCGCGCTGTGTCACCCACGATCTGTGGGAAGAGCTCGGCCGCCAGATTCATGTCTTCCTGTCATCGGTCTCGCTCGCCGATGTGGTGGAGAAGCGCGTCCTCGGCCGCGCCCAGCCTTGCGCCACCGCGGCGGAACCGGCCCCGATTGCCGGCGAACGCGAAGCGGCCTGACCATCAACCGCACATCTGTCATGGCGTATCTGGATCACAATGCGACGTCGCCGCTGCGGCCCGAGGCCCGGGCCGCGATGGAGTACGCATTCGCGCTTGGTGGCAACCCATCCTCCGTACACGGAGCAGGCCGCGCCGCCCGCGCGATCATTGAGCGCGCCCGCGATCAGGTCGCGACGCTCGCTGGCGCCCGCGCCCAGGACGTGACCTTCACCAGTGGTGGCACCGAGGCCAATGCCCTGGCGCTGTGGGGCGCCGTGCAAGGTGCTGCCGAAGCCGGCCAGCGCATTACGCGCCTCTTCGTCTGCGCCATCGAGCACAACTCGGTCCTCGCCAACGCGACTGCCATCGCCGAGCGCATTCCCGGCATCCGCCTTGAGATCATTCCCGTCACCACCGACGGCACGGTCGATCTCGAAGCGCTCCGCGTGATGCTGCGTGAGGGCAAGGGCCGCGTCCTCGCCGCCGTCGCTGCCGCGAACAACGAGACGGGCGTCCTCCAGCCCCTCGCCGAAATCCGCAAGCTGCTGAAAGAGCACGACGCCTATCTCCTGGTCGACGCCGTCCAGGCCGCTGGCAAGATCGCGCTCAATGCATCGCTCTCCGACTACCTCTCTCTTTCCGCTCACAAGCTCGGTGGCCCGCAGGGCTCCGGCGCCCTGATCGTCCGCGAAGGCGCGCCACTCGCGGCCATGATGCTCGGCGGCGGTCACGAGCGCGGTCACCGCGCCGGTACCGAAAACGTCAGTGGCATCGCCGGCTTCGGCGCTGCCGCCGCTGCGGCCACCGCACCGTCGTCCGCGTTGCGCGACCGCTTCGAGTCGGAATTGAAAGCGATCGCACCCGACGCGGTGATCTTCGGCGCCGATGTGCCGCGCCTCGCCACCACCTCGAACTTCGCGCTCCCCGGCATCGCCGCCGGCACCGCGATGATGGCGCTCGACCTCGATGGCGTCATGGTCAGCTCCGGCTCCGCCTGCTCCTCCGGCAAGGTGAAGTCGTCCCACGTCCTGCGCGCCATGGGCGTGTCCGACGATCTTGCCGGATCGGCCTTGCGCGTCAGCTTCGGCTGGAATTCCACCGATGCCGACGTCGGCGCCGCCATCGCGTCAATCTCCAAACTTCTTGCGCGCGTCGCGCAGAAAGCCGCCTGATGTCCGCCGCACCCGACACAAAGAAGCAGGTCGCCGAGATCGGCGAGAAGTACAAATACGGCTTCGTCACCGACATCGAGATGGAGCGCGCGCCCAAGGGCCTCAATGAGGACACGGTGCGCTACGTCTCGGCCAAGAAGTCCGAGCCGCAGTGGATGCTGGACTGGCGCCTCGCGGCCTTCGCGCGCTGGAAGGAGATGCGCGAGCCGAATTGGGCGCGTGTTCACTACCAGAAGATCGACTACCAGAACGCCTATTACTACGCCGCGCCGAAGAACACGCCGCAGAAGCAAAGCCTCGACGAGGTCGATCCCAAGCTGCTGGAGACCTACAATAAGCTCGGCATCCCGCTGCACGAGCAGATGGCGCTCGCCGGCGTCGCGGTCGACGCGGTGTTCGACAGCGTCAGCGTCGCCACGACGTTCAAGGCCAAGCTCAACGAAGCCGGCGTGATCTT
The DNA here is from genome assembly GCA_036271735.1 of Rhizomicrobium sp. Classification (GTDB taxonomy): domain Bacteria; phylum Pseudomonadota; class Alphaproteobacteria; order Micropepsales; family Micropepsaceae; genus Rhizomicrobium. Next base: position 20,706 of record DATAZZ010000011.1, read on the forward strand.
CTGCCCGATCAGCGAAGCGATCCGCGACTATCCCGACCTCGTGCGCAAATATCTCGGCACCGTCGTGCCGGTGACCGACAATTTCTTCGCGACGCTCAATTCCGCGGTATTCTCCGACGGCACCTTCGTCTACGTCCCCAAGGGCGTGCGCTGCCCGATGGAGCTCAGCACCTATTTCCGCATCAACGCGTCCGAGACCGGCCAGTTCGAGCGCACCCTGATCGTCGCCGACGAAGGCTCCTACGTCTCCTACCTGGAAGGCTGCACCGCGCCCAAGCGCGACGAGAACCAGCTCCACGCCGCCGTGGTCGAGCTCGTCGCGCTCGAAGGCGCCGAGATCAAATACTCCACGGTTCAGAACTGGTATCCCGGTGACGAGAACGGCCTCGGCGGCATCTACAATTTCGTCACCAAGCGCGGCGACTGCCGCGGCAACCGCTCCAAGATCAGCTGGACCCAGGTCGAGACCGGCTCGGCGATCACCTGGAAATACCCCAGCTGCATCCTGCGCGGCGACGACACGGTCGGCGAGTTCTACTCCATCGCGATCGCCAACAATTTCCAGCAGGCCGACACCGGCACCAAGATGATCCATCTGGGCAAGAACACGCGCAGCCGCATCATCTCCAAGGGCATCAGCGCCGGCCGCGCCCAGAACACCTATCGCGGACTCGTCAGCGTCCATCCCAAGGCGTCCAACGCGCGCAACTACACCCAATGTGACTCGCTGCTGATCGGCGGCAAGTGCGGCGCCCACACCGTGCCCTATATCGAGGCCCGCAACCCGACTGCCCATATCGAGCACGAAGCGACCACCTCGAAGATCGCCGAAGACCAGCTGTTCTACTGCCTGCAGCGCGGCATCCCGCAGGAAGAGGCGGTCGCGCTGATCGTCAACGGCTTCTGCAAGGAAGTCCTGCAGCAGCTCCCCATGGAATTCGCCGTCGAAGCGCAGAAGCTCGTGGGCATCTCTCTCGAAGGGAGTGTCGGATGATCTGGGGAAAGCTCTGGAACAAGAAGGCGCCGGCAGTTGATTTCCCGAAGGCTTTTGACGCCGACGGCAATGTCCTCGGTATGATCGTTGGCGTCACGCTGCTCAAATGCGCGAATGGCTACGCGGGTATCCCTGAAAACAATCCCGCCTTCGAAGTTCCTGCCGGAACTGACGGCACAGTGGTTCACATCTCCTCCAGCGACGAAGTCATCGTCGAGGTGCGCAGTGAGCAAAGCCCGGTCGGTACCTTACTCGCATATGTAAAACCGTCGGACGTACGATTGGACCCCTGGTACCTGGAAGAGAACAAGTCAAACCATGCTTGAGATCAAAGACCTTCACGTCGCCGTCGATGGCAAGGAAATCCTCAAGGGGCTGACGCTCTCGATTGCGGCGGGGCAGGTCCACGCCATCATGGGCCCGAACGGCTCGGGCAAGTCGACACTGTCCTACGTCCTGGCCGGCCGCGCCGGTTATGAAATCACCTCCGGCACGATCCTCTATAACGGCGAAGACCTGACCGCGCTGGCGCCCGAGCAGCGCGCGTCCAAGGGCGTCTTCCTCGCCATGCAGTACCCGGTCGAGATCCCCGGCGTCACCACGCTGACCTTCCTCAAGACCGCGCTCAACGCGCAGCGCCGCGCCCGCGGCGAGAAGGAAGTCGACGCCATGACGGTGCTCAAGACCGTGCGCAAGCAGGCCGCGGCGCTCAAGGTCAGCGAAGAGATGCTCAAGCGCGCCCTCAATGTCGGCTTCTCCGGCGGCGAGAAGAAGCGCCTCGAAATCCTCCAGATGGCGCTGTTCGAGCCCAAGCTCGCGATCCTCGACGAAACCGATTCCGGCCTCGACATCGATGCGCTCAAGCTGGTGGCGGAGGGCGTTAACGCGTTGCGCAGCCCCGAACGCGCCATGCTGGTCATCACCCACTATCAGCGCCTGCTCGACTACATCGTGCCGGACCGCATCCATGTCCTCGCCAAGGGCCGCATCGTCGCCGAAGGCGGCAAGGAACTGGCGCACGAGCTCGAGGCCAAGGGCTACGAACACATCGTGGGCAAAGCCGCATGAGCAGCGCGTCCGCACATTGGCTGGACGAACGCCGCGCCGAAGCCGCCAACCGCTTCGCCGCGCTCGGCGTGCCGCACCGCCGCGTGGAGGATTGGAAATACTCCGATCTCAAATCCGCGCTCGACGGCGCGAACGACGACGGCGCCGTGTCGTGGTCGGCCGGCAAATTGCCCGAAGGCATCGAACTCTTCGATCTGTCTAACACCGGCACCGCGCCGCAATGGGTGCGCGCTCACCTCGGCACGCTGCCGCAGAACGCGATGGCATCGTCCTCTCTCGCCCATGCCCGCGCCGGTTTCGCCGTCCGCGTGCCGCGCAACCACAACGCCGGCGCACTCGAAATCGAATTCTCCGGCGCCGGTGCGTGCCGCGCGCTGGTCGTTCTGGAAGAGGGCGCCGCGCTCACCCTTTGCGAGACCCGGGGCGGCGAAGCCTTCTCCAATCTTGGCATCGAGTTCGTGATCGGCGCGAACGCGCAGCTCACCCATATCCGCAACGCGCCGAACGCCGGCGATGCCGTGCAGGTCGAGCAATACGCCGTCCGCATCGAGCGCGACGGCGTCTATCGCGCCCATTTGTTCAGCGGCGGCGCCAAGCTCAGCCGCGCCGAATTCCAGATCGCGCTCGCCGGCGCCAACGCCGCCGCGCACCTCTCCGGCGTCTCGGTTCTCGGTGGCGCGGCGCATGCCGATATCACGACGCATATCGTCCACGCCGTTCCGCATACCACCAGCACCCAGCTCTTCAAGAAGATCGCCGGCGGCAAAAGCCGCGCCGTCTATCAGGGCCGTATCACGGTGGAGCAGGGCGCCGACAAATCCGACTCGCGCCAGACCGCCAAGGCGCTCCTGATGGGCAACCGCGCCGAGGCCGATCTCAAGCCCGAGCTTGAAATCTTTGCCGACGACGTCAAATGCGCCCACGGCGCCGCGGTCGGCGACCTCGACGCCAATTCGCTGTTCTATTTGCGCGCCCGCGGCATCCCGGAGGCCGAAGCCCGCAACATGCTGGTCCGCGCCTTCCTCGAAGAAGCCGTCGACGAAATCGCCGACGAAGCGATCCGCGCCACCGTCTGGCAGTCTGTCGAAGACGCACTGCCGCAGGCGATGCTGCCATGACCGCGCAAGGCAAGATCGCATCCGCCTTCGATCCGGTCGCCGCGCGCGCCGATTTCGAGATTCTGTCCAAGCCCGTCTACGGCAAACCGCTGGTCTATTTCGACAACGGCGCCAGCGCGCAGAAGCCGCGCCAGGTTCTCGACGCGATGCGCGATTTTGCGACCAGCGAATACGCCAATGTCCACCGCGGCGTGCACCACCTCTCTGGCAAGGCCACCGACCGCTACGAAGCCGCCCGCCGCACGGTGCAGAAATTCCTGAACGCCGCGCATGAAGACGAGATCGTTTTCACCAAGGGCGGCACCGAGGCGATCAACCTCGTCGCCTATTCCTGGGCGATGCCGCGCATTCAGTCCGGCGACGAGATCGTGCTCACCGTCATGGAGCACCACTCCAACATCGTTCCGTGGCATTTCCTGCGCGAGCGCCAGGGCGCCGTCCTCAAATGGGTCGACGTCCGCGAAGATGGCAGCCTCGACATCGAGGCGCTTGATGCCGCCATCGGGCCGAAGACGAAACTCGTCGCCGTCGCTCACATCTCCAACGTGCTCGGCACGCTGACGCCGCTGAAGGAGATCGCCGCGCGCGCCCACGCCAAGGGCGTGCCGGTGCTCGCCGATGGTGCGCAGGGCGCGGTGCATGAGATCGTCGATGTCCGCGATCTCGATGTCGATTTCTACACGATCACCGCGCACAAGCTCTACGGTCCCACCGGCATCGGCGCGCTCTATGCCAAGAGGCAGCATCTCAAGGCGATGCGCCCGTTCAATGGCGGCGGCGAGATGATTCAGGTCGTTACGCGCGATACCGTCACCTATGCCGATCCGCCGGCGCGGTTCGAGGCCGGCACGCCGCCGATCATCGAGAGCGTCGGCCTCGCCGCCGCGCTCGACTACATGAATTCCTTCGACCGCGCCGCCGTGAAGGCGCATGAGCACGATCTTCTCGCCTATGCCCGCGAGGGCGTGCGCCAGTTCAACTGGCTGCGCGTCATCGGCGATGCGCCGGGCAAGGCGTCCATCCTCTCCTTCGAGACCGAGGGCATGCATGCCCACGATCTCGCCACCATCCTCGACCGTGAAGGTGTCGCCGTCCGCGCCGGCCATCACTGCGCCCAGCCGCTGATGGAGCGCTTCGGCGTCGCCTCCACCACCCGCGCGTCTTTCGCGCTCTACAACACCCGCCAGGAGGTCGACATCATGCTCGCCGCCCTCGCCAAGGCGCGGAAGATACTGGCCTGAGCGATGGATGACTCCCTCCGCGAGCTTTACCAGGACGTGATCCTCGATCACTCCAAACATCCGCGCCATTTCGGCAAGCTCGAAAGCGCGACCAACGCGGCGCAAGGCCACAACCCGCTCTGCGGCGACCGCGTCACCGTGCAGCTTCTCGTCGACAAGGACGACCGCATCGCCGACATCATGTTCGAAGGCAAGGGCTGCGCGATCAGCCAGGCATCGGCCTCGCTGATGACCGACATGATCGTCGGCCGCACCGTCGCCGAGGCCGAAAAGTTGATGGGCGGCTTTCTCAACCTCGTCAAAGGCGAAGAGGTCGAAGGCCTGAACGAGGACGACCGCGAGCGGCTCGATGTCATGGCCGGCGTCTCGGCCTTCCCCATGCGCGTGAAATGCGCCACGCTCGCCTGGCACACCATGAAATCAGCTCTGGAGGGCGGTGATCCCGCCAAATCCGAATGAACGCCGAACCGAACAAGGCCGACATCACGACCACGGGTTCCGCGCTCAGCGCCGAGGAACTCGAGGATTTCACCGTCAAGCTCGTGGCGGCATTGAAATCCGTCTACGACCCGGAGATCCCGGTGGACATCTACGAACTCGGTCTTATCTATAAGGTCGATGTTGCCGACAACAAGGACGTGGTGGTGGACATGACGCTGACCGCGCCGGGCTGCCCCGTGGCGGGCGAGATGCCCGGCATGGTGAAGGACGCGCTGCTCGGCGTCGACGGCATCGGCGAGGTCACCGTGAACATGACCTTCGATCCGCCCTGGACGCCCGAACGGATGAGCGAAGAAGCCAAACTCGAACTGAACATGTACTGACCATGACAATGACCCAGACGACCGCACCCAAGCCCCGCCGCGAACGGCCCAAAGCCGTCAAGCTCACGGATTCCGCCGCCGCGCGCATCCGCGACATCATGGCGGATGCCGAAGGCAAGTATCAGGGCGTGCGCGTCGGCGTCACCAATGGCGGCTGCGCCGGCATGAGCTACACGATGGACTATGCCGAGGAGATCAAGCCCTTCGACGAGATCGTCGAGGACAAGGGCGTGAAGATTTTCATCGAACCCAAGGCCATCCTCTTCCTGCTCGGTACAGAGATGGATTTCGTGCACGAGAAATTCGGCGCCCGCTTCGTGTTCAACAACCCCAACCAGACCGCCGCCTGCGGCTGCGGCGAAAGCGTGTCCATCACGCCGGCTAAGGCCGACTAAGGCCGGCTTCGGTCGCGCGTCACCACGCAAGTGGGCCGTCATCGTTCGAATAGCTGCCGGTCGGACCGTCGTCGCCCAGCAGTGCGAGGCGCACCGGTTCGCGCGCGCCCTCTTCAACCGTACGCGTGCCCATGAAGTTGTTGAGCGCCGTCTTGGTGTAGCCGGGGCAGGCGGCGTTGACCTTGATGCCCTCGGGCGCGAGATCGAGGGCCAAGCCAACCGTCACGGCGTTGAGCGCCGTCTTGGATGCCGAATACATGCCGTAGAGCGCACGCAGATGCTCGCCGTCCGGGCCGAGCGTCCGGGTCAGCGAGCCGACGCCGCTCGACACGTTCACGATGCGCGCCGCGCCCGACTTGCGCAGCAATGGCAGCATCGCCTGCGTCACGGCGATGACGCCGAAAACGTTCGTCTCATAGATCGTGCGGATGTCGTCCAGCGACGCGGTGCTGATGCGGCTGCGTTTCACGATATCCTCCATCGTGCCTTTCGGCTGGCCGATCTTCGAAATGCCGGCATTGTTCACCAGCACGTCGAGCCGGCCGAATTCCCTGCCGATGCGCTCCGCGGCGGCGGCGATGGAGGCTTTGTCGGTCACGTCGAGCTGGACGGCATGGGCGCTCGCACCGATTTCGCGCGCGGTTTTCTGGCCGTTTTCAAGATTGCGGGAGCCAACCAGCACGGTCAGTCCCTTGGCGGCAAGGTCCTTGGCGATCTGGAGCCCGATGCCCTGGTTGGCGCCGGTCACGAGGGCGATGCGTTTGTCGGTCATGCTGGTATCCTTTCGCAACGGTGGCGGGAATTGCCGCTCTGCGCTATGGAAGTGCAAGTGGAACGGTATTCCGTTTATACGGAACGACGTTCCGTTTATCAAGGGGTCTGCGTGAAGAAACTACTGGAGCATCCCGAAAAGAGCGCGAGGCCGTCCAAACGCGCCGATGCGCAACGCAATACCGATGCGCTGCTGAAGGCGGCGCTGGCGGTGTTCGCGAAATCGGGCGTGGATGCGCCGGTGCGCGACATCGCGCAGAAAGCGGGCGTCGGCGTGGGGACGGTGTATCGCCATTTTCCGCAGCGTTCGGACCTGATCGTCGCGGTGTTCCGGCAGGAGGTCGACGCCTGCGCGGATGCCGCTGCAACGCTGGCGGCGAAATATCCTCCGACGGAAGCTCTGTCGCGCTGGATGCTGCGCTTCACGGAATTCGTGGCGGCCAAGCGCGGGCTTGCGACGGCGCTGCATTCCGGCGACCCGGCTTATGACATCTTGCCGGCCTATTACGATGGCAAGCTCCGGCCCGCGATGGAGATGTTGCTGAGCCGCGCCGCTGCCGCGGGCGAAATCCGCGCTGGCGTCGCGCCCGGCGATCTCCTCAGCGCCGCGGTCAGCCTGTGCCGTCCCGCCTACGACGTCGCGCCGGATCACACAAAGCGCATGCTCGCGCTGCTCATCGATGGCCTGCGTTATGGAGCGGCGGGCGGGCGATGAACGATCCCCACCGCTTCGACGATCTGTTCTGCGAGTTCGGCCCCATCCGCTTGCGCCGCTTCTTTGGCGGCGAGGGCATCTATACCGGCGAGACCATGATCGGCTCGATCTTCCGCGACGTGCTCTATTTCAAGACCGACGACGATACCCGCAAAGCCTTCGACGCGGAGGGCTGCAAGGCCTTCACCTTCACCAAAGGCAAGGAGCTGATCGTGACGAGCTGGCGCGCAATCCCCGACCGTCTCTACGACGATCCCGCCGAGCTTGCGCAATGGGCCCGTGCCGCGCTCGGCGTCGCACTGGCCTCTCCCACCGCAAGGAAAAAGGCGCGCGCCGCGACAAGCCGCGCGCGCCCGCGCAAGAAGCGCTGAAGCGGCCGCTTACTGCTGCACCAGCGTGCCGTTGTTGTTGCCGATGCCGTTCAGCGACATGCTGGTCGAGTTGCTCTGGCCGTTGCTCGTGCGGCAATAGGCATAGAGCGTCACGTTCGGGCCGCTGGCGTCGATCTTGATGGTGCCGCAGCTCTGCTGGAAGGTCGCGGCGCCCGAGCCCTTGGTCAGGATGCCGTTCTGGTTCGAGATGCCCGACAGCGTCAGGCTGGTCGCGTGCGGCGATCCGTTCGCCATCAGGCACATCGCCTGCAGCGTCGCGTTGCCGCCCGAATAGGCGAAGCCGATGTTCGAGCAGGTCTCCTGGAAGGTGCTGGCGGCGCTGGCCGGGCTGGCAGCGAACAACGCGGCAGCGGCGACGGACGCGACGAGAAGATACTTGGTCATGATATTGCCCCTCTGGTTCAAACGAAGTGCGAACTAAAAGCCCTGAAGATTGGGCAGTCAATGAAGTATTCGTGAAATATTAGTTTTGCTTTATTGCGGCGCAACCAGTCCAATGCGGCGGGAGCCGGAATAGTCATTTGAACCAATACGCTCCCGCGCTTGCGAAGGGCCATGCGTGGCAATACGCCAAAACGAAAACGGCCCCGCACATCGTGCAGGGCCGCCTCCAAATGAACTCCCGTCAATCTACCAGAGCTTCACGCGCTGGTCCGGCGGCAGGTACATCTTGTCGCCCGGCTTCACGTCGAACGCCGCGTACCACGGATCGACATTGCGCGTCGGTCCTACGGCGCGGAAATGCGGCGGGCTGTGGGGATTGCCCAGAACCTGCTGGCGCATCGCCTCGTCGCGATACTTGCCGCGCCACACCTGCGCGAAGCCGAGATAGAAGCGCTGGTCGCCGGTGAAGCCGTCCAGCACCGGCGCCTTCTTGCCGTGCAGCGAGACGTGATAGGCCTGCAGCGCGATCGCAACGCCCGACAGGTCGCCGATATTCTCGCCCATCGTCAGCATGCCGTTGAGGTGCAGCCCCGGCAGGCCTTCATAGGAGCTGTACTGATCGCCCAGCGCCTTGACCCGCGTCTCGAACGCCGCGCGGTCCTCCGCCGTCCACCAGCTCTCCAGATTGCCTTCGCCGGTGTACTTGCTGCCCTGGTCGTCGAAGCCGTGGCCGATCTCATGCCCGATCACGACGCCGATGCCGCCATAGTTCACCGCGTCGTCGGCATTGGGGTCGAAGAAGGGCGGCTGCAGGATCGCGGCCGGGAAGAAGATCGAGTTGAGCGACTGCGTGTAATACGCGTTCACGGTCGGCGGCGTCATGTTCCACTCGTCGCGCACCACTGCTCCGTCGATGCGGCCGAGGCGGTACTGCCACTCGAACACATTGGCGCGCTCGACATCGCCGATCAGGTCGTCCGTCTTGACGACGAGGCCCGAGAAATCGCGCCAGTGATCGGGATAGCCGATATGCGGCGTGAAGGCGTGCAGTTTGTCGAGCGCCCGCCTCTTGGTCACGTCGCTCATCCAGTCGATCTTGCGGATGTCGGCGTCATAGGCGGCGATGATGTTCGCCACCAGCGCGTCGGCCTTCGCCTTGGTCGCCGGCGGGAAATACTTCGCCGCATAAATCTTGCCGAACGGGTCGGGCAGCGTGTCGTCGATCAGATGCGCCGCGCGCGTCGCATAGGGTAGGGGCACCGACGCGCCGTCGATCTTCTTGCCGTAGAACGCAAAGTCCGTGTCCTCGAACGCCTTGGGCAGATATTCCGCGACGTTGTGGAGATAGTGGACCGTCAAATAATCCTTCCACACCGCCACCGGCGTCTTGGCGAAGATCTCCGCCAGCTTGGGGAAGGCGGTGTTCTGGCGCACGATCACCTTGCGGCCGGCATCGATCCCCTGGACCTTGAAGAACGCGATCCAGTTGAAGCCCGGCGCGAAGGCCTGCAGCTCGGTGATCGTCATCGGGTTGTAGGTCTTGTCCGCGTTGCGGTTCTCCGCCGGCGCCCACTGCGCCTGCGCGATGGCGTCTTCCACCGCATAGACCGCCGCGGCGCGTGCCGTCGCGTCGCTGGCGCCGGACAAGGTCAGCATCTGCGCGAGATAGGCCTTATAGGCGTCGCGCGCCTCCGCCAGCTTCGGATCGTCCTTGAGATAATAGTCGCGCGTCGGCATGCCGAGGCCTGCCTGCGACGCGGTGACGACATAGGCCTTGGAGTTCTTGCCGTCGATCCCGACGCCGTCATTGACGATGGCGCTGGTCGGCAGCGCCCGGTCGCCCATCAGCGCCGCGATGTCGTCGAGCGTCGCCGCCGCCGCGATGCGCCCGAGATCGGCCTTGGCCGGCGCCAGGCCATGCGCCTCGATCCCGGCGCGGTCCATATAGGCGTCATAGAGATCGCGGATCTGCTTTTCTTCCGGGCTCAGGCTCGCCGCGTCGCGGGCTTCGAGTGCGTTGACCAGCGTCTTCATCCGCTCTTCGCTGAGCACGCGCAGATCCTGGAACGAGCCGACGCTGGAGCGGTCCGCCGGAATCTCCGTCCGCTTGAACCAGGCGCCATTGGCATAGTCGAAGAAGTCGTCGCCCGGCTTGACGCTGCGGTCCATGCCGCTGAGGTCGAAGCCCCAGGCGCCGATTGCGGGCTTATCCGCCAGCGCCGTGGCGGCGACGGCGATGCAGGCGGACGCGGCCACGCCGGCCAGCGCATAGGCAATCAACTTCATGACGATATTCCCCCTGAAGACGCGCGATCCTACCACACCGGCACGCGCTTGGCGGGCGGCAGATACAGTCTGTCGCCCGGTTTGACGTTGAACGCTGCATACCATTCGCCCAGGTTCGGCACCACGCCGTTGACCCGGAACTCCGACGGGCTGTGCGGGTCCGACAGCACCTGGCTGCGCAGCGCGCCGTCGCGGTGCCGCTCGCGCCACACGCGGGCAAAGGCGATGAAGAAGCGCTGGTCGCCCGTCAGCCCGTTGAGCACCGGCGCCGGCTTGCCGCCCAGCGCGATGTGATACGCCTTGAGCGCGATCACCAGTCCCGCGATGTCGGCGATGTTCTCGCCCAGCGTCAGCCGCCCATTGATGTGGAGGCCGGGCAGCGGTTCATAGCGGCTGTATTGCGCCGCGATCGCATCGCCGCGCGCCTGGAACGCTTTCAGATCGGCCGGCGTGAACCAGTTCGCCACCACGCCATGCGGATTGTATTTGGCGCCCTGGTCGTCGAAGGAATGGCTGATCTCGTGCCCGATGGTCGAGCCGATCTCGGCATAGTTCACCGCATCGTCCGCGTTCGGATCAAAAAAGGGCGGCTGCAGGATGCCGGCGGGAAACTCGACCTGGTTGAAGTTCGGATTGTTCTCCGCATTGTTGGTCGGCGGCGTCATGCCCCATTCCATGCGGTCGGTCGGCCCATCGATCCGCGCCATCTGGCGCCGCCATTCGAACAATGTCGCCGCCTTCACGCTTTTGAGCACGTCCCCGCGATCGATCGAAAGCGCGGAATAATCGCGGAAATGGTCCGGATATCCGATCTTGACCACCATGGCGTGCAGCTTCTCCAGCGCCTTGGCGCGTGTCGCCGGCGTCATCCACGCCAGGGTGCGGATGTCGGCGTCGTAAGCCGCGATCAAATTCTTGACGAGCTGCAGCGCCTTCGCTTTCGCCTCCGGCGGGAAATAACGCGCGACATAGAGCTTGCCCAGCGCCTCGCCCATCTGGTTGTCGAGCATCGTGACGCCGCGCGTCGCCCGTTCGAGCTGCACCGTCTTGCCGTTCAGCGCCGTGCCGTAGAACGCGAAATCCGTGTCGTCGACGTTCCTCGGCAGGTCGGAAGCCCAATGATGCAGATAGCGCACCGTCAGATAATCGCGCCACACCGCCACCGGCGTCGCGGCGAAGATCTTCGCCAGATTCGGGAAGGCGGACTTCTCGGCGACGATGACCTTGCGTGCGCCGCCCTTCTCGGAGATGCCGGCGGCGCCGAACATCGCATCCCAATCGAAGCCCGGCGCGAACGCCTTCAGATCGGCAATCGTCATCGGATTGTAGACCTTGTCGGTATCGCGCCGGTCGGCGACGGCCCAGCTCGCTTTCGCCAGCGCCAGCTCGAGCGCATAGATTTTCTCCGCACGCGCGCCCACATCAGCGGCGCCCGCGATGCCCAGCATCGATGCAAGATATTTCTTGTACGCCGCCTGCGTTGCCCCGATGTCCTTGTCGGTCTTCAGGTAATAGTCGCGGTCCGGCATGCCCAGACCCGACTGATACAGGTTGATCGAATAGATATCGGAGTTCTTGTCGTCGATGCCGATATAGACGCCGAACGGCCCGTCGAGGCTGAGCGCCTGGTCGCCCATCGCACGTGCCACGTCGCGCAACGTCGCAAGACCCGCAATGGACTTCAAATCCGCCTGCGCCGGCGTGAGGCCGGCGGCCTCGATCTGCCGCGTATCCATGAACGCGTTGTAGAGATCGCGCAGCTTGCGCCCTTCGGGGCTCAGCTTATCGTCCGGCGTTTTCGCGAGATCGGCGACCAAGCCCTTCAGCTTGGCTTCGTTCTGAAGATCGAGCTCGAGATTGACGCCCGAATAGGTCCGATCGGCCGGAATCACGTCGTGCTTGAGCCAATTGCCGTTGGCATACGCGAAGAAATCGTCACCCGGCTTGACGCTCGGATCGATGTAGTTGAGCTCGACCCCCCAGGGCTTGATCGCCGGCGCACCCGCCAGCGCAACGCCGGCGGTGGCGAGAAGAACTGTGCCCAGCAACACGATGCGGCGCTTCATGGATCATATCCCCCGAGCATTAATGCCGGAAGAGACTTGTCCCCAAAGCGCTGCGCCGGTCCAGACGGCGGCCCATCACGATTAAGCTACCAGACCGGCACGCGCTTGTTCGGCGGCAGGTAATACTTGTCGCCCGGTTTGATATCGAAAGCCGCGTACCAGCCGTCGGTGTTGCGCACCACGCCGTTGACGCGGAATTCCGACGGGCTGTGCGGGTTCGACAGCACCTGGCTGCGCAGCGCGCCGTCGCGATGCCGCTCGCGCCAGCTCTGGGCATAGGCGATGTAGAAGCGCTGATCGCCCGTCAGCCCATCAAGAACGGGGGCCGCTTTGCCCCCGAGAGAAATGTGATAGGCCTTGAGCGCGATGACGAGGCCCGCGATGTCGGCGACGTTCTCGCCCAGCGTCAGCTTGCCCTTGATGTGCAGGCCGGGCAGGGGCTCGTACTGGTCGTACTGCGCCGCGATGGCGCTGGTGCGGTCCTGGAATTTCTTGAGGTCGTCCGCCGCGAACCAATTGTGCAGCTCGCCCTTGGCGTCGTATTTCGCGCCCTGGTCGTCGAACGAATGGCTGAGCTCGTGCCCGATGGTTGCGCCGATCTCGCCATAGTTCACCGCATCGTCCGCGTTCGGATCGAAATAGGGCGGCTGCAGGATGCCCGCCGGAAACACCACCTCGTTGAGGTTGGGATTGTTGTAGGCGTTGTTGGTCGGCGGCGTCATGCCCCATTCGGTGCGGTCGACCGGGCTGTCGATGCGCCGCACCTGGCGGTTCCAATCGAACAGCGTCGCCGCCTTGACGCTCTTGACCAGATCGCCGCGGTCGATGGCGAGCGCCGAGTAGTCGCGGAACTTGTCGGGATAGCCGATCTTCAGCTGCGTCGCGTGCAGCTTCTCCAGCGCCTTGGCGCGGGTCGCCGGCGACATCCACGACAGCGTCCGGATGTCGGCATCATAGGCCGCGAGCAGGTTCTTCACGAGCTGCAGCGCCTTGGCCTTGGCGTCGGGCAGGAAATACTTCGCGACATAGAGATGGCCGAGCGCCTCGCCCATCTGGGTGTCGAGCAGCCGGATGCCGCGCGTCGCCCGCTCCAGCTGCGCCGTCTTGCCGTTCAGCGCCGTGCCGTAAAACGCGAAATCGGTGTCGTCGACCTTTTTGGGCAGATAGGCCGCGAAATGATGCAGATAGCGCGTCGTCATGTAATCGCGCCACACCGCGAGCGGCGTCGACGCGAACACCTTGGCGAGGTTCGGGAACGCCGATTTCTCGGCGACGATCAGCTTGCGCGCACCGCCATTCTCCGGAATGCCCGCTTGCGTGAACATCGCGTCCCAGTCGAAGCCCGGCGCGAGCTTCTTCAAATCGGCGACGGTCATAGGATTGTAGATCTTGTCCTCGTCGCGGCGATCCTCCGCCGCCCAGCTCACCTTGGCGATCGCGGCCTCGAGGTCGTAGATCTTGGCCGCGCGCGCCACGGCGTCCTTGACGCCCGCGATGGTCAGCATGTCGGCGAGATACTTCTTGTACGCGACCTGCGTCGCCAGCGTGTCCTTGTCGGTCTTCAGGTAGTAGTCGCGGTCCGGCATGCCCAGGCCCGACTGATAGAGATTGATCGAGTAGACGCCCGAATTCTTGTCGTCGACGCCGATGTAGAACCCGAACGGCCCATCCAGCCCCAGCGCCTGATCGCCCATGGCGCGCGCCACGTCGCTCAGCGATGTGTAGCCCGCGATCGCCGCCAGATCGGCCTGCGCCGGCTTCAGCCCGCTCGCCTCGATCTGCCTCGTGTCCATATAGGCGTTGTAGAGATCGCGCAGCTTGCGCCCCTCGGGGCTCAATTTGTCGTCCGGAGTCTTCGCAAGGTCGGCGACGAGACCCTTCAGCTTCGCCTCGTTCTGCAGGTCGAGCTCGAGATTGACGCCGGAATAGGAGCGGTCTGCCGGGATCACGTCATGCTTGATCCAGTTGCCGTTGGCATAGGCGAAGAAGTCGTCGCCCGGCCTGACGCTCTTGTCGATATAGCCGAGTTCGACGCCCCACGGCTTGACCGCCGGCGTTCCGGCGATCGCCACGCCCGCGGCGCCCAAAAGAGCGGTGCCGAGCAACAGGATGCTGCGCTTCATGGATACGATTCCCTTGGACATTAAGGACAATGAAAAGCGCTGCCGGGCGCGCGGCCCGGCGGCGCGATGACGCTTACCAGAGATGCACGCGCTGTTCGGGCGCGAGGTAATACTTGTCGCCCGGCTTGGCGCCGAACGCGTCGTACCACGCATCGGTGTTGCGCACTGCGCTGATGACGCGGAACTGCGCCGGCGCGTGCTCGTTCGACAGCACTTGGGTGCGCATCGCCGCGTCGCGGTACTTGGAGCGCCACACCTGGCCATAGGACAGGAAGAAGCGCTGCTCGCCCGTGAAGCCGTCGATCACCGGCGCCGGCTTGCCGCCGAGTGAGATGCGATAGGCCTTAAGCGCGATGGTGATGCCGGCCAGATCCGCCATGTCCTCGCCCAGCGTGTTGCGGCCGATCACGTGCAGACCCGGCAGTGGCTCATAGGTGTCGAACTGGTTCGACAGCGCCGTCGCCCGCGACTGGAACGCCGTGTTGTCGTCCGCCGTCCACCAGTCGCGCAGCACGCCGTCGCCGTCATACTTCGCGCCCTGGTCGTCGAACCCGTGGCTGATCTCGTGGCCGATCACCGCGCCGATGGCGCCGTAATTGACCGCGTCGTCCGCGTTGGGATCGAAGAAGGGCGGCTGCAGGATCGCGGCCGGGAACACGATGTCGTTGGCCGACGGGTTGTAATACGCGTTGATGGTCGGCGTCGTCATGCCCCACTCGCCCTTGTCGACCGGCTGGTCGAGGCGGACAAGCTCACGGTGCCACTCGAAGATGTTGCCCGCCTGCACGTCGGCGATCAGTGCGCCCGGCGCCACGTCATAGGACGAATAGTCGATCCATTTGTCGGGATAGCCGACATGCGGCGTGAACTTGTGCAGCTTCTCCAGCGCCTTCTGGCGTGTCGCTTCCGACATCCAGGGCAGGGTGCGGATATCGGCGTCATACGCCTTCAGCAAATTGGAGACGAGCTGCTCCGCCTTCTGCTTGGCCTGTGGCGGGAAATACTTGGCGACGTAGATCTTGCCGAACGCCTCGCCGAGCAGATTGTCGAGCAGATGGACGCCGCGCGACGCGCGGTCGAGCTGCACCGATTGCCCGCCCAGCACCTTGCCGAAGAAATCGAAATCCGCCTCGTCGAAACGCTTGGGCAGGTACGCCGCGACGCTGTGCAGGTAATGCACCGTCAGGTAATCGCGCCACACCGCGACCGGCGTCTCCGCGAAGATTTTCGCCAGTCCCGGGAACGCCGATTTCTGCGTCACCACGATGACGCGCCCGCCCTTGGGCCCGCTCGTCGGAATGCCGTCTTCGGCGAAGAACGCGTCCCAATGGAATTCCGGCGCCAGCGCCTTCAGCTCCGCGATGGTCATCGGGTTGTAGGTCTTGTCCTCGTCGCGGTTCTGCGCCCGCGTCCAATGCACCGCCGCGATCTTGGCTTCGACGTCGAAGATCGCCTGCGCGCGCTTGTCGGCATCGTGCTCGCCGGCCAGCGTCAGCATCTGTGCGAGATATTTCTTGTAGGCATCGCGCGCCGCCGCGAGCTGCGGATCGGCGTCGAGATAGAAGCTGCGGTCCGGCATGCCGAGGCCACCCTGCGCCAGCACCACCGAATAGGCCATCGGGTCCTTCTCGTCGACGCCGAGGCCGAGATTGTAGACGCTCGCGTCCTGCAGCTTGATCGAGGCCATGGCGCGCGCCACGCCGTCGAGATCTTCGATGTGTGCGATATACGCAAGGTCCGCTTCAGCCGGCTTGAGACCGTTCGCCTCGATCTGGTCGGTGTTGACGAATGCTTCGTAGAGGTCGCGCAGCTTCTTGTCTTCCGGCGACAGCGAGGCATAAGGCTTGGCCTGCAGCTCCTTGATCATGTCCTTCATGCGCGTCTCGCTGAGGATGCGCAGTTGCTGGAACGCGCCGATCGACGAGCGCTCCGGCGGGATGACTGCCGTTTTCATCCAGCTGCCGTTGACGAACATGAAGAAGTCGTCGCCCGGCTTCACGCTGCGGTCCATCGCGGTGAGGTCCACGCCCCAGGCGCCCAGCTCGGGCTTGGCAGGCGCGTCTGCCGCGAGGGCACAGGTGACGCTGAACGCGCCCGCCAAAAGAAGAAGGCTGCGTCGCATGTGTCAGGTCTCCAGGTGGTGGGAGGGGCGCAGCGCTGCGGCCCCGTCATGAATCTGACAGATATAGGTCAGGGTTTCGCGCGCCCGCGCAAGTCACGGCTGCGTGCGTTAACCGTCCTTAATATGGGTATCGATTATTTCCCCTGAAACTTCGCCGGGCGCTTTTGCAGAAAGGCTGTGACGCCTTCCACGAAATCTTGTGTCTTCTGCGCCCGCTCCTGGCTCAGCCTTTCGAGGTCGAGCTGCTCCTCATAGGTGTTGTGCGGGCTCGCCCAGTACAGGCTGCGCGTCACCGCCAGCGACGACGGCCCGTCGGCCAGCTGGTTGGCAAGCTTCAGTGCTTCGTCGAGCAGCTCATTGTCGCCCGCCACCCGATTGATCAGGCCCCACTCCAGCGCCTTCTCCGCCGGCAGCTTCTCGGCCAGCAGCGACAATTCCTTGGCGCGCGCCAGTCCGATCAGCCGCGGCAGCAGCCAGGTCGAGCCGCCATCCGGCACCAGCCCGATGCGCGTGAACGCCTGGAGGAAATACGCCGAGCGCGCCGCGATCACGAGGTCGCCCATCAGCGCAATGCTCATCCCGACGCCCGCCGCGGCGCCGTTCACCGCCGTGACGAACGGAATAGAAAGATCGCGCAGCCGGCGCAGGAACGGATGATAGATATATTCGAGCGCGTGTCCGACGCCCGGCTCCTCGCCCGGCGCGCCGCGCTCGGCGAGATTGGCGCCGGAGCAGAAGCCGCGCCCCTCGCCGGTGAGGATCATGGCGCGAAAGCCATTGTCCTTGTTCTCGATAAAGGAGAGCGCCGCGGCCGCGCCCTTCACCAGCTTGGTCCCGGCCGCGTTCATCGCCTCCGGATGATTGAGCGTCAGCACCGCCACGCGCCCATGCGCCGTCACATAAGCCCTGTCGAAATCGGTGCGCATGGTGAGTGTCTCCGGATGGTGGTCTGAAGAGAGGATAGGCACAGTTCGCTGCGCCGTCATCATGTCGCCGGGGAAGGTGTTTCGCATTTTCTTCCTCCCCCGTTGTTACGGGGGAGGGGGACCGCACTTGCGGTGGAGGGGGCAGAGGCAAACTCAGAACACTGAGCTTGCCTCCGCCCCCTCCGTCTCGCCCGCGAAGTAAGTGCGGGCGATCCACCTCCCCCGTAACAACGGGGGAGGAAAAAAACCACTTACGCAGCGTCAGTCTCGAGTCCCGCCGCGCGCGGATCGTTCTGTCCGATCACGCAGTTCCGCCCGGCATGCTTGGCGCGGTAGAGCAGCATGTCGGCACGCTGGATCAGCGTCGCTGAAGACTCGCCCGCCGCCAGCTCCGCCACGCCGATCGAGATCGTGATCGATCCCAGCACGTCGCCGGTCGATTTCTTGACCAGCTTCTTGCTCTGCACATGGGCGCGGATCTGCTCGGCGAGCTTGGTCGCGGCGCCGATATCGGCGCGCCGCACGATGACCGCGAACTCCTCGCCGCCATAGCGCGCCGCGGTGTCGCGGCCCTTGGTGTTCTCGGAGATGCAGCCGGCCACCAGCTTCAGCACATGGTCGCCCGTCTGGTGGCCCCATGTGTCGTTGAACGTCTTGAACTTGTCGATGTCGCACATGAACAGCGACAGCTTCTCGCCGCTCGTCTTGGCCTCGGCCATCGCGTTCTGCAATTCCGTGTCGAACGCCTTGCGGTTGGCGATGCCGGTGAGCGGATCGGTCAAGCTCTCCTTGCGCACATTGTCGAGCTGGCTGCGCAATTCGCCGACCTGCTCCGACGAGTGCTGCAACTCCTGCTCGAGCGTCTTGGTCCGCGTCTCCATGATCTTCGTCGCGGTGACGAGATTGCCGACCAGCCGGCGCAGGCTTTCCGGCGACTGGTCGTCGCCGAGTTTGCCATGCGCCGCCGACAGCGTGTCGCCATAGTCCGCTGCATGCTGCCCGGCTTGCGCCAGTTTCGCGATGGTCTCGGCCAGCGACGCGGTGACGGTCTCGCCGATCGACTCGACGGCGCGCTCGGTGCGGTCGCGGTTGAAGCAGCGCTCGCGCAACTCGGCCAGGGTGGCGGCGGTGAACGGCTTGCGCGCCGCGATCATGTCGCCGATGACGCGCGCCACCGACGGATTCTCGCCGGCGGAATAGGTGTAGAACAGCTCGTAATTGTCGGGCGTCGGCGCGACATCGCACTCGCCCATCAGGGCCAATGCGGTCTTCGCCAGCGCCTGTTCCCGTTCGCTACGCAAACCCCAGCTCCACCTTACCGTACGTACGCGCCCATTCTTGGGCTTGCCCCATTGTGGCAAGTGGGTCGGTAAAAAACTGTTAAGCCCGAGCCATTGAAGGCGGCGGCGCAACCGCGCTACTTTGACAAAACGTCACTCGTCAGTTTGCCCGCCCGAAAGGCCCCAAAATGAGCGCCGCAGAACTCCGCCCCCTCGACCCCGCCGCGCAGATGCGCCGCGTCCTCGACAAGCAGCGTGCCGCCCATCTCAAGGACGGCCCCGCCAGCGCCGAAAAGCGCATCGAATGGCTGGACCGCGCCATCGGCCTCTTGGTCGGCCACAAGGACGCCATCGCCGACGCGCTGCGCGAGGATTTCGGCCACCGCTCCGTCCATGCCTCGCTGCTGACCGACGTCTCCGGCTCCATCGCCCCGCTCAAGCACGCCAAGGCGAACCTCAAGACCTGGATGAAGCGCGAGAAGCGCAAGGTCAGCCCCGCCATCCTCGGCCTGCTCGGCGCCAAGGCCTATGTCGAATACCAGCCCAAGGGCACGATCGGCATCATCAGCCCGTGGAATTTCCCGGTGAACCTCACCTTCACGCCGCTCGCGGGCGTCTTCGCCGCCGGCAACCGCTGCATGATCAAGCCGAGCGAGTTCACCCCGCGCACATCCGAGCTGATGGCCAGGATGTTCGCCTCGGTCTATGACGAGAGCGAAGTCGCGGTCTTCACCGGCGGCGCCGAAGTCGGCGGCGCGTTCTCCCGGTTGCCCTTCGACCATCTGCTGTTCACCGGCGCGACCTCGATCGCCTATCACGTGATGAAGGCGGCGGCCGAGAACTTGGTGCCGACCACGCTCGAGCTCGGTGGCAAATCGCCCGTGATCGTCGGCGACAGCGCCGACATGGCGCTCACCGCCAAGCGCGTGATGATGGGCAAGACGCTCAACGCCGGCCAGATTTGCCTGGCGCCCGACTACATCATGGTGCCGCAGGACAAGCAGCGCGAATTCGTCAAGGCGGCCGCCGATTCGATCAGCGCCATGTTCCCGACGCTGAAAGACAATCCCGACTACACCTCGGTGATCAACCAGCGCCATTACGATCGCCTGCAAGGCTATCTCGACGACGCCCGCGCCAAGGGCGCCGAGATCGTCGAGCTCAATCCGGCGAAAGAGGATTTCCGCCAACAGCCCTATCACAAGATCCCGCCGACCCTCGTCCTCAATCCTACCGACGACATGGCGATCATGAAGGACGAGATCTTCGGGCCGTTGCTCCCGGTCAAGACCTACAACACGGTCGACGAAGCGATCGGCTATGTGAACAGTCACGACCGTCCGCTCGGCCTCTATTACTTCGGCAAGGACGGCGCCGAGCAGGAAAAGGTCCTGTCGCGCACCACCTCCGGCGGCGTCTCGGTCAACGACGTCGTGATGCATGTCTCGATGGAAGACCTGCCGTTCGGCGGCATCGGCCCCTCCGGCATGGGCGCCTATCACGGCATCGACGGCTTCCGGACGTTCAGCCACGCCAAGGCCGTCTTCCAGCAGGCGAGCCGCGACCTCACCGCCATGATGCGCCCGCCCTATGGCGCCGCGATCCAGAAGATGCTGGACGGCGGGATCAAGCGGTAGCGCGATGCGCTACCTCGCCGCCATTGCGTTCGTGACCGCGACCGCCGGCGGCGCCTACGCCGATTGCGTGCCGAAGCCGAGCACGGCCGACTCGTTCGGTGTCGCGCATATCGGCAGCATGCAGGACGTCCGAATGGCGCGATTGGCGAAACGCGACGCCGGGTGTGTCTACAGCGTCGATCAGTCCTGCGGCTATACCGACACGAACGGCGTCACATACAGTGTCGTAGAGGATTTCCTCGAGGCCAAAACCATAACGCTCGCGACGCTCAAGCCAAGCGTGCCACTGCCATTCGGTCTGTCGCGGACCGAAACAATCGCATCGGTGCGCGCGAAAGTGTCCCCTCAGATACCGGTTCCGTTCATTGCAGCCACGAATTTTTTATCGACGGATGTATGCTTGCGCGATCCCGTCGCTGGCGGTGTGTTCGACCTTTGGTTTGACTTCGACGACCAAGGCCGGTTGTCCTCGATGGGCACGCGCGTTCCCGGCGTGCGCGATTGATGGCTCACCCGTCTTTCGGTGAATTCCCGCCGTTGAACCTTCCGAAATGCCGTGCCGTGAAAAGCCCGATGAGCAGCATGCCTGCCCCTGTGGCGGCGATATCCGGCCACGCCCGGATATCGTAGGCACCGACGCGGCACAGCAGCAGGTAGGCGAACACTAGGTTCAGGAACCCCCACAGCACATTGACCGTCGACGACGACTGCCCCTGGCCCGACGGTTTCGCGAACGGGCTCTGGAACGCATGCCCCATCAGTCCCGATATGAAATGGGGCAGGGCGTTGGTCAGGAATACGCCCCCGAAGAAATACGCCGCCAATTCCGCCCAATTCATGCTCGCTCTCCCATGGCACACTGTCGACCGGATCGACCGCGCCCGTTATGCTTTGCGCCGGATTGAAGGACAATACGATGCTGCGCCGCGCCTTCGCCACTGTCCTTTTGCTGGCGCTCTCCGGCGCGGCACAGGCGCAATCCTGCAAGCCGGTCGAGAGCGCGTTCGACGATTTCGGTATTGTACAGGTCGGTCCCCAGTCGCTCGAGTTTATGGACTCGCACGCCGCGCGAACTCACAACTGCAATTTCGGCATTATGGCATATTGTACTTTTGTCGATAAAACAGGCGTTCAGTACTATTGGCTCGAAGGCACGATCCAATCGAAACCCGTGGATTTTTCCGTGTTGCGTAAAGGCTATGCGCTTCCCCTCGGCGTGGCCGCGGGCGACGCGCCGCAGACCGTCAAAGCCAAACTCGCCGCGCACGGCGTCACGCTGGTATCGACAGCCGATCCCTTGAAGACGTGGCTCGCCAAGCTGGCGGCTCGCGGGATAAAACCGCCGCCGCGGTTCATCCCGGATGATCACAAGGCGCGCTACACCTGGTTGACCAGCGGCCTGTGTCTGCGCGGGCCGGGCGGAATCATCTTTTCCGCCACCTTCGAATTCGATCCTCATGAGCGCCTCGTCGCGTTCGAAACGAACGCGAAAACCTGGCTCGACTAAGCCGCTGTCCAGCCGCCGTCGATCGAGATGTTCGCGCCGGTGATGTTCTTGGCCGCGTCGGAGCACAGGAACACCGCCGTCGCCGCGACCTCCTCGACCGTCACGAACTCCTTGGTCGGCTGGGCCGCGAGCAGCACGTCGTTCATCACCTGCTCCTTGGTCATGTTGCGCGCCTTCATCGTGTCGGGAATCTGCTTCTCGACCAGCGGCGTCCAGACATAGCCCGGGCTGATGCAATTGACCGTGATCCCGTCCGTCGCCGTCTCCAGCGCGATGGTCTTGGTCAGCCCCGCGATGGCGTGCTTGGCCGACACATAGGCCGACTTGAACGGCGAGGCGACAAGGCTATGCGCCGACGCCGTCGATATGATCCTCCCCCATTTGCGTTTCTTCATCCCCGGCACCGCTGCGCGCATGCAGAGGAACGCGCTGGTCAGGTTGATCGCGATGATCTGGTTCCACTTCTCGACCGGAAACTCCTCGATCGGAGCCACGAACTGGATTCCGGCATTGCACACCAGGATATCGCACGCGCCATAAGTGGACTCGGCCAGCGCGACCATCGCCGCGACCTCGTCCGGCTTGGTCATGTCGGCCGGCGAATAGATCGCCTTGACGCCGAAATCGGCCTCGATGCTGGCGCGCTCCTTCTCGATGTCGGCGGCCGCGCCGAAGCCGTTGAGCACGATGTTGGCGCCTTCCTTGGCGAAGGCGCGGGCATAGGCGAGGCCGATGCCGCTGGTGGAACCGGTGACGATTGCGGATTTGCCTTTGAGCGACATGAAATGATCTCCGTTAAGGTGTGAGGTAATCGTGCAGCACGCGCCCATAGGGCAGCACGAAATCGACGATCTGATGCCGCCCGCCGACGATCTCGCGCACCGGCAAATCGGCGACGCGGCAATTCACATGCGGGATGAGATGCAGCCGCGCCGGCCCATCCCACGCTTCGTGCACGACGATGTCTTCGAGATTGTAGCCGACGAGCTGCGCGATCTTCGCCTTGCCGTCGACATCCGGAATCCATTTGAGATTGACGTTGAGCTTGCCGATTCCCGCCTTCACCGTGTCGAGCTTGTCGGCGAGGCTGATCTCCTTATACGCCATCGTCCCCATCGCGACGCGCTCCTCGTCGTAATGCAGTGTGCCGGTCAGCGTGTCCTTGATCACCTTCAGCCGCGGCACGCCGTATTTCTTGGGAAAGCCCCAGATCTCGCGCCCGCCTGCGATCGGCGGCTCGTCGTCGAGATACATCTGCACCGAGAAATTGCACGGCTCGCCATTATAGGTCGCGAGGATGCCACTGCCGCTCTCCTCATAATCGCCGAAGCCCGAGGCATCCGGCATCTTCATCCATTCGTAGAACGCCAGATCGCCGCCCGCCGGCTGCAGCGGCTCGGGCAGCGCAGCGCGGAGCGCCGCCGGATCGGTCTTGTAGGTGATGATCAGATATTCGCGCCGCACGAACCGGAACGGCCCCTTGGGATAGCTCGGGCTGAACAGCGGCATCGAAGGCCCGGCCAATATCTCGTCGCGGTTCATGTCATCTCATCCATCTGCGTCACCACGCCTTCGTCGATCAGCATCGTCTTGCCGCGCCGCCGCTCGCACACCATCTGCTCGCGCTTGGTCATGGCCTTCTCGATGTCGGCCAATCCCGCCGTCCAATGCTCCGTCATGCTCTGGCGCGAGAACTCGTAATCCTTGCTCGAGCCTTCATAGGGCTTGTCGCGATAGATCACCTGCACCACCGTCACCGCGTTCTCGCGCGCCAGCGCCTCGACGCGCAGCGCCGCGTCGCCTTTGCGCAATTCGGGCGGCAGCGAGTCCAGCAGCTTGGTCAGCGCCAGCTTGGCATGATGCTTCTGCAGCATCGCCTTGGTGTTGTTGGTCGTCCGGCTGGAATAGCGGATGTCCTTCTCGCGCTCATTGGCTTCCAGCAGGGTGCGCGGCATCTCGCCCTGCGCGTTGAACAGGTCGACCTGGAAGATCAGGAGGTCCTCCGCCGTATCGCCGTTCTCCAGCACATGCGCCAGCGGCGTGTTCGACACCACCCCGCCGTCCCAGTAGTGCCGTCCATCGATCGTCACCGGCGGAAAGCCGGGCGGCAGCGCGCCCGACGCCATCACATGCTCCGGCCCGATCTCCTCGCGGTGATTGTCGAAATATCTGAGCTCGCCGCTCTCGATATCGACCGCGCCTAGGCTCAGCCGGATTTTCTTCTCGTTGATCAGGTCGAAATTCACCAGCCGAGTCAGTGTCTCGCGTAGCGGCGCGGTGTCGTAGAAACTCAGCGCCTCGGGCGCGCCCGGCGGATAGAGCACCGCCGGCGGAAAGCGCGGCTTGAAGAACCCGCCGACGCCCATCGCCGCGATCCACGCCGCCGCCGCCTCGTTGACGAAAGACCGCGCATGCGGCTCGGCGAGTTCGAAGGTGAAGGGCAGGCCGGCCGACGCCGTCGCCCAGAATTCGCGCAGCCGTGCGAGCCGGTTTTCCGGCGCATTGCCGGCGATGATCGCGCCGTTGATCGCACCGATCGAAATCCCCGCGATCCAATCCGGCTTGAAGTCGGCTTCCGCCAGCCCCTCATACACGCCGCCCTGATACGCCCCGAGCGCGCCGCCGCCCTGAAGCACAAGCACGCGTTTGGGGTCGGAAGGGGAGTCGTGCTGCATTGCAGCAAACATAGCGCCTGCGCCAGGCAAAAGCACCAGCACGGACGTGAAGAATTGTTACGAAAACTCCAACCTCATCCTGAGCTTGTCGAAGGATGGCCGCACACTCCGAGCCTGTCATCCTTCGACAAGCTCAGGATGAGGTGAAAGTGGCGTTCGCTCTGAGGTTAGAGGTGCTCGCTATGAGCGTTCAACTCCCCGTCTTATGCCCCAACACCGCAAGCGCCGCGTTCGCCGCCTCAACCCCGCCGATGGGATCGAACACCGGCATCTCGACGCTCCACAGCGCCGCCAGCACGCCATGTGCAAAGACCCAGCGCAGCAACCGCTCCGGGTCAAGCGTCAGCCGTTCGGCCACGATGCGCACCCGCCGCGCCAGATGCTTGGGCGCGCAATATTCGCGAGTCGGATTGTGCAGGAACGACGCCGTCTCGAATTCGATCTCGCCGGCATAGCCTTTGGGATCGATCACCAGCCATCCCAGCGTGTCGTCTTTCAGGACATTGGCGTGATGCAGGTCGGTATGCAGCAGGAAGCGCCGCGCGTTTTGCGTCTCGCACAATTCGAAATAGGCCGCCTTGCCGCGCTCGAATAGATCCTGCGTCAGCACCGCGTTGCGTGGCCACGGCTTGTTGAAGCTGCGCCCGCAATCCCACAGCGTCGCAAAGCCTTCCGGTGCCGGCCTGTCGTGCAGCGCCAGCACGGTATCGCACCAGATGTTCGTCGCGCCATCGTCGTCGTGCGCCACCATATCGACGAGCGTCGTGCCCGGCACGGCGCGCTCGACGATGACGGCCGCTTCGTCATGCTCCAGCACGCGCACCGCGGGACGGCCCCAATGCAGCAGCGTCGCCACGCCGCGGCCTTCGTCGCTTTTGGGCTTGTAGACCTTGAGCAGCGCCGGCTTGCCGCGATGTGTGACGAGAGCCAGCCAGGACGAATGCGTCTCGAACGGCGCGCCGTCCAGCGCCAATCGCCACTTGGCGATGTGTTTTTTGAGATGGGAAAGGATGTCCGTCATCGACCCGGGCCGCCTTCAGGCCGCGATGCCGGCTTTCGCCAAAACCTCTGCCCAATTTGCAACGGCCGTGAGGCCGCCAGGGGGATGAGACCACGGTTTGGGCGCGAACAGAAACCGGCGCGCGACAACGCCATCCATGAAGCGCAGCACATCGATCCGGTCATCGACGAAGTCGGTGATGCCCAGGCGGGCGCAGATCGGGGTTTTCTCTTCGCGCGTCCGGCAGAAATGCAGGTTCTGAGGGTCCATTCCCGTGACATCGAAAAACCGATGATGTTCGAGCCACTTGCCGGTCTTGGCCTGCACGGCCGGTCCGCATTTGGAGATGACGAAGACGTTCTCGCGGCCAAGCGTCCGCACGATCGTCGCGATCGCATCGAACGCGCCACCGACGGCGGTGGTGCTGAGGAAGTTATCGGAGAAAAATGACGTGTCGGCGCGATCATTGACCCGATCCGTGATCACGCCGCCAACGTCGATGCCGAACCGGCGCGTCACGCCATCGGCCGTATTTAATTCACCCACTATTCGGCGTCGGCCTTCTTGGGCAGCGGCACGGGGCGGAACAGGAAGGCTGGCAGCTCATGCCGTTCCGGCTTCACCGGCGCCGCGTCGTTCTTGCGGTCGTGGCTCGCGCGGTGATGCTCGCGCTTCTCGTCGCGCGGCTTGTGCGGCTGCTGCGCCTGAGGCTGCTGTTGCGGCTTGTCGCGGTGGTCGTGCCGTTTCTTCTCCGGACGCGGCTCGCGGCGCGGCTGTTCCGCGCGCACCACGGGCTGCTCGGCCGGCGCTTCGGCAGCAACCGACGCATCGACGACAGCGGTCGGCTCCATCGGCGCAACATGGTCGTGGAATTTGTCCGGACGGAATTTGTCGCGGCGGTTCTTGTCGTTGCGTCCGCCGCGCGCGCCGTTGCGCCCACCACGCTCGCCATCGCGGCGCGGCTTGAGGTCCTCGCGGATTTCGAGGTTTTCCATCGTGACGCGCACGATCGGAATCTTGGTCAGCCGCTCGATCGCCTCGACCTGCTTGTCGTCGCGCGGCGTCGCCAGCATGTAGGTGTGGCCCGAACGTCCCGCGCGGCCGGTGCGGCCGATGCGGTGGATGTAGTCGTCGGCGTGGAACGGCACGTCGAAATTGAACACATGGCTCACCGCAGGGATGTCGAGGCCGCGCGCCGCGACATCCGACGCGACGAGGATCTTGAGTGTCCCCGCCCGGAACGAATCCAGCGTCTTGGTGCGCAGCGACTGGTCGAGATCGCCATGCAGCGGCAAGGCGTTAAAGCCGTGCTTGAGGAGCGACTTCGCCACCACGTCGACATCGCGCTTGCGGTTGCAGAACACGATGGCGTTGTTGAGCGTCGGCTCGGCCTCGCGGATCAGGCGGCGCAGCGCCTCGCGCTTGGCCCAATCATTGGCCGGCACGTTGACGATCTGCTGCACGATATTGACGTTCGCCGTCGCCGGCCGCGCCACTTCGATGCGCGTCGGGTTGTGCAGGAACTGGTCGGTCAGCCGCGTGATCTCCGGCGGCATCGTCGCCGAGTAGAACAGAGTCTGGCGCGTGAACGGCAGCAGCTTGCAGATGCGCTCGACGTCCGGGATGAAGCCCATGTCGAGCATGCGGTCCGCCTCGTCGATCACGAGGATGTTGACCTGGCTCAGCATCAGCTTGCCGCGCTCGAAATGGTCGAGAAGCCGTCCGGGCGTGGCAATGAGCACGTCGACGCCGCGGTCCAGCTTGCGGTCCTGGTCGTCGAACGAGGTGCCGCCGATCAGCAGCGCCATCGAAAGCTTGTTGTATTTGCCGTATTTCTCGAAGCTCTCGGCAACCTGCGCCGCGAGTTCGCGCGTCGGCTCCAGGATCAGCGAGCGCGGCATGCGCGCCTTGGCGCGGCCGCGCGCCAGCATCTCGATCATCGGCAAGGTGAACGACGCCGTCTTGCCGGTGCCAGTCTGCGCGATGCCGATGATGTCCTTGCGTTGCAGGACATGCGGGATGCCCTGCGCCTGGATCGGCGTCGGCACGGTGTAGCCGCTCTCCGCCACAGCCCTCAGCACGTCGGCCGAAAGGCCGAGCGTCTCGAAGCCCAGCTGGGCCGGGGCCGCAGGCGGTTCGTCCACTATCGAAGGGGAAACCTCCGCGGACGCCGAGGACTCCGCCGTGTCGGCGGTCTCGGCTGGGGAGGGGTTTTCAGGCAAAGAAGCAGAGGATTCTTGTACTTCTTCAATACCGGCTTGCGCGCCGGTGCTCGTCACGATGCTCGTCTTACGCTCCTGGTGGGGCGCGTCAGAGCGCCCGGAAGTCCCCGACCCGTATTGGCGGCAGACTCATAGTGCACTGCAACATAGGGTTATTCGGGCAAATGTCAAGGTTGCTGTGAAGAGGTGGAATTTCAGAGCGCCGCGACCTTGGGTCCGCGCTCTTTTTTCTCCGGTTTCTTGTCCGGCAGCACGACCTTCACACGCTTCTCCAGCACCATCTGGCCGTTGGCCCAGACCTGGAACGACCAGATCCCTGGCACGACCTCCCAGGGGACGTCGAAGCTGTAGAGGTCGTAGCAGTCGAATCCGTTGCAGATCTCGTCGTGCGGAAAGGCGTGAACCGGCGTGGGATAGCGCGGGTTCTTCAGCCCGGCGGGCGGAAACACCGTGATTTCGCGAACCGGCGTGCGGCCGCTGTCGAGCATGTAGTGGATTCCAAACGTGACGCCCAACGCGCCGGGGATCTCATTGGCGGTTGCGACATGGCTGATCGCGCTCATGTCGCAGATCGCGATGACCTGCCTGAAATCGCAGGTCCCCTCGTCGCTCCGGTACATCCCATAGTCCAGCAGCGTCGCGCCGGCTTGCGCGGGCGCCGCCGCGAACGGCGCAAGCAGCAGGAGGGAAAATCCGACAATCCATCTGCGCATGAACGGCCCCATGATCGGCGCGCCAGCTGCGCCGCGCACCCGATGGAACCGTAACATCGTGGCAAGATAAGGACAGCGCCGGGATGGGATCGTTGTAGGATATCTCCGGCAGCGCTTGGACAGTGAGAGATGAAGCGTTTCAATCTTGCCTGGCCCGGCGCGCCGCTGGCCATCGCATCGGCGGTGCTGTTTGGCGCGAGCACACCCTTCGCAAAGCTTCTGCTCGGTGGCGGCGCCAGTCCCTGGCTGTTGGCCGGATTGCTATATCTCGGTTCGGGATTGGGCCTGGGCGTTGTCGCGCTGATCGGCCGCTGGAAGGCCACGCATGCCGAGGCAGCGCTCGTTCGCGCCGATCTTCCATGGCTTGGCCTCGTGGTGGTGTCGGGCGGCATTGTCGCGCCCGTCCTTCTGATGCTGGGTCTCGCAAGCACCGCGGCGTCCTCGGCCGCGCTGCTGCTCAATCTCGAAGGACTCGCGACGATGGCGATCGCCTGGCTCGTTTTCCGTGAGAACGTCGACCGGCGTCTTTTGCTCGGTGCGGCAGCGATCCTCGGCGGTGCGCTGCTGCTCTCGTGGCAGGGCGGCGCCGGCAGCCTCGGCCTCGGCGCGCTCGCCATCGCGGGTGCGTGTCTCGCTTGGGGCATCGACAACAATCTGACGCGCAAGCTCAGCGCCGCCGATCCGGTGCAGATCGCGCTCGTGAAGGGACTCGTTGCCGGCGTCGTGAATCTGGCGCTCGCCGGCGTGCTGGGCGCGCATCTGCCGCCGCCCTCGGTTCTCCTCGGCGCCGGCGTAGTCGGCTTCCTGGGTTACGGCGTGAGCCTCGTCCTGTTCGTGCTCGCGCTGCGCCATCTGGGCACCGCGCGGACCAGCGCCTATTTCTCGACCGCTCCGTTCATCGGCGCGCTCCTGGCGATCCTCATGTTCGGCGAACCGCTGACCGCCCGCCTGGTGTTCGCCGGCGCCTTGATGGCGCTCGGTCTTTATCTCCATTTGGCCGAGACGCACGAGCACATCCACACCCATGAACCGCTGGATCATGAGCACGCCCATGTTCACGACGAACATCATCGGCACGCGCATGCCCCCGGCGATCCCGTCACCGAGCCGCACACCCATCGGCACCAACACGCCCCGATGCGCCACAAGCACCCGCATTATCCCGATCTGCACCATCGCCATGATCATGCGTGAGCCCGCGACGGAAAAACGCCGCGCCTGCGTTTCAGCTCAGACCTGTCCGGGCTGACACCATGACGGAACTTGGCCATCGCATCATCGGCCTTGTCATCGCCTTCGCGGTGCTGACGGTGTTGTACGCCGTTATCGCGCGGCTCTGGCCGTCCGTTCCCGGCCAGAAAATCCTGCGCCGCGGCTTCTGGACCGACTGCCTCTACTGGCTGTGGACGCCCATCGTCACCAAGGCCGTCACGCCGGTCGCTATCGCGATTGCGGTCCTGCCGCTGATCGCAATCTTCGGATGGCACTATAAAACACTAGCGCAGGGTCACGGCCCGCTGGCGATCCAGCCGCTCTGGCTCCAGGCCATCGAAATCTTCGTCATCGGCGATTTCTTCGGCTATTGGCAGCACCGCATGTTCCACCGCACAAGGCTGTGGCGTTTCCACGCCGTGCACCATTCCTCCAGCGATCTGGACTGGCTCTCCTCGGTCCGTTTGCATCCGGTGAACGACATCGGCGCCAAGCTGATCCAGGCGGTGCCGCTGGTCGCGCTGGGCTTCAACCTCGGCGCCGTCGCGCTCTACGCCCCCGTCACGACGTTCTACGCCATCATGGTGCACGCCAATCTGAGCTGGGACTTGGGGCCTTTCCGCGCCGTGTTCGTCAGCCCGGCCTTCCACCGCTGGCACCACACCAAGGCAGAGGAGGGGCTGGACAAGAACTTCGCCGGCGGCCTGCCGCTGTGGGATATCCTGTTCGGCACCTATTACATGCCGCGCCGCCAGCCGACCGTGTTCGGCATCGACGATCCGATGCCGCAAGGCTTCCTCGGCCAGATGCTCCAGCCCTTCCGCCCCACAGCGCCGCAAACCCAGCCCAAGCAGTTGACCCTCCAATCGCCTTGAGAGACCCTCCGCCGCCGGCCGCAGTGCCGGATCGGGGGGCGTCCATGGGTTCGAGCATTCGCGTCATCGTGCTGGCGCTGGTCGCGGTTGGCATCTGGTTCGCCGGCGTGTTCTTCAACGGCATGCCGGTGCCGCGCGGCCTCGACGCGCCGCCGCAAGAGTTCTCCTCCGCCCGCGCCGACGCGACGCTCGGCCGTCTGCTCGGCCCCGAAGTGCCCCATCCCATCGCAAGCCCGGCCAACGCCGCGGTGCGCGCCCGCATCCAGCAGGAATTCGCCGCTCTCGGCGTCAAGACCACGGTCTACACCGGCACCGGCTGCAACAGCCGTCCGCGCTACGGCTTCTTCGCCTGCGGCACGGTCCACGACGTATTGGGCGAGGTCGTGCCCGGCGCGGGCAAGGCGATCATCCTGGTGGCGCATTACGACTCCGTCCCCGCCGGCCCAGGCGCCAGCGACGACGAGTCGGGCGTCGCCACCATCCTCGAGACCATCCGCGCCCTGAAAGCCCGCGGCCTCAAATCCCAGCATCCGATCCTCGCCGTGATCACCGACGGCGAAGAAGCCGGCCTCCTCGGCGCCGCCGCGTTCGTCGCCAATCCCGCGCTGAAAGCGCGCGTCGGCGTGGTGGTCAACGCCGAAGCGCGGGGCAACAACGGCCCCAGCCTCCTGTTCCAGACCAGTCCCGGCGACGGCAAGCTGATCGACCTCTATGCCCACCACGTTCCCGGCTACGCGACGAGTTCCCTGTTTGCCGTGATCTACAAGCTGCTGCCGAACGATACCGACCTCACCGTGTTCCTCAACGAAGGTTTCACCGGCTTCAACTTCGCCTTCAGCGGCAACGTCGCGCATTACCACACGCCGCTCGACACCCGCGCCCATCTCGATCCATCGACGCTCCAGATGCACGGCGACAACGTCCTCGGCGTCGTCCTCGGCCTGACGCAGACCGATTTCGCGACGCTGCAAGGCTCCGACGCGATCTATCTCACGCTGCTCGGCAAGTTCATCCCGCGCGTCCCCGCCGGCTGGGCGCTGCCGCTTTCGCTCGTCGCGCTCGCATTGCTGGCCGCTGCCGCGTTCCTGTCGCGTGGCGAAGTTCTCGGCATCGGCCGCCGTCTCGCCGCATTGTCCATCCCGCTCGTGATGGTGGTCGGTGCCGCCGCATTCGGCTGGCTGCTCCATTTGATCGCATCGCTGGTCTCCGGCCAGCCCGACCCAAGCTACGCCACGCCCGTCTGGCTGCGCATCGCGCTCGGCTTCGGTGTTCTCGCGGTGACGATCTTCGCCTCGCGCCTTGCCAATGCGCGCCTGGCGGCGCTGTCGGTGTGGGGCTGGATGGCGGTGCTCGCGCTTGTCACGGCGATCTTCGTCACAGGCCTCAGCCCTTATTTCCTGTTTCCTGCGCTGATCGGCACCATCCTGTTGCTCGTGCAGTCGCGCCTCTCGGGCGCATGGTCCGGTACGCCCGGCGAGATCGCGCTGTTCCTTGCCGCGCTCCTGCCGCTGCTGATCTGGCTCTCGTTATCTTCGAACGCGGAGACCGTTCAGGGCCTTGTGCTGCATCCGCTGGTCACGATCCCGTTCGCCTTTGCCGCGATGACCCTGACCCCGTTGCTCGCTGCCCGACCCCTCGCACACGGCACATGGCTGCGTCTGGGGGGCAGCGCGGCGGCTGCCGCGCTCGTCTTCGCCGCGATCGCCGGTCTCCAGCCCGCTTACAGCGCCAGCCAGCCGCAGCGCCTCAACATCAATTTCATCGACGATCACATCGCCGGCCATGCCGAGTGGACGGCCGATACGGGCGCGCTGCTGCCCACGCCGTTGCGTGCCGCCGCGCCGTTCGGCGCCAGGCCCGAACTCGCGACGCCCTTCGCGCAATCGCTGTCCTATATCGCGCCCGCCGGCGCCTTGCGCTTCGCTGTCCCCGCCGTCACCCAGAGCAGCGCACCCGCCGGCGCCGGCCGCACCGTCACGCTGCTGCTGCAGGCATCGCCCGACGCCGCCCGTGTGATCATAGATATCCCGAAATCTTCCGGCCTCCTGCGCGCATCCGCGGACGGCAACGTCTTCACGCCAAGCGACAAGAGCCTCAACCCTTACGGCACGATCATCGCCTGCATGACGAGCGACTGCGCCGCCAAGCCGATCGTGCTGACCTTCGCTGGCCGCCAGCCGGTCGACATCATCGTCGCCGAGCAGCACAGCGGCGTCCCCGCCGACGGCCAAAAGATCATCGCCGCCCGCCCCAACACCGCAACCGCCCAGCAAAGCGGCGACACGACGACGATCATTGGAAAGGTCAGGCTGCGTTAAGGCTCAACTGTCATGCCCGCGCAGGCGGGCATCCAGGATGTTGCCTACAGTCTGGATTCCCGCCTGCGCGGGAATGACAGCCTCACACATCCACCGCCGTCACGAACTGCGCATTTTCCTGAATATACTGAAACCGTAGCTCCGGCTTCTTGCCCATCAGGCGCTCGATCAAATTCTCCGTCGCCTTGCCTTCGCCCTCGGCGATGTCGACGCGCAGCAGCGAGCGGCTGCCAACCTTCATCGTCGTCTGTTTCAGCTGCGCCGGCATCATCTCGCCCAGGCCCTTGAAGCGCCCGACCTCGACCTTGGCGCTGCCCTTGAACACCGTCCGCAGCAGCTCCGCACGATGCGCATCGTCGCGCGCATATTCGCTCTTGGCGCCCTGCGTCATGCGATAGAGCGGCGGCATCGCCAGGAACAGGTGCCCCTCATGGATCATCTGCGGCATCTCGCGATAGAAGAACGTCAGCAGCAGCGACGCGATATGCGCCCCATCGACATCGGCATCCGTCATCACGATCACGCGCTCATAGCGCAAATCGGCCTCGCGGTATTTCGATCCCGTGCCGCAGCCCAGCGCCTGCACCAGATCGGCCAGTTCCTTGTTCTGCTGCAGCTTGCCTTCCGCCGCGCTCGCCACGTTCAAGATCTTGCCGCGCAGCGGCAGCACCGCCTGCGTCGCGCGATCCCGCGCCTGCTTGGCCGAGCCGCCGGCGCTGTCGCCCTCGACCAGGAAGATCTCCGTCCCGTCGCGCCCGTCGCGCGAACAATCCGACAGCTTGCCCGGCAGGCGCAGCTTGCGCGTCGCCGATTTGCGCGCCGTCTCCTTGTCCTGCCGCCGCTTCAGCCGGTCCTCGGCCTGGTCGATCACGAAGTCGAGCAGCTTGTCGGCTTCCTGCGGGCTCTCCGCCAGCCAGTGGTCGAAGTGATCGCGCATCACCGTCTCGACCAGGCGCTGCGCGTCGGGCGAGGACAGCTTGTCTTTCGTCTGGCCCTGGAATTCCGGCTCGCGGATGAACACCGACAGCACGGCGCAGGCCGTCGCCATCACGTCGTCCGCCGTCACCAGCGCCGTCTTCTTGCTGTTGACGCGCTCGCCATGGCTGCGCAGCGCCTTGGTCAGCGCGTTGCGCAAGCCTTGCTCATGCGTGCCGCCCTGGCCGGTCGGGATCGTGTTGCAATAGGAATGCACGAAGGGATCGATCTGCGGCGTCCACGTCACCGCCCATTCGACCGCGCCTTTGCCGTCCTTGTTCTCCGTCCGCCCGGAGAAATCGCGCTGCGTCACCGTCGAATGCTTGCCGACTTCGCTCTTGAGGAAGTCGAGCAGCCCGCCGGGAAACTTCAGCACGTCCTCGGCCGGCGTCTCGCCCTTGACCAGCGACGGATCGCAGGCCCAGCGGATCTCGACGCCGCGGTACAGATAGGCCTTCGACTTCGCCATCCGGTACAGCGTCGCCGGCGAGAAATGGATGTCCTTGCCGAAGATCTGCGGGTCGGGATGAAACGAGACGATCGTCCCGCGCCGGTTCACCGCGCCCATGTCCTTCAGTTTGCCGACCGCATGGCCACGCTCGAAGCGCATCACATGGCTGCGCTTGTCGCGCGCCACGTCGACTTCCATCCAGTCCGACAGCGCGTTGACCACGGACGAACCGACGCCATGCAACCCGCCCGACGTGTCATAGACCTTGCCGCCGAACTTTCCGCCGGCGTGCAGCGTGGTCATGATCACTTCCAGCGCCGACTTGTTCTTGAACTTGGGATGCGGATCGATCGGGATGCCGCGGCCATTGTCGCTGATCGTCAGCACGTCGCCGGCGCCAAGTTCCATCTCGATCCGGGTCGCGGCGCCGGCCACCGCCTCGTCCATCGCATTGTCGAGGATTTCCGCCGCCAAATGATGCAGCGCCCGCTCGTCGGTGCCGCCGATATACATGCCCGGGCGCCGCCGCACGGGTTCCAGCCCCTCCAGAACCTCGATGTCCTTGGCGGTGTAGGTCTTTGAGGAGGCTGTGTCGTTGTCGAACAGATCGGGTGTTTTTGCCATGGTCTGACTGTTTGGGTGGTGCGCGATTCGCGCGCAGCGCCTAGGTTAGCGGATTGTCGCGCCTGCGAAACAGGCGCCCGGCGTCGCACCCGTTTACACTTTGTTAGCGAAGCAAAGTCCTGCGAATGTTGCGGGTAGCAGAGCTCTAACCTTACCCGTCTCAGAAAATTTTAAGAACCGATCCGTACTATCCCCCACGGTCCGGCAAGCACCGGGCTATCGACGAGGGGTGACGCGTGGGTTTCGGACAACAGCTGAGGGTCAGACGCAGCGCCGATGTGCGCGTGCTGAACGCACAGCTCGATCTCGTCGCCGCGGCGATGCGCACCACCCGCTTCACCTCGCCGCTCTGGGCGCTCGGCCTGGCATGGCTCGGCTCCGACAGTTTCGGCTATCTCGGCCACCGCCCGTTCGCGCAGGCGATCCTTCTGCCCTGCATCGTCTCGATCACGATGTTCCTCGCCTCCAACATCGTCTCGTTCTACCAGATGACGACGGCGGGCCAGACCGATTACGAGGCCGTGCGCCCGTGGTTCGCGCGCATGACCGCGCTGCAGGTCGTCATCAGCACCATCTGGGGCTTCGTCCCCTGGCTGTTGTGGGATCCGTCGAGCCAGATCAACCATGTCTTCCTCGCCGGCGCGACTGTTGCGATGCTCTCGACCCTGATGGTCAGCCGCGCGACGCATATGGACATGTTCGTCGCCTGCCTCGCGCCGATCTCCGTCGTCGCCGCCACGCGCTTCGCCTTCGGCAACTCGGTGCTCGACTACGGCACCGCGCTCCTGATCCCGGCCTATGCCGCGCAGCTCTTCTTCGACGGCCGCCGCCTCGCCAACCGCGTCGACGAGGACGCCCGCCTGCGCTTCCAGGTCGAGGACCTCGCCCGCGAGCTCGAGGAGACACGCGACGAAGCCCTGCGCAAGCGCTTCGAGGCCGAGACCGCCAACGCTTCCAAGACCGCCTTCCTCGCGAATATGAGCCATGAGCTGCGCACGCCGCTCAACGCCATTCTCGGCTTCTCCGAGATCATCGCCCAGGAATGCTTCGGCCCCGTCGGCTCGGCGCGCTACCGCGAATATGCCGGCGACATCCATTCCTCCGGCGCGCATCTGCTCAGCCTGATCAACGACCTCCTCGACGTCGCCAAGATCGAGGCCGGCAAGATGGAGATCATGCCGAACGCGCTGGATGCCAAGCGCACCTTCGACATCGCGCTCAAGCTGATCGGCGCTAAGGCGCGCGAGCGTCAGCAGACCCTCGCCATCGAGATCGATCCCGCCAGCCCGCCGCTCTATGCCGACGAGCGCGCCATCAAGCAGATCCTGATCAATCTCTGCTCCAACGCGGTGAAATTCACGCCCGAGGGCGGCAAGATCATCGTCCGCGCCGAGCTCGCGCGCTGCGGCGGCTTCCAGATCAGCGTTCAAGACAATGGGCCGGGAATACCGCGCGAAAAACTCGACAAGATCTTCACGCCGTTCAGCCAGGTCGACAACCGCTACGACCGCCAGGCCGGCGGCACAGGCCTCGGCCTCGCGCTGGTCCGCGGCCTCGCCGAGCTTCACGGTGGCCGCGCCTGGCTCGAAAGCGAGCCCGGCAAAGGCTGCTGCGCCTACGTCGTGCTCCCCGCCGGCGTGCAGGCCGAGACGGTGGCGGCGTAGTTTTCGCGCACTACCTCACAACCGTCATGGCCCGCAGTCGCGGGCCATGACGGCAAAGGGGAGGGCGATGATAACCCTCACCCCGGCGCGATATCCGTGAACAAATGGCTCGGATGCGTCCGCGTGAACGCCGCGATCAACCCCTGCTTGTCGCCCGGCACCGGCTTTTGCAGCGCGATCCAGCTTTCGACATCCGCCTGCGGCGCGACGCCGGCCGCCGCCACCCCCGCCGCGTCGAGCCCCGCCGCCTTCAGCGTATCGCCCAGCCCGATCGCCCAGCGCGGCGGCGGCCCGCCGGGATCGACCTTGAACGTGTTCTCGCCCACCTCGCGCATCCACTGCGTCACGCGGTCCGACAGGTATCCCCCGGTGATGCCGAGGAACGAGATCAGATACGGGCTCATGTCGCCTTGCGTTCCGCCCGACGAGCTCTGCGACATCGCCAGCATGCCGGCGGCGGCGAAGAAGAACAGCGCGAACGCCACGCCCGCGCCCAGGCTGATGCGGAACAGGATGTCCCAGATGTTGCGGCAATCGGGATCGCGCACGAATTCCTGGCTCAGATAGATCAGGCTGCCCAGGATGCCCATGAAGATCGCGAGCGTGAGGATCAGCATCATCTTGGGCAGCAGCACGATCTTGTAGGCCCAGTCGCCGACCAGCGTCTTGAACGAGAAGAAGTCCTCGCACAAATTCCAGTATTCGTCGTTCGCCAGCGCGCTGCCCTTGGGCGCGACGCTCTCGTCGAGCTCGGCCTTCTGCTTGGTCAGCGCGGCGAGCTGCGCCTGGAGCGATTGCACGCTGCTGATGCTGGTGTCGTATTGCGCATGCGCCGCGGAATAGGTCTGCAGCATTTTGTAGACCTGGTTGCGGAACGCATCGAGCGCGCCGCGCGCCGCCGGCGTTTCGGGCGAAGTCGCATCGGCGATCTGCGCATAGTAATTCGCGAAATATCCCGTCACCTCGCTGCCGAAATCCAGGATCGGCGACTGGTCGAGCGGGGAGGGCGATGCGACCACCGGCGCCTGCTCCGGCTCAGGCGCGGCGGCGTCCGCGACCGTGCGCGGGCTCATGCCGAGCTGCGGCGCATTCGGGTCGCCATGTGGCGACGTCGCGTGCCCGAACGGTTTGAGGACCAGCGGCGGCCTTATATAGCCGGTGTCGTTCTGGGTGATGAAGGCATTGATATCGTCGGCGCTGCTCGTCATCCGCGCCAGCGCGCTCTGCGACTCGATGGTGGCCTTGTTGAGCCCCTCCTCGGTCTCGACCTGCTTGGTCGAGATCACGTCGAGCACCTTGTAGTAGTACTCGACCGACGCCACATCCTGGCGGATTGCGCCGATCGACGATTTGACCGCGTTCAGCCCCGGCGCCGACATCTTGCTCTGCAACTGGTCGGCGGTCAGCACGAAGAGCAATACCGCGCCGGTGGCGAAGAACGCGAAGACCAGGAAGAACCCGATCGCTACCCGCCGGATTTGCGGCCCGAAATATTCGACCGTCCTGTCCGTCGCCGCCGCCAGTCTCTCGACAGTCCCTGCCACGCTTCCGCTCCCCCTTCGTCCCGGGCCGACCTTAGCACGATTTGCCGCGAGTCCGGGTTCGGATTCTGTATTCGGATCGACGGACAAAGAAAATGCCCACCGCATGGCAGGGCACCTCGCGTACCCATCGCTTCTTTACTTGTAATGTAAGCAGAGGAAGCGCAGCGAGATTTATTCGCCGAAATGTTTGACTTGGAAAATCCGCAGGGCAAAATCCGCGCGCGGCTGGGTCCAGGCGAACAGGGACTTCAGCAAAGGGGGCAGCATGACGGTGTCGCTCAAAAACTGGATGGCCGATCCCAGCTTGAAGGACAAGCGTCTGCATGAGCTTGCGATCCCCGGCAGCCATGACAGCGTGACGTCCGGCCTCAACTGGCTGGACGACGAGAACAAGGTCAGCCGGACGCAAAACTGGTCCGTCACCAATCAATTGAACCAGGGCGTCCGCGTCTTCGACATCCGCGTCAACACCGACGACATGACCATCAACCACGGCAAGACGCGGACGGAAGTGAAGCTCTCCACCGTCCTCGAAAATTTCCGGGATTTTCTCCTGGCGACCGACGAGACCATCGTCATGCATGTGAAGCATGAGTGGGGCGACACGCAGAGTTTTCACGGCAAGATGATCGGGGCGCTCCGCCACACCTTTCCCTGGAACGCGGACAATTCGAAAAACCTCTTCAACAAGCACGTGCATCTGCTGCCCTTCAATCAGAACGGCACGATCCCCACGCTCGGCCAATTGCGCAAGAAGCTCGTCTACGTGCGCCGCTATGGGCCGGTCGGGGGGGATTTCATGCCGGAAGCAGCGCAGGACCGGATCGACGCCGGCACCCCCGTCGACTATTTCGCCTCGGGCGAGGATTACAACGCCTGGAAGAAAGCGCCGGCGGGCACGAAGTGGCCGGAGCGCTTCGACACGCTCGATCTGCGCGTCTGGCCGAAGAGCGAAGGCAATTTCGATTACAAGAAGATCGATTTCCGCAATCGCGACGGCGTCTCCTTCGTGGTCCAGGACTACTATTTGCAGACGGGACGCGGAAGCGTGGAGTCGAAGATCGCGGAGAAGATGGCCTCGGTTCGCCGCTATCGCGACTCGGCCGCGAGCGCGGATTTCCCCGAATCCTGGTATCTGAATTTCGTCAGCTGCACGTCGCTATTGGATCACCCGATCAAATACGCCATGGGCATCAATCCCACGCTGACCGCCATGCCGCCCGGCGGCGCAATGAATTTCGAGACCGTCGCGCCGAAAGGCTGCAACGCGCTCCTGCTCGAGATGCTCCAGGAACCGGGCGCGACGCGCCAGCGCGGCACCTTCCTGCTCGACTTCTGCGACTCCCCGCCGTCGCTCACCCGCACCATCGTCGATCTGAATTTCTGACGCGTGCCAAAACGAAAGAAGGCCGGGATCGCTCCCGGCCTTCCTGTTCGCAATTCGTCCGGCGATCAGACCGAATAATACATCTTGAACTCGACCGGATGCGGCGTGTGCTCGAACTGGTACACGTCACCCATCTTCAGCTCGATATAGCTGTCGATGAAGTCGTCGGTGAAGACGCCGCCCTTCTTCAGGAAGGCGCGGTCGCCGTCGAGGTTCTCGAGGGCTTCGCGAAGTGAGCCGCACACCGTCGGCACCAGCTTCAGCTCTTCGGGGGGCAGGGCATAGAGGTCCTTGTCCATCGGATCGCCCGGATGGATCTTGTTCTCGATGCCGTCGAGGCCCGCCATCAGCATCGCCGCATAGGCGAGATACGGATTGGCACCCGGATCGGGGAAGCGCACTTCGACGCGCTTGCCGTTCGGCGAGTTCGAGAACGGGATGCGGCACGACGCCGAGCGGTTGCGCGACGAATAGGCGAGCAGCACCGGCGCTTCGAAGCCCGGGATCAGGCGCTTGTACGAGTTGGTCAGCGGGTTGGTGAAGGCGTTGAGCGCCTTGGCATGCTTGATGATGCCGCCGATGTAATACAGGCACAGATCCGACAGATCGGCATAGCCCGAGCCGGCGAACAGCGGCTTGCCGCCCTTCCAGATCGACTGGTGCACATGCATGCCCGAGCCGTTGTCGCCATAGATCGGCTTCGGCATGAACGTCGCAGACTTTCCATAGGCCGCCGCGACCTGGTGGATGACGTATTTGTAGATCTGCATGTAGTCGCCGCACTTGGTCAGCGTGTTGAACTTGAAGCCAAGCTCATGCTGCGCGGTCGCGACTTCGTGGTGGTGCTTCTCCGGCTGGATGCCCATGTCGCCCATGATGGCGAGCATCTCGCCGCGCATGTCCTGCGCGCTGTCGACCGGCGGGACCGGGAAGTAGCCGCCCTTGACCGCCGGACGGTGGCCCAGATTGCCCTGCTCGTATTCCGTGCCGGTGTTGTAGGCGCCCTCGATCGAGTCGAGATAGTAGAAGCTCTTGTTCATCCCGACTTCGAAACGCACGTCATCGAAGATGAAGAATTCGGCTTCCGGACCGAAATAGGTCGTGTCGCCGACGCCCGACGCGTTGACGTATTTCTCCGCCGCCTTGGCGATGGAGCGCGGGCAGCGGCCATAAGGCTGGCCCGTCGTGGGCTCGACCACGTCGCACACCAGCACCAGCGTGGTCTGCGCGAAGAACGGATCGATCACCGCGGTGTCGAGGTCCGGCACCAGCGTCATGTCGGATTCGTTGATCGCCTTCCAGCCGGCGATCGACGAGCCGTCGAACATCGTGCCGACGGTCAGGAAGTCCTCATCGACCATCGACAGGTCGAAAGTGACGTGCTGCCACTTGCCGCGCGGGTCGGTGAACCGCACGTCGACGAACTTGACCTCTTTTTCCTTGATCAGCGCCAGAATGCTCGCCGGCGTAGCTGCGGTCTTTGCCATGTCTTACGTCTTCCCCTTCAAGAAGTTGAAATTACCCAACACGTTTGTTTGCCCTGTCCGGGCGATTAGATCGCGTCCGCGCCGGTTTCACCGGTGCGGATGCGGATGGCTTCCTCGACATTCAGGACGAATATCTTGCCGTCGCCGATGCGTCCCGTGCGCGCAGCCTTCTGGATCGCATCGACCGAGGCTTCGACGCGGCTCTCGTCCACGACGATCTCGATCTTCACCTTCGGCAGGAAATCGACGACATATTCGGCGCCGCGATAGAGCTCGGTATGGCCCTTCTGCCGCCCGAAGCCCTTGGCCTCGGTGACGGTGATGCCTTGGACTCCGACCTCTTGCAGCGCTTCTTTCACCTCATCCAGCTTGAACGGCTTGATGATCGCTTCGATCTTCTTCATGCAAATCTCCCCGGCGGCTCTCAACGGTGCCGCGCTCTGTTAACGATTTAGCAGGATTTGTGCCGGTTTTTGCGGCAAAAAAATCCATTATTTACAAGGAGTTGCGAATCGACCGCAGCGCGCTATTGGGGAAGTGCCCAAAAAGATATCAGAATGCCCATAATTTGTGCCCTCGGCAGCTTACCATCTCGCGTTCGATAGACGGTGGGAAGCCTCTTGCCGTACCGTTCTAGAGAGACGGGAAGGTAAAGCCATGAAGACGAGTGCCGCAGCCATCGCGGTCGCGCTCATCGCCGCCGTGCCGGTGTCGGCGCGCGATCTCACGCCGGAGGTCCGCGCTATGATCTTCGCTCCGACCGGCGAAGTGCATCTGGCGCAGGCGATCGTGACGATCCCGCTGAAGGGCACCGATCATCAAGGCTTTTACAAATGTCCTTACATGCAGGTGTACGTCAACGGACGCGGACCATTCACCTTCGAGTTCGACACCGGCGGGAGTTACACGGTTGTCAGCAGCAAGGTCGTTGCGGCGGCGCGGGCTCCGGTTGTGTTCGATCGCGCCGGTCACCGCGACGTGGTGCGTCTCGCCAGGCTCGCAATCGGCGGTGCGACGCTGAACGGCGTCTGGGCGATCCAGGACGACACGTTCGGCGTCGACGGTGTTCTGGGGTTTCGTTCGTTCGGCAATTCCAATCTCCTGTTCGATCTGGCGGCGCATCGCCTCACCGTGAGCGCTTCGCCCATCCCGCTGACGAAAGGTTTTGAACTTCCTTATGAGATGCCGTTCAACATCCCAACCATCCCCATGACGATCGGGCATCGCAGCGTGCCCACCCTGATCGACACCGGCGACGACGCCTTCGCATGGGAAATGCGGTCGGTCGAAATCGGGGATGCGGCTTTCCAGCACCCGCCGATTGCCGGGCCCGTCGTGCTGAATGCTGCGAACGAACAGACGACCTCTGTGACGACGTTGGTTGAGCCGCTTGGTTTGGGGCCATGGCACGCGGATGCGCCGGTCCTGGCCATCAACGATGATCTTCCGGTCGGAGATATCGGCGTCGACGTGGTCAGTCAATTTCGCATGGAGTTCGAGCCGTCGCGGCGGGTGGTTGTGTTCGAACCGCTCTTCGCGGGAAACAGGTTCACGGTCCCAGCAGAGCGCACGCCCGGCTTCAGGCTTGCCTTCGACGGCACCGGCACGGTGCTCGGCGTCGTTCCTGGATCGGCCGTCGCGCTCGCGGGCATGGCTCGTGGCGCCAAGATCATCTCCGTCGACGGCAGGCCGGCGGCCGGTCTCGACCGGCGCGCCTGGGACGCGCGGCTAGAGACGGATGCGCCGCTGGCCGTGCGCTGGAGCAGCGCCGGCACCGAACACAACGCCACGGTGCCGATCACGGAAATGCGCTGAGCCGCTCAGCGCCCGTGCCGCAGCACCATGCCCGCCCGCGCGCCGGTGCTCTGATCCTCGCGCACGTTGACCGCGCCGTTGACCAGCGTCGCGCGATAGCCGCGCGCCCGCTGCGTGAAATGCGCCGCGCCGCCCGGGAAATTGTGCACGATATGCGGCTGCAATTGCGTCACGCGGTCGAGGTCGAATACGTTGACGTCGGCCCGCTTGCCCACCGCGAGCGTGCCGCGATCCGCCAGCCCCATGATCCGCGCCCCGTCCGACGTCATCCGCTTGATGCCTTGCGCCAGCGTGTAGACCTTGCGCTCCTTGATCCAGTATTTCAGCGTGAACGTCGCCCAGTCCGCATCGATGATCTGCGAGACATGTGCCCCCGCGTCGCCCAGGCTCGGCAGCACATGCTTGGAGCCCGCGAACAGATCGCCCAATTCATCCATGTCCTGGCAGAACAGGCGATAGTTGAACAACGCCCGCCCATCGGTCTCGCGCGACACGCGCAGGAAGTATTCGACGAAGCTCTCGCCCCGCGCCGTCATCTCGGCCTTGACGCTGGCATCGCGCGGCGCCGTCAAATTCGGCGTCTCCGCATCGCCGATATAATAGGTGTGCTCGAGCGGCAGGCGCGACTCGCCTTCCTCGATCAGCCGTGCCGCCATGTGCGGATCGCGGATCGCCGCGACGCGCCCCGCGAAATCCATCGCCCGCACTTTTTCCCAGCTCTCGCCGCGGAAGGGCAGGGAGCACTGCACCCCGAACATGAAGCCCGTTCCCTTCACCTGGCAGATCGCCGTGAGATCGCGCCCCTCCGCC
This sequence comes from Rhizomicrobium sp., assembly GCA_036271735.1. Lineage (GTDB taxonomy): Bacteria > Pseudomonadota > Alphaproteobacteria > Micropepsales > Micropepsaceae > Rhizomicrobium. The sequence goes on from DATAZZ010000011.1 coordinate 64,327, forward strand.
ATCTTGTCGATGCTTTGCGCCGAGCGCAGCCCATCGCCCTTGCTCGCGCCGACGCCATAGCTGAACAGCACGCGGCTGCCCGCTTCGTCCGCGATCGCCTTGAGCACATCGCCGGTCGCGCCGACCGCCTGCATCAACCCGCCGCGCGCCGTCACCGCCTTGCCGATTGCGATCAACTCCGACGGATCGGCAAACGTGCCGGGGATCGAGCGCCCGTCCGGCGCCTTGTGCGGCGCGAAGCGGTTGGTCGAGAAGCCCACCGCGCCGGCATCGAGCGCCTTGCCCACGATGCTCGCCATCTGCGCCTTCTCGGCGTCGGTCGCCTGATCGGCGAACGACCGGTCGCCCATCACGTAGTAACGCACCGCGCTATGCCCCACGAGGCCGGCGATATTAATTCCGGGCCGCAGCTTCTCCACCGCGCTGAGATAGTCGCCGTAATCCTCCCACGTCCAGGGCAGCCCGCTCATGATCGCCTGGCGCGGAATGTCTTCCACCGACTCCATCATCCCGGCGAGGAATTCGCGGTCGGCCGGCTTGCACGGCGCGAACGTCACGCCGCAATTGCCCATCAGCGCCGTCGTCACGCCGTGCCACGAGATCGGCGTCAAATCCGGGTCCCACCCGATCTGCGCGTCGAGATGCGTATGCAGATCGATGAACCCCGGCGACACGACGCAGCCTTTGGCATCGATCTCTTCTTTGCCCTTGCCCGTCACGGCGCCGATCTCCACGATCCGCCCGCCCGCAACGGCGACATCTGCCTCAAACGGCTCCGCGCCGCTGCCGTCGACGACCGTACCGCCGCGAATGACGATGTCATGGGACATGGGAGAGACCTTCCTGAGATGTATTTTGCCCGATGCTAGGTGTTTTGCCCGTCAAGGCAATCCTGTCGCAACGGCACTATTGAAGGCGCGCCTTGGCCTTGCGAAGCTGCCGCCATGCCCAGCACGCTCTTCGCCCGCCTTCCGACCACGATCTTCACCCACATGTCGGCGCTCGCCGTGGCGCACAATGCGATCAATCTCGGCCAGGGCTTTCCGGACGAGGACGGCCCGCTCGCGGTGCGCGAGGTCGCGGCGCGCGCGCTGACCGACGGCCCCAACCAATACCCGCCGATGAAGGGCCGCGCCGAACTGCGCCGCGCCGTCGCCGGCCACGCGAAACGCTTCTACGATCTGAACTTCGATCCCGAGACCGAGGTGCTGATCACCTCCGGCGCCACCGAAGCGCTCACCGCCTCGATCATGGGTCTGGTGGGGCAGGGCGAGGAGATCGTGCTGATCGAGCCGTCCTACGATTGCTACCGCCCCATCGCGCAAGCGGTCGGCGCGGTCGTAAAGAGTGTCAAGCTCGCCCCGCCGCACTGGCGCCTCACCGAAGCCGCGTTGCGCGCCGTGATCGGCCCCAACACCCGCGCCGTCCTGATCAACACGCCGCTCAACCCGATCGGCCGCGTCTTCGGCCGCGAAGAGCTCGAGCTCCTCGCCAAGGTCGTCAAGGACACGAACGCCCTCGTCATCTGCGACGAGGTCTACGAGCACCTCGTCTTCGACGGCAAGCGCACCCCGCCGCTGATCGCGCTGCCCGGCATGGCCGAGCGCTGCGTCCGCATCGGCTCGGCCGGCAAGATGTTCTCCCTCACCGGCTGGAAGGTCGGCTGGGTCACCGGCCCCGCCAGGCTCGTCGACGTCGTCACCAAGGCGCACCAGTTCATCACCTTCACGACACCCGCCGCGCTCCAGCTCGGCGTCGCCGATGGCATCGAGAACCACATCGATTTCACGCTGCAGCTCACCCAGGACCTGCAAGCCAAGCGCGACAAGCTCGCCGCCGGCATCGCCAAGCTCGGCTTCGATCTGCTCCCTTGCGAAGGTACCTACTTCCTAACCGCGAGCATCGCGAACCTCACCAACGAACCCGACCAAATCTTCTGCGAGCGCCTGGTGAAAGAAGCCGGCGTCGCCCTGATCCCACTCAGCGTCTTCTTCAGCGAAGCCAAGCCCACCAACATGGTCCGCTTCGCCTTCTGCAAGAAACACGCGGTGATCGAGGAAGCGGTGGCAAGGTTGGAGCGATATTTCAAAACATAAGTCACCCTCGCTCCCGCGAACCGGGGAGAGAGGGCAGGGTGAGGGGGCGTTTCGACTGGACGCGATACTTACAGCGTCGTCCACGCCCATCCGGCGATGCTCCAGCCCGCCGCGCCTTTCACCAGCGCAAACGTGAAGATGCCCTTCTCCGTCGTCGGCTTGCCGTGCGTCTTCGAGGTCAGCACCGTCGGCACCACCAGATAGGCCTCATGCGCGCCGATCTGCGTGTCGGTCGCCTTGCCGAGCGCAATGTGCAGATCGGTGACGCCGTTCGCTTTGAAGAACGCGCCGGCGTCGCGCAGCCAGTCGCCGAACGAATTCCAATGATGCGGCGCGAACTCGTCGATGATCGAGGCCGAGGCGGCATACGCCGCGCCCGCCTTCTTGAAGTCGCCGGCATTCATGCCGTCGGCGAATTGCTGCAGCGGCGCCAGCACGGTGGCGTCCGCCATCGGCGCGGCGGCGATTGTTGGCGTAACGGCAAGCAAGGCGCCGCAAATCGCGAGCGCGCGAACAATCCCCTTGAGCATGCTATTCCCCTCTGCGAGTGATGGGGCACCATAGCGCAAAAGCGGCGCGCAGGATCGCCGCCGGCAGGGTTCTCAGGAAAGTAATTTTCGCATGACCGCACCCCTCGACCCCCGCACCCCCATCCTCGTCGGCGGCGCGCAGTTCACCCAGCGCACGGCGAAGACCGACATCCGCGCCAGCCTCTCGCCCATCGACATGCTGGCCAAGGTCGCGAAAGACGCCATCGCCGACACCGGCGCGGCCAATCTCGCCGCCGCGATCGACACCGTCGCCGTCGTGCGCTTCACCGCCGACTCCCCCGGCGACCAGGGCCGCCTGCCCAAGCGCATGTTCCGCAATCCGCCGCACAGCCTCGCGAACAAGATCGGCGCCAGTCCGCGCCGCGCCTTCTACACCGCGACCGGTGGCAACACGCCTCAATGGCTGGTCAACCGCACCGCCGAGGAGATTGCGAACGGCGAATGCGAGATCGCGCTGCTCGCCGGCGCCGAATATATCGCCTCGATGCTCGGCGCGATGAAGCAGGGCGTCGATCTCGGCTGGGCCACCGGTCCCGACGCCGACCCCGGTGACGACCCGTCCGAGATCGGCGACATGCGCAGCGGCACCACCGATTACGAGCGCCGCCACGGCCTCGCCTTCCCCGTCAACGTCTATCCGTTGTTCGAGAACGGCCTGCGCGGCATGAAGCGCCGCTCCTCCGCCGAGCATCTCGAATGGCTCGGCAAGTTCTTCTCGCCCTTCACCAAGATCGCGTCGGAGAATCCCTACAGCTGGTTTCCCACCTACCGCTCGCCGGAAGAAATCTCGACCCCCACCGACAAGAACCGTTTCGTCGGCTTCCCCTACACCAAATACCTCAACGCCGTGATCGAGGTCGACATGGCCGCCGCCGTCGTGATGACCAGCGTCGCCAAGGCGCGCGAACTCGGCATCCCGGAATCCAAATGGGTCTTCCTGCATGGCTGCGGCGACGCCGCCGACATCTGGAACGTCAGCGAACGCGTCAACTTCCACTCCTCGCCCGCCATCCGCACCATCGGCAAAAAGGCGTTCGCGATGGCCGATATCGACATCGGCGATGTCGCGTTCATCGACCTCTATTCCTGCTTCCCGAGCGCCGTCGAGATCGGCTGCCTCGAGTTCGGCATCGCGCCCGACGATCCGCGCGGCCTCACCATCACCGGCGGGCTCCCCTATTTCGGCGGCCCCGGCAACAACTACGTGATGCACTCCATCGTCCAGATGGCCGACAAGGTGCGCAAGGCGCCCGGCAAGTTCGGCCTCGTCACCGGCAATGGCTGGTACGTCACCAAGCACTCCGCCGGCATCTATTCGACCAAGCCGACGAACGGAAAGTGGCAGCGCGAAGACCCCAAGACCTATCAGAAAGACATCGACGCGATGGCGCATCCCACCGTCGTCGAGCAGCCGAGCGGCCCCGCCACGATCGAAACCTACACCGTCGTCACCGACCGTCGCGGCAAGCGCTTCGGCCTCGTCGTCGGCAAACAGGACGGCGACAAACGCTTCCTCGCCCACACGCCGGACGACGACCAGATCCTCGACTGGATGATGCGCGAAGAAATGCTCGGCAAGCCCGGCACGGTGACGGCGGGCGAAGTGACGAACCTGTTTCGTTTCAATTCATAAAAATTGTCATGCCCGCGAATGCGGGCATCCAGTATGGTCGCAGCAAGACTGGATTCCCGCCTTCGCGGGAATGACAGCGGAGGAGGGGAAACATCATGACCACAAACAGCCACGGCTTCGTCCATGACGGCTACGAGGAAGTCAAAAAAGTCTTCGACGGCCACTTCGAGACCGGCGCCGATATCGGCGCCTCGTTCTGTGCCACGCGCAACGGCGAGACCGTGGTCGATCTGTGGGGCGGTTACGCCGACGCGGCCAAGACAAAGCCCTGGCAAAAAGACACCATCATCAACGTCTACTCGACGACCAAGACGATGACCGCGCTCACCGCGCTGCTCCTCGCCGACCGCGGCCTGATCGATTTCGACGCGCCGGTCGCGAAGTACTGGCCCGAATTCGCCGCCAACGGCAAAGCCGCCGTCAAGGTCTCGCATCTGATGAGCCACTCCGCCGGCCTCTCCGGCTGGAAGGAGCCGGTCACGGTCCACGACATCTACGACTGGGACAAGATGACCTCGCTCCTCGCCGCCCAAGCGCCGTTCTGGGAGCCCGGCACCGCACCCGGCTATCACGGCCTGACGCAGGGCTATCTCGTCGGCGAAGTCATCCGCCGCGTCACCGGAAAATCCATCGGCGCCGTCTTCCGCGAGGAGATCGCGCAGCCGCTCGGCGCCGATTTCTGGATCGGACTTCCCGCCTCGGAAGATGCTCGCGTCGCCGACCTCATCCCGCCGCCGCCCGGCGAGGGCGCCGGCGACGGCACGCTCAGCGAGCTCGCGCGCAACATGGCGACCAATCCCGGCATCGACGTGTCGGAAACGAAAACCCGCGCCTGGCGCGGCGCCGAGATCCCCGCCGCCGGCGGCACCGGCAATGCGCGTTCGGTCGCCGAGATCCACACCATCCTCGCCAATGGCGGCGTCGCCAAGGGCAAGCGCTTCCTCTCCGAGGCCGGCTGCCGCAAGGCGCTCGAACTCCAGATCGACGGCACCGACAAGGTGATGGGAATCCGCGCGCGTTTCGGCATGGGCTTCGGCCTCGCCGGCGGAGCGGTGCCGCTCCCCAGTCCGAACACGATCTACTGGGGCGGCTATGGCGGCTCGATCGCCATCATCGACATGGATGCCCACACCACGGTCGCTTACGTGATGAACGTCATGCACGGCACCACCACCGGCGACCTGCGTGGCTTCGGCCTCGCCATGGCGGCGTGGGATGCGCTGGCGAAGTAAAAGCGATGCGGCGCGCGATCATCTGGACAAGCGGCGCCGTGGCGCTTTGCGCGATCCTGTATTTCGCGGTCATCGCCGCAGCCAATTATGGCGTCGACCTGACGTTGTAGGCTTGTCGGACGCAATGCGCTCCACGCAAGGCGGAGCGCAACCACCCTCAACCGTCATGGCAGGCCTCGTGCCGGCCACCCCGGATCACCCATGCCGCAGGATGCGCACGGTTACTGAACATTCGAAGATATTTTTGCGACATCTATCCCCGTCTCGGCGTCGCGGTTCGCGCCGCCAAGCGCCCGAACGCGCCGCCCCACGACGGGATAGAGCACCGCGCCGGCACATCGCTCCCGCCCCGCGCGCTTGAAGCCGGCCCGCCAGGTCCCATCTCAGCGGCGTGACGTATGCCCGCCGGCATAAACCGGCGACCGAACAGGAGGGGGGAGGGGGTATGTTTTTTTCGTCGAACAATTATCTTGCCGAAGGTTGCCGCACCCCCACCCCCCATACGCGATGTGGTGGTTCGAATGTACGCCGATGATGATAAATCAAGCGGTTACGCCCAAGGAGTCCTGCCCATGCCCCGCATCTATCTGGTCCGCCACGGCAAGGCCGCCGCCGGTTTCGGCGAAGACATGGACCCCGGCCTCGACGACCTCGGCCGCTCTCAGGCCGAGGCTGTGGCGCAGAAGCTGAAAACCGTCGGCCCCATGCCGATCATCTCCAGCCCGCTCAAGCGCACCCAGGAGACCGCGGCGCCGCTGGCGGCGCTCTGGCATCAGGATCCGGCGATCGAGATCTGCGTCGCCGAAATCCCCTCGCCCAAGGGGATGACCCTGGAAGAGCGCGTCGTCTGGCTGCGCCAGTTCATGGCCGGCTCCTGGCTCGACGCGCCGCCCGAGCTCGCCAAGTGGCGCCAGCAATGCGTCGGTTCGATTGCCGCGCTCGATCACGACGCCGTGGTGTTCTCGCACTATGTCGCGATCAACGTGCTGATGGGCATGGCGGTCGGCGACGACAAGGTCGTGGTGTTCTCGCCGGAGAACTGCTCGGTGACGACCTTCGACAACACCGGCGGCAAGCTCGACCTGATCGAAAAAGGCAGCGAAGCGTCGCTGACGAAAGTGAATTGAAACGCAACGGATGAAAGTGAATTGAAAACACATCTGTCATCCCCGGCGAGAGCCGCGTAGCGGCTCGAGGGAAGGGGACTCAGGCCTCTCCACCGTCACGGTGGTTAGACCTGGGTCCCCTTCCCTCGCTTCGCTCGGCCGGGGATGACAACGGAGTTTTGAATGTCCAAAGAACCCCATGAACTGACCGCCTCCGAACTCTCCGCGCTGTTCGCGTCGCGCGATCTCTCGCCCGTCGAGATCGCAGAAACCTGCCTCGGCCGCATCGAGGCGCTCGACGCTGGCATCAATGCGTTTTGCCACATCGATGCGCACACATCGCTCGCGCAAGCCGAGGCGTCGGAGCAGCGCTGGCTCGAAGGCGCGCCGCTGTCGCCGCTCGATGGCGTGCCGGTTGCGGTGAAGGACCTGCTGGTGACAAAAGCCTGGCCGACGCGGCGCGGCTCGCACACCGTCGATCCCAATCTCTATATCGGCACCGACGCGCCGACCGTCGCGCGCCTGCGCGAAGCCGGCGCGGTCCTGATCGGCAAGACCACGACGCCCGAATTCGGCTGGAAGGGCTCCAACGACTCTCCGCTCACCGGCATCACGCGCAATCCGTGGAACAAAGACAAGACGCCCGGCGGCTCCTCCGGCGGTAGCGCCGCGGCGCTCGCGGCGCGTTTCTGCCCGCTCGCGCTCGGCACCGATGGCGGCGGCTCGATCCGCATCCCCGCGAGCTTCACCGGCACCTACGGCCTCAAGCCCAGCTTCGGCCGTGTCCCCGCCTATCCGCTATCGCCTTTCGGCACGCTCGCCCATGTCGGTCCGATGAGCCGCACCGTGCTCGACAGCGCGATGCTGCTGAACGTCATCGCGCGCCCCGACAGCCGCGACTGGTATTCGCTGCCGCACGAGCCCACCGACTACGCCGCCGGGATCGAAGCGCCCCTCAAGGGCAAACGCATCGCCTTCAGTCCACGCATGGGCCTCACGACCCGCGTCATGCCTGAGATCGAAGCGCTGGTCGCCGCCGCCGCCAGGCGCTTCGAGCAGCTCGGCGCCCATGTGGAGCAAATCGATCCGCCCGGCGGCGATTCCGGTCCCACCTTCAAGACGCTGTGGTGGTCCGGCGCCGGCAGCCTGCTCGGCGATTACACGCCGGAGCAGATGGCCAAGCTCGACCCCGGCCTGCGGCGCATGGCGGAGGAGGGCATGGCGTTCTCCAAGAAGGAGTACCTCACCGCCAACCTCGCCCGTGGCGCCTATGGCAGCGCGATGCGCCAGTTCATGGACAAGTACGACTTCCTGCTGACGCCGCAGACCGCCGTCACCGCCTTCGACATCGGCAAGGTCAGCCCGCTCGAGGACGACGGCAACGCCTGGATGGCCTGGACGCCGTTCACCACCCCGTTCAACCTGACCCAGCAGCCCGCCGCGTCAGTCCCCTGCGGCTTCACCAGCGACGGCTTGCCGGTGGGCCTCCAGATCGTCGGCCGCATGTTCGACGATGCGGGCGTCCTCGCCGCGAGCTATGCTTACGAGCTGACCGACCCGCATTTCGAAAAGACACCGAAGGGGTTTTGAGATGATCCGATATCTCGCCGTCGCTCTGCTTCTCCTGGCCTCTCCGGCTCTGGCCGCCGAGCCGGCGATCCCCGACACCCCCATGGGACATGCGCTGGGCGAGTATCTGTCGACGTTCAACGCCGCCGACCGCGCCGGGATCGCGGCGTTCATCGCGAAATACCATCGCCAGCGCACGGTCGAGGACACGCTCGATTTCCGCGCCCAGACCGGCGGCCTCACGCTCCTGAAGATCGAGACCGACACGCCGCAGGGCGTCACCGCCTTCGTCGGCGAAAAGGAGAGCGATGCGATCTATCGCTTCGTCGTCAAGATCGATCCCGCCAACCCCACCGGGCCGTGGGACATCCATATCGAAGGTATCCCGCGGCCGCCCGAATTCGCGCCGCCGCGCCTCTCCGAGACGGACGCTTTGGTCGCGCTCTCGGCGCGCGCCGAGGCGCTCGCATCGCGCGACCGCTTCTCCGGCGATCTCCTCGTCGCCCGGCACGGCAGGATCGTGTTCGAGAAAGGCTGGGGTCTCGCCGACCGCGACGCCAAGACGCCGGTCGGCACGCGCATGAAATTCCGCTTCGGCTCGATGGGCAAGATGTTCACCGCCGTCGCGATCCTGCAGCTGGCCGGGCAAGGCAAGCTGTCGCTCGACGCCACGGTCGGCACCTACCTGCCGGACTATCCGAACAAGGACATCGCAGCGAAAGTCACGATCCGCGAATTGCTGGACCACACCGCCGGCGCCGGCGACATCTTCGGTCCCGATTTCGATGCGCATCGCCTCGAACTTAAGACCGTCGGCGACTATCTGAAGCTCTACGGTGCGCGCGCGCCCGAGCACGTTCCCGGCGCGGAGGACGGCTACGACAATTACGGCTTCGTCCTCCTCGGCGCGATCGTCGAGAAGGTCAGCGGCAGCGACTACTATCGATACCTCGACGACCACATCTTCCGCCCCGCCGGCATGAGCGATACGGGCTTGCTGCCCGACGACGGCAGCATCGCCGGTCTCGTCCCCGGTTATATGCACAAGGATGGTGCCCTGGTGCCCAACACCGCCACGTTGCCATACCGCGGCTCGCCCGCTGGCGGCGGCTACTCCACCTTGCGCGATCTTCTGAAATTCGCGGCCGCCTTGCAGTCCGGCGCGCTGGTGCCAAAGGCGTTGCTGACCGAAGCGACGCGGCCCGAAAACCACGCCCGCTGGTACGGCTACGGTTTTGAGACTCATGCCGACGACCAGCCACCCTATTTCGGCCATTCCGGCGGCGCGCCCGGCATGAACGGCGAACTGCGGATTTTTCCCGATCAGGATCTCGTCGTCATTGGGCTCGACCATCTCGACAACAGCGGCGCCTCGGTGCTCGTGGACTACTACACACTGCGGATGCCGCTCGCCCATTGAGCACACTGCTCTCGTCATGCTGAGGTGCTCCGCCAACGGCGGAGCCTCGAAGCACGCAACGCGTTGCCCACTTGCGCTCGTGCTCTTTTTGCTTATCTTGCGCGCCATGTTCTCGAACGCCACCATTTCGCGACGCCGTACCACCTTCCGATGGGGTGAGTAGGCACGCGCTTTTTTTGAAAAACGCATCGCACGAAAAAACCCCACCGGATCGCGCGGGGTTTTTCGTTTTTCGAGGCTCTTCGCTGTCCGGTTCTTCGCAAGGAAGACCGCCATGGACACGCCCAAGCTCAACGCACTTGTCGAAGAGACCTGCATGAACGCCTGGCCGGCGCTGAAGGAGGTGTTCTACGACGGCTGGCTGATCCGCCTCGCCAACGGCGCGACCCGCCGAACCAACTCGGTCAACGTCATCGGCCCCGGCCATCGCGCCCTCGGCGACAAGATCGCCTATTGCGAGAGCGTCTACCGCGCCCATGCCCAGCCGACCTATTTCCGCATCCTGTCGACCGCGCCGCCCGATCTCGACTCCGCCCTGGTGGCGCGGGGCTACGCCAAGGAAGACGAGACCAGGACGCTCTACATGAACTTCCGCAAGCGCCGTCCGCCGAAACCCGCGTCAGACGTGGCCGTCGATATTCTCGAAGGCCGCCCAAGCCGCGACTGGCTGGCCGCCTATCAGCGCCTGTCGCGCTGCTCGGACGCCGAGGCGCAAGGCCGGCGCGACGTGCTGAACGCGCTCTCGGTGCCCGCCTTCTTCGCCGAAGCCCGTGACGACAGCGGCGAGATCGCCTCGGTCGGCTTCGGCGCCTTCCACGACAAGCTGATCTGCCTGCAATGGGTCGTCACCGACCCGGCCCAGCGCCGCAAGGGCCTGTCGCGCGCCGCGCTGTCGGCACTGCTCCGCCGCGGCCGGGACGCCGGCGCCACCGGCGCCTGCCTCCAGGTCGTCGCCAACAATCACTCTGCCATTGCGCTCTACGAGAGTTTAGGCTTCGACAGCGAGCTCTATCGCTATCACTATCGGGTCAGATGACAGACGAGATCCTCACCGTCGACCAGATGGCCGCCGCCGACCGCTATGCCGCCGCGCATGGCACGCCGACGCTCGAGCTGATGGAGCAGGCCGGCAAGGCCGTGGCCGATGCCATCGCCGCGCGCTGGACGCCGCGCACGGTCGCGGTGCTGTGCGGCCCCGGCAACAATGGTGGCGACGGCCTCGTCGCCGCCCGCCACCTCAACGCGCGCGGCTGGGACGTCTGGGTCGAAACCCTCGGCGACATCGGTGCCTACAAAGGCGACGCCGCCGAGATGGCGCGGCGCTGGACCGGCGAAACCATCCGCATTGCCGAGAGCAACCGCATGGCCGATCTCTTCGTCGACGCGCTGTTCGGCGCCGGCCTGTCGCGCCCGCTGGAGAGCGAAGCCCTGCGCCTCGCGCAAGCCTCGCCCGACTACAAGGACCGCATCATCGCCATCGATGTCCCGAGCGGCATCGACGGCAACACAGGTCAGCAACGCGGCACCACCGCGTTCGAAGCCGGTCTCACCGTCACCTTCTTCCGCAAGAAGCCGGCGCACCTGCTCCAGCCCGGCCGCGCGCTGTGCGGCGAGATCGTCGTCGCCGACATCGGCATCCCCGAAGCCGCGCTCGCCGAAGGCAAGCCGAACCTGTTCGAGAACGGCCCGGCGCAATGGCAATTTCCCTGGCCCAAAACCAACGGCCACAAATACGCCCGCGGCCACTGCCTCGTTGTCAGCGGCTCGGCGCACGCCACCGGTGCCGCCCGTCTCGCCGCGCGCGGTGCGTTGCGCGCCGGCGCTGGCCTCGTCAGCGTCGCCAGTCCGCAGGACGCCGTCGCGGTCAATGCCGTCAGCCTCACCGCGATCATGGTCAAGCCGTTCGACGGCACCACGGGCCTCAAGAAGCTCCTCGCCGACGCGCGCCTCAACGCTGTCGTGATCGGCCCCGGCTGCGGCGTCGGCACCGCGACGCAAGACCTCGTCGGCGCCGCGCTCGCGAGCAAGGCCGCTGTCGTGCTCGATGCCGACGCGCTGACTTCGTTCGCGGAAAAACCCGCCGTGCTGTTCTTCCTGCTGCGCCAGTCCGCCGTGCTCACCCCGCACCAGGGCGAGTTCGAGCGCCTGTTCCCCGGCCTTCTGGCGTCGTCATCCAGCAAGGTCGAAGCCGTCCGCACCGCCGCGGTCCAGGCCAAATGCACCGTGCTGCTCAAAGGCGCCGACACCGTGATCGCCGCGCCGGACGGCCGCGCCATCGTCAACGGCAACGCGCCGCCCTCGCTCGCCACCGCGGGCTCCGGCGACGTCCTCGCCGGCATCATCGGCGGTTTGCTGGCGCAAAACGTCAGTGCCTTCGACGCCGCCGCGATGGCGGTATGGCTCCACGGCGAAGCCGCAAGCAGTTTCGGCCCCGGCCTGATCGCCGAAGACATCCCCGAACAATTGCCCGCCGTGTTGAAGGTCTTGCACGACAATGAATGACATCGCGATCCGTCGCGTAGAGCAGGGCGATCTCCCCGCACTCCTTGCGATCTACAACCACTACGTCGCCACGACGCCGATCACCTTCGACCTGGAACCGCGCACGCTGGCGCAACGCCAACCTTGGCTCGACAGCTTCAAGCCCACCGGCCGCCACCAATGCTTCGTCGCAACGCGCAACGGGACGCCGATCGGCTGGTCGAGCAGCGGCAAATTCCGCGATAAGGCGGCTTACGACACCTCTGCCGAACTCAGCGTCTATCTCGCGCCCGACGCGCACGGGCACGGCCTCGGCCGCAGCCTCTACACGACCTTGATCGACGCGCTGCAGGGCGAGGACATCCGCCGCCTGATCGCCGGCATCACGCTGCCCAACGCGCCGTCCGTCGCACTGCATCTGGCGTTCGGCTTCAGGCTGATCGGCGTCCAACCCGAGATCGGCCGCAAATTCGACCGCTACTGGGATGTCGCGCTCTACGAACGGGAATTATCAGCGGCGAGACAATTTTAGGCTTTACATCCCATTCGATATAGGATTATTATCCGTCAACTCGAGATATCGAGGGAAAAGTCCACCAGGAGACTGGAACAAACCAAGAACTCTGTCTGGTGCGCCGGACAGGGAACGACCCACTGCAACCTTAAAGGAAAAAGACAATGAAACTCCGTCTCCTGACCGTCCTCCCCGCGCTGGCCGGTCTTTGCTTCGGCCTCTCGCTCACCGCCACGCCGGCGGCGGCGCAGAACGCATCCTGCGTCAACCTCCTCGTCGGCGCCGGTTATGCGGCCAAGATGCGGGTGGTGTGGAACGGCGGCTCGACCCCGTGGTCGGGCAGCTTCCCGATCGGCAAGGCGATGTGCGCCTCGCTCCAGGGCGTGCCCAGCGGCGCGACCTTCAGCACCGAAGTGCATGCGATCCTCGGCAAGACGATCACCTGCACCCCGGCCGACGTGACCTACAATCCGTCCGTCCCGTCCAACGTCGTCTACAACGCCTGGGGCACCACCCTGAGCCCGAAATGCGTGGAGCCGAACTAAGTCAGGCTCCCGCGCCGGCGTGATGCCGGTTGGCCGCCGCCGCGCTCCCCCGCGGCGGCGGCGGTTCGTTTGGCTGTCTGCCAGGGGCCCTAGCAACCCCCCAAAACCCCTGCTATACGGCCCGCCTTCCGGCGCTTTGGGCCTTCGAAAAACCCAGGACACGGCAAGGCCCCGGAGCGGGCGTGGCGGAACTGGTAGACGCACTGGTTTTAGGTACCAGCGGCGAAAGTCATGGGGGTTCAAGTCCCTCCGCCCGCACCATTCTTTGCTGCTTCGCAGCTTCGAATGGCAGGCCGCAAATCTCCGGACCGACGGCACGAATTAAGAAGCAGGGAAAGTTCGACATGACCATCACCGAGACCGTCTCCGAAGGCCTGCGCCGCGAATATAAGGTCGTGATCGCCCAATCCGATCTCGACTCGCGCCTCACCGGCCGTCTCGAAGAGATGAAGCCGCGCATGAACCTCAAGGGCTTCCGCCCGGGCAAGGCGCCGGTCTCGTTCCTCAAGAAGCAATTCGGCAAGTCGCTGATGGGTGAGATCGTCGAGAATGTCGTCAACGAGACGAGCCAGAAGGCCGTCACCGACAACGCGCTCAAGCCCGCGAGCCCGCCCAAGGTCGATCTCGTCGGCGCCATCGATTCCGTCATCGACGGCAAGTCCGATCTCGAATTCACGGTCAAGGTCGACCTGATGCCGGACTTCGAACTGACCGATGTCGCCAAGCTCAAAGTCGAGCGCCTGGTCGGCGAAGTCACCGACGCCGATGTCGACGAAGCGCTCAAGCGTCTCGCCGATCAGACCAAGACCTTCACCACGCGCGGCGACGGTGTTGCCGCCGAAAGCGGCGACACTGTCGTGATCGATTTCGTCGGCAAGGTCGACGATGTCGAATTCCCCGGCGGCAAGGCCGACGACTTCAATCTCAGCCTCGGCAGCGGCCAGCTCATCCCCGGTTTCGAGGACCAGCTGATCGGCGCCAAGATCGGCGAGGCGCGCGATGTGAAGGTCGTGTTCCCGGCCGACTATCCCGAAGCCACGCTCGCCGGCAAGGACGCGGTGTTCGCCGTGACCGTCAAGGACGTGAAAGCGCCCGAGCCGGTCGCGATCGACAACGAACTAGCCAAGAAGCTCGGCCTGGAAGACCTCGCCACGCTCAAGGATCGCGTCCGCGAGCAGATCAAATCCGACTTTGCCAAGGCGAGCCGCCTGCACCTCAAGCGCCGCATCCTCGACGCGCTCGACGCGCAGCATTCCTTCGCCCTGCCGCCCGGCATGGTGGAGAGCGAGTTCGACGGCATCTGGAAGCAGGTCGAAGCCGAGCTGCAGCGCGAAGGCAAGACCGCCGCCGACGAAGGCAAGAGCGAGGACGAGCTCAAGAAGGAATATCACGACATCGCCGAGCGCCGCGTGCGCCTCGGCCTCGTGCTGGCCAAGCTCGGCGAGCAGAACGGCATCACCGTCGCGCCGGAAGAATTGCAGCGCGCCATCGGCGCCCGCGCCCGCCAGTTCCCTGGCCAGGAGCAGCAGGTGTTCAACTTCTACACCCAGAACCCGCAGGCCGCCGCCGAGATCCGCGCGCCGATCTACGAGGACAAGGTCGTCGACTTCATCGCCGAGCTCGCGGAAGTCACCGACAAGAAGGTCGACCGCGACACGCTGTTCATGGACCCGGACGACGCGTCCGAGAAAATGAAGGCGGAATAATCCGTGGACGCCGCGGGCCGGCCGGGATGGCTCAAGCCGGCGCTTATACTCCTGACGATCGCCGGCGTGATCGGCGGCGTACCGGCGTCTCTCGCGATGGCGCTGTCGCGTCCCGAAGACCTCATGGTGGGCTGGACCTCGACCGGCCTGCTCGCCTTCGCCGCGATCTGGATCGTGCCGCTGCTGGGCTTGCTCGGCCTCGTGCTCGGCTGGACCGGTTTCGTGCGGCACCGTTTGACGCTGGCGCGCTGGGGCGTGGTGATCGCGGTGGTTCCCATTGCCGCCGAGATCGGCACGACGATCTGGGTGATGCACATGTTCGACGCCGGCGCGCGGCATCACTGAAATTAGCGCCGAAATAACCCTTTATACGCCATGGTCGCAAAGCGGCGGCCGGCACTCTATATGTGCGTTGACGCGCCGGGCCGCGCGTAAGACTCTCGGCATCGTTGATTCGAAAGGCTGGAATGGAATGGCAGACCCGCGCGACGTCCACATGAACACGCTGGTTCCGATGGTGGTCGAACAGACCGCCCGCGGCGAGCGCGCCTATGACATCTATTCGCGTCTCCTCAAGGAGCGGGTGATCTTCATCACAGGCGGCATCGAGGATTACGGCGCCAGCGTCATCATCGCCCAGCTTCTCTTCCTGGAGTCGGAGAACCCCAAGAAGGAAGTTCACATGTACATCAACTCGCCGGGCGGCGTCGTCACGGCGGGCCTGGCGATCTACGACACGATGCAGCTCATCCGCCCGCCGATCCAGACCTTCTGCATCGGCCAGGCCGCGAGCGCCGCGTCGCTGCTGCTGATGGCCGGCAAGAAGGGCGAGCGTTTCGCGCTGCCCAATTCCCGCATGCTGGTGCACCAGCCGAGCGCCTCGTTCTACGGCCAAGCCGCCGACATCGCGCGCCATGCCGAGGAAGTGGTCAAGCTCAAGCACCGCCTGAACGAGATCTACGTCAAGCACACCGGCCGGACGCTGGCGGAGATTGAAAAAGCGCTCGACCGCGATACATACATGACCGCCGACGAAGCCAAGGCCTTCGGTCTGATCGACCAGGTGATGGCGCGCCGTCCCGAAGGGGCGGAAGCCGGCTGAGTTCCCTAAAAAACGCCGGATTTCCGCCGAAACCTGGCGGATTAAACAATTCTTGATCCGCCCGGCGCTAACGTGGTCGAATGTCTTGAACACCGCGCTGCTTCGGCGGCGCAAGAGAATTGGGCGAAAAGCCTTGGAGACACAATGAGTAAGGCGAGCGGCGGCGAATCCAAAAATACGCTGTACTGTTCCTTTTGCGGCAAAAGTCAGCACGAAGTCCGCAAGCTCATTGCCGGACCGACGGTCTTCATTTGCGACGAGTGCGTCGAGCTCTGCATGGAGATCATCCGGGAGGAGAACAAGACCTCCTTTATGAAGTCCAAGGAGGGCGTGCCCACGCCCCAGGAAATCTTCAAGGTCCTCGACGATTACGTGGTCGGCCAGGCGCACGCCAAGAAGGTCCTGAGCGTCGCGGTCCACAACCACTACAAGCGCATCAATTCGTCCGGCAAGAACGGCGATGTCGAGCTCGCGAAGTCCAACATCATGCTGATCGGCCCGACGGGCTGCGGCAAGACGCTGCTCGCGCAGACCCTCGCCCGCATCCTCGACGTGCCCTTTACGATGGCCGACGCCACGACCCTGACCGAAGCCGGCTATGTCGGCGAGGACGTCGAGAACATCATCCTCAAGCTGCTGCAGAACGCCGACTACAATGTCGAGCGCGCCCAGCGCGGCATCGTCTACATCGACGAAGTCGACAAGATCAGCCGCAAGTCGGACAACCCGTCCATCACCCGCGACGTCTCGGGCGAGGGCGTGCAGCAGGCGCTGCTCAAGATCATGGAAGGCACCGTCGCCTCCGTGCCGCCGCAGGGCGGGCGCAAGCATCCGCAGCAGGAGTTCCTGCAGGTCGACACGACCAACATCCTCTTCATCGTGGGCGGCGCCTTCGCCGGCCTCGACAAGATCATCTCCGGCCGCACGCATGGCTCTTCGATGGGCTTCGGCGCGAATGTCCGCTCGCCCGATGAGCGCGGCACCGGCGAAGTCCTGCGCGAAGTCGAGCCGGAAGATCTGCTGAAGTTCGGCCTGATCCCGGAATTCATCGGCCGTCTGCCGATCCTCGCGACGCTCGGCGATTTGTCGGAGCCGGCGCTGATCGAGATCCTGACGCGCCCGAAGAACGCGCTCGCCAAGCAGTATCAGCGCATGTTCGAGATGGAAGGCGTCAAGCTGCGCTTCCAGGAAGAGGCGATGCATTCCATCGCCCGCAAGGCGATCTCGCGCCGCACCGGTGCTCGCGGCCTGCGCTCGATCATGGAAGGCTTCCTGCTCGAGACGATGTTCGAGCTCCCCACGCTCAACGGCGTGCAGGAGGTGGTGATCACGGCGGACGTCGTCGAAGGCAAGGCGCGCCCGCTCTACACCTACTCCGACAAGGGCGAAGCCCGCGAGAAGAGCGCCTCGTAAGGCAAACCCTTCGCTGTCATGCCCGCGCAGGTGGGCATCCAGTTTTTCAATAGTCGTTGTGATCGCCCTTCTGCGTCAGCTCTTTCGGCTGGATCTCGAACGCGACGCAGATCCGCTCCTGATCGACGCCCATCGGCTCGGTGTCGTGGTGGAAATAGCCCGGCATGAAGATGAAGCTGCCAGGCACTGGCTCGATCAAGCGTTGTTCCCAATTCTCGCCGGCCGTCGCTCCGGCCTCCGGCGGCGGCCCGACACGCAACCAACCTTTGTGGCTCCCGGGCTCGCGCGACACCTCCGGCTGCACGACATAATAAACGCCCGTGCCCCAGGCGCGCGAATGGGTGTGCGGCAAGTGATGCGTCTCGCCGCCGGACACTACGGCCCAGCCATCGATCGCGAAGTCGGACGGACGCGATTTGGCAAAGGGATGTGGATCGTGCGAATCCAGCTGCGCGATGTAATCCATGCCCATCTGCCGCACCTGTTCCATGAACGTGCGCAGCGCCGGCGTCTCCGTTCTGCGCAGCCCGTCGTGCCGCCAGCCGCGCCGGATCGAGCGCTTCGACGGCGTGTCGTAGAAGGTCAGGCTCGCCTTGATCTCGTCCGCCAGCGCGCGATTGAAATCGGCCGTCGTCATGCCGGCCGGCGGCGGCAGCATCCCGTGCCGGAAATAGCGTTCGTAGTTCATCAGGTGCCGGACCTCGGCGCCGTCGCCGCGCCGCGCCTCGACGATGGCGAGCGCCGCGATCACCGGCGCGTAAGCGACACCATGCGCGATCAGCGCGCGGAGCCGCTCGCGCACCTGATCCAGTTCCCCCGACACTTCGAGCGTCAGCTGCGCGATCGTGTTGCTGTGCGGCTTGAGCAGAAATGCGCGGCGCACCAGAGCGGCGTAGCGCGCATGGTCGCCGGCGCGCCAATAGGCATCGGCCAGGTTCCCGATAATCTCGGTGGCGTTCGGCTGCTTCTCCGCCGCCGCGAGCAGCTGCTCGACCTGAGCATCGCTCTGGAATTGCGTGTTTGCCGTCATATCTTCCATTAAGAGCGCGTCGCCCGCCGTGGCAACATGCCATGAACCTGACGCCTAGTCACCGACGGACATCATGTCACTCCGCAAGACTACGGAAACCTTGATCGTTTACGCTCGGCGGTCAGTGAAATGCGGCTAGAATCCGTCCCTTGAAACGACCGCCACCCGGGCCCACTTTAACCACCTAGGAGTCGGCCCAATGGGAGGCTCCATCACCCGGTTGTCGTGCCCAGAAGGGGCGGCGCCGAACATCACCCGCCTCCTCACAAGGGCGGTCAGGAGATAGAAGAAATGTCAGATCAGGAATTGCCCCCAGGCACCAACAAAGGCGACACCAATAGCGGCCATCTGGCGCCGGTCCTGCCTTTGCGCGACATCGTCGTATTCCCCCACATGATCGTTCCGCTCTTCGTCGGCCGCGAGAAATCCGTCCGCGCGCTCGAAGAGGTGATGAGCGACGAAAAACAAATTCTGCTGCTCACCCAGAAGAACAAGGACGATGACGATCCGGGCGCCGACGGCCTGCACCGCATCGGAACTTTGGCTACGGTGCTTCAATTGCTGAAGCTGCCCGACCAGACCGTGCGCGTCCTCGTCGAGGGCAAGTCCCGCGCCCGCGTCACCGGCTTCGTGCCGCGCAGCGACTTCTTCCAGGCGACCATCGAGCGCATCCCGGACGGCGCCAGCGACGCCAAGGAGATCGAAGCCTTGACGCGCACCGTCAAGACCAACTTCGAGCAGTACATCAAGCTCAACAAAAAGGTCCCCGCCGAGACGCTGACCTCGGTCGCGCAGATCGACGACGCCGCCAAGCTCGCCGACACCGTCGCCTCGCATCTCTCGGTCAAGATTTCCGACCGCCAGGCCTTGCTCGAAACCCTCGGCACCGTCGAGCGCCTCGAGAAGGTTCTGCAGCTGATCGAATCCGAGATCGGCGTGCTGCAGGTCGAGCGCAAAATCCGTTCGCGCGTGAAGCGCCAGATGGAGAAGACCCAGCGCGAGTACTATCTCAACGAGCAGCTCAAGGCGATCCAGAAGGAACTCGGCGAAGGCGACGAAGGCCGCGACGAGATGAACGAGCTCGAAGAGCGCATCCGCAAGACCAAGCTCTCCAAGGAGGCGCGCGAGAAGGCGGCGGCCGAAGTGAAGAAGCTGCGCTCGATGTCGCCGATGAGCGCGGAAGCGACCGTCGTGCGCAACTATCTCGACTGGCTGCTGTCGCTCCCGTGGGGCAAGAAGTCCAAGGTCCGCAAGGATATCGTCGCGGCGGAAGCCGTGCTGCATGACGACCATTTCGGCCTGGAGAAGGTCAAGGAGCGCATCCTCGAATATCTCGCCGTGCAGCAGCGCGCCGGCAAGATGAAAGGCCCGATCCTGTGCCTCGTCGGTCCCCCCGGCGTCGGCAAGACCTCGCTCGCCAAGTCGATCGCCAAGGCGACCGGCCGCGAGTATGTCCGCATGTCGCTCGGCGGCGTGCGCGACGAGGCCGAGATCCGCGGCCATCGCCGCACCTATATCGGCTCGATGCCCGGCAAGGTCATCCAGTCGATGAAGAAGGCGAAGACGGCGAACCCGCTCTTCCTGCTCGACGAGATCGACAAGCTCGGCGCCGACTGGCGCGGCGACCCGTCCTCGGCGCTGCTGGAGGTTTTGGATCCGGAGCAGAACCACACCTTTAACGACCACTATCTCGAAGTCGATTTCGACCTCTCGGACGTGATGTTCATCACCACGGCGAACTCCCTGCGCATGCCGGGCCCGCTGATGGACCGCATGGAGATCATCCGCATCCCCGGCTACACCGAGGACGAGAAGCTCGAGATCGCCAAGCGCCACCTCATCCCCAAGGAGATGAAGGCGCATGGCCTCAAGGACGACGAGTGGAAGATCACCGACGCCGGTCTCTTGGACCTCATCCGCTATCACACCCGTGAAGCGGGCGTGCGCAGCCTGGAGCGCGAGATCGCCAACCTGACCCGCAAGGCGGTGAAGGAAATCGTCAGCCACAAGGCGTCCACGGTCGAGGTCACCAAGGACAACGTCGACAAATACGCCGGCGTGCGGAAATTCCGCTATGGCGAAGTCGAGGGCGAGGACCAGGTCGGCATCGTCACCGGCCTCGCATGGACCGAGGTCGGCGGCGAGACGCTGACCATCGAATCCGTGATGCTGCCCGGCAAGGGCCGCTTCCAGGCGACCGGCAAGCTCGGCGACGTGATGAAGGAATCGATCGACGCGGCGCGGTCCTATGTCCGCTCCAAGGCGACGACCTTCGGCATCAAGCCGCCTTTGTTCGACAAGATCGACATCCATGTGCACGTGCCGGAAGGCGCGACGCCCAAGGACGGTCCGTCGGCCGGCCTCGCGATGGCCACCTCCATCATCTCGGTGATCACCGGTATCCCGGTGCGCCGCGACGTGGCGATGACCGGCGAGGTGACGCTGCGGGGCAGGGCGCTGCCCATCGGCGGCCTCAAGGAAAAGCTGCTGGCCGCTCTGCGCGCCGGCATCAAGACGGTGATCATCCCGGCGGAGAACGAGAAGGACCTCGCCGAAGTGCCCGACAATGTGAAGTCGGGCATGACCATCGTCCCGGTCCACAATGTCGGTGAAGTCCTGAAGGTCGCCCTCGTGCGCATGCCCGAGGCGATCGACTGGATCGAGCCCGAAGTGACCACCCCGCCGCCCGTCACGCCGGACAGCGACGCGGTGGTTACCCACTAGAACCGTCGTTAACGAATGCGAGAGGCCCCGGATTGTAGCGATCCGGGGCCTTTTTCTTCACTTTTTCCGCAGATTTCTTGGGTTTTTGGGTTTGACCCGCGCGCAACCCGCCCTACAGTCGGGTCTCTCGGAGCGAATCGCGCAAAGGAGCCGTCGCCGTGAACAAGAACGATCTCATCCAGAAGTTGTCCGACCATGCCGCGTTGGACAAGAACACCGCGGCGAAAGCCGTGGACGGCGTATTCGACCTGATCGCCGGTGCGTTGCAGGCCGGCGACGAAGTCCGTCTCACCGGCTTCGGCGTATTCGTGGTCGCGAGCCGCGCCGGCGGCAAGGGGCGCAATCCCCAGACCGGTGAGGAAATCACCATCAAGCCGTCCAAGCAGCCGCGCTTCCGCCCCGGCAAGCAGCTCAAGGACTCGCTGAACACCTGAGGTGCACCCTTCGCGCGGGTCGCGTGTCGTCCTTCTGGGGCCTGCCGGAAGCGGCAAGACCACGCTTGGCCGGAGGCTGGCCAAGGCACGCGGCGTGCCGTTCATCTGCCTCGACGACATCTGGCAGCCGTCTTGGACGGCCGCCGATACCCCGGGCTTTCGCGAACGGATCGCCGCCGCGCATGCCGGCGACGCCTGGATCAGCGACGGCAATTTCGCCGCCCTCACGTTCGACCTGCGCCTGCCGCGCGCCGATCTGATCGTCTGGCTCGACCGCCCACGCCTCGGCTGCGCCTGGCGCGCCTTCGCCCGCGTCTTCCGCGCCGGTGAGCCGCACCGCATCGGCGGCCTCGCGAAAGCGATGGCCTTCATCTGGCAATTCGACCGCGTGAACCGTCCGCGCATCGAGGCCGCCCGGCGTGCCCATGGCCCCGATATACCCATCATCCCCCTGACCTCGAAGCGCCGGATGGAAGCGTTTCTACGCGAAGCGCTTGTGCCTCAGGCGTGAAACAGCGCGCTGAACACCGAGGCCTAGTCCGTTTCCGGCTTGAGATAGAACAGCGCCTCGACACTGAGCTCGAGCGCTTCGGCGAGCGCCAATGCCAGCGTCGTCGACGGCACGAACACGCCGTTCTCGACCGTGTTGATCGTCTTGCGCGAAACGCCGACGCGCGCCGCGAGATCGGCCTGCGTCAAGCCATGCCGCGCGCGCGCCTCCTTCAGCCGGTTGCCGAGGTGGCGTTCAGCCATCGCGATCGGCGCGCCATTGCAGAATGAGGAAGTAGAGCCCGGGCAGGATGATCGACGCGGCAATGGCGCCCGGCATCGCGGCAAGACCCCATTGCGGCCGGATGGTCGCGGCGCCGAGCGCCAGACACATGCCGGCGACGGAGAGGATGTAGCCGAACATCGCCGCGCTGCGCTGCATCGCGCGGGTCAGCTCGTCGTTCAGGACGCGGCGGGTGGTACGCGTGAGAAAGCCCGGACCGAAACAGACCTGCAACACGGAGAAGACCGCGACGCCGGCAAGGTTCACCGAGAACACCATGGCCACCGGATTGGTGGCCCATGGCGTGTGGCGCGCGCCCGGCACGGCCAACGCGAGTGAAACGGGAACCGCGTAAAACACGACGTTGAGAAACACGAATGCATAAAGCCAGCGCCAGCGGCGATGCTGGTCGTCGATGGTCCGCCGCAGGATGTCTTCGGAATAATCCGACCCCGTCGCCGGGACGGCGCGAAGCCAACGAAAAACCATTGCTATCCAGACGAGAAGCACGGCCAACGCGACAAGACCGGTAGCCTGGAGTGGCAGGTGGAATTCCAGAATGCCGAGGAAAAGCGCGGACACGATCAGAAAGGTGATCAGAAGCGATCCATACATGCGTCCCTGGATACGAATGCTTTTGCGGACCTGGGCGACAAGCGCGTCCTCATTGTCCAGTCGGTCGATCATGCGTGTCTCCGTGCGTGGTCCTGCTACGGAGATATGTAACCTATAGGTTACTAAGGCGCAAGCGCCTCAATGCGCGTGAAACAGCGCGCTGACCGACTCGCCGTCATGGATGCGGTGGATCGCCTCCGCCAGCGGCTTGGCGATCGACAGCACGGTCAGCTTCGGCGCGCGCTTGTCGTCCGGGATCGGCACCGAGTTCGTGCACACGATCTCCAGCACGTCCGGCTGCTCGCTTAAGCGCGACGCCGCGTCCGCCGCGAACAGGCCGTGCGTGCACGCGATGCGGATCGAGCGCACCTTCTGCTCGCGCAGCAGCCGCAGCAATTCGAGCGTCGTGGTGCCGCGCGCGATCTCGTCGTCGAGCACGATCACGTCCTTGTCCGTCACGTCGCCGATGATCGGCCCCATCCGCACTTCGCTGTCGGAGATGCGCTGCTTGGCCGCCACCGCGACGCCGACGCCCAGCATCCGCGCGAACGCCGCCGTCTCCTTGGCATTGCCGAGGTCGGGCGACACCGCCACCGTGTTCGAAAGGTCGTATTGCCGGAAATGCCCCGCGATCTCGTTCAGCGCATGCAGATGATCGACCGGGATGCTGAAGAAGCCATGCACCTGCGGCGAGTGCAGCGCCATGGTCAGCACGCGGTTGGCGCCCGCCGTCACGATCAGATCGGCGACCAGCCGCCCGCCGATCGAGATGCGCGGCGCGTCCTTCTTGTCGGAGCGGGCATAGGCATAGAACGGCATCACCGCCGTGATCCGCGAGGCCGAAGCGCCGCGCGCCGCGTCGAGCATCAGCAGCAGCTCGACCAGATGCTCCTGCACCGGCGTCACCAGCGGCTGGATGATATAGACGTCGCGCTCGCGGCAGTTCTCCTGCAGCTGCACTTCCAGGCAGTCGTTGGCGAAGCGCGTCAGCCGCGACGGCGACAGCGGCACGCCCAGATCGCGGCAGATCTCGCGCGCCAGCTCGGGATGGGCCGATCCGCTGAAAACGGCGATACCCTTCATCTGCGTCTCCCAGGCCCGGATTGCGCGCCGCTTATCGGGCGTTTCGCCCCGTCCCGCAATGCGGCGTTAGCGCCGCCAGGGCGCCAGCACGCTATGCACCGGCACCGCCGTCGCGGAAGCCCGCTTGGTCGCAAGATAGCCGCGCTTGCGCAATTGCCGTAAACCCGCCTGCACCGAGGATTTGGACAGCCCGGTCTCGACCGCCAGCGTCGACAGGCTGACCTGCAACCGCTTCCCCGGCCCGCCGCTGTCGTGCCACAGCTTGATGTAGACGAGGTAGGCCGACGGCGCATGGTCGTGCGCCACCAGATCGGGCATCAGGGTCTCGACGACGTAGTCGTCCAGCGGCGCTCTACGAACCATCGCTATAGTAATCATCGGGATGCTTGCCGCCGCAAGCCCTGCGTTTCTACTATTGGCCGATCCCGCGAAAGGTCCCTCCATGATCACGCATCTCAAATTCATGAGCATCCCGGTCGCCGACACCGCCCGCGCCCTCAAATTCTATACCGAGAAGCTTGGCTTCAAAGTCGCCACCGACCAGATGATGGGTCCCGGCAAGCGCTGGGTCGAACTGCGCCTCGGCAAGGCCGAAACGCGGCTCGTCCTGTTCACCATGGACGGCGAGGAGGGCCGCGTCGGCACCCGCATGAACTGCAGCCTCGCTTGTGACGACGTCGAAGCCACCTACCGCCAGCTCAGCGAGCGTGGCGTCGAATTCGAAGGCCCCCCGCAGAAGCAGCCCTGGGGCAGCTTCGTCATCATGAAAGACAGCGAAGGCAACCGCTTCGTGGTCGGCAGCGACTAGCCCTTTTTCACCTCCCCAACATGGGGAGGTCGACAGTGAGCGAAGCGAACCTGTCGGGTGGGGGAGTCAACCTCGCTGTTGCCTAAGGATCACCCCATGCTCCTCCAATCCCTCACCTTCGCGAACATCTTCTTCGCCGGCCTCCTGGCCGGCGAAGAGTTCGTCATCCGCTTCGGCATCCGCGCCCCACTCGCCAGCCTGGAAGACGCGGCCCATATCCGCCTCCGGCAAGCGTTGATCCGCACGCTCCGAATCCTCGTCCCCACAATCTTCGCGCTGACCGTCTTCACAAGCATCGCCATCATCGCCCTAGGCGGCATCCACCTCGACCGAGCTTTTGAACTGCGCTGCGCCGGACTGGCCGCCCTGACCGCATTCATCGCGATCACGCTGGCCGGCACCGTCCCCATCAACCAAGCCGCGCTCACCTGGAACCCAACCGCGCCGCCGCCCGATTGGCGCCAGAAAATCGCGACCTGGGAACGCCTCGACACGATCCGCACGCTATTGGCGGTCGCGGCCTTCGGGCTTCTGCTCGGCGCAGGCTTGCTGCTATAAGCCGCCCTCCGGGCGGTTAGCTCAGTTGGCAGAGCATATCGTTTACACCGATAGGGTCGGCGGTTCGAGCCCGTCACCGCCCACCAGTTTTATCATAGGCGCATTCTCCTCGGAGGTTCCTTGTCCGGAGCGCGCCTCAGTCATATCGTGGTCCTCGGGCCGGTATCGGTGCAGAGCTTGGGGGCATGAGAATGGTGAGATCGAGCTCGCTTATTGCCGCCACTCTGGTGATGCTTTGCGGCATTCCGGCCAACGCGGCCGGACTGCACTTCAAGCCTTGGGATTTCATCGCGGGCAAAGGCTCTCGCGGCACGCCCTTTTGCGGGATCTTGAGCGCCGTCGATAACAAGGAAATTGGCCAGAATATCGTTGTGAAGGGTGGCGCTGGCGGTCTGGTCGTCGACCTTTACAAAGACAAATGGATTCGTCCCCAAGGGGGAAAAGTTCGAGTGGCTTTCGATTTTATCGACAACCAGCCGCTTGTCCTCACCGCCTATGCTGACGCGCATATCCTTGACGTCGAAATTCCCCAGGAAGACACAGCATCGTTTTTGCTCGAAATTGCCGAGCGCCCCGCACTCCGAGTGATCTTTCCCGACGACGATAAAGAGGCGACCTGGGTCGTACTGGACCGCAATGCGAGGGCTGCGATCCTGAAAATGACTTCATGCATGACGAAACTGGTCAAAGGTCGGCCATGAATCCGCAGGAAGCGTTCAAAATCAATTTGAATCAGAACCTCTGGGGCCTTCTAACCAGCCTAATTGGCGTTGGAGTTGGCGAACAATTCAAGCTTTGTGTGCTGTTCTGGCTCTGCTTGGTGCTGGCGGTGATGATGATAGTGTCAGTCGCGGTAACGACCCTCGCGTACACAATCAACTACTGGCGAAACAAGATGGAACGCTAGCGATCGGTTTGGTGAGTGCGAGGATGAGCAAGAATATTTAACTCACCCTTGAACGCCTTTCCGCCGACCCCAAATCCGACTCTTGCGCCGGGCTTCAGCAGCGCGAGTTCTGCACGCCTCGCTCCCGGTGCCCTCGACATTTGAGAAGCAAAAACCCGTCTCGGTCCTGCGTATCAGGAACGGGCGCGAATAAACGCATCTGCGCGGATTTCGTTGTTAGACGGACAACTCCGCATCCCCCTCCACCACCCGCTGCTCCAGCACCGGGCGTTCGCCTTTGCCCCACAGCTTGGCGGTGTGGATCACGCGATAGCGCAGCGGCCCGCCATCTTCCGCCGTGCTGCGGTCGATCGGGCGCGGGATGCAGACGAACTCGGTGCTCAGCGCGTCCGACGCCGCGCGCACGACGGCATAGCCGTGCCCGCCCATGTCGGCGAACGCGACATGCGGCGCGTTGTCGGGATTGGAGAGCGCCCGCGCCTTGGCGATGTCGCCGCTCGCGGCATATTCCAGCGCCGAGCGCACGCCGTGATGCACCGTCAGATTGATCGTTGCCGCGTGGCTGCCATCCGCGCGCTCGGCGACGAACAGCGGACGCGTCGGATCGGTCGTCTTCATGGAGAACTCCACCGCCTCGGCCAGTCCCGGCGCCGAGATCGATCCGGTGACGAAGGTCACGCCGACCGGCTCGAAGGGCCGCGGCGGCAGCGCCTTGGCCGCGAGCCCGGCCCAGAAGCTGTGCCGGTCGCCGCACACCGATGCGAAGCCCGTGATCCCCTCGCGCGCCACCATGTCGTAGATTGCGTCGCGCTCGACATAGGCCGAGCACGCCTCGCCGCCGCCGAACCCGGCATAGTCCGTGCTCGGCCAGTGCTTGGGGAAGGTCGCCGGCAGGTTCTGCGCATCGGTGCGCATGTCGATCAGCGCCGTCGTATTGCCCCAGATCTTCCACGTCGCGGTCGAGGCCTTCAGCCGGTCCATGAACCACGCCCGCTGCACCGCGCCGAGCACGGTCTGCGGCGGCGCGTCTTTCCGGAAATTCGGCACGATCTTGCCGTTGAACGCGATCGTCGCCGGCGGATGGCCGCCATTGTAGTCGCGCCCGCCATCGAGGATGCGCTGCGATTCTTCGGGCAAGAAGCGTGGGAAATCGTCGGACACCAGGTCCCCGGCCTCGTCGCGGCCGGTCGGCTCCTCGGAGCGATAGCTGCGCTGGTCGGTGATGATCAGATCGACATGCGGCCCCCAGCGCAGCGCGCGATAGCCGGTCAGGCTGGCGAGCGCCGCGCGGTTGTTCGGCTCGTCGCCCATGCCGTTGTCGTCGAACTTGGTGATCGGCACCGTGCTGACCGCCGGCGGATCGAACCGGTCGAGCGACGGCGAGGGCTTGGTCACGCGCGCCGGATGATATTCGAACCACGCCTGCATCGCGGCGACCTTCACCGCCTGCGCCGGCCGCGTCTTGCCGTCGAACGCCTGGAAGGATTGCCAGCCCTGCCAGCTGAATTCGTGATTGTCCCAGATCGTCACGAAGGCAAACCGCGCCCGCGCATCCTGCAGATCGGGATCGCGCAGATACCCGTCATAAGCCGCGCGGTAGTCGCCGACATCGGTCGGCACATGGAAGTCGCCGATCTTCTCGCCATGCGGATAGCGCACGACATCGTTGATGTGCCGTGTGTAATAGCCTTTCGGGCGATCCTCGGGATACCAGCTTAGCTCATAGATGAAGTCGCCCAGATGCAGCACGAAGCCGAGCCGGTCCTCCGGCGCCGCGCGCTCATCTTCATAGATCATCCGGCGATAGGCGTTCTGTGCTCCCAGATTGGCGTTCTGGCAGGAGACGAATGCAAAGCGCACCGCGCGCGTATCGTCCTGCGCCGGCGCCGTCAGCGTGCGCCCGATCCGGCTGCCATTTCCTTGCGCATCCGTGAAGCGGTACCAATATTCGCGCCCCGGCTTCAGCCCGCCGACCAGCACGCGCACCGTCCAGTCGGATACCGGCAGGCAGTTCGCGCGCGACACCGCGACGACGCGCGCAAACTCCGCATCCTCGGCCACCTCGACCTTCAGATGCGCAGGCCCGTGTCCGTCGGGATAAGGCCGCCGCGTCCACAGCAGCACGCTATGCATATCCGGATCGCCCGATGCGACGCCCTGCGGATACATCTGCCGGTTCTCGCGCCAGGCACTACGCGCACCCGACCGCGCCGCCCCGGCGAAGGCCGCGCTGGCGCCAAGCGCCGCCGCGGCGGCCAGAATCTCTCTGCGTGAATGCCCCGCCATGGCTGCGACCCCGTCATGTCCTCGCCGGAGCATAGTTGCAGCGAAGCGTTTTCCGGATCAAAACGGCGTGACTTATGCCGGCTTCGAGCCGATTCAGCGGGGACATCGTCATGCGCAAACTGCCGTCGATCCTGATCGTCCTCGCAATTGCGCTTGGCGCGGTTACCGCCGCCTCCGCCCAGATGGATGCGATGGACGCGCTCAACGCCCCGCCGCCTGCGCCGCCCGCCAAGCTGCCGCCCTCCGTCCTCTACGCACAGGACGTCATCGCCTTCACCCATGCCGAGATCGTCGACGGCACCGGCACCGCCCCGCGCCGCGACATGACGCTGGTCAGCGACCACGGCAAGATCGCCGCGCTCGGTCCGTCCGCCCGCACGTCCATCCCCGCCGGCGCGACGATCATCGACATGCATGGCAAGACGCTGCTGCCCGGCTTCGTCATGGTGCACGAGCATCTGTTCTATCCGCTGGGGCAGGGCAATTACGACGGCTTGCTGAACAGTTTCCCCGCGCTCTATCTCGCCGGCGGCACGACCACGGCGCGCACCGCCGGCACGGTCTCGCCCGACGGCGATCTCAACCTGCGCGACGCGATCGCGCGCGGCGAGGCCATCGGCCCCGATCTCGACGTCACCGCGCCCTATCTCAACGGCCCCGGCCAGCCGATCTACAAGATGCACATCCTCAAAGACCCCGCCGACGCGACCCGCACCGTCAACTACTGGGCGGAGGAGGGCGCCACCTCGTTCAAGGCCTACATGACGCTGACGCGCGACGAGCTCGCCGCCGCGGTCGTCGCCGCGCACGCGCACAATCTCAAGATTACCGGTCATTTGTGCTCCGTCACCTATCGCGAAGCCGCCGAGCGCGGCATCGACAATCTCGAGCACGGCTTCGCCGCGATGACCGACTTCGTGAAAGGCAAGCAGCCGGACGTGTGTCCGCCGCAATCGATCCTGTCGCTGGTCGATCTCGACGTGAATGGCTCCGAGATCAAATCGCTGATCGCGCTCCTGATCGCGCATCACGTCGCGCTGACCTCGACGCTCACCGTGTTCGAGACCTTCACGCCCGGCCGCCCCGAAGCGCCCGAGGCCGCGCGCGCCATGCTGATCCCCGAGCTGCGCAGCGCCTACGAAACCTCGTGGACCGCCGTCCAGACCCAGGACCGCAGCAAGCCCTACGGCACGATCTTCCCCAAGCTGATGAAACTAGAGAAGATGTTCGTCGACGCCGGCGGCACGCTATTGGCCGGCACAGATCCCACGGGTTACGGCGGCGTAATCCCCGGCTGGTCCGGCAAGCGCGAGATCGAGCTTCTGGTCGAGGCCGGCTTCACCTTTCCGGCGGCTCTCAAAATCGCAACCCTGAGCGGCGCGCAGTATCTCGGCCGCGACGCCCATGTCGGCTCGCTCGCCATCGGCAAACGCGCCGATATCGCGGTGATCGACGGCGATCCGGCGCACGATCCGATGGCGCTGGAGCACATGCCGCTCGTGTTCAAGGCCGGCATCGGTTACCGCGCCGATCTCATCATGGACAGCTTCCGCGGCAAGGTCGGCCTTTACTGAACGACACTTCGCGACAACAGACCGCTTGACCGCGCCCGCGCCCGGGTGCCGAGTGCGGCCATGTCCAAACGTCTCGTCGCCTTGCCGCTCGTCGGTCTTCTCGCGCTCTCGGGTTGCAGCATGTTCGGCAGCACGCCGCACACGCCGCGCTGGAATCCCAACGGCACGCCGCGCGACGAGAACTGGCACTCGCCGAACGCGAACCTGCTGCGCTACGACGCCAATCACGACGGCACGCTGACGCGCGACGAGCTCAAATCCGGACTCAAGGCGGAGTTCGACGCCTATGACGTGAACCATACCAACTGCCTCGGCCCCGACCAGGTGCGCACCATCAACCAGCTCCGCGTGACGCAGGATGCTTCGCAGGCGACGCCGCTGGTCGATTGGAACCAGGACAATTGCATCGACTTCAACGAATACTCCGGCGCCACCCTGTCGCTGTTCGACACGCTCGATACCAACAATGACGGCGAGCTCTCGCCGAAGGAACTCAACGCTGCCGGCGCGCATGCGCCCGGTGCCGGCGGCCAGGGTGGGAGCGGCCGTGGCGGCGGACGCGGCGGTCACCATCATGGTGGCGGCGGCGGTGGCGGAATGCCCGGCGGCTGATGCCTCGGCTTGACGCCGTGCCATCGCGGATGGCGAACTCGGCGGATGAGGGGGCTCTCGATCATCGCTATTGCGGCGACGCTGCTTGTTGGCGGCTGCGCGCCGACCAAGCCGCATTGGTCGCCCTTCGCCGTGCCGCGCTCCGAGGACTGGCACACCGGCAAGATGCTGATCGCCAATTTCGACAGCAACAATGACGGCACCGTGACCCGCCGCGAGCTCGAAGCCGGCTTGCGCCAGAATTTCCTCCAGGCCGACACCAACCGCGACGGCCGCCTCGACCCCGACGAGGTCGCTGCCGCCAACGAGCGCCGCATAAAGCTCGACGAATCCACCGCCATGCCGCTGATCGACTGGAACCAGGACGGCTATGTCGATTTCACCGAGTTCTCCGCCGGCGTGCGCTCCCAGTTCGAGGCGCTCGATCTCAATGGCGACGGCGAGGTCACGCCCGACGAGTTTCGCCGCGCGCCGCAATAGCGCGATTTTTGCCAAAAAATCCGCCATCTGCTTGACAGCGACGGAGCCCGCGCCCTACACCGGCCCCCTTTCGCGGAACGGGCCTACAGCCCCGATGCGGGGGCGTAGCTCAGTTGGTTAGAGTGTCGGCCTGTCACGCCGAAGGTCGCGGGTTCGAGCCCCGTCGCTCCCGCCATTTCCATCCTTCAGGGATGGAAATGGCCAGTCCCCCATAGCCTTGGCGAAGGGGGGCAGTTGCCTCTCCCGCGCGGAAGCTTTCACCCAGCCAAATCCCCATTTTGGTCCTCCCAAATCGCTGTTCCTGGGGACCTTTCGGCCTGTTGCGAATCGCTCGCAAACTCCGCGAAAAATCAGGTTTTTTTGCGCCGAATCTTAGTCTAAACCCGCGTTGCCCGCGGGTGGTCGCCGCTTATACTGCACCCGCGAAATGACACCGTTTGGCCACCCCGGCCGGACGCTAAAGGGTCCAGCATGGACAAGATGCTTCTGGAATATCTGCCGATCCTGATTTTTATCGGGCTTGCGGGCGTCATCGCCTCGGCGCTCATCCTGGTCCCTGTCGTCATTGCGCCGTCCAAGCCCGACCCCGAAAAGCTCTCTGCCTATGAGTGCGGCTTCAATGCGTTCGGCGATGCGCGCATGAAATTCGACGTGCGCTTCTATCTCGTCTCCATCCTGTTCATCATCTTCGACCTCGAGGTCGCCTTTCTGTTTCCCTGGGCGATCACGCTCGGCGCGACCGGCGTGTTCGCCTTCTGGTCGATGGTGACCTTCCTCGGCGTCCTCACCATCGGCTTCATCTACGAATGGAAGAAGGGAGCGCTCGAATGGGAGTGACCCCAACAACGCCTTACGGAAGCGCCGCGCGCTCGACGGTCCAGGGCACCATGCGCGCCCCGACCGACAACGATCCCTATTTCAAGGCGATGCAGGCGGAGATGGCCGACAAGGGCTTTCTCGTCACCAGCGCCGAGTCCCTCGTCAACTGGGCCCGCACCGGCTCACTGATGTGGATGACCTTTGGCCTGGCGTGCTGCGCCATCGAGATGATGCACGCGAGCATGCCGCGCTACGACCTCGAGCGCTTCGGCGCCGCGCCGCGCGGCTCACCGCGCCAGTCCGACGTGATGATCGTCGCGGGCACGCTGACCAACAAGATGGCCCCCGCGCTGCGCAAGGTCTACGACCAGATGCCCGAGCCGCGCTATGTGATCTCGATGGGCTCCTGCGCCAATGGCGGCGGCTACTATCATTACTCTTACGCCGTCGTCCGTGGCTGCGACCGCATCGTGCCGGTTGACATCTATGTTCCCGGCTGCCCGCCGACCGCCGAGGCGCTGGTCTACGGCATCATGCTGCTGCAGCGGAAAATCCGCCGCACCGGAACGATCGAGCGCTGAGATGACCGATCTGGCCGCCTTCGCAACCGAGCTTTCTGCCGCGCTGCCCGGCGCGATCCGCACCCATGCGCTGTCGCTCGGCGAGCTGACGATCGGTGTCGAGATCGGTGAGATCGTGCGCACCATGTCGTTCCTGCGCGACGATCCGAGCTGCGAGTTCAAGATTCTCGTCGATATCTGCGGCGTCGATTGGCCGGCGCGCGCGAAACGCTTCGACGTTATCTATCATCTCCTGTCGCTCACGAAGAACATCCGCCTGCGCGCCCGCGTCGTCGCCGGCGAGGACGAGGCCGTGCCGTCGATCGTCGCGGTCTATCCCGCCGCCAACTGGTTCGAGCGCGAAGCCTTCGACATGTACGGCATTCCCTTCGCCGACCATCCCGATCTGCGCCGCATGCTCACCGATTACGGCTTCTCGGGCTACCCGCTGCGCAAGGACTTCCCGCTCACCGGCTATGTCGAGGTGCGTTACGACGATGAGCTCAAGCGCGTCGTCTACCAGCCCGTCCAGCTGGTCCAGGAATTCCGCGACTTCGACTTCATGAGCCCGTGGGAAGGCGCGCCGCATATCATCGAGAGCGTTCCGCTGGCGCCCGGCGTAGGCTCCGGCAATCCGGGGAAAAAGGCATGAGCCTCGCCGCCGACAAGAGCAAGCTCGCGCCCGAAGATCCGAAGATCACACTGAACTTTGGGCCGCAGCATCCCGCCGCGCACGGCGTGCTGCGTCTCGTCCTCGATCTGGACGGCGAGATCGTCACCCGCGTCGATCCGCATATCGGCCTGCTGCATCGCGGCACCGAGAAGCTGATCGAGCACAAGACCTATCTCCAGAACATCGGCTATTTCGACCGCCTCGACTACGTCGCACCGATGAACCAGGAGCACGCCTTTGTGCTCGCAATCGAAAAGCTGCTCGGTCTCGAAGTGCCCAGGCGCGGCCAGTACATCCGCGTGCTGTTCTCCGAGATCGGCCGCCTGATGAACCACATCCTGAATGTCACGTTCCAGGCGCTAGACGTCGGCGCGCTGACCCCGCCGCTCTGGGGCATGGAGCAGCGCGAGACCATGCTGCAATTCTACGAGCGCGTTTCGGGCAGCCGCATGCACGCGAAATATTTCCGCCCCGGCGGCGTGCATCAGGACCTGCCACCCGGTCTCGCCGACGACATCGCCGCGTTCTGCGACGGCTATCTCAAGGTGCTGGACGATATCGACGGCCTCCTGATCGAGAGCCGCATCTTCAAGCAGCGCAACGTCGATATCGGGATCGTCAACCGCGCCGATGCAGAGATGTGGGGCTTCTCCGGCGTCATGCTGCGTTCCGCCGGCGTTGCCTGGGACCTGCGCCGCGCGCAGCCCTATGAATGTTACAACGATTTCGATTTCCAGATTCCGATCGGCCGCAACGGCGACTGCTACGACCGTTACGTGATGCGCATGGAGGAGATGCGCCAGTCGGTGAAGATCATCCGGCAGTGCCTCGACAAGATGCCGTCCGGCCCGGTCTCTTCCACCGACAACAAGATCGTGCCGCCCAAGCGCGCCGAGATGAAGAATTCGATGGAAGCCCTCATCCATC
This sequence comes from Rhizomicrobium sp., assembly GCA_036271735.1. GTDB lineage: Bacteria > Pseudomonadota > Alphaproteobacteria > Micropepsales > Micropepsaceae > Rhizomicrobium. The sequence continues at coordinate 98,557 of DATAZZ010000011.1, forward strand.
ACTTCAAGCTCTACACCGAAGGCTTCCACGTCCCCGCGGGCGAGGCCTACGCCGCCGTCGAGGCGCCCAAGGGCGAATTCGGCGTCTATCTCGTCTCCGACGGCACGAACAAGCCGTACCGCTGCAAGATTCGCGCGCCCTCGTTCGTACACTTGCAGGCGATGGACTACATGAACAAGGGCCACATGCTCGCCGACGTCTCCGCCGTCCTCGGCTCCCTCGACATCGTCTTCGGCGAGGTCGACCGATGAGCCTGCGCCGTCTCGCCCCGCCGGAGATCCAACCTGCCTCCTTCGCGTTCAGCGACGCGAACATGGCGCGTGCCGATCATGAGATCACGAAATATCCGCCCGGCCGTCAGGCATCGGCGGTGATCTCGCTGCTCTGGATCGGCCAGGAGCAGCAAGGCTGGGTCACGCATCCGATGATCGAGGCCGTCGGCAAGAAGCTCGGCATGCCGTTCATCCGCGTGCTCGAGGTCGCGACCTTCTACACGATGTTCAACCTGCATCCGGTCGGCAAATTCCATCTGCAGGTCTGCACCACGCCGCCCTGCCTGCTGCGCGGCTCCGACGACATCGTGAAGGTGTGCGAGAAGCTCATCGGCAAGTCGCAGATGGCGCCGACCGCCGACGGCATGCTGTCCTGGACCGAGGTCGAATGCCTTGGTGCCTGCACCAACGCGCCGATGTTCCAGGTCGGCAACGATTTCTACGAAGACCTCGACGGCCCGCTCACCGAAAAGCTCATCGAGGCGTTCCGCAAGGGCCAGCCGCTGCCGCCCGGTCCGCAGACCGGCCGCACCGGTGCCGAGCCCGCCGGCGGTCTCAACTCGCTGACCGATCGCGCGATCTACACGCGCGGCTCCGTCCGCCCGCACAATGACGGCCCCGCACTGACCGACAGCGACGCCAAGAAACCCACCGCCGCCGCGTCCGACCGCGAAGCGCCAGCCCAGAAACCGCCGGGAGCCGCCACCTGATGCTCGCCGACAAAGACCGCATCTTCACCAACATCTACGGCTTCGAGGACAAATCCGTCGCCGGCGCGAAATCGCGCGGGCTGTGGGACGGCACCAAGAACATCCTCGCGCTCGGGCCCGAGGCGATCTGCGATCTCGTCAAGAAGTCGGGCCTGCGCGGCCGCGGCGGCGCCGGTTTCGCCACCGGCCTCAAATGGACCTTCATGCCGAAGGAAGTGAAGGACCGTCCGCACTATCTCATGATCAACGCCGACGAATCCGAGCCCGGTACGTGCAAGGACCGCGAGATCATGCGCAACGATCCGCATCATCTCATCGAAGGCTGCCTGATCGCCTCCTTCGCGATGCGCGCTCACACCTGCTACATCTATATCCGCGGCGAGTTCGTGCGCGAGCGCGAGGCGCTGCAGCGCGCCATCGACGAGTGCTATGCCGAGAAGCTGATCGGCAAGGACAACGTCCACGGCTGGGATTTCGATCTCTTCCTCCATCACGGCGCCGGCGCCTATATCTGCGGCGAAGAGACCGCCTTGCTCGAGAGCTTCGAGGGCAAGAAGGGCATGCCGCGCATGAAGCCGCCGTTCCCGGCGAACATGGGCATCTATGGCTGCCCGACCACCGTGAACAACGTCGAGAGCGTCGCCGTCGTGCCGACCATCCTGCGCCGCGGCCCCGAATGGTTCGCCGGCATCGGCCGCGCCAACAACACCGGCACCAAGCTCTTCCAGATCAGCGGCAATGTGAACACGCCCTGCGTCGTCGAAGAGGCGCTCGGCATCCCGATGCGCGAGCTGATCGAGAAATATGCCGGCGGCGTCACCGGAGGCTGGGACAATCTCCAGGCCGTGATCCCCGGCGGCGCGTCGTGCCCGATGATCCCCAAATCCGTTTGCGACGACGTCATCATGGATTTCGACGCGCTCAAGGCCGTCAACTCCTCGCTCGGCACCGCCGCCGTGATCGTGATGGACAAGTCGGTCGATCTCGTCCGGGTCGTGGCGCGCTACGCCTATTTCTACAAGCATGAGAGCTGCGGCCAGTGCACGCCGTGCCGCGAAGGCACCGGCTGGATGTGGCGCGTGATGGAGCGCCTGCGCACCGGCGACGCCCGCGTCGAGGAGATCGACCAGCTCTGGGATGTCGGCAAGCAGTGTGAGGGCCACACGATCTGCGGCCTCGGCGACGCCGCCCCGTGGCCGATCCAGGGCCTGATCCGCCATTTCCGTCCCGAGCTCGAACGGCGCATCGCCGCGCGAGCCGCCCAGAAAATCGCGGCGGAGTAGGAGGCACGCATGGCTGACGGACCCGACAATCTCATCCTCGAAATGTTACGCCGCATGGACGCGAAGGTTGATCGCGTCATCGACGATCTTCGGGATATCAAGGGCCGCATGACCGGCGTTGAGGCGGGACTGGTCAGCGTGCAAAGACGCATCGATCGGGTAGAAGACCGTCTCGACCGCATTGAACGTCGTCTTGAACTCGCAGACGCACACCCGGGGCAATAAATTGGCGCGGCATCTGGCACAGGTGAACATCGGGCGGGTCCTGGGCGGGCCGGACGATCCGCGCATGGCGGATTTCTACAACAACCTCGCGCGCGTCAACGCGCTCGCCGAGCGTATGCCTGGCTTCGTCTGGCGCCTGAAGGACGAAACCGGCGACAGCGCCATGGCGCTGCATTGGCCGGGCGATGCGACGATGAACGTGAATATGTCGGTGTGGGAAAGCGCCGACGACCTCGGCAAGTTCGTTTTCCAGACCGTCCATCGCAACATCTACGCGCGCAAGCACGAGTTCTTCGAGATGCCCGCCAGGCCGACGGTGGTGATGTGGTGGGTCGAGCCCGGCCACATCCCGACGGTCGACGAGGCCAAGGAACGTCTCGAACATTATATCGCCAATGGCCCCAGCGAATTCGCTTTCGGCTGGTCCGACCTTCCCTCCGCGAAACTCTGGCAAGAGAAACGGTGCGCCTGATGCCATCGCGCAAGCTCATCATCGACGGTCACGAGATCGAGGCGGACGACAACGCCACGCTGTTGCAGGTCTGCGAGGGCACCGGCGCCGAGATTCCGCGCTTTTGCTATCACGAGCGCCTTAGTGTCGCCGGCAATTGCCGCATGTGCCTGGTCGAATGGGTCGGCGCGCCCAAGCCGCAGGCGTCCTGCGCCTTGCAGGTCAAGGACATCATGCCGAACCGTGACGGCACCCCGGCCAAGATCAACACGAACTCCACCATCGCCCGCAAGGCGCGCGAAGGCGTGATGGAATTCCTGCTGATCAACCATCCGCTCGATTGCCCGATCTGCGACCAGGGCGGCGAATGCGATCTGCAAGACCAGGCGATGGGCTATGGCCGCGCCGCGTTCAACCGCTTCCACGAGAACAAGCGCGCCGTCGAAGACAAATACATGGGCCCGCTGGTCAAGACGGTGATGACCCGCTGCATCCAGTGCACGCGCTGCATCCGCTTTGCGACCGAGATCGCTGGCGTCGAGGATTTCGGCGCCACCGGCCGCGGCGAGGACATGGAGATCACGACCTATCTGGAGAAGGCGTTCGCCTCCGAGCTCTCCGGCAACGTGGTCGATCTCTGCCCCGTCGGCGCGCTGACCTCCAAGCCTTACGCCTTCAACGCGCGCCCCTGGGAATTGCGCAAGACCGACTCCATCGATGTGATGGACGCGCAAGGCGCCAACATCCGCGTCGATGCGCGCGGGCCGCAGGTCATGCGCGTGCTGCCGCGTCTCAACGAGGCGGTCAATGAGGAGTGGATCTCCGACAAGGCGCGCCATGCCTGTGACGGCCTGATGCGCCAGCGCCTCGACCGCCCCTATATCCGCAAGAGCGGCAAACTCCTGCCCGCGACCTGGCCCGAGGCCTTCGCCGCCATTGCCGCGCGTGTCGCCGCGACCACGCCGGACAAGATGGCCGCCGTGGTCGGCGATCTCGCCGCCGCCGAGGAGATCAAGGCACTGAAGGATTTGATGTCCGCGCTCGGCGTGAAGAACACCGATTGCCGCCAGGACGGCGCCAGGCTTGGCGGCGCCCGCCAGTCTTATCTCTTCAACACCACCATCGCCGGCGTCGAAGCCGCCGATGCGATCCTTCTGGTTGGCGCCAATCCGCGCTGGGAAGCGCCGGTGCTCAACGCCCGCATCCGCAAGACCTGGCTCGCTTCGAACCTCCAAGTCGCCGGCATCGGCGTCACGATGGACCAGACCTATCCGGTCAAGGACCTCGGCGCCGACATCGCGACGCTCGAACAGATCGCCGCCGGCACGCACGACTTCGCCAAGGTCCTGCACGACGCCAAGCGCCCGATGATCATCGTCGGCGCCAGCGCTGTCGCACGCGGCGACGGCGCTGCGATCCTCAAGCTCGCCGCGAAAATCGCCGCCGACACCGGCATGATCGGCCCGGCCGGCGGCCCCGCCGAAGGCGGCTGGAACGGCTTTAATGTCCTGCACACCGCCGCATCCCGCGTCGCCGCGCTCGATCTCGGCTTCGTTCCCGGCGAGGGCGGACGCGATGTTGCTGCCATCGTCGACGGCGCGCAGAAGGGCGACATCGACTTCATCTACAGCCTCGGCGCCGACGAGTTCGATGTCGGTCATCTCGGCCGCGCCTTCGTCGTCTACCAAGGCAGCCATGGCGATGCCGGCGCGCACAATGCGGATGTCATTCTCCCCGGCGCCGCCTACACCGAGAAGGAAGGCCTCTACGCCAATTTCGAAGGCCGGGTTCAGCGCATCCGCCGCGCCGCCTTCCCGCCCGGCGACGCCAAGGAAGACTGGTCGATCCTCCGCGCCCTCTCCGATGTGCTGGGTAAGCGGCTGCCCTACGACACGCTCGATGCCCTGCGCGCCGCCATCGTCGCCGACGCGCCGCATTTCGCGAACGTCGACTCCGCGCTGCCGCATGCCGGCGCAACCGCGACCGATTGGGCCGCGGTCGGCGCCGACACTCCGCTCGACACCGCCCACCCGCTCAAGAGCGCGATGACCGACTATTACCTGACGAACCCGATCGCCCGCGCCAGCGAGACGATGGCGCAGTGCAGCCGCGAATTCGTCACCGGCACTGGCTCCAAGATGGCGGCGGAGTAGGCGATGCTCCTCACCCATTACCTCCAGACTTGGGGACTGCCCTATGGCTGGGCCTGGGCGATCAGCCAGGCCCTGGTCCTCGGCATCCTCGAATTCCTCATGCTGCTGATGGTCGCCGCCGTCATCCTGCTGGATCGCAAGATCTGGGCGGCAGTGAGCCTGCGCCGTGGCCCCAATGTCGTGGGCGCCTTCGGCGTGCTGCAAACCATCGCCGACGCGCTCAAATTCCTGTTCAAGGAAGTCGTCATTCCCGCCGGCGCCAACAAGGTGATCTTCATCCTGGCGCCGCTGGTCACCGCGACGCTCGCCTATGCCGGCTGGGCGGTGGTGCCGCTGGACGATGGCTGGGTCGCCGCCGACATCAATGTAGGCATCCTCTATCTCTTCGCGATGTCGTCGCTCGGCGTCTACGGCATCATCATGGCGGGTTGGGCATCGAACTCGAAATATCCCTTCCTCTCCGCCTTGCGCGCCGCCGCCCAGATGGTGTCGTACGAGGTCTCGATTGGCTTCGTCATCATCACGGTGCTGCTGTTCGCGGGCTCGCTGAACCTCTCCGCCATCGTGCGGGCGCAGGAGACCCATGGCATCTTCGCCTTCACCGGCTGGAACGTGTTCTCCATCCTGTTCCCCATGCTGCCGATCTTCTTCGTCTCCGCGCTGGCGGAGACCAAACGCCCGCCCTTCGACCTGGTCGAGGCCGAGTCCGAGCTCGTCGCCGGCTTCTTCGTCGAATATTCCGCGACGCCGTTCCTGCTGTTCTTCCTCGGGGAATATATCAGCGTCCTTTTGATGTGCGCGCTGTGCTCGGTGCTGTTCTTCGGCGGCTGGCTGCCGCCGCTCAACGTCGCGCCGTTCACTTTGGTGCCGGGCGTCATCTGGCTCGCGCTCAAGATGCTGTTCGTCTTCTTTCTCTTTGCGGTGGTGAAGACCATTGTGCCGCGCTATCGCTACGATCAACTGATGCGGCTGGGCTGGAAGGTGTTCCTCCCCACCTCGCTGCTCTGGGTGGTGGTCACGGCGGGCTATGTGCTCGTCTTCCACCATCACGGATAGAACCCATGGCCACGCTCGACCGCACCGCACGGCAGATATTCTTCTGGGAGTTCATCACCAGCTTCATCCTGGCGATGCGCTATTTCTTCACGCCCAAGGCGACGCTGAACTACCCGTTCGAGAAAGGCCCGCTCTCGCCGCGCTTCCGCGGTGAGCATGCGCTGCGCCGCTACCCCAATGGCGAGGAACGCTGCATCGCGTGCAAGCTGTGCGAGGCGATCTGCCCGGCGCTGGCCATCACCATCGAGTCCGAGCCGCGCGAAGACGGCTCCCGCCGCACCACGCGTTACGACATCGACATGGTCAAATGCATCTATTGCGGCCTCTGTCAGGAAGCCTGCCCGGTCGACGCCATCGTCGAGGGCCCGAACTTCGAATTCTCGACCGAGACGCGCGAAGAGCTCTACTACAACAAGGACCGCCTGCTCGCGAACGGCGACCGCTGGGAACGCGAGATCGCGAAAAACCTCGAGCTGGATGCGCCCTACAGATGATCATCGCTCGTCACACCCCCCACCGCACCATGGCCGGGCTTGACCCGGCCACCCAACTTCGTCTCCGCAACGGAGGTGCCGCATGATCCTCCAGACCATCGCCTTCTACGCCTTCTCCGCGGTCCTGCTGCTCTCCGCCTTCATGGTCATCGTGGCGCGCAATCCCGTGCATTCGGTGTTCTTCCTGATTCTCGCCTTCTTCAACGCCGCCGGCCTGTTCGTGCTGCTCGGCGCCGAGTTTCTCGCGATGATCCTGATCATCGTCTATGTCGGCGCCGTCGCGGTGCTGTTCCTGTTCGTCGTCATGATGCTCGACGTCGATTTCTCCGAGCTCAAGCGCGGTGCCCAGCAATACATCCTGGTCGGCGCCGGCGTCGGCATCGTGCTGCTGGTCGAGCTCGTCGCCAGCGCCTGGCTGTGGAAGGCCTCGCCGATCGCCGCCAGCGTCCTGGCGCATCCGACGCCCGCCGGCCTCACCAACACCGAAGCGCTCGGCCGCATCCTCTATACCGACTACATCTACTACTTCCAGATCGCGGGCCTGGTGCTGCTCGTCGCCATGATCGGCGCCATCGTCCTGACGCTGCGCCACCGTCCGGGCGTGCGCCGCCAGAACATCGGCAAGCAGAACGCGCGCGTCGCGAGCGAGGCGATGACAATCGTCGACGTGAAGCCGGGGCAGGGGGCATAGCATGACCATCGGGCTCGGCAATTACCTCACCGTCGCGGCGATCCTGTTCACCATCGGGGTGTTCGGCATCTTCCTGAACCGCCGCAACATCATCGTCATCCTGATGTCGATCGAGCTCCTTTTGCTCGCGGTCAACATCAACTTCGTCGCGTTCTCGTCCTTCCTCCACGATCTCGTGGGCCAGGTCTTCGCGCTGTTCATCCTGACCGTCGCGGCCGCGGAAGCCGCCATCGGGCTCGCCATTCTCGTCGTCTATTTCCGCAACCGCGGCACCATCGCCGTGGAAGACGTCAACCTGATGAAGGGCTGAGATGTACGCCGCGATCGTCTTCCTCCCTATCATCGCCTCGGCCATCGCGGGCCTGTTCGGCCGCTTTATCGGCGCCCGCGCGTCCGAGCTCATCACCACCGGCGCGCTGCTGATCGCGGCCGCGCTGTCCTGCGTCGTGTTCTACGACGTGACGCTGCTCGGCCATCTCGCCCCCGGCGGCAAGCCGTGGATCGTCCAGATACTGCCCTGGATCTACTCCGGCGACTTCCGGGTCGACTGGGCGATCCGCGTCGACTCCCTGACCGCCGTCATGCTGGTGGTCGTCACCGGCGTCTCGTCGCTCGTGCACCTCTACTCCATCGGCTACATGGCCGAGGACCCGCATCGCCAGCGCTTCTTCTCGTATCTCTCGTTCTTCACCTTCGCGATGCTGATGCTGGTGACGGCGAACAACTTCCTCCAGATGTTCTTCGGCTGGGAGGGCGTCGGCGTCGCGTCCTATCTGCTGATCGGCTTCTGGTACAAGAAGCCTGAGGCCAACGCCGCCGCGATGAAGGCTTTCATCGTCAACCGCGTCGGCGATTTCGGCTTCGCGCTCGGCATCTTCGGCATCTACTTCATCTTCAAGACGCTCGACTTCGACGCCGTCTTCGCCGCCGCCCCGTCTATGGTCGGCCATACCTTCCTGTTCGCCGGCCATCAGGTCGACATCCTGACCACGCTGTGCCTGCTGCTGTTCGTCGGCGCGATGGGCAAGTCGGCCCAGCTCGGCCTCCACACCTGGCTGCCGGACGCGATGGAAGGCCCGACCCCCGTTTCCGCCCTCATCCATGCCGCGACCATGGTCACCGCCGGCGTATTTCTCGTCTGCCGCTGCTCGCCGCTGTTCGAGCATGCCCCCGCCGCGCTCGAATTCGTCACCTTCATCGGCGCCACCACCGCGTTTTTCGCCGCCTCGGTCGGCCTCTTCCAGAACGACATCAAGCGCGTCATCGCCTATTCGACCTGCTCGCAGCTCGGCTACATGTTCGTCGCCGCCGGCGTCAGCGCCTACGGCTCGGCGATGTTCCACCTCTTTACCCATGCCTTCTTCAAGGCGCTGCTGTTCCTCGCCGCCGGCTCGGTGATCCACGCGATGCATCACGAGCAGGACATGCGCAAGATGGGCGGCCTGGCGCGCGCCATCCCGTTCACCTGGGCGATGATGCTGATCGGCAACCTCGCGCTGACCGGCGTCGGCATCCCCGTCGCGCATATCGGCTTCGCCGGCTTCTACTCCAAGGACTCGATCATCGACGCCGCCTATGACGCGCACACCGCCATCGGCAATTACGCTTTCTTCCTGACGCTGATCGCCGCCGGCATGACCTCGTTCTACTCCTGGCGCCAGTTCCTGATGACCTTCCACGGTCGTTACCGCGGCCAGGACAAGGTGCAGCTGTCGCATTCCGATGCGCATAGCCACACCGACGGCGACGACGATCACGGCCATGACGACCACCACGCGCCTGCGCTGTCCGAGGTCCACGAATCCCCGCTGGTGATGCTGGTCCCGCTTGCCGTCCTCGCCGCTGGCGCGGTGTTCGCCGGCATCGCCTTCGACCATCATTTCATCGGCGAGCAATCCGCTGCTTTCTGGCACGGGGCGCTCGGTGCCATCGCCGGCAACGGCCTGGGGCCGCAGCTCGAGAACTTCCCGATGTGGGTGGAGATCGCGCCCTTCGTCCTGACCGTGATCGGCTTCGGCATTGCCTACTACTATTACATCCTCAACCCGGAGCTGCCGGCGAAGATGGCCGCCAGGCGGGGCATGCTGTACTTGTTCGTCTACAACAAATGGTATTTCGACGAGCTCTACGACTTCCTGTTCGTCGTGCCCGCGCAAAAGCTCGGCCGCTTCCTGTGGAAGCGCGGTGACGGCACGGTGATCGACGGCTTCGGCCCCGACGGCATCGCCGCCCGCGTGCTCGACGCCACCCGCGGCGCCGTCCGCCTGCAATCCGGCTACGTCTACCACTACGCCTTCGCCATGCTGATCGGCGTCGTCGCCCTCACGACCTGGTTGATGTTCTCGGGAGGCGTGAAGTGAGCCACATTCTCAGCCTCGTCACCTTCTTGCCCCTGATCGGCATCGTCTTCATCCTGCTGACGCGCGGGTCCGACGCCACCGTGGCGCGCAACGCCAAATGGGCCGCGCTGATCACAACCCTGGTCGAGTTCGTCCTCGCCATGGTGATCTGGATCAAGTTCGACGGCACCACCGCCGCGTTCCAGTTCGTCGAGCAGGGCAATTGGCTCGCCCCCGGCATCACCTATCACATGGGCGTCGACGGCATTTCGATGCTGTTCGTCGTCCTCACCGCCGGCCTGATGCCGTTCTGCATCCTGGCGAGCTGGAACTCGATCGAGACCCGCGTCGCCGAATACATGATCGCGTTCCTCGCGCTCGAGACCATGATGATCGGCGTCTTCACGTCGCTCGACCTCGTGCTGTTCTATCTGTTCTTCGAGGCGGGCCTGATCCCGATGTTCCTGATCATCGGCGTGTGGGGCGGCAAGCGCCGCATCTATGCCAGCTTCAAGTTCTTCCTCTACACGCTGCTCGGCTCGGTTCTGATGCTGCTGGCGATCCTGGCGATGTATTATATGGCCGGCACCACCGACATCGTCACGCTGCTCCACTTCCATTTCCCGCCCGCGATGCAGACCTGGCTGTGGCTCGCCTTCTTCGCGTCCTTCGCGGTCAAGATGCCGATGTGGCCGGTCCACACCTGGCTGCCCGACGCGCATGTCGAGGCGCCCACCGCCGGTTCCGTCATCCTTGCCGGCATCCTGCTCAAGATGGGCGGCTACGGCTTCCTGCGCTTCTCCGTGCCGATGTTCCCCGAAGCCTCGCACATGTTCGCGCCGTTCGTCTTCACGCTCTCCATCGTCGCGATCATCTACACTTCGCTGGTCGCCCTGGCGCAGGAGGACATCAAGAAGCTCATCGCCTATTCGTCGGTCGCCCATATGGGCTTCGTCACCATGGGTATCTTCACCATCACCCATCAGGGCGTTGAAGGCGGCATCTTCCAGATGCTCAGCCACGGCGTCGTCTCCGGCGCGCTGTTCCTCTGCGTCGGCGTGATCTACGACCGCATGCACACGCGCGAGATCGCGGCCTATGGCGGCCTCGTCAACCGCATGCCGGTCTACGCCGCCTGCTTCATGATCTTCACCCTGGCCAATGTCGGCCTGCCGGGCACCGGCGGTTTCGTGGGTGAGTTCCTCACCATGCTGGGCGCCTTCGCGGCCAACACCTGGGTCGCGATCTTCGCCACCACCGGCATCATCCTCTCCGCCGCCTACGCGCTCTATGTCTACCGCCGCGTCGTGTTCGGCGAATTGGTCAAGCCCGCGCTGATGACGATCAAGGATTTGAGCCCCCGCGAATTCGCGATCCTCGCTCCCCTCGTGATCATCACCATCCTGATGGGCGTCTATCCCAAGCCGGTGTTCGACGTGACAACCGCCTCGGTCCGCAACCTCATTACGGAATACAACACGGCGCTCGCCATGGACCACGCCCCGCAAGTCGCCGCACGCCTGCCGGGAGACTCCAAGTGACCCTGCACGCCGACCTCATCGTCCTCCTGCCCGAGCTGATGCTCGCCATCGGCGCCATGGCGCTGCTGCTCGTCGGCGTCTTTGCCGGCGACCGCGCCACCGGCCTCGTCTCCTGGCTCGCCATCGCGCTACTCGCCGCCGCCGGCGTGTACATCTTCGCGCACCCCGAGCCCGCCAAGGCGTTCCACGGCGCCTTCACAGTCGACGGCTTCTCGCGCTTCGTGAAGCTCCTCATCCTCACCGGCGCGGCGCTGTGCATCCTGATGGCCAAGGAGTTCTTCGCTATCGATCGCACCCAGCGCTTCGAGCTTCCGGTCCTGATGCTGCTCGCCACCTTGGGCATGCTGCTGATGGTCTCCGCCTCCAGCTTCATCGCGCTCTATATGGGCCTGGAGCTGCAAAGCCTGGCGCTCTACGTCCTCGCCTCGTTCAACCGAGACAGCCTGCGCTCCACCGAGGCGGGCCTCAAATACTTCGTCCTCGGCGCGCTTAGCTCGGGCATGCTGCTCTACGGCATCTCGCTGATCTACGGCTTCACCGGCACCACCGAGTTCGCCGGCATCGCGGCCGCGACCGCCGCCACCGGCGCGAATATCGGCCTGATCTTCGGTCTCGTCTTCCTGATCGCCGGCCTCGCCTTCAAGGTCGGCGCCGTGCCGTTCCACATGTGGACGCCCGACGTTTACGAAGGCTCGCCGACCCCCGTCACCGCCTTCTTCGTCACTGCCGCCAAGGTCGCCGCCTTCGCGCTTTTCATCCGCGCCGTGATCGCGCCGTTCCCTGCCGTGATCCACCAATGGCAGCAGGTCATCCTCGCCGTCTCGGTGCTCTCGACCGTGCTCGGCGCCGTCGCCGCCATCGGCCAGACCAACATCAAGCGCCTGCTCGCCTACAGCTCCATCGGCCATGTCGGTTACGCGCTGCTCGGCCTCGCCGCCGGCACGGCGGGCGGCATCCAGGCCATGCTGGTGTACCTCGCGTTCTACCTGATCACGAACCTCGGCATGTTCGCCTGCGTCGCCGCGATGCGCCGCGACGGCGAAAGCGTCGAGGACATCAGCGACCTCGCCGGCCTGTCGCGCACCCAGCCGCATTACGCCTTCGCGCTCGGCGCCTTGGTCTTCAGCCTCGCCGGCCTGCCGCCGATGTTCGGCTTCGTCGGCAAGCTCTACGTCTTCGGCGCCGCGATGCAGGCGCATCTCTATATCCCGGCGATCATCAACGTCCTCGCCAGCGTGATCGGCGCGTTCTATTACCTGCGCATCATCCAGATCATGTATTTCGACGAGCCCAAGCGCGGCCTCGATCACGACACCGGTCCGGGCACGGCCGTCATCATGTGGGGCTCGGCCGCGATCTCGATCCTGTACTTCGTCATGCCCGGTCCGCTGCTCGCCATCGCCGGCACCGCCGCCCACACGCTGTTCCCGTGAACTGGCCCAAGGGCTACGCACTCAAAACCTTTGAGGTCATCGACTCGACCAACGAAGAAGCCAAGCGCCTCGCCGCAGCCGGCGAGCCTGGGCCGATCTGGATATCCGCCGCGCGCCAGACCGCTGGCAGGGGCCGCCGCGGCCGCTTCTGGGACAGCCCCACCGGCAACCTCGCCGCCACCTTGATGCTGCGTCCGGGCAAGAGCGCCACGGAATGCGCCCAACTCTCCTTCGTCGCCGCGATCTCTGCCGCCGACATGCTCGCCGATTTCGCACCCGACGCTGAAATCCGCGTCAAATGGCCGAACGACGCCCTTGCCGATGGCAAGAAGATCGCCGGCATCCTCCTCGAATCCGCCAGCACCGGCCGCGAGGCCCCCGCTTTCCTCGCCATCGGCATCGGCGCCAACCTCGCGATGCATCCTGACGGGACGGAAACACCCGCGACCTCGCTGAAAGCCCTCGGCGCCGCGGTTCCCACACCCGACGACGCGCTGCTTCACCTCGCCGCCCACTTCGCCAGATGGTATGAGGTCTGGCGCGGCGACGGTTTCGCCGCGATCCGCGACGCTTGGCTGGCGCGCGCGGCAGGGCTCGGGAGCCGTATCCGCGCCCGCCTGAGCCACGAGGAGACCCACGGCGTGTTCGAAGGCCTCGACCAAAGCGGCGCACTCCTGCTGCGCGAGAACGCCGGAACCCTGCGGACCATTTCCGCCGGCGAGGTCTTCTTCTGATGCTCCTCGCCATCGACGCCGGCAACACCAACATCGTCTTCGCCGTCCATGACGGCACCGAGACCCGCGCCGAATGGCGCGCCGTGACCGAGACCACACGCACCTCCGACGAATACGCCGTCCTGCTCCAGCCGCTGATGCAGCTCCAGGGCCTCAGCTTCGCCGACATCTCCGCCGCGATCATCGCCACCGTCGTCCCCGCCGCGCTGTTCGACCTGCGCCAGCTCTGCCGCAAATACCTCAAATGCGAGCCGCTCGTCGTCGGCGACCCCAATCTCGATCTCGGCATCGAGGTCCATGCCAACGGCGCCGGCGCCGACCGCTTGGTCAACGCCATCGCGGCGCATGAGCGCTACCGCGGCGCGCTGATCGTGGTCGATTTCGGCACCGCCACCACCTTCGACATCGTCGCGGAGAACGGCGACTACGAAGGCGGCGTCATCGCGCCGGGCGCCAACGTCTCGGCCGAGGCGCTGCACGGCGCCGCCGCCATGCTGCCGCGTGTCGCCGTCGGCCGCACCCAGAACGTCATCGGCAAGAGCACCGTGCCCGCGATGCAGTCCGGCCTCTATTGGGGCTATATCGGCCTGATCGAGGGCCTGATCGCCCGCATCAAGGAAGAGTATGGCCGACCCATGACCGTGATCGGCACCGGCGGCCTCGCCAACCTCTTCTACAAACAGACCACCGCGATCGAGCATCTCGATCCCGACCTCACCATCCGCGGCCTCGTCCAGATCCACGCCCGCAATGCCGAGCGCGCCAAGGCGAAGCCCACCCCCGAATAACCGCGAGGTTATTCGGCAACAAAGAGTCTTCATGACAGCACCAAACCGCGACGACGAACTCGTCTTCCTGCCGCTGGGCGGCTCCGGCGAGATCGGCATGAACTTCAACGCCTATGGCTACGGTCCGCCCGACGACCGGCAATGGATCATCGTCGATTGCGGTGTGCTGTTCGGTCGCGAGACCACCAGCCCCGGCGTCGACGTCATCATGCCCGACGTTCGTTTCCTCGCCGAGCAGCGCGAGAACATCCTCGGCATCGTCGCGACCCACGCGCATGAGGATCATATCGGCGCCATCCCGCATCTGTGGCCGATGCTCAAATGCCCCGTCTACGCCACGCCGTTCACCGCAATCCTGATCGAGGGCAAGCTGGAGGAGTTCGGCCTGCGCGATCGCCTCACGCCCAAGCGCATCCCGCTGTCCGGCAAGCTCACCCTCGGCCCGTTCGACATCGAGTTCATGTCGATCACCCACTCGATCCTCGAGCCCAACGCGCTCGCGATCCGCACCCCGCTCGGCGTCGTCGTCCACACCGGCGACTGGAAGATCGACCCCGAGCCGATGCTCGGCGAGGTTACCGACGTTGCCGCCCTGACGAAACTCGGCGACGAGGGCGTCCTCGCGCTGGTCTGCGACTCCACCAACGCCCTGGTCGCCGGCGAATCCGGCTCCGAATCCCGCGTGCGCCAAAGCCTCACCGACCTTATCGGCACGCTGAAGAACCGCGTCGCGGTGACCAGCTTCGCCTCCAACGTCGCGCGCCTCGAGACCATCGCCATCGCGGCGCAGAAGCACGGCCGCAAGGTCGCCCTGGTCGGCCGCGCCATGCACAAGATCACCGACGCCGCGCGCCAGACCGGCTATCTCAAAAACTTCCCCTCTCTCATCGACGAAGAAGAGGCCGCGCAGCTCCCGCCCAATCGCGTCCTCTATCTCGTCACCGGCAGCCAGGGCGAGCCGCGCGCCGCGCTCAACCGCATCGCCGACGGCAACCACCCGAACGTCAGCCTCGGCAAGGGCGACGCCGTGATCTTCTCGTCCCGCGTCATCCCCGGCAACGAGATCGGCATCTTCGAGATGCAGAACAAGCTCGCCGGCCTCGGCGTCGAGCTTCTTACCAGCGAGGACCATTTCGTCCACGTCTCCGGCCATCCCTGCCGTGACGAACTCGCCCAGATGTACCGCTGGACGCGCCCCCAGATCGCCGTCCCCGTCCATGGCGAGCTGCGCCACCAGACCGAGCACGCGCGCCTTGCGCGTTCCCTGCAAGTCCCGCAGGCTATCGTGCCGACCAATGGCGAGCTGATCCGCCTCGCCCCCGGCCGCGCCGGCGTGATCGACGAAGTCCCCTCGGGCCGCGTCCACCGCGACGGCCGCATCCTGATCGACGAGGGCGCCGGCCTCTCGCGCAAGCGCCGCGCGCTCGCCTTTGCCGGCCTGATCGCGATCACGGTGGTGCTCGACGCCAAGGGCCGCGTCGCCGGCGATCCCAGCATCATCCTCGAAGGCATCCCCGAGCCCGTCCACGCCGCGATCCGCAACGCGCTGGACGCGCCGCTCAAGCGCCACAACCCCAAGCGTCCCGATGACCTAAAGGAAGCCGTCCGCCGCGCCGCCCGCAGAGCCGCCGAAGACGCCTGGGGCAAGAAGCCCGTGACACGAGTGGAAGTGATCGAGTTATAATAAAGAGAACCCTCGCCCCCACTTCGGGGGAGAGGGCAGGGTGAGGGGGCTACCCACCCGCACAGTCGCAGGAGACAAAAATGATCGGACGCCTCAACCACGTCGCCATCGCGACCAACGACATAAAGAAAGCCGCCGCGGTCTATCGCGACGTGCTCGGCGGCAACGTCTCCGGCGAGGTCGCACAGCCCGACCACGGCGTCACCACCGTCTTCGTCGACCTCGGCAACACCAAGATCGAGCTGCTCGAGCCGCTCGGCGAGAACTCCCCGATCGCCAACTTCCTCAAGAAGAACCCGAACGGCGGCATGCACCACGTCTGCTACGAGGTCGAGGACATCCACGCCGCCGTCGCGAAGATGAAGGCCGAAGGCGCCACCATCACCGGCACCGGCGAGCCGCGCATCGGCGCCCACGGCAAGCCGGTCGTCTTCCTGCACCCCAAGGATTTCGTCGGCACGTTGGTCGAGCTCGAACAGGCTTGATCTCGATCGTCCACAACGTCGCCGTCTTCGGGACGTTTCCGATCCTGTGGTTCCTGACGTTCTTCTGCTTGCTTCCCGTCGGTCTCGGCAGCGAGCACGACCCCGACTCCGGCGCGCCGCTCCACCCGATGCTCGCCCGCAAGGCGCTGATTGCGACCGGCGTCGCGGCGGTGCTGTGGTGCGTGTTCTACGCGCTGATCGTGTTCAAGGTGCTGGACCTCTAGGAGCGCAGCATGACCATGCCGGCCGCACCCGAGCGCTCCCGCAACGTCCTGCCCGTCGCGATTGCCGTGCTGGGTGCGCTCTCCCTCGCGACGATCGTTCTCCTCCGCCTTTTCGTGTTCCAGATTTTCAGCGTCCCGACGGTCGGCATGAGCCCCACGCTCTACGACGACGATATGCTGATCCTCGCCAAGCGCGCCTATGTGGACGCCGAGCCGCAACGCGGCGATGTCGTGGTGGTGAACCTGCCCGGTCAGGGCA
This sequence comes from Rhizomicrobium sp., assembly GCA_036271735.1. Lineage (GTDB taxonomy): Bacteria > Pseudomonadota > Alphaproteobacteria > Micropepsales > Micropepsaceae > Rhizomicrobium. Next base: position 115,379 of record DATAZZ010000011.1, read on the forward strand.
CGCAATGGGTCAAGCGCGTCGTCGGCTTGCCCGGCGACCGCATCCAGATGGTGGACGGCAGGCTTCTCATCAACGGCGTGGCGGTGAAAACCACGCGCCTGGCCGATATCGCCGATCCCGACATCGACGCCGGCAAGCCGCACGCTGTGATCCGCGAGACGCTTGCGAACGGCCGTTCCTGGCGCACGCTCGATCTGGGGCGCGGCGAACTCGACAACACCGCGATCTTCCAGGTGCCGCCGGACTGCTACTTCCTGATCGGCGACAACCGCGACGATTCCGATGACAGCCGCACCGACCTCGGCTACGTGAAACGCGCGGATGTCCTCGGCAAGGTCGTCGAACGTGTCATCTTGCACGGTGGTTTCGGCGGCTTCGAGCACGTCGAATAACTGAACGGCGTCACCCCAGCGCGATCTTCACCCCGAACGCCAGCGCGATGATCGCCACCGCCGCGTTCACCTCGCGCCAGCGCCCCGACACCAGCTTGATCGCGGCATAGGCGATGAACCCGATCCCGATGCCCTCCGCAATGGAATAGGTGAACGGAATCGCGAGCGCCGTGACGAGGGCAGGGGCGCCTTCCGTCAGATCGTCCCAGTCGATGTCCTTGAGCCCGCGCGCCATCAGCGCTGCCACGAACACCAGCGCCGGCGCCGTCGCGAAGCCCGGCACCGCGCCCGCCAGCGGCGCGAAGAAAAGCGCTGCTACGAACAACACCGCCACCACCACCGCCGTCAGCCCGGTACGCCCGCCCGCCTGCACGCCCGACGCGCTCTCGATATAGGCCGTCACCGGCGAGGTCCCGAGCGCCGCGCCGATCATCGTGCCGACCGCATCCGCCGACAGCGCCCGCCGCGCGTTCTTCAACCGCCCGTCCGGCTCCAGCAATTTCGCCTGGCTCGCCACCGCCGTCAGCGTGCCCGAGGTATCGAGCATGTCGACCAGCAGGAAGGAGAACACCGCCACCGCGATGCTCCCCGAAGCGGCGCCGCTGAACGTCATGTGCAGGAAGGTCGGCGCCAACGACGGCGGCATCGCCACGGCCGCGCCCGGCGCCGGCGCCAGATGCAGCAGCACCGCAGCGACCGACGCCGCGACGATCCCGATCAGCACCGCGCCGATCACGCCCCGCGCCGCCAGCGCAAACATCAGCACGAATGCGCCCGCCGCGATCAGCACCTTGGGATCGGTCAGCGCGCCGGCCTGCACCAGCGTTTCCGGGCTCGCCACCACCACGCCGGCGCCCTCCAGCCCGATCAGCGCGAGGAAGAACCCGATCCCGGCTGCGATGGCGAGCTTCAGGCTCTTGGGGATCGCATTGATCAGCCATTCGCGCGCCGGCGTCAGCGACACGATCACGAACAGGATGCCCGATAGGAACACGCAGCCCAGCGCCAGCCGCCAATCGCCGCCCAGCGCCGGCACCACCGTGAACGTGAAATAGGCGTTGAGCCCCATCCCCGGCGCCAATGCGACCGGCAAATTCGCATACAGCCCCATCAGCAATGTCGTCGCCGCCGAGGCGAGACACGTCGCCACGAACACCGCGCCCGCATCCATGCCCGCATGGGCGAGAATCTGCGGATTGACGAACATGATGTACGCCATGGTCAGGAACGTGGTGGCGCCGGCCACGACCTCGCGTCCCGCCGTCGTGCCATGCGCCCGCAACCCGAACAGCCGCTCGAACATGATGCCCCTCGCGATTCGTCCCGCGCGACCGATGCTTGCTGATGCGTCTGAAATGGGAAAGGCCGGTTTCCCGGCCTTTCGTTCCGCTCCTGGCGGCAGTCTCCCCGAACTTGGCCGCTCTGAAAGCGCCTTACGTTCTGTTTATGGGTGGGGTTCATACTGCAATTTGGGGACACTGTCACGAAATATCTGGCTAGGCGCAAAAGATGTTTACGCAAGAAAATGACAAATACTCAACCTGGCGGATTGCTGGGGTTTTAGTCGTTTTTCTGTCGCTCGGCCCCGTTTCAGCGTACGCCGCAGACCCCACGCCCGACATCCTCGCAGGCCCCGCGCCTGGTCCGTGCGCCGAGCAGGCCGCCGGCGCCGACTATGTCTCCGGCGTCGATGCCGCCGGCAACCCCATCATGCCCGCCGAAGGCCCCGGCACGACGCAAGCCATGGGCGACGGCCGTGTCCTGGTCACGGTGCCCCAGGCGCATGGCCGTGACGTTTCCGTGCCCGTCGACCTCGCCGAGCTCTCGCCGCCGGCCTGCAAGCCCGCGACGCCGCCTGCGCACCGGTAACCATCCCAGCGTGTCGCCTTGACTTGAGCCCGCGCTCCCGGGAGCGTGGCGCCGGGTCAGGACGTCTTTCAGGTTCATGCGCGCGCTGTTCATTGCGATGGTGATGTTGTGTCTGGGCGCGAGCGGCGCCTCGGCGGCTGGCGGCTGGCGCATCACCAAGGATCACTGGACCGACGCCGACGAAGCCGGCTTCGGCAAGTTCGTCGCCGCGATCGGCGCCGCCAATTGCAGTTCCTCGCAAAGCTGCCTGCGCGATCCCGCCAACCCCTACCGCGACACCGACCAGAACTTCGTCGACATCGACGTCGATTGCGCCAAGCTGCCTTATCTGCTGCGCGGTTATTACGCGTGGAAGAACGGCCTGCCGTTCGGCTACGTCAACGGCGTCAGCGGGGAGGGCGGCGATCTGCGCTACACCCACACCGCCAACCGCGCCACCTCGCGCCACGACATCACCGACCGCGGCGACGGCATCAACGGCCCGCAGGCCCTGCGCGAGATGCTCGAAGCGGTGTTCTCCGGCACCTACCGCACCGACGCGAGCGAGAAGCACGGCGTGCTGTCGGATTTCTACGCCCCTGCGCTGCAGCCCGGCTCGATCCATCCCGGCTCGCTCGTCTATGACGTGAACGGCCATGTCGGCATCGTCTGGAAGGTCGATACCGACGGCCGCATCTACTACATGGACGCCCACCCCGATTTCACCCTGTCGCGCAGCGTCTACGGCGCGCAATTCGGCCAGAGCCCGATGCGGCTCGGCGGCGGCCTCAAGAACTGGCGCCCCTTCAAGCTCGTCGGCTTCAAGCACGACAGCGCCGGCCACCTCCTCGGCGGCCATCTCGCTTATGCTGAGAACGAGCAGATCGCCGATTTCTCGCTGGTCCAATATGTCGGCACCGAGCCCAATCCCAAGCAGGACGTGACCCAGGCCGTCTACCGCTACAACGGCCAGCTGCTCGGCTTCTACGAATATGTCCGCGTCGCCGTCTCCGGCGGCCGCATGGACTTCAATCCGGTCTACGAGCTGAAAGCCACGATGGCGACGCTGTGCAATGACCTGCACGACCGCGCGCAATATGTCGACCTCGACCTCAAGGACGGCATCGCGGTCAAGGAGCATCCCGGGCGCCTGCCGGACAACATCTACGGCTCGGCGAACCTCGAATGGGAGACCTATTCGACGCCGTCGCGCGACGCCCGCATCAAGACCGCCTTCGCGCAGTTCTACAAAGACCTCGCCGAGATGATTGATCTGTGGGTCCGCCGCGACAATCGCATCGTCTATGACGGCAATTTCCTCAAAGAGGATCTCGCCCGTGCCTACGCCCAAGGCAGCCAGGCCTGCACGATCACCTATCTGAACTCGTCCAAGCGCCCGGTGGCGATGACCTTCGACGACATGATGCGCCGGATGTTCGCGATCTCGTTCGACCCCTACCACTGCGTCGAGCTGCGCTGGGGCGCGGCGGGCGACGAGCGCGAGAGCTGCACCGACGGCAAGACCAAGCTGCGCTGGTACGACGCCGAGCAGCGCCTGCGCAACCAGGCCGACCGGACCTACGACATCTCGATGGGCTTCGACATCGACGAGCTGAACCATCACGTCAAAGGCAGCGGCATCGACAAGCCGCCGCCCATCGACATCAAGAACCTGATCGACACCATGCCCGACCGCATCAGCTTCGCCGGCATGACGCCGGTGGGGCGGTAGGCTAGTTCGGCCGGTACGCGGTGCAATCCGTCAGGGTGCCGGCAATATAGATCATGCCCTGGCAGACCTTGGTCGCGCTCGCGGGCGGGGCCGTGCTCGTCAGTTGCACCACCGCGTGCTTCGCCGGCCCCGGCTTCGACAGGTCGAAGCTCAGGATGGTCGTCTTCTGACCCGCCTGATCGTCGCCATTGGTCATCCCGACAAGCGGCCCTGCAGGCTCGACCTGGTCGATCGCCACGTTCACGTCGGCGAGCGCGCCGGTCGACAGGATGTAGATCTTCTGCACGACGATGATTCCCGGATTGTTTCCCGACATGGCGCTATACCGCTCCCAGAACTGGTTGAACCGTCGTCGCAAGGCCGTCCATCCCGGTGGGACCGGTTGCGATGGCGAGCACCTTGCCCTTGATCTGTCCGTATTCGACATCCTTGTTGGCGATGATCGCGACGCTCAGCGCCGTGGCGAGCTGATCGAGTGTCGCCCAGTTCTGGGCGGCATGGATCGCGTCGATCTTCGCAAGCACCGCATTGCGCCGGGCCAGCGTGCTGTTGTCGACCGGCGTGAAATGGATCGGCGGCAGCTCGATATTGGTCGCCAGGCTGTCTTCGGTCTGCTTGGTGACGTTGGTCATCTGCGCGATCGCCGAGTCGATATTGCTGGCGTTCTGCAGCGTCCAGAAATCCTGCCCGGCATCGTTCAGCGTATAGTCCTCGGCGCTTTCCCGCAGCCCCTTCGAGATCTTCTGCAGCACGAGATTGCGGTTGATGTTCATCGCCGAGATGATCGCCGGCAGCGTCTTGTCGTAGAACACGTCCTTGTTGATCAGGGCGCCGGCGCCGAGCAGGCCCTGGGTCGCCGCTGCCGCGTTCTTGGCGCCGTTGCCGACCGCGCCCAATCCCGCCAGCGTCAGGACCGACAGCCCGACGCCGAGATCGGTGCCGGTCGATTCCCAGCGGAGGTGTGAGGTGTATTCGGTGAATTTCTGGTTGGCTGCGGTGATGCAGGCGCCGATCACCGCGTTGCGGTAATCTGCCGGCGCCAGTCCATTGCGCTTGCTGACGTCCGCGCTCGCGAAATTGGTGAGCTGGTCCGGCGAGGGGCAGGACGTGACCGCGACGTCTTTTTCGGACACCTGCTCCTGAACCCCGTTCAGGCCGGCGCATCCGGCGAGCGCCAGCCCGGCCACCAGCACGAACGTCCGTGCCGATACGCGAACCGCGCGAGTCCACAGATCACGATGAATTTGCATTGCCCGCCCCGCACTTGAACTCAATGTCCGATTCGGTGATTTGGCGTCACCGACATCATTAAGCATAGTAGCGCCAGAGTTGGCGGCAAGACAAATATAATTCACGCCAAGTCAAAGCACGGCAACCACTGCGCGTATTCCGGACCTGACTTGGATCGCTGCTGTGCAAACGCGCCGGATGCTCAATACGCCCTTGCGATCAGGACCTCTTCCACGCCCGCCCGGCCGGTGAAGATGCAGGCGCCGACGCTCGCCGGCTGATCCATCGGCGCGTTGCGCAGCGTGAGCTTCAGCGTCTTCAGCCTGGTGTCGATCGCATCCAGCTCGGCACCCGTCGGCTTGCACCACGGCGCCCGCACCCAGCCCTTGAACTCGCCGCCGTCCTCGTCGTCGCTGGCCGCGCCGAAGAACTCGGCCAGCCCCGCGAAATCCTTCACGCCGCTCTTGATGTTCGCATCGAGCCGCACCTTGGCCTCTTTGAACAACGTCGCCTGGATTTCCGCCAACATGCCGGGCATGGCCGCGACGAATTCCGCCAAGGGCAGGGCATGGCTCTTGATCTTGTCGCCGTCACGCAGCACGTCGCGCCGCATGAACGTCACCGTGCCGCTCGCCGCGTCGCGCGGTCCGATCTCCACGATGATCGGCGCCCCCCGCCGCACCCAGTTCCAGCGCTTGTCCGCCGATTTGGTCGCCCGCGTATCCACCAGCACGCGCAGCCGCTCGTCGAACGCCCGCTCGGCTTTCAAGGCCGCCGCCAATCCGTTGGCGAATTCCAGCACCGCCGCGTCTTCCGGCTTGTCGCGCAGCATCGGCACGATCACCACTTGGCGCGGCGCCACCGCCGGCGGTAGGCGCAGGCCGTCATCGTCGCCATGCGTCATGATCACGCCGCCGATCATGCGGGTCGAAAGCCCCCAGCTCGTCGTGCTGCAGAATTCAAGCCCGCCTGCGTCGTTCTGGAAGCGGATGTTCTGCGCTTCGGCAAAATGCGTGCCCAGGAAATGCGAGGTGCCGGCCTGCAGCGCCTTGCCGTCCTGCATCATCGCTTCGATCGACCAGGTCTCCACCGCGCCGGGGAAACGCTCGTTCTCCGGCTTCTCGCCCGCGATCACCGGCAGCGCCAGCGTGTTCTCGGCAAACGACCGGTAGACCTCCAGCATCTTCATCGTCTCTTCGCGCGCCTCGGCCTCGCTCGCATGCGCCGTATGCCCCTCCTGCCAGAGGAACTCCGTCGTGCGCAGGAACATGCGCGGCCGCAGCTCCCAGCGCACCACATTGGCCCATTGGTTGATCAGCACCGGCAAATCGCGATGGCTCTTGATCCAGCGCGAGAACGCGTCGCCGATGATCGTCTCGGAGGTCGGCCGCACCACATAGGGCTCTTCCAGCTTGGCCTCGGGATCGGGCACAAGCTTGCCGTCGATGTTCTTCAGTCGGTGATGCGTGACGACCGCCATCTCCTTGGCGAAGCCCTCGACGTGCTCGGCCTCCTTGGCGATGAACGACAAGGGGATGAAGAGCGGGAAATAGGCGTTCTCGTGCCCGGTATCCTTGATCCGGCGGTCGAGGTCCTTCTGCATCTCCTCCCACACGCCATAGCCCCAGGGCTTGATGACCATGGCGCCGCGCACGGGCGATGGCTCGGCCATGTCGGCCTCGCGCACCACGGCCTGGTACCACTGGGCGAAGGTCGACCGGTTCCCGGTCATGCGGGACACGCTAAGGGCGCGCTGTGACATGATTTTCTCGCGAATTGCTCTGTTAACCCAGGTTTCGTAAGAAGATACGCGCCGATTTGCAACCGCAGTCGGCGCCTGGAATTAACAGCCGGAATACGCCGCTGCGGTTTTGGTCGAATCTCGCTGTATTGACTAACGTATCCGAAAGGATACAACCAGCATGATCCAAATTCGGGAAACGTCGACCTTCCGGACTTGGTTGGACAATTTGCGCGACACCAACGCCAGAAACCGGATATCGGTCCGCATCCGGCGCTTGGCCGAAGGCAATGCCGGCGACGCCAAATCGCTTGGTGGCGGCATGTCCGAACTGAGGATCGACTACGGCCCAGGCTATCGTGTGTACTTCACGAAGCGCGGGAATGAATTGATCATGTTACTCGCCGGTGGCGACAAGCGGACGCAATGGAAAGATATCGATACCGCACGCACTCTGTTGCGTGAGTTGGAGTAAGCCCCGATGAAAAATGCCCCCAAAAAGATCAAAACTTACAAATGGGATCCTGCACGCCATTTGAAAAACGACAAGGACCGCGTGGCGTACTTGGCCGTGGCGCTTGAAGATGGCGATCCTGGAGTGGTCGCCGCGGTGCTTGGTGACATTGCGCGGTCCAAAGGCATGGCGCGCGTTGCCAAGAAGGCCGGTTTGGGACGCGAAAGCCTTTACAAGGCGCTTTCGAAAGACGGCAATCCAAAGCTCGACACCGTTTTAAAGCTCACACAGGCATTCGGTTTCAAACTCGGCGTCTCTCTGGGCAAGCATGAACAAGCTCGCGCAGCCTGACGCCGTCGCCGACCGTCTTGCGTCCCTCGGCGCCGCCGCCGAGGCTGCCGAGGTGCCGCCGCGCCGCGCCACGCCGCCCTTCGCCGCCTTCGAGTGGCTGATCGCGCTACGCTATCTGCGCCCGACGCGCAAAGAGGGCTACGTCTCGATCATCTCGATCTTCTCCCTCCTCGGCATCATGGTCGGCGTCGCCGCCCTCATCATCGTGATGTCGGTGATGAACGGCTTCCGCCACGAATTGCTCGGCCGCATCCTCGGCCTGCAGGGCCATGTCATCGTGCAGGGTGCCGGCGGCAATCTGGCCGGCTACGACGCCATCGCCGCCCGCGTCCGCGCCGTCCCGGGCGTCACCCGCGCCGCGCCGATCGTCGACGGCCAGGCGCTCGCGTCCAGCGGCAACGCCTCGCCCGGCGTCATCGTGCGCGGTATCCGCGAGAGCGACCTCAAACAACTCACCACCGTCGCCAGCTCGCTCACCCCCGACACGCTGGCGCTGTTCCACAATGGCGATTCGGTGATCGTCGGCGTGCGCCTCGCCGCCAAGCTCGGCCTCGTCCAGGGCGGCGAAATCACGCTGATCGCGCCGCACGGCAACGTCACCCCGTTCGGCGTCACGCCGCGGATCAAGACCTACACCGTCGCCGGCATCTTCAGCATCGGCATGAGCGAGTACGACCAGACCTACATCTTCATGCCGCTCGCTGAATCCCAGGATTATTTCAACATGGGCGACACGGTGACCGGCCTCGAGGTCATGGTCGCCGATCCCGACGCCGTCAATTCGATGATCGGCCCGATCTCCGAGGTCGCCGGCCCGTTCGCCCGCGTCCTCTCCTGGCAGTCGATTAGCTCCAGCCTTTTCCAGGCGCTGGAGGTCGAGCGCAACGTCATGTTCATGATCCTGACCCTGATCATCCTGGTCGCCGCGCTCAACATCATCTCCGGTCTCATCATGCTGGTGAAGGACAAGTCGAGCGACATCGCGATCCTGCGCACCATCGGCGCAACGCGCGGCGCCATCATGCGCGTCTTCGTCATCGCCGGCTCCAGCATCGGCATCGTCGGCACGCTGCTCGGCTTCATCTTCGGCGTCGTGTTCTGCAGCAATATCGAGAACATCCGCGTCTTCCTGTCGTCGCTGACCGGCACCACGCTGTTCAACCCGGAGATCTATTTCCTCAGCCACATGCCGGCCGAGATGGATCCAAGCGAAGTTATCGCCGTCGTCATCATGTCGCTGACGCTGACCTTCCTCGCCACGCTCTATCCGTCGTGGCGCGCCGCCAAGCTCGATCCGGTGGAGGCGCTGCGCTATGAGTGAAGCCCTCCGCCTCGCCGGCGTCACCCGCATTTTTCCGCAAGCCACCGGCACGCTGGAAGTCTTCCGCGGCCTCGACCTCGTGCTGCGCCAGGGCGAGCTCGTCGCGCTGGTCGGCCCCTCCGGCTCCGGCAAGTCGTCGCTGCTGCACATCGCGGGCCTGCTGGAAGCCCCCAGCGCCGGCGAAGTCTTCATCGGCGGCATCGCCGCCTCGACGCTGCCTGACGCCGAGCGCACCCGCATCCGCCGCGACACGATCGGCTTCGTCTACCAGGCGCATCATCTGCTGCCCGAGTTCACCGCGCTCGAGAACGTCGTCATGCCGCAGCGCATCGCCGGCAAGCCGCGCGCCGCCGCCGAGCGCGACGCCAGCCACATCCTCACCCATCTCGGCCTTGGCGAGCGCCTGACGCACCGCCCGGCGCAGCTCTCCGGCGGCGAGCAGCAGCGCGTCGCGATCGCCCGCGCCTTGGCCAACCGCCCGAAGATTCTCCTCGCCGACGAGCCCACCGGCAATCTCGACTCCAAGACCTCCGGCGGCGTCTTCGCCGCGCTGGTCGATCTCGTCCGCTCCGAAGGCCTCGCTGCTTTGGTCGCGACGCACAATCTAGAACTCGCCGCCCGCATGGACCGCGCCCTTGTCCTGCACGAAGGCAAGCTCCTAGACGCCGGCAACCTTGCAGCGCGCGCGCCGGCTTAGCGTCGTTCGTCCAGCGCCGGCCACGGCGCAAACGCGAACACCCAGAAGAACACCAGATGCGCCAGCGGCACGAAGCGCAGCAGGCTCCACCACCCGCTGAACCCGGCGCGGCGCAGGATTCGCCACAGCGGCACGATCTCGAACACCATCACCGCCAGGATGACGGCCACCAGCACCGCCACGCGCCACGACAGCGCGAGCCCGAACACCGTCAGCATGACAAGCACCGATTAATCGCGCGCGCCGTCCCCATGACGGTCGTCTCGCGTGCCGCACGCTAGCGCCGCGCGCGAAATTCGATTACTGAATTGCATTCATGAGCGATATCGACGCCAATAATATCCGCCGCCTCGATGGCGGCTTGCTGCTGGTCTTCCGCGGCCTCTTGCGCCGCCGCCGCACCACCGCCGTGGCGCAGGACCTCGGCCTCAGCCAGTCCGCCGTCAGCCACGCGCTGACCCGCTTGCGCGATCTGTTCGACGACCCGCTCTTCATCCGCCGCCCGCACGGCCTCGAGCCCACCCGCCGCGCCCTCGAGCTCTCCCCGCGCATCGACGCGCTGCTCGACCTCGCCGGCGAGACGCTGTCGCGCGACGGCAAGTTCGACCCCGCGCGCAGCGAGCGTCGCTTCGTGCTCGCTGCCCCCGAATTCGTCACCGCGCTGGCCGGCGCCGGCCTCGTCAAGGCGTTCCACCGCAACGCGCCCAAGGCCTCGTTCTACGTTCACTTCCTGACCCGCCGCTCGCCGCTCGACGCGCTGCGCCGGGGCGAGATCGACGTCGCGATCGGCCGCTATCCCACCGTCGCGCCCGGTCTCGCCACCGAGCTTCTGTTCGAGGACCGCTACTGTGTCGTCGCCCGCCGCGGCCATCCCAAGATCAAGGGCCGCATCACCCAGGACGCCTGGCAGCGCACCGGCCACGTCTTCGCCGACGCACCGATGGAGGAGGGCAGCGAGGACAAAACCCCGTCCACGGACGAAATCGCCTTCGTTGCCGTGGTGCAGCGCTGGCTCACCGCGCTCGTGATGGTCTCGGGCAGCGACGCCATCGCGACCTGTCCGCTGCGCCTCGCGCGCAGCCAGGCCAGGCGCCTCGGCCTCCAGGTCATCACCGCGCCGTTCCTCGCCGACCGCATTCCGGTCTACGCCGTGCGCCGCGCCGCCGCTCCCGACCCCGGCGCCGACTGGTTCCTGGAGCAGATCCGCAAGGCGGTGCGCTGATCAGTTGCGCAACTGATTCATCGGTGGCGGAACCGTCGCGCCGAACGACGGCCGCGCGGTGCAGCGCGTCATGTAGCCGCTCAGGTTTTCGCTGTCGCGCATCATCGCGCCGCTCTGCGGAAAGCCGCTCAGATAGGCAAGCACGGGCAGGGCATACATGTCCGCCAGCGTGAAGCTCGCCCCCGCGAGATATGGCTTGCCGTCCAGTGCCGCATCGAGAATGGCGATATTCGCCCGCGCCGCCGGCCAGTGGGCTGCGATGACCGCCGTGTCGAACGCGCCGTCCGGCCCGCTGGGAAAAGCGAATTCGCGCATATAGGGAAACGAATTCGGAAACACGCTCATCGCGATCGCCGAGGCCCATTGCTCGGCCGCCGCCGCGATCCTCGGATCCTCGGGCGCCAGCTTCGGCCCGTCGAACACCCGATCGGCATAGGCGATGATCGCGCGCGACTCGAACAGCTCGAAATCGCCATGCCGCATCGCCGGCACCTTGCCGAACGGATGAACGCTGAGGATCTCCGGCGATTGCGGCCGCGCAATCGTCAGATCATAGGGCACGCCCTTCTCTTCGAGCGCGATGCGCGTCGTGCGCACGAAAGTCGATTGCGGGATGCCGAGGATTTCCAGCCGCGTCATGGTCACTGCCCCGCCAGATACGGGCCGAGCCTGTCGAGCGTGCCGGTCCAGCCGGCATGGTGCCCGTCACGCCGCGCCTCGGCTGCGAAGCCTTCATGGCGCATGTGCAATTCGGTCTTGCTGCCCATCGCGCGGAAGGCGAGGGTGACCAGCGTGTCGGTCTCCTCATGCTCCCATTTCCACGACATCACGATCCGCGAGGGCCGCACGATCTCGCGATAGATGCCGCCGATAACCAGCGGGTCGCCTTCGCTGCGATGCATGACGATCCGGTAGCGTCCGCCGACATGCGGCTCCATCACGGTGACTTCGCCCCGCACCCCGGGCGGTCCCGCCCATTCGCCCCAGCTCTTGCTCAGCCAGGCGTCGAATACGCGCTCCACCGGCGCGTCGAAGCTGCGGGTGATTTCGAGTGCGATGGGTTTTGTTGCGGCGGTGCTCATGGCGTCTCGTCCTTTGCATCGGGGGAGGTGGGATTGCGTTTGAGGTGCTCGGCCAGCCTGTCGAGGCTGCCGTTCCAAAAGCGGCGCTGGGTCTCGATCCACTCCGCCGCGCCGGCCATCGCCTCAGGCGCCAGCCGGCAGCGGCGGTGCTGGCCCTCGCGCGCGCGGGTGATCAGCGCCGCCTGTTCCAGCACCTTCAGGTGCCGCGAAATCGCCGGCCCCGAGATCTCGAACGGCGCGCACAGCTCGCCCACGGTCGCCTCGCCCAGCGCCAGCCGGGCCAGGATGGCGCGGCGTGTCGGATCGGCGAGGGCGGCAAAGGTGGCGTCGAGGTTTTTCATTTAACAGACACGTTAAATAACAGAACTGTTAAATGCAAGCCCCTCGCGGAACAAACGAAACCGATTGCCTGTGGATAAGTTTTGCCTCCATGGCGATGACATATCACCACGATCGATCACCTTTTGTTCTTGACAAGACGAGAACCAAAAGAGAACATCTCACGCAGGAACAGCGGGAGATGGCGGTCATGTGGATCAAGGATGCAGCGGCGGGCGTGAGCCTTGTGGTCTTCGTGGCGTCGTCTTACCTGCTGGTGCCGCTCGCCCAGACCCTTCTCTCGCACATCTGACGCTCCATCTATCGGGTCACTTCACTTGTGGACGAGCCGGCGCGCGCCCTGTGCCGTCGGCTCCGCAGATTCGATACTGGTGCGGCCGCGGAAAAAGCGAATCGGAAGAGTGAGTTATGGAGCGCAAACCCTTCGTCCATTTGCGGGTGAAAAGCGCCTATTCGCTGCTCGAAGGCGCGCTCCGTCCCACCGAACTGGCGGAACTGGCGCGCGAAAGCGCCATGCCCGCCGTCGCGATCACCGACGTCAACAATCTGTTCGGCACCTATGAACTGAGCGACACGCTCGCCAAGGCCGGCATCCAGCCCATCGTCGGCTGCCAGATCTCGGTCGAGCTCGACGCCGCCGCCCCCGCCGCGACCCAGGGCTCGCGCCGCAAGCCGCCCGCCATCGCGCTGCTGGTCCAGAACGCCACCGGCTACGAGAACCTCTCCAAGCTCCTCAGCGCCGCCTTCCTCGGCGCCGAACCCGGCGACTGGCCGCACGTGAAGGCGGACCAACTCGCGGCGCACGCCGAAGGTCTCATCGCGCTCACCGGCGGCCCCACCGGCCCGATCAACCGGCTGATCGTCGAAGGGCAGATCACCGCCGCCGATGCACTGGTCGAAAAGCTCGCCGCGATCTTCGGCGACCGGCTCTTTATCGAGCTTCAGCGTCACAATCTGCCCGAGGAGCGCGCCGCCGAGGAAAAGCTGATCGACATCGCCTATGCGCGGAATATCCCGCTGGTCGCGACCAACGACGTCCATTTCGGCAAGGCCGACATGTACGAGGCGCACGACGCGCTGCTCTGCATCGCCGACGGCGCGTTCGTCAGCCAGGACGACCGCCGCCGCCTGACGCGGGAGCATCGCTTCAAGACCTCCGCCGAGATGGTCGCGCAATTCGCCGATCTGCCCGAGGCGATCGACAACACGCTGGAGATCGCGCGCCGCTGCGCCTTCCGCCCCAAGAAGCGCGATCCCATCCTGCCGCAATTCATCCCCGAATCCGGCCGCACGCCCGAAGACGAGATGCGCGAACTGGCCGCCGCCGGCCTGAAGGCCAAGCTCGCCAAACACGGCCTGCATGCCGAGGAAAAGGTCTATCTCGACCGGCTCGAATTCGAGCTCGACGTCATCATCCGGATGAAATTCCCCGGCTACTTCCTGATCGTCTCCGACTTCATGAAGTGGACCCGCGGGCAGGGCATCCCGGTCGGCGTGCGCGGCTCCGGCGCCACCTCGCTGGTCGCCTGGGCGCTCGACATCACCAATCTCGATCCGATCCGCTTCGGCCTGCTGTTCGAGCGTTTCCTCAACCCCGAACGTGTCTCGATGCCGGACTTCGACATCGATTTCTGCCAGGAGCGGCGCGACGAGGTCGTGCATTACGTGCGCGAGAAATACGGCCGCGACCGCGTCGCCCACATCATGGCCTTGGGTTCGCTGCAGGCCCGCGCCGCGGTGCGCGACGCCGGCCGCGTCCTGCAGATGCCGCTCGGCCTCGTCGACCGCATCGCCAAGCTGGTGCCCAACCCGCCCGGCAAGCCGGTCTCGATGTCCGACGCCATCGCCGGCGAGCCTCGCCTGCAGCAGATCGCCGAATCCGAGCCCATTGCGCAAAAGCTGTTCGACATCGTCGAGAAGATCGAAGGCTTGTACCGCCACGCCTCCACCCATCCCGCCGGCGTCGTGATCGGCGACCGCCCGCTGGACGAGATCGTGCCGCTCTACCGCGACCTGCGTTCCGACATGCCGGTGACGCAGTTCGACTACGAGGACGCCGAAAAAGCCGGCCTGGTGAAGTTCGACTTCCTCGGCCTCAAGACGCTCACCGTCATCGCCAAGGCGGAGGAGCTGCTCAAGAAGCGCGGCATCGTCCTCGACACCCAGAACATCGCCTTCGAGGATCCCAAATCCTACGAGATGCTGAGCCGCGGCGACAGCGTCGGCGTCTTCCAGCTCGAAGGCGCCGGCATGCGCGACCTTCTGCGCAAGATGAAGCCCGACCGCATCCACGATCTCATCGCGCTGGTCGCGCTCTATCGCCCGGGTCCGATGGACTCGATCCCCAAATACATCGCGGTGAAGAACGGCAAGGAGCCGCCGGAATACCTGCACCCTTCGCTGAAGCCGATCCTGGAAGAAACCTTCGGCGTCATGACGTATCAGGAAGACGTCATGAACATCGCGCGCGTGTTGGGCGGCTACACGCTGGGCGGCGCCGACCTTCTGCGCCGCGCCATGGGCAAGAAGATCGCCAGCGAGATGGCGGTGCACGAAGAGCGCTTCATCGAAGGCGCGGTCAAGAACGGCGTGCCCAAGGGCATCGCGGCGCAGATCTTCGAGCAGGCTGCCAAATTCGCCGGCTACGGCTTCAACAAGGGCCACGCTGCCGCCTACGCCCAGGTCGCGTTCCAGACCGCGTTTCTCAAAGCCAATTACCCGGTCGAATTCCTCGCCGCCTCGATGACGCTCGACATCGGCAACACCGACCGCCTCAACGTCTTCCGCCAGGAGGCGCAACGCCTCGGCGTCCGCGTCCTGCCGCCCGATGTGAACCGCTCCGAAGCCGTGTTCACCTGCGATGCCGAGAAGGGCATCGTGTTCTACGCCCTCGCTGCCGTGAAGGGTGTCGGCCGCCAGGCGATGGACCATGTCGTGGCCGAGCGCGCCGCCGCCGGCCCGTTCCGCAGCCTCGCCGATTTCGCCCGCCGCATCGATCCCAGGCTGGTCAACAAGCGCGCCTTCGAGAGTCTGGCGCGCGCCGGCGCCTTCGATGGCATCAACCGCAACCGCCGCCAGGTCGTCGAATCCGCCGACATCCTGCTCAACAGCGCCCAGCGCAACGCCCGCGAGCGCGAGACCGGCCAGGTCTCCCTGTTCGGCGGCGTCACCGAGGCCGAGGACGACATCCGCCTCGCCCCTGTCGCCGACTGGCCGAGCCATGAACGCCTCGGCGAAGAGTTCAGCGCCATGGGCTTCTATCTCACCGGCCATCCGCTCGACGCCTATGCCGCGCCCTTGAAGCGGCTCGGCGCCACGACCTTCGCCGCGCTCGGCGAGAACCGCATGCGCTCCGGCTTCAAGGCCGTGCTCGCCGGCACCATGATCCGCAAATACGAGCGGCGCAGCCGCAACAACGAAAGCTACGCCTTCGTCTCGTTCTCCGATCCGACCGGCATGTTCGAGGTGATGCTGTTCCCCGAAGTCCTCGCCGCCTCGCGCCCCTTGCTGGAGGCCGGCAAGTCCGTGCTCCTGACCTGCAGCGCCGAATGGGACGGCGACGAGCTGAAACTCCGCGCCGCCTCCCTCACCGACCTCGACGCCGCCGCCGCCAACGCCGGCGAGGGCCTCAAAGTCTACCTCGCCGACAGCTCCTCGCTGGGCACCATCGCCGCGCAGCTCAAGCAGCCCGGCAAAGGCATCGTAACCTTCATCGTCCCCGGCGCCCCCGGCGAAGAAGTCGAAATCAAACTCCCCAAAGGCCTCGCCGTGACCGTCGCACTCAAAAACGCGATCAAATCGCTACCGGGCGTGGCGCAGGTGGAGTCGGTTTAGCGTAGCCATGGCCCTTGTCTTGTAGTTGGCACCAAAGCTCGCCTAGGTTCGAATGGCTGATCGAGCCATTTGCGGATGAAGCTAGGATTCGAAGAAGAGCAGTCGCCATATGATAGCGGTCCGCAAAGCGCACGCTTCTGGACCGAGGCTTGGGTGCATAACCAGGTCTACTGCCCCAATTGCGGCCAATCGAAAATCAGCAAATTCGAGAACAATCGGCCCGTTGCTGATTTCTACTGCGCTTCGTGCCGGGAAGAATTCGAGCTGAAAAGCCAAAAGACAAAGTTTGGTGCAAAGGTTGTCGATGGGGCCTTTAGCACAATGCGCGAACGGCTTGCTTCGAGTAACAGCCCCAATCTAATGCTGATGAATTATGATCGCGCATCGCTCAGTGTCCGAAACTTATTGATCGTGCCGAAACAGTTCTTTGTGCATGAGACCATCGAGGAGCGGAAGCCGCTCGCCCAGACAGCGCGGCGCGCAGGCTGGATCGGCTGCAACATCCTCCTCAATCGGATTCCCGAATTAGGAAAGGTTTTCTTCGTTCGCGACGGAAACGCGCTCCCGAAAGATGAGGTGCTGAGCAGGTGGCAACAGACACTGTTCCTTCGGGGTGAAGGCGTAGAGTCGCGTGGCTGGCTCATAGAGGTAATGAAATGCGTAGAGTTGATCGGCAAATCCGAATTCGACTTGGACGAAGTGTATGCCCATGAAGCGCGGCTAAGCCATATCTATCCTGACAACCACAACGTCCGGCCCAAAATCCGCCAACAACTCCAAGTTCTCCGCGATAGTGGATATCTCGAATTTGTTGCGCGAGGCCGTTACCGCCGCACGTTAGTGTGACGGGTCTTTATTCGTTTTCTGCGTCATGTGCAGAGATGTTGTCTTCGCTGCGATGGGGTGAAACATGGCGGTAGCCGCAATGGGGGCAATCGTCGTCGCAAGTCGCATCCCATTTGTCGGACCACTCTTTCTCGCAATTTGGGCAGCGATAGTGGTTCAGGAATCTCATGCTTGCCTCTCGCGTTCGTTGTGAAATTCTAGCCTTTTGGGAGGCTCAGAATTTCGCAGAGCGCTGTGGCATAGGATCCCAACAAATCGTCATTTGATAGGCGTTTTGCGGGTGGCTCTAAAGCGCTCACGTTTCAAATCCGAAACGTATGTCCCAGCCGCACCGAGAACTCCGACAAATGCGACTCATACGCGCCCAGATTGTTCACCGTCGCGTCGTCGCCCGCGGTGACCAGCAGCTCCGACCCCGGATCGAACTCCCAGCGGTAGCGCGCCGAATAGCCCAGATTGTGGCTGATATTGTCGTACTGCATCTGCAGCCGCACCTGCATGTCCGGCGTGAAATTCATCGCCGCGTCGACCGAGCCGATATGGATGTTCACATGGCCGGTCGGCAGGCTGATCTCCTCCATGATGTGCTCGCCCGAGAACGTGAACGTGTCGTCGGGATGCAGCACCACCGTCAAATCGGTCTTCAGCAGATGTCCGCCATAGAAGCCGCAGCACTGCACGTCGAACACGCCCGAGATCCAGCGGTCCGTCGCGGTCTCGAGATGCCCGTGATACACCTGCCAATCGTAATCGCCCGCCGGCACCACCACGCCGTTCGGCAGGCTGAACGCCGGTGTCTTCTCGAAATCGTTCCACGTCTCGATCAGCCCGAACTCGCCGCGCTGCGTATAGCCCGCCGCCCAGGCGCCCTCGAAGCTCGACTGCGCCGAATTGTTCAGCCCCGTCACCACGTCGTACCAGACGCCAGTCTCGTACCAGCGCAGGTCGCTGTCCGCCGGCCGCTCGCGCCGCACCACATTGCCGGTGTACTCGCGAATCCCCGGTCGGCTCACGAAGCCCAGCGCCGGATCGAAATCCTCGCCCACCTGCTTGAAGCGGAAATTGCCGTACCACGGCTCGTTGGGGAAATTCAGCTCCATCCCGAACGAATCGTCGTCGCCCACCGCGCTCGAAAAGCTGCGCTCGTAATAGGCATCGGCCTGCAGCTCCTTGCCCGGCACCAGCGTCGAGCTGCGATACTGGAAATCCCCGCCCGCCACGCTATTGCGCGATGCGCCCGTCGGATCGCCATTGGTGAAGATGAGTCCCACCTTCGATGAATCCAAAATCGGCATGCTGACCCGCGCCGCCGACAGCACCTGGCCGTCCGTGACGCCCGACCCGTTCGTCCGCACCACCAGCGCGCCGACATCGAGTCCCTCGTAATTGCCCGACAGCTTGCCGCCGACCAGAAGGTCCACCGGCTGCGAGCCGTTGATCAATCCGATATTGCGCGAGAAGAACGGCTTGCCGTTGTTGTCGTCGCGGATCGGCAGCCCGCCGAACTCGAACGACGCCGCGTCCTGCAAAAAGAAATCGCGCGTCTCCGGATAGAACAGCCCGAACCGCCCGATATTCACCTGCCGCTGGTCGAGCGGCGTGTCGGAGAAATCGGTGTTCACCGTCAGCGTGCCGGTCAGCGACGGCGTGACCTTGTAGAACGCATTGGCGCTCGGCCGGAACTGGAATCCCGAATGCCCCGGATCGTCCCAGTCGCGCTGGTAGCGCACCGCGCCGTACGCCTGCACGTCGAGCCCGAACCCGCCATCGATCCCCGCAATCCCCGTCAGCGTGCCCGAACGCGAGATGTCCGACGACGGAATCGTCTCCACGATCGACGACCAGCGGATGCGCTCGTTCTTGCGCCGCACCAGCCGGAACAGGTCGAACCCCCAATCGGTCCGCGCCTTGTCGTAGGAGATGCTGCGGAACGGGATCACCACTTCCACCGACCAGCCGTTCGGCAAAATCCGCGCCTTGGCGCTCCACAGCGTGTTCCACTGGTACAGCACGTCGATATTGTTCTGCACCAATCCCTCGCGCCGCGCGCCCAGCGGATTGACCTCGAAGATATAGCCGTTGCGCCGCGTCATGCTCGGATCGAGATAGATGCGGAACAGGTCGTCCTGGTCGATCGCGCCGTCGCGCGCCTTGATATGCGCCGTGATCTTCCCCGGCTCGTCGTCATACGCCATGATCGACAGATAGAGATTGTTCTCGTCATAGAGGACATGCACCACGGTGCGCTCGTCCGCCGGCGCGCCTTCATGCGGCTCTAGCTGATAGAACTCGTCGATCGCCGGCGCCTTCTGCCACACCGGATCGGAGACATCGCCATCGATGTTCGGCGCGTCCTTCGCATCGATCCGCGTGCCGGGCAGGCTCGGGCGATAGGTCTGGAAATCGTGCGGCGCCGTCTGCGCCAGAGCCGGCGAAACGCAGACGGCGAGGACCATCGCCGCACCGCGAACGCGCTTCAAAAAGGAAACAAACATGCAGGCGGCCCCAATCGCCGGATTGC
The DNA here is from genome assembly GCA_036271735.1 of Rhizomicrobium sp. Classification (GTDB taxonomy): domain Bacteria; phylum Pseudomonadota; class Alphaproteobacteria; order Micropepsales; family Micropepsaceae; genus Rhizomicrobium. The sequence goes on from DATAZZ010000011.1 coordinate 134,989, forward strand.
GCGTATCTTCTGCCACGCCGCAACCGCTGACGCCGCTCACATTCGCGTTGGTGGGGTTAACAAAAAGCTGCCGGCTTCACAAACCCGCGAGAGCCTTCTCGATTCGGCTCAACCCTTCGCCCAGCAGCGCCGGGTCTTGCGCGAAGCATATCCGCAAAAACGAATCCGCCTGCTTGTCGCCCGCCGGCCCGAACGCCGAGCCCGGCGCCACGCCGACCCGCGCGGTCTTCACTAGCCCCTGCGCAAAGCCGAGCGAATCGCGCAGCCCCTCCATATGCAGGAAGCCGTAGAACGCCCCCTCGGGCCGGATCCACTGGATGCGGTTCTGCGCATCGATGAATTTCTGCACCACGTCGCGCCCCACTGCGCAGCGGTCGCGCATCGCCTCGCGGAAGGCATCGCCTTGCGGCGACAGGGCCGCCATCGCACCGTACTGCGCGAACACCGTCGGCCCCGTGTTGTTCGCCACCGTGATGACGCTGAGCTGCTTCTCCAGCCGCGCCGGATGCACCAGCCAGCCGATGCGCCAGCCTGTCATCGCCCACGCCTTGGAGAAGCTGTTGATCACGAACAGATCGTCGTCGCCGGTCGCGATCTCCAGCATCGACGGCGCGTGCTGCGAGCCGTCATAGGTCATCGTGCCATAGACCTCGTCGCTGATGATCGCGATGCCGCGCGCCCGCGCGAAATCGAGCACTTCGCGCTGCTGCGACCGCGGCATGATCCAGCCCGTCGGATTGCCCGGCGAGTTGATGAAGATCGCCTTGGTCCGCGCGTCGCACGCCGCGAAAATCTTCTCGACGTCCAGCGTCCAGCGCGGCGGCGAGGCGCGCCAGTCGTCGTCGAGCCGCACGAAGCGCGGCACCGCGCCCACCATCTGCGCCGCCTGGAAGATGCTCGGCCAGATCGGCGACACGATCACGACATTGTCGCCCGTGTCGCACAGGATCTGCAGCGCCGTCACGACCGCCAGCGTCGCCGCTCCCGGCAGCGAGATGCGCTCCGGCGCCACATCCGCGCCGACGGTGCGCTTGTGATAGGCGCGGATCGCGTCGCGCAATTGCGGGATGCCGCGCGACTGGGCGTAGAACGTCTTGCCGTCGTCCAGCGCCGCCTTCGCCGCGTCGCGGATGAAGGCCGGCGTAACAAGGTCGGTCTCGCCGAACCACAGCGGGATGATATCGGGCTCTCCCAGCCCCGCCATGGCGACAAGGCCGATCCCATTGGGTTCGAGGGCTTCGATGGCAGGGCGAATGGGGCTCATGAAAATCACTTTACTGCATATTTCGTGATGCACACCAAATCCGCGCGCATAGCAGTAGCGCGACGGCGGGCTCCCCCGTTAAGCTCCCCGCGTCAGGGCAGGGGACGCACCATGAAATCCATCTACATCGTATTCGGCGCCGTTGCGCTCACCGCCGTCGCGGCCATTGCCTATGCCGCCACCACGCCGCCACCGCCGCCCGCCCATTCCGACATGTACTCCGGCAAGTTCTTCAAGGCCGAGGAGTCGACCACAGACGGCTCGGCGGCCGGCGTTTCCTACACCGCCACCGCCGGCACGCTGGTCGTCCATCCGCAGGACTGGAACGACGCGGCCCAATCGGGCGGCGCGAAAAATCCGGACGCCAAGGCCGACGACACCTCGCCCGAAGCCTCGATGTTCTTCGTCTACTACGCCAAGAAGGGCGTCGCCCCCGGCACCCGACCCATCACGTTCCTGTTCAACGGCGGCCCCGGCTCCTCGACCGTGTGGCTGCACATGGGCGCCTTCGGTCCCAAGCGCGTCGTGACCCGCGACGACAGCCACACCCCCGCCGCGCCCTACCAGTTGATCGACAACGCCTACAGCCTGATCGACGTCAGCGACCTCGTCTTCATCGACGCGCCGGGCACCGGCTTCGGCCGCCTCGCCGGCAAGGACAAGGAGAAGGCGTTCTGGGGCGTCGATCCCGACGCGCACGCCTTCGCCAGCTTCATCCACGAATTCCTCTCGAAATATAACCGCTGGAATTCGCCCAAATATCTGTTCGGCGAAAGCTACGGCACGCCCCGCGCCTCGGTGCTGGTCAACGATCTCGAGACCAACCACGACACCGATTTCAACGGCGTCATCCTGCTCTCCGCGATCCTGAATTTCGGCCTCAGCGTCGACGGCGCTGAAAACAATCCCGGCGTCGATCTTCCCTACGAGATCGCGCTGCCGACCTACGCCGCGACCGCCTGGTATCACAACAAGCTGCCCGGCACGAAGCCGAAGGACCTCGTGCCCTTCGTCCAATCGGTCGAGCGCTGGGCGATGACCGATTACGCTTTGGCGCTCAGCGCCGGTGCCGGCCTGCCGCCCGCGCGCCGCGCCGCGATCGCGCAGAAGCTGCACGAATACACCGGCCTGCCGGTCGCCTACATCCTGAAAGCCGACCTGCGCATCAATGGCGGCGAGTTCGAGAAGAACCTGCAGGACAGCGCCGATCTCACCACCGGCCGCCTCGACACCCGCTTCTCCGGCCCGACCATCGATCCGCTCAGCAAGGAGGCCGATTACGATCCCCAATCGGCGGCGATCAGTTCGGCCTATGTCTCGGCGTTCAACGACTACACCCGCAGCACGCTCAAATTCGGCGATGGCCAAATCTATATGCCCGAGGCCGACGTCTTCAAATTCTGGGAGTTCAAGCACCAGCAGCCCGGCGCGAACTTCTCCTTCCCCGGCGCCACCAACGTGATGCCCGACCTCGCCAATGCGATGAAGTACAATCCGGACCTCAAGGTGCTGGTCAACGGCGGCTATTTCGACCTCGCCACGCCGTACTATGAGGGCTGGTACGAGATGCATCATCTGCCGATCCCGCTCCAGCTGCAGTCGAACATCCAGTACCACTACTATGCGTCGGGCCACATGGTGTACGCGCACGAGGACTCGCTGAAGGAGCTCCACGACACTGTCGCGGCGTTCATCCGCCAGACGGACAATTTGAAGTAGGAAGTCGGCGGCAGCTTCCGCGCTCGGCGGTGCTTTGGAACACCAACCGATCCGGCAAGAATACTGGATTCGGCGTCTTGCTGTTCGCCAATGATCCGCACGTTTTGTGGGACCAACCAGGCGCGAACTAAAGCGCGCGCTCGATGTATCGGCGGTCGGAATACCGTCGAGTCTCGATAGTCTTCGGTCGGACTATTTGTCGTTTCCGAAGATCGTCAACGAAAAGGTGGAGGATTTTCGCTTGTTCATCCGTGCGCGGATGACATTGAGTTCGGCAAGTGTTTCATCGCGGGGCTTGTTCTTGAGCAGATTTATTGCGTTGAAGTAGCTGTCATAGTCGGTTGTCATCTGCGATTTTGTATTTGCTATGACTTTATTCACCATCGTGAGACCGATGGGCACGGGACCGAATAGGAGTGCGACAAGCAGTATCAAAGTGGCATTTGGAATGGCCAAATTGGGTGACATTGCTCCAATCAGCAGCAATACCAGGCAGGCAAAAGCCGAAGCGAGTGCGAATTGGGTGAACACGCGCGCTCGCGCAAGAATGTGCGTCACAGACTCCTTGATCATGTTTTTGCAGCGCGTCTTATTGTGATCGATGACGAGAATTTCGTTTGCGGTATCCTCGGTAACAAGAAGCTGCCGAGCCGTGGAAACCTCTTTGTGCAACGTATCAAGGTGCTCCTCTAACTGGCTTTCAAAAACACCAATGTGAAGTAGCAACGCATATGTCATGTTCGCGCCAAAGGCGAGTTCGAGAATGTGACCAAGCGCAGCAATAGCTGTCCATCCAAGCATGGCGGTCTCGGCTCTGGAGTTTGTCGTCAGGCGAAGGAGAGTTTCGCACCGGCATTGAATGAATGGCGCGGGACGGATTTTTGCTTGGCGTACAATTCTGCTTCTTCAAACAGAGTGCCAAGCAGCTGCGCCGTTTTGAAATCTCCGAAATTCGCGACCGCTTCGAATTTCTTGTCTTTGATCTGCCGGCGATACGCCTGAGCGTCATTCGCCATGAAGTGAGAGGCGAGGCCTTGCGAGACTAGGCCGCTGTTCAAATAGACGACCACTTCGCCCTTGCGAAACTTGTCTTCGACAACCGGCTTGAGAAAGCCGTTGTTGACTCCATTATGAGGAGCGCTCTCAAGCATGATTTTGAGGCAGGTGCCGGGTCGGCGTAAAAAATCTCGTGCACGAGCAACGACCGCCGCATCCGCATAAACTTCTTCTTGTTCATCGTTCCTGTCTGTCAGGCAGTCTGAAACAATTACGGCGCTTTTTCGCGCGGTTTCAAAAAGTTTTCCGATTAGGACGCGCGCATGCGCAATGGAGCCGTTTGGAATGGCTTGGTTCAGTCGCTCGCGTGCGCACAGGTCGACAAGCTCCTCGTACCGGCTGATTTCCAACTTTGCTTCCTCGACGTCCGTTCCAGCCCCGCCCGCCATAACTACCCCTTATTTCGCGACTCTGTGACAGTAGCTAGCACATACTCGGGGTTGTGTTAACGCAGCCAGTTGCGCAAGCGTCGGCGTGTGCCAGTAAGTGGCAGGGCATCGCGCCAATTCAATGGCAGCACTACAATTTATGGCGTGGCTTTCTTTTCGAATTGAGGGAAATTATCCGCCACGGAGTTGACACTGTGGGAACGAAGATTTCTCAAGCCTCCGTTGGAATTGTCTGTGGCATTGACGGGCCACTAACGCATTGAACAGCTTTATAAAATGGACGCTTCACCGGCACGAAGGCGCCATATTCTGCTTGCACGGCCGCTTACCGCACCCTATAAGCCCCGCCATCTCGCACGCGTGGGTGGCTTTCGCAGGGTGTTCCTGCGTCGCCGTCCGGTGGCCCCTCAAGGGGTTAGCTCACGCGTCTGGCCAACCGGTAAAGGAGACTGCATCCATGGCTTTGCCAGAATTTTCCATGCGTCAGCTGCTCGAATCGGGCGCTCATTTCGGCCACCGCCAGCAGCGCTGGAACCCGAAGATGGCGCCGTACATCTACGGCTCGCGCAACGACATCCACATCCTCGACCTGACCCAGACCGTCCCGTTGCTGCATCAGGCGCTCGTCGCGCTGCGCGACACCGCGGCCGGCGGCGGCCGCATCCTGTTCGTCGGCACCAAGCGCCAGGCGCAGGAGCCGATCGCCAACGCCGCCAAGCGTTGCGCCCAGTACTACATGAACCAGCGCTGGCTCGGCGGCACGCTGACCAACTGGCAGACCGTCTCCAACTCGATCAAACGCATGCGCCAGATCGAGGAGACGCTGACCGCCGCGCAGTCCTCGGGCCTCAAGAAGAAAGAGCTGCTCTCCATGCTGCGCGAGCGCGACAAGCTCGACCGCTCGCTCGGCGGCATCAAGGAGATGGGCGGCCTGCCGAACATGCTGTTCGTCATCGACACCAACAAGGAAGCCATCGCGATCAGCGAAGCCAAGAAGCTCGGCATCCCGGTCATGGCGATCCTCGACTCCAACAGCGATCCGGACGGCATTACCTATCCGATCCCGGGCAATGACGACGCCGCCCGCGCGCTCGCGCTCTATTGCGACCTCGCCGCCCGCGCCATCATCGACGGCCTCAGCCAGGGCCAGGTCGATGCCGGCATCGACACCGGCGCCGCCGAAGAGCTGCCCGATTTGACGCCCGCGCCGGAAGCTGCGCCCGCGGAAGCGACTGCCTAAGTCATTTCTTTGAACGATCGAGGGCGTGATCCGTGAACCGGATCACGCCGCTCACAACAGATATACGGAGCCACACATGGCCAACATCACCGGTCCCATGGTGAAGGAACTGCGCGAAAAGACCGGCGCAGGGATGATGGACTGCAAGAACGCGCTTCTCGAGAACAACGGCGACATGGAAGCGTCGATGGACTGGCTGCGCAAGAAGGGCATCACCAAGGCCGCCAAGAAGGCCGGCCGCGCCGCCGCCGAAGGCCTGATCGGCGTCGCCACCGGCGGCCATATCGGCGCGCTCGTCGAAGTGAACGCCGAGACCGACTTCGTCGCCCGCAACGACGAGTTCAAGGATTTCGTGAAGACCGCCGCCCGCCTCGCGCTGGAAGAAGAGGGCGACCTCGAAAAGCTGCTCACCAAGAAAATGGGCGAGCACGACGTGAAGCAGACGCTGACCCATCTCGTCGCCAAGATCGGCGAGAACATGTCGGTGCGCCGCACCATCATGCTCGCCGTCGACCAGGGCGTCGTCTCGGCCTATGTCCACAACGCCTCGTCGCCCGAGCTCGGCAAGATCGGCGTGCTCGTCGCGCTGAAGTCGTCCGCGCCCGCCGACAAGCTCAACGAGCTCGGCAAGAAGATCGCGATGCACGTCGCCGCCGCGTCGCCGCTCGCGCTGACGCCCGATCACCTCGACAAGGCGGTGGTCGAGAAGGAGCGCAACATCCAGGCCGACATCGCCCGCCAGTCCGGCAAGCCGGAGAACGTCATCGAGAAGATGCTCGAAGGCCGCATGCGCAAATTCTACGAAGAGTCCGTGCTGGTCAGCCAAACCTTCCTCGCCCCCGGCTATGACGACGGTATCACCGTCGGCAAGGCGGTCGAGAAGGCCGCCAAGGATTTCGGCACCCCGGTCGCGCTCGAAGGCTTCGTCCGCTTCCAGGTCGGCGAAGGCATCGAGAAGATCGAAAGCGACTTCGCCGACGAAGTCGCCAAGATGGCCGGCCCGAAGGAATAAAGAAGAACCCTCGCCCCCTTTCGGGGGAGAGGGCAGGGTGAGGGGGTCTCTCCGCGAGACCGGACGACAAAGTCATGGCGCCGCGTGGCGACAGCGGTTTGCAAATCGTGGGGTGCGGGGTTTGACTTCACCACCCCCTCACCCCGCCCTCTCCCCCGCTTCGCGGGGCGAGGGGGAAGCCAAGGAGCGATGATGCCCAACGCCCCCAAATATCGCCGCGTCCTGCTCAAGGTCTCCGGCGAGGCGTTGATGGGCGACCAGCAGTTCGGCATCGACGTCGAAACCGTCGACCGCATCGCCTCCGACGTCGAGCAGGCGATTCGGGGCGGCACCCAGATCTGCATGGTGATCGGCGGCGGCAACATCTTCCGCGGCCTCGCCGGCGCGGCCAAGGGCATCGACCGCGCCACCGCCGACTATATGGGCATGCTCGCGACCATCATGAACGCGCTGGCGATGCAGGCCGCGCTCGAGCGCGTCGACATCCCCACCCGGGTCCAGTCGGCGATTCCCATGAGCACGGTGTGCGAGCCTTACGTCCGCCGCCGCGCCATGCGCCACCTCGAGAAGGGCCGGGTGGTGATCTTCGCCGCCGGCACTGGCAACCCGTTCTTCACGACCGACACCGCGGCGGCCTTGCGGGCGGCCGAGATGAACTGCGACGCGATGATGAAAGCGACGCAAGTTGACGGTGTCTACTCCGCTGATCCCAAGAAGGTCCCAAACGCGACCCGTTACGATTATCTGAGCTATCACGAGGTCTTATCGCGCGACCTTCAGGTCATGGATCAATCGGCGATCAGCCTGTCGCGCGAGAACAAGATTCCGATCATCGTATTCTCGATCCACGATCGCGGTTCCCTCGCTTTGGTCCTCAAGGGCCAGGGCCGGGCCACGATTATCGAAGACCGGACCTGACTTTCGGTTAGGCTTGCCGGCAAAACTGGGCACGAACGACATGGCTGAGACCTACACACGAGACGACATGACCCGCCGCATGGCCGGCGCCGTCGATACCCTCAAGAAGGAGTTCTCCGGCCTGCGCACCGGCCGCGCCAGCCCGGCGCTGCTCGACCCGGTGAAGGTCGAGGCTTACGGCAACATGGTTCCGGTGAAACAGGTCGGCAACATCTCGACGCCTGAGCCGCGCATGATCACGGTCCAGGTCTGGGACAAGGCCCTCGCCAAGGCCGTCGACAAGGCGATCCGCGACGCCAATCTGGGCCTCAATCCCCAGATGGACGGCCAGCTTCTGCGCATCCCGTTACCCGAACTTAACGAGGAGAGGCGCAAGGAACTCGCCAAGCTGGCGTCGAAATACGCCGAGGCGGCCCGCGTCGCGGTCCGCAATGTACGCCGGGACGGGATGGATCTTCTGAAGCGCCTCGAAAAGGACCACAAGATCGGTCAGGACGAGCACCACAAACACGGCGACGAATTGCAGAAGATCACCGACGCCCACATAAAGGACATCGACTCCGTGCTGCACAGCAAGGAGCAGGAGATTATGCAGGTCTGAGGAGTGCAATCGGATGACCTTCTTCCAGGTCATCCGTAAATTGCGCGACCAAAGAGAAAGCCGGTCAGACGAGGTAAGACGAATGGCGCTTGCGCCGCAGACGCCCACGGTTCTTCCAAGACACGTCGCCATCATCATGGACGGCAACGGACGCTGGGCGCGCAAACGCTATCTGCCGCGCGAGGCGGGGCATGTCGCCGGCGTCTCGTCCGTGCGCGAAGTCGTCCGCGCCGCCAGCGACATCGGCCTCGCCAATCTCACGCTCTTCGCCTTCTCGTCCGAAAACTGGAAGCGCCCCAAGACCGAAGTCGGCGCGTTGATGGGCCTGTTCCGCGCCTATTTCCGCAGCGACCTCGACGAGCTCGTCGCCCGCGGCGTCCGCGTCCGCATCATCGGCAGCCGCTCCCGCGTCGCCACCGACATCGAGCGCATGATCGAGGACGCCGAGAACCGCACCGTCGCCAACAAGGGCCTCAACCTCACCTTCGCCTTCGACTATGGCGGCCAGGAAGAGATCGCCGCCGCCGCGCGCGAGCTTGCCCGCGCCGCGAAGGAAGGCCGCCTCGATCCCGAGACCATCACGCCGGAGCTGTTCGCGACACGCCTCTTCACCAGCGCGCTGCCCGAGCCCGACCTCGTGATCCGCACCAGCGGCGAGCATCGCCTGTCCAACTTCCTGCTCTGGCAATCGGCCTATGCCGAGCTCAGCTTCGTCGACACGCTGTGGCCCGATTTCTCCCGCGAGAAATTCGCCGCGTGTCTCGAGAACTTCGCCCAGCGCGAGCGCCGCTTCGGCGCCGTTTCGGACGCGGTCGCTTGAGCCCGTCCTCCCCCGCCGATCACGCCCCCGGTTACAAGGGCATCAAGTTCAATTGGGATTGGGTCACCCGCCCCCTGTTCGGCGGCGCGCTCGCCGCGCTCGCCGTCGCGGCGATCTTCGGCGGTCCGCTCTATATCGCGTTGTTCGCTGTCATTGCCGCTGGCGCCGGCGCGCGCGAGTGGCACCGCATGCTGGGCGAGACGGTGTTCGGCCCCGCCTTCTACATTACGACAATCGCGGTTGGCGCCGCGCTCGCCGTGCATGTCGCGTGGCCCGCGACCTACGCCGCGTGGTTCATCCTCGCCGCCGGTGTCGCGGTCGCGGCGGCTTACGCATCGATGCACGGCCATCATCCCGTCTGGCACGGTGCCGGCGCGCTTTATCTTGGCGTGCCCATGCTCGCGCTGCTCGTCCTGCGCGGCACGCCGCACGGCGCCTGGGTGATCGTCGGCATGTTCGTCGCGATCTGGGCGACCGATACCGGCGCGCTGATCGTCGGCAATCTCGTCGGCGGCCCGCGCCTGTGGCCGGCGATCTCACCGAGCAAGACCTGGGCCGGCACGCTCGGCGGCGTCGCGACCGCTGCCATCGCCGAAGCAGTCTACATCGCCATTCTCGGTGGCCAGCCCGATTATGCCGGCCTGCTCGGCGCGGCCATCGCCGTCTTCGCGGTCGCGGGCGATCTCTTCGAATCCTGGGTCAAGCGCCGTTTCCAGCGCAAGGACAGCGGCAGCCTCATCCCCGGCCATGGCGGCGTGCTCGACCGCATCGACTCCACCCTGTCCGCCGCGCCCGTCCTCGCATTCGCCATCGTCATCCTCGGATTGAGTCCGATGTTTGGAGCCCACCCGTGAACCCTCTCGCCGCCACGCGCAGCACGTTCGAGATCACGGAGCTGGAGCCCGTCCTCGCCCGCTCGGTCACTGTCCTGGGATCGACGGGCTCGATCGGTGTCAGCACGCTCGATGTCGTGGCCCACGCCCGCGCCCATTACGGCCAGCACGTCATGCCGGTCGAAGCGCTCACCGCGCAATCCAACGTCGCCGATCTGATCAAACAGGCGCGCGCCATCGGCCCCAGGATCGCGATCATCGGCGACGACAAGCACTACGCCGCGCTGAAAGAAGGCCTCAGCGGCACCGGCATCGAAGCTGCCGCTGGCCGCGCCGCGGTGATCGAGGCTGCCGCGCGTCCCTCCAGCACCGTGATGGTCGCCATCATGGGCGCCGCCGCGCTCGAGCCCGCGCTCGCCGCCATCGCGCGCAGCGCCACCGTCGCGCTCGCCAACAAGGAATGCATCGTCGCCGCCGGCGGCGTCTTCCACGCCGCGCTGGCCAAATCCACTGCTTCCGTCATTCCCGTCGATTCCGAGCACAACGCCGTGTTCCAGGTCCTGAACGGGGAGGGCGCCCGCGAAGTCGAGAAGGTCATCCTCACCGCCTCGGGCGGTCCGTTCCGCGACTGGACGTTGGAGCAGATGGCGGTCGCAACCGTCGAGCAGGCCGTCGCGCATCCCAACTGGTCGATGGGCGCCAAGATATCGGTCGACAGCGCCACGCTGATGAACAAGGGCCTCGAGCTGATCGAGGCGCATTTCCTGTTCGCGCTGCCGCCGGACAAGCTCGACGTGCTGGTCCATCCGCAATCCATCGTGCACTGCCTCGTCTCCTACGAAGACGGCACGACGCTCGCCCATCTCTCCGCCCCCGACATGCGCACGCCGATCGCGCATGCGCTCGCCTGGCCGCGCCGCATCTCCTCGCCGTCGCGCCGTCTCGATCTCGCCGCTGTCGGCCAGCTCAATTTCCGCAAGCCCGATCACGCGCGCTTCCGCTGTCTCGGCCTCGCGCTCGAAGCGATGCGCAAGGGCGGCATGGCGCCGACCGTGCTCAACGCCGCCAATGAGATCGCGGTCGATGCTTTCCTCAATCGCCGCATCGGCTTCCTCGACATCTCGCGCGTCGTCGAGGAGACGCTCGCTAACTCGCCCGAGGCCAATGCCCCGTGCGAGACGCTCGACGGCGTCCTCGCCGCCGACGCCCGCGCCCGCGAGCAGGCCGCCGCCATTTCCCGCCGCGTCGTGAACTGAACCCGCAAGAGAGCGACATCCCATGTTGAATGCGTTGCAGGGTTTCTTCGGCTGGGCGATTTACGGCATCCCCGCCTTCATCTTCCTGATCACCACCGTGGTGTTCTTCCACGAGCTCGGCCATTTCTCGGTCGCGCGCTTCTTCGGCGTCCGCGTCGAGACCTTCTCCATCGGCTTCGGCCGCGGCATGGTGAAGTGGACCGACAAGAAGGGCACGCTGTGGAAGATCGGCTGGATTCCGCTCGGCGGCTTCGTGAAGTTCTTCGGCGACGCCGACGGCGCCAGCACGCCCGACCGCGAAGGCGTCGCGGCGATGACGCCCGCCGAACGCGCCGTCGCCTTTCCGTTCAAGCCGGTGTGGCAGCGCGCGCTGATCGTCGTCGCCGGACCTGTCGCAAATTTCATCTTGGCCTTCGTGATGCTGGCCGGGCTCATGATGATCCATGGCCGGGTGGTGATTCCGCCGGTGGTGGGCAAGATCGCGCCGCACAGTCCTGCCCAGATCGCCGGCCTGCACATGGGCGACCGCATCGTCTCGATCGACGGCAGCGCCGTTTCGACCTTCGGCGAGATCGAGCAGATCGTCTCGCTCAGCGCCAACCAGCGGTTGCCCATCATGCTGGACCGCGGTGCGTCCCGGCTGACCCTTTGGGCGACGCCGCACGAGATCACCATCACCGATCCGTTCAAGAACAAGCAGAGGATCGGCGATCTCGGCTTCAATCCCCCGGGGCCGCCGCTGATCGAAAGCGTGTCGCCCGGGACGCCGGCGCAGCGCGCCGGCATTCGCCCCGGCGACCGGTTTGTCTCGGTTAACGGCCAGTCCGTCATCGATACCGAGGATGTCCGCAACATCGTTTCGACTCATGCCGGCCGGGACCTCGTCCTGGTGATGAGTCGCGGCGGAAAGCCCGTGACCCTGCACGCCACGCCCATCCGGAACGACCAGAAGGAAGGCATCCTCGGGATCAGCTTCGTGGCCCAGGGGACCCTTCAGCGCTTGGGTCCGCTCGAAGCCGCCGGCGCCGCGGTCGGCGCGGTGGAAGACATCATGTCGCTGACCTTCCGGTCCCGCGAACAGCTGTTTAGGGGCAATACCAGCCAGCTTTCAGGCCCGATCGGGATCCTGAAAATCTCCGGCCAGGTGGCGTCTGTCAGCTTTCTGTGGCTGATCCAGCTGGCAGCTTTAATTTCTGTAAGCATCGGCTTGGTAAACCTTTTTCCGATTCCGCTGCTCGACGGGGGCCATCTTCTGTACTATGCATTCGAAGGTGTTTTGGGGCGTCCGCTCGGAGAGCGGGCCCAGGACGTTGGATTTAGGCTTGGGCTGGCTGTCGTGCTGGGGATTTTCCTCCTGGCAACTTGGAATGACCTCGTCCGACTAAATCTTTTCTGAAACCTCGGCGGGCCGCCGCGAGAACCGGGCGGCCGAGCCACATAAAGAGTACCGGAAGACGACTGGATGAGACCCATCACCCTGTTCGCCCGTTTAGCGCGCGCGGTTCCTGCGTTGGTTGTGACCCTCGCGCTCGCGGGCTCTGTGGCGCTCGCCAAGCCGGCCAAACCTGCCACGCCGGCGGCCCCGCCGCCCGCCGCCACCGCGCCCCCGGCTGACGTCCACGCCATCCAGAACATCGTCGTCACCGGCACCCAGCGCATCGAGCCGTCGACGGTCATCTCCTACATCACGATCCGCCAGGGCGACATCTACAACGACCAGACCACCGACACCGCGCTCAAGACGCTCTACCAGACCGGCCTGTTCGCCGACGTGAAGGTCCGCTTCGACGGCTCGACGCTGTTCATCAACGTCGTCGAGAACCCGATCATCAACCAGATCGACTTCGAAGGTCAGAGCAAGGTCAGCCAGAAGGACCTCGAGAAGGAAGTTCAGCTCAAGCCGCGCACCGTGTTCACCCGCTCCAAGGTGCAGGCTGACGTCCAGCGCATCATCGAGCTCTATCGCCGCAACGGCAAATTCGCCGCCAGCGTCGACCCGCAGATCATCCAGCGCCCGCAGAATCGCGTCGACCTGATCTTCTCGATCAACGAGGGTCCCTCGACCGGCGTCGCGCGCATCAACTTCATCGGCAACAAGGTCTTCGACGACGACACGCTCAAGGGCCAGCTCGCGACCGAAGAGAGCGACTGGTACAAATTCCTCACCACCAACGATAACTACGACCCGGACCGGCTGACCTTCGACCGCGAAATGCTGCGGCGCTTCTATGTCAGCCGCGGCTATGCCGACTTCCACGTCGTCTCCGCCGTCGCCGAGCTCACCGCCGACCGCCGCTCCTTCTATATCACCTTCACGGTGGACGAGGGCGTCAAGTACAAGTTCGGCAAGGTCGCGATCGAATCCTCCATCCGCGAGCTGACGCCCGCCGACCTGCGTCCCTCGGTGAAGATCAAGTCCGGCGACGACTACAATGCCGAACTGATCCAGAAGGGCATCGACGCGCTCACCAACGCCGCCGGCACCAAGGGCTATGCCTTCGCCGAGGTCCATCCGCGTATCGCGCGCGACCGCGACAAGCAGACCATCGACGTCATCTTGAAGATCGATGAAGGCCCGCGCGTCTACATCGAGAAGATCGCCATCGTCGGCAACAATCGCACGCTGGACAAGGTCATCCGCCGCGAGTTCCGCCTGGTCGAAGGCGACGCCTTCAACCGCCTGCTGGTCGACCGCTCGCGCACCCGCATCCGCGGCCTCGGCTTCTTCAAGGACGTCTCGGTCAAGCAGACGCCCGGCTCGCAGCCCGACCGCACCAACCTCACCGTCACCGTGACCGAGCAGTCGACCGGCTCGCTCTCGCTCGGCGCCGGCTATTCCTCGGCGAGCTCCTTCGTCGGCGAGTTCAGCTATACCGAGCAGAACCTGTTCGGCCGCGGCCAGTACATGCGCGCCTCGATCCAGCTCTCGACGATCAGCAAGCAGTTCCAGTTCAGCTTCACCGAGCCATACTTCCTCGACCGTCCGCTCGCCGCCGGCTTCGACCTCTACAAGGTGGTGACCGATTATCAGCAGGCGGACTATGAGGGCGACACCACCGCCGCCGGCATCCGCTTCGGCTTCCCGACCTCGGAGTTCGGCAGCGTCGGCCTGCGCTACACCTACAAGATCGACCGCATCACGCCGTTCTCCGGCGCTCCGCTCGAGGTCCAGCTCGCCGCCGGCGAGACCAAGACCTCGCTGCTCGGCTACACCTTCGTCTACAACACGCTGGACGATCCCATTAAGCCGACCAAGGGCGTCGTCCTCTCGCTCAGCCAGGAATTCGCTGGTCTCGGCGGCACGCTCAAATACATGCGCGCCCAGGCCTCGCTCGGCTACTACCATCCGCTGTTCTGGGATTCGGTCGTCGCCTCGATCAACCTGCAGACCGGCTACATCACCGGCTATGACGGCCAGCTCATCCCGATCCAGGAGCGCTTCTTCAAGGGTGGCGACACCTTCCGCGGCTTCGCCCAGGCCGGCGTCGGCCCGCGCGACATCACGGTGAGCGGCGATGCCGGCGCCGTCGGCGGCAATTTCTTCATCATCAACAGCACGCAGATCAAGCTGCCGTCCTTCCTGCCCGACAGCTACGGCATCCAGCTCGCGCTGTTCAACGACATCGGAACCGTCGGCCATCTCGACACGATCATTCCGTCCTGCACCATCTCGAGCTGCATCCGCGACAACCTGGCCCTGCGCGCCTCCGCGGGCATCGCCATCGCGTGGAAATCGCCGTTCGGCCCGATCACGGTTGACTTGGGAATTCCATTCCTCAAAACAAGCTACGACAAGACGCAGATCATCTACTTCAGTGCAGGAACGGGGCTCAACTAGAACCATGACCAACACAACGCGCATCCTTCGCGGCGCCGCTGCCGCGCTTCTGCTCTCCGGCTTGGCCACCGCCGCGCTTGCCGCGCCGCCGGGCGCGCCGCCGCCCAAACCGCCGGCGCAAGGCGTGCCGATGCCCAAGATCCTCGTGATCGACCGCGCCGCGATCCTGCGCGGCTCCGCCGTCGGCCAGAGCATCATGAAGCAGGTGCAGCAGCTCACCATCCAGGCCGAGAACGGCCTCAAGGCCAAGGAGCAAGCCCTGCGCGCCGAAGGCGGCCAGCTCCAGCAGCAGCTCGCGATCCTCTCGCCCGCCGTCAAGGCCGCCAAGATCAAGGCGTTCGAGGCCAAGCAGGCCGGCCTGCAAGGTGAAGTCCAGAAGGCGCAAGGCCTGATCCAGGGCGGCGTCCTCAAGGCGCGCCAGCAGGTCGAGACCTCGCTCGGCCCGATCCTCTCCAAGATCATGCAGCAGCGCGGCGCCAACCTGCTGCTCGACCGCAACGCCGTCGTGCTCGGCACCGTCGATGTCGATATCACGCCGGCCGCGATCGCGATGCTGAATCAGTCGCTGCCGACCGTGAAGGTCGTCCTCCAGCCGCTGCCGCCCGGAGCCGCGCCGCCGCAGCAATAAGGTTCTGGCAGGGGATGGCCGATCCACGCTTCTACGACAACCACGGACCTTTCACGCTCGCTGAGCTGTGCAAGGCCGTGGACGCCGTGGCCCCCGCCAATGCCGATCTCGAAGCCAGGATTCACGATCTCTCCAGCCTGACCGGCGCCGGCCCCGACCACCTGACCTTCTATGCCGGCGGCGCCAACGCCCACATCTCCGATCTCGCACAGACCGCCGCCGGCTTCTGCCTCGTGCCGCAGAAGACGCCCAAGCCGCTGCCGCTGCGCGCCGGCCTCACCGCCGTGCCCGTCGCCTCCGTCCAGCACGCCTTCGCCGCCGCCGCGCGTCTGTTCTATCCGCAGTCCGGCCTCGTCGCGTGGTCGCAGCAGACCGCCGTCGATCCCTCCGCCACCATCGGCGCGCATGTCCTGCTCGGCCCCGGCGTCGTGATCGGCCCCGGCGCGCAGATCGGCGACGGCACCCGCATCGGCCCCAACACCGTGATCGGCCGTGGCGTCGCCATCGGGCGCAATTGCGAGATCGGCAGCAACTGCACCATCTCCAATGCCTATCTCGGCGACGAAGTCCTGATGCTCCCCGGCGCCCAGATCGGCCAGCCCGGCTTCGGCTTCGCCTCCGGCGCCTCGGGCCACATCAAGATTCCCCAGATCGGCCGCGTCATCGTCCAGGACCGGGTCGAGATCGGCGCCTGCACCACCATCGACCGCGGCGCGCTCGGCGACACCGTGATCGGCGAGGGCACCAAGCTCGATAACCTCATCCAGATCGGCCACAACACCCATCTGGGCCGTCACGGCATCGTCGTCGCCCAGACCGGCATCGCCGGCAGTTGCGAGTTCGGCGACTTCGTCGTGATCGGGCCGCAGGCCGGCATCGCCGACCACGTCAAGATCGGCTCCGGCGCGCGCGTCGCCGCCCGCTCTGCCGCCCAGCCCGGAACCACGTTCGAGGGCGGCAAGGATTACGGCGGCGCGCCGCTGCGTCCCGTCCGCGAATGGATCCGCGAAATGCACGCATTGACGAATCTGGCAAAGAAGACGAAACGTGACGGCCATGAGTGAAGGCGCAAAGACCGTCCTGGGCGTGGAAGAACTGAAGCGGCTCCTGCCGCACCGCGCGCCGTTCCTGTTCGTGGAGCGGCTGACCGACATCGTCCCGTTCGAGAGCGCCAACGGCTTCAAGGCCGTCAGCTACAACGAGCCGCATTTCCAGGGCCACTTCCCGCAATACTCCGTGATGCCCGGCGTCCTGATCGTCGAGGCCCTGGCGCAGACCGCCGGCGCGCTCGTCGTCCATTCCATGGCGGTCAAGGAACCGCCGCTCGTCTTCTTCATGGGCATCGACAAGGCGCGCTTCCGCAAGCCCGTCGTGCCCGGCGATCTGCTGCGCCTCTTCGTCAAGGCGGTCCATCACCGCGGCCCGGTGTGGAAATTCGAAGGCAAGGCCTATGTCGGCGAAACGCTGAGTGCCGAAGCCGAGTTCAGCGCGATGATCCGCAACGACACCCCGGGCTGACCCGTGTCCGTCCATCCCTCCGCCATCGTCGAGGACGGTGCGCAACTCGGCGCCGGCGTCGAGATCGGCCCGTTCTGCCTCGTCGGCAAAAATGTAAAGCTCGGCGACGGCGTGCGCCTGCTCTCCCATGTCGTCGTCACCGGCAACACCACGATCGGCGCGCGCACCGTGGTCCATCCGCAAGCCGTGCTCGGCGGCGAAGGCCAGATTCGCAAGAACGATTTCGACGGCACGCTGACTGTCGGCACCGACTGCGTCATCCGCGAATCCGTGACGATGCAGTGCGGCGGCCGCAGCGGCGGCGGCGTCACCACGGTCGGCAACAACGGCTACTTCATGGCCTACACCCATATCGGCCACGACTGCCACGTCGCCGACGACGTGACCTTCGCCAACGCCGCGACGCTCGGCGGCCATTGCCATATCGGCCAGGGCGTCATCTTCGGCGGCCTCTCCGCGGTGCAGCAGCACGGCCGCGTCGGCAAGGGCGCGATGATCGGCGGCATCGCCGGCGTCAACCGCGACGTGATCCCCTACGGCATGGCATTCGGCGACCATGTCGAGCTTGCCGGCCTGAACCTGATCGGCCTCAAGCGCCGTGGTCTTTCCCGCGACATCATCCACGCCGTGCGCGGCACCTTCCGCACGATCTTCCTGGAGACGGGCGGCTCCCTCGACGACCGCGCCCGCAAGGCCAAGGACAAATGGCCCGGCATCGAGCAGGTCGCGGAGATCGCCGACTTCGTCTTGGCGCCGCACAAGCAACCCATCTGCCTCGCCCGCAAACGCGGCGTTGATGCGGATGCCGACTGATGACCAATCCTTTCTGTCATGCCCGCGAAGGCGGGCATCCAGACCTTCGCCGGTCTTCACTGCTGGATTCCCGCTTTCGCGGGAATGACAACAAGGCGCGGGCACGATGAGTCCCCTCGGCCTCCTCGCCGGCGGTGGCGAACTTCCCCGCGCCATCGCGCTCGGCGCGCGCGAAGCGGGCCGCGACGTGTTCGTCGTCGCGCTAGACCAGTCCGGCGCCTGGACGAACGGCTTCCCCAACGACCGCAGCTCGATGGGCCGCGTCGGCCGCACGCTGCGCCTGCTGCGCGCGCACAACGTCACCGAGCTCGTCTTCGCCGGCTATGTCGCGCGCCCCAACTTCTTCAAGCTGCGCTACGACCTCAAGGGCCTCTCGTGGTTTCCCGCCGTGCTCTGGGGCATGCGCAAGGGCGACAACACGCTGCTCGACGTCATGGTCGGCCTGTTCGAGCGCGAAGGCCTCAAGGTCATCAGCGTCGCCGACATCGCGCCCTGGCTGCAAATCCCATCCGGGCCCCTCGGCGCCATCAAGCCCACGCCGCAGGACGAATCCGACATCGCCATCGCGATGGCGCACGCGCGCAAGCAGGGCGTCCGCGACATCGGCCAGGCCGTCATCGTCCGCGCCGGCGAGATCCTCGCCGTCGAGAAACAGTCCGGCACCGACGCGATGCTCGCCGCGCTGCCGAAACAGAACCATGCCGGCATCCTCGTCAAGGCGCTCAAGCCGCAGCAGACGCGCAAGACCGATCTTCCCACCATCGGCGTCGCCACGGTCGAGAACGCCGCCGCCGCCGGCCTCGCCGGCATCGCCATCGAGGCGAACACCGCGCTCGTCCTCGACAAGGCCGCCGTCGCCGCCGCCGCCGACGCGCACGGAATCTTCGTCACCGCGGTGTCGCCATGACCACGCTGCCAGCAACCAAACCTCTTTCGCTGATGCTGATCGCCGGCGAGCCCTCCGGCGACCAGCTCGGCGGCCAACTCATGGCCGCGCTCAAAACCATCGCCGGCGACAACCTCACCATCATCGGCATGGGCGGACCCGCGATGGAGGCGCAAGGCCTCACATCGCTGTTTCCGCTCAAGGACACCGCGGTGATGGGCCTGCGCGAGGTCTTGCCGAAAATCCCCGTCATCCTGCGCCGCGTCGCCGACATCGCCGCCGTCGCGATGACCCAGCGTCCCGACGCCGTCGTCCTGATCGACAGCCCCGACTTCAACCACCGAATCGCCCGCCGTCTCAAGCGCCTCGCGCCCGGTATCCCGACGATCAACTACGTCGCGCCGCAGGTCTGGGCCAGCCGGCAATATCGCGCCCGCGCCATGGCGCGCGATTTCGATCTGCTGCTCGCGCTGCTGCCGTTCGAGCCGCCCTTCTTCGAGAAATACGGCCTGCACACAATCTTCGTCGGCCATCCGGTGATCGAGCGCGCCAAGCGCATCGTCGGCGGTGAAGCCTTGCGCGCAAAGCTCGGCATCGCACCCGACGCCAAGCTGCTCTGCGTCTTGCCGGGCAGCCGCTCCAGCGAAATCCGTTTCATCCTGCCGGTGTTCAAGGACGCCGTCACGCAGATCGCCAAACGAGTCCCCGGCCTGATCACCGTGCTACCGACCGTCCCGCACGTCGCCGCCCGCGTCCGCGCCGCGACGGAAAACTGGCCGGCGCCGCTGCACATCCTCGAGAGCGAAGCCGACAAATTCGCCGCCTTCGACGCCGCGGACGCCGCGCTCGCCGCCTCCGGCACCGTCACGACCGAGCTCGCGCTGGCCCGCACGCCCATGGTCGTCGCCTACCGCGTCGGCGGCCTGACCTATGCGCTGGCGCAGGTCCTGTTCCGCTTCAAATTCTTCGCGCTGGTCAATTTGCTTCTGGACCGCGAAGCCGTCCCCGAACTGCTGCAGCACAAAGCGACCCCCACCGCGCTCGCCGCCGCTGCCGTCCCGCTGCTCACCGACCCAGCCGCCGCTGCCAAACAAACCGCTGACCTCGACGAGGTCGCAAAACTTCTCGGCGAAGGCAGTGAACCACCGAGCATCCGCGCGGCAAAAGCGATCGTGGACTTCGTGGGCGCTCGACAACACTCTCCCAGCGGCAAATAAAAAACCGCTGTCATCCCCGGCGAGGAGCGCACTTCGCGCGACGAGGGAAGGGGACCCAGGCTAAGCGGCTTGGACGGCGTTGAAGAAGAATCGCAATTTGACTTTCAGCACCGTCCAAGCCGCTTAGCCTGGGTCCGCTTCCCCTCGCTACGCTCGGCCGGGGATGACAGCCGGGTTGGATAGCGCGGGTGATATGAGCAATCGGGGATAGAGCTCTACTATTGTTACAGCATTCGCGAATTCACCCGCGAAATCCGCGGTCGAATTTCCTGCGATCAACTTTTCTATCCCGGTCTTAACAGGGGGCGCCCGCATCCCCATTTCCCCTCTATGAGTTTTGGGAATCACAACGATGCCGACGTAGCGACAACGCGAGAACAGACAGGGCCGGATGCGCACTCGCGCGCATCCGCGTGACGGAGAGGGCTGACCAGCGGGGCTCTTCGGCACAAGGCCTATCGGAGGAGGAAGCGAAGGTGATCTTTGGTCGGGCCCGATAAGGCCGTCCGAGAACCGCCCCGTTATAGACCAGAACGGGAGCCGCGTGCGAACACGGCTCCCGTTCTTTTATCCAACCATTCCCAAATCCGTCATCGCCCGCTTTATGCGGGCGACCCAATTTCCTTTTTTACGCCACGCCACTCAGCCGGATTCCGTCAAACAATGATCAATCTCTTGCGCTTCGACACCACCACCCACCTACCGCTTGCCCGGCGCAACCCAAACAAAAACACCGCCGGACGGTCATCCGGCGGTGTTTTGAAAAACAACGATCAAGCGCTTGCGCTTGGACGCCTGAAGCCCTCTACCGCTTGCCGAGCGCCACGTAATCGCGCTGGCTCTTGCCGGTGTAGATCTGCCGCGGCCGCCCGATCTTCTGGTGCGGGTCCTCCAGCATTTCCTTCCACTGCGCGATCCAGCCGACGGTGCGGGCCAGCGCGAACAGCACCGTGAACATGCTGGCCGGAAAGCCCAGCGCGCGTAGCGTGATGCCGGAGTAGAAGTCGATGTTGGGATAGAGCTTGCGGCTGACGAAATACTCGTCCTCCAGCGCGATCTTCTCCAGCGCCATCGCGACCTTCAGCGTCGCGTCGTCGCCGTGCCCGACCTCGTCGAGCACCTTGTGACACTGGATCTGCATCGCCTTGGCGCGCGGATCGTAGTTCTTGTAGACGCGGTGGCCGAAGCCCGACAGGCGGAAATTGTCGTTCGGGTCCTTCGCCTTCTTGATGAATTCCGGAATGCGGTCGACCGTCCCGATCTCCTCCAGCATCTTGAGCGCCGCCTCGTTGGCGCCGCCATGCGCCGGGCCCCACAGGCAGGCGATGCCCGCCGCGATGCAGGCGAACGGATTGGCGCCCGACGATCCGGCAAGCCGCACCGTTGAGGTCGAGGCGTTCTGCTCGTGATCGGCGTGCAGGATGAAGATGGTGTCCAGCGCCTTGGCCAGCACGGGGTTCACCTTGTACTCCTCGGCCGGCACGCTGAACGTCATGCGCAGGAAATTCTCGGTGTAGCCGAGGTCGTTGCGCGGATAGACGAAGGGCTGGCCGGTCGAATATTTGAACGCCATCGCCGCCAAAGTCGGCATCTTGGCGATCAGCCGATGGCTGGCGATCTCGCGCTGGCGCGGATCATTGATGTCGGTGCTGTCGTGATAGAACGCGCTGAGCGCGCCGACCACGCCGCACATGATCGCCATCGGATGGGCGTCGCGGCGGAAGCCGCGGAAGAACTGCGCCAGCTGCTCGTGCACCATCGTGTGCATGGTGATGGCGCGGTCGAACTTGGTCTTTTCCTCCTTGCCCGGCAGCTCGCCGTGCAGCAGCAGGTAGCAGACCTCCAGGAAGTCCGAATGATCGGCCAACTGGTCGATGGAATAGCCGCGATAGAGCAGTATGCCCTTGTCGCCGTCGATGAAGGTGATGTCGCTTTCGCAGCTCGCCGTCGAGGTGAAGCCGGGATCGTAAGTGAAGATGTCCGACTCGCCATACAGCTTGCGGATGTCCAGCACCTCGGGACCTTCGGTGCCGCCGAAGGCGGGCAGGGTGTAGGACTTGTTCTTGTAGTTCAGCGTGGCCGAGCCGACAGGCTTGATCTTGCTCTCTCTCATGGCAGGCTCCTTGAAAGATCGCCCCGGAGGAGGGCGTGGATATCGCAGTGCAGCAACTATAAGCCCGGTCCGTTAACCGCGTCACCTGTTTGCCCGGAATTTGAGCGGTTTTGTTTCGAAAAACCCGCTCGAAATCCCAAAAACACCCACCCCACAACCGTCATGGCCGGGCTTGTCCCGGCCACCCGGGATCACCCATGCCAAAGGGCGATCTCAGGCGGTCACAAGAACAAGGATCAGCCGGCAAAAGCCCTCAACCGGACAAGGGATTCATCCCTTCCCAGCACCGCCATGGCGTCGAACAGGGGTGGGGAGGATGCTCTGCCGGTAATCGCAGCTCTGAGCGGCTGGGTAACTTGGCCTAGCTTTGCGTCTCTAAGCCTGGCGAATTCCCGAACGATGGCCTCTAGAGAAGCAGGCGTCCAATCGATTGCTTCTTTATCCAACATCGTAACGATCATCGCCAGTTCGGTCCGTGCTTCCGGCGTCAACAATTTCTCCGCCGCCGCGTCGAGATCGCGCGGACCGTCCGTGTACAGAAAGTCCGCCGCGGCCGCGAGTTCGACGATCGTCTTTGCCCGCTCCTTCAACCCCGGCATCGATTGGGTCAGCCGCTCCCGCGCCAGCGCGCTCAATATCCGCGGCGGCGTCTGCCGCTCCAAGAGCGCCACGACCTCGGCGGTCAGCGCATGATCGCTCGACTCGCGGATGTAATGCCCGTTGAGATTGTCGAGCTTCTTGAAGTCCATCCGCGCCGCGCTCTTGCCGATGTTCTCCAGGTTGAACCATTGGATCGCCTGCTCGGTGGAGATGATCTCGTCATCGCCATGGCTCCAGCCCAGCCGCAGCAAATAGTTGCGCATGGTCTCCGGCAGATAGCCCATATCGCGATACGCCTCGACCGCCAGCGCGCCGTGCCGCTTCGACAGCTTCGCCCCGTCCGCGCCATGGATCAGCGGCACATGCGCATAAACCGGCACCGGCCAGCCCATCTGCTCGATGATCTGCAGCTGCCGCGCCGCGTTGTTGAGATGATCCGCACCCCGAATGACATGCGTCACGCCCATGTCGTTGTCGTCGACCACCACCGCCAACATATAAGTCGGCGTCCCGTCGCTCCTGAGTAGTACCATGTCGTCGAGCTGATCGTTCTGGAACGTCACGTCGCCCATGACCTGATCGCGCACCACGGTCTCGCCCGTCTGTCGCGCTTTGAGCCGGATGACATACGGCGCGTCGCCGCCCTCCGCCGGATCGCGGTCGCGCCAGCGCCCGTCATAACGCTGCGGCAGTTTCAGCGCCTTCTGCTCCTCGCGCATCGCCGTCAGCTCCTCGGCCGTCGCGAAGCATTTGTACGCTTTGCCCTGCGCCAGCAACTCCTCGGCCACCGCGCGGTGCCGCCCGGCGCGCGCGAACTGGTAGACGGTCTGCTCGTCCCAGTTCAGTCCCATCCATTCCATGCCCTTGAGGATCGCCTCGACGGCCTCCGGCGTCGACCGCTCGCGGTCGGTATCCTCGATCCGCAGCAGGAACGTGCCCCCGGTCCGGCGGGCATAAAGCCAGTTGAACAGCGCCGTCCGCGCCCCTCCGATATGGAGATAGCCGGTAGGCGAGGGCGCAAAGCGCAAAACAGGTTTTTTGTTGTCCATCATTGTGCTTGGCTAGGTGTTGTGGCCGGCGTCCCGCGGCGGTGTGAGCTTCTAGCAAACGGTATCCCGTGGGGGTAGTGGGCCGCTTTCCGACGCGCCTGCCGGCCGGTGTCCTCGACATCGCCCGCTGGCCCTTCCGCTTGCGCGATGGCTTCACCGCCATTGGCCGTGCCGCGCTCGCCGAGCGCGAACGCTGGCCGCTCTGGCTCCCTGCCGGCCTTGGGCTCGGCATCGGCCTCTACTTCGCGCTGCCCTTCGAGCCGCCAATCCTCTGGGCCGCGCTCGCCGCCTTTCTCGGCACCGCCGCGATGTTCGCTGTCGCCAGCACGCACAATGCGGCCCTGCGCATTCTCCTCGCCGCCATCGCCGCCATCACCTTCGGCTTCGCCCTTGCCAAGTCCCGCACCGAACTCGTCGCCGCGCCGGTCCTCGCCCAGAAGGTTGGCCCCATCGCCCTCGACGGCCGCGTCGAGCAGGCCGAGTTACACGGCAGCGGCATCCGCATCGTCCTCGGCGACATCCGCGCCAAGCGCTTCACCGACGCCGACCGTCCCGCCCGCATCCGCATCAGCGTCCGCGCCGAAACCCCGCTGCCGCCGCCCGGGTCCTGGGTCCACGTCACCGCCGTCCTGATGCCGCCGCCATCGCCCGCCGCGCCCGGCGCTTACGATTTCGGCCGTGCCGCCTATTACCTGCGCCTCGGCGCCGTAGGCTATTCCTTCGGACGCCCCACAATCATCGCGCCGCTCGCCGCCCCATCCTGGCGCGACCGCTATCTGTTGCTCGTGGAGCAGCTGCGCACCCGCATGACCGCGCGCATCCACGAAGTGCTTCCCGGCAGCACCGGCGGCATCGCCTCGGCGCTGATCACCGGCGACCGCGCCGCGATCTCCGACGACGACGAACAAGCCCTGCGCGATGCCGGCCTTGCCCACGTCCTCGCCATCGCCGGCCTGCATATGGCCCTTGTCGGCCTGGGCCTGTTCTGGGTGGTTCGCGCCATCCTCGCGGCGATCCCCTCGCTGGCGCTGCGCTATCCGATCAAGAAATGGGCCGCTTTGGCGGCGCTCGCCGCCGCGACTTTCTACCTGATGATCTCCGGCGCCTCATCCGCCTCAACCCGCGCCTTCATCATGCTCGCGACGATGTTGCTCGCTGTCTTGCTCGACCGCCCCGCGCTCTCGATGCGCACCCTGTCGCTTGCCGCCGCGATCATTCTCCTGCTCGGCCCCGAAAGCCTGATCGAGCCCGGTTTCCAGATGTCCTTCGCCGCCGTGACAGGCCTGATCGCTGTCGCCGAATGGGAAGCCGCACGTCCCCGCGCCGAGACTTTCGGCCCGCGCCGTTTCCAGCAGATCCGCCGTTACATCCGCGGCATCGCCACCACCAGCCTTGTCGGGAGCATCGCGACCGTCCCCTACGCGATCTACCATTTCAACCGCGCGACGCATTACGCTGTGCTGGGCAATCTCCTCGCCATGCCGATTATGGGCTTCATCGCGATGCCCGCCGCCGCACTCGCCGTGTTCCTGATGCCGTTCGGTCTCGACGCCTGGCCGTTGCGCGTCCTGGGCTTCGGCATCGAGATCATGCTCGCGATGGGCCGCTGGGTCTCGGCACTACCGGGCGCCGTCAGCGTTATGCCGGCCTGGCCCGTCAGCGCGCTCGTGGTCGTCTCACTTGGCGGGCTCTGGCTCGGCCTGTGGCGCAAGCACTGGCGCTGGTTCGGCCTAGCGCCGCTGGCCCTCGGCATCGCACTCGCCTACTGGACCACGCCGCCCAATCTCTTGATCGCCCGCGACGGCCTCACCGTCGCCATCCGCGCGCCCGACGGCGCGCTCAAACTGTTCCGCCCCGCCAAGGACAATTACTCCGCTTCGGAATGGCTCAAGCGCGATGGCGACGAGCGCGATACCGACGACGCTGTCGCCACAGCTGCGGATCGCGTCCACTGCGACCCGTTCAGCTGTATCGCCACGACGGCATCCGGCCTGCGCATCGCCGATATCGCGCGCATCGACGCACTCACCGAAGATTGCGCCAATGCCGCCATCGTGGTCAGCGCCGTGCCGACGCGCCGCCATTGCAAAGGACCACAACTGGTCATCGACCGCTTCGATATAGCGCGCAACAACGGCTATGCGGTTTGGTTCGGCCCGCCGCTACGCGTCGAAACCGTAGAGCAGGACCGAGGCGCCCGCCCTTGGAGCGCTCAGCCCAAGCCGCGCCGCCCTCAATACCGGCGGATCAGTCCTACCAGCTTGCCTTGAATTCTCACCCGATCCGCGCCGTAAAGCCGCGTCTCGTAAGCCGGATTGGCCGCCTCCAGCGCGATCGAATCGCCGCGCCGGCGCAACCGCTTCAGCGTTGCTTCCTGGTTGTCGACCAGCGCCACCACGATCTCGCCGGTGTTGGCGATGTCGGCTTCCATGATGATCACCGTGTCGCCGTCGAGGATGCCGGCATTGATCATCGAGTCGCCCGTCACTTCGAGCGCGTAATGATCGCCGCGTCCGAGCATTCCACCCGGCACGGGAACTTCGCCGACCTTGTTCTGTAGCGCCTCGATCGGCGTGCCGGCCGCGATGCGTCCGACCATCGGTACGTTTACCGCCGCTTCGCCGTCGCCCACCGCGCGCCGTGGTCCACCTGCCATCCGCGCGTCGGTCGAAATCCGCGCCTCGCCCCGGCCATGCCGCGGCGCTGCACGCTGCGACTGGCTCCGCGTCGTCGCGGGACGCAGCGTGTCCGACACATTGTCCGGCAACTTCATGATCTCGAGCGCCCGCGCCCGCTTCTCCATCCGGCGCAGGAACCCGCGTTCTTCCAGAGCCGTGATTAGCCGGTGGATGCCGGATTTGGACTTCAGGTCCAGCGCATCCTTCATTTCGTCGAAGGACGGGGGCACGCCGGATTCCCGGATCCGCTCGTGGATGAACATCAGGAGTTCGTATTGTTTGCGCGTGAGCATGCGTTCCACGTTCCTTCCGATGGCGTGCCCAAATCAGGGCGAACAAAGCCGAAACATGGAGAATCGTTCTACTTTAGTTCTTTGGGAGCGTCAACGCGCAATATCCAGGAAAAATGGGGTTCCGCGGAACGGGACTCGGCTGACGCCGTTCACAGGACCGGAGAGGGCGCTACTCAACATGGAGAATAACACCATGACTATTCGCAAGCTTATGGCCACCGGCGCCGTGGCAGCAGTCCTTGGTATCGGTGCACTCGCCGCGACCACAACTGTCGCCGAGGCGCGCACCGTGTGCAGCCGGTTTGGCGACTGCTGGCAGGAAACCACTCGTTACGACTATCCGGCCACGCTGGGCGTGCGTTTCTACAACGACTCGTGGCGTCACGACCGTTGGCATGATCGCGATTCCTGGAACCGTTATCACTGGCGCGACCACCACGACGGCCGCGGTTACTGGCGCGACGGCGTGTGGATTACCTTCTAATCCCGCCTGCGCATATGCACGCGAGAAAGAGCGGGCCTCGGCCCGCTCTTTTTTTTGCCCACGGCCTCGCGGGAACACATTGTCCGAGCAATCGTTTTCTCTCGTGGAGAGGCAAGCAGCCAAGGAGGTTGTTATGACCAAGCTTCGAAAAGTTCTGGCCCGCGCCGCGCTTGCAGCGGCGGTGATTGGTGGCACGGCTGCCGTCACGGCGTCGCCGGCATCGGCCCGTGTTGTGTGCAATCGCTATCATTGCTGGCACGTATATTCGGGCTACTATCCCTATGCCGACCCCTACAACGATCCGTATTATTACCCGAGCTACTACGGACCGGGTTATTACGGCCCCGGTGTGAGCTTCGGTATCAACATCGGCGGCGGCCATCACTGGCACGGTGGCGGCGGCTTTCATGGCGGCGGCGGCCACTTTGGTGGCCACCACCACTAATCGTCCAGCAGCAGGATCGGGACGTTCGCGCCGGCTTCAGCAGCCGGCGCGAACGGCTTCCGGATGATCAAGGCATCGGCACCGGCCAGCGCGCTTAGCATTGACGAATCCTGCACCGCGAAAGCCTCGACAAACCGCTTTCCATCCTGCGTCCAAATCCGCGCGCGCAGATAGTCTTGCCGATTGTCGTTTTCCTTGAGTGGAGCGGCAAGTTTTGCCGTTGCAACTGCCGTATCGTCGGTTGTTCCCAACATCGCCGCGATTGCCGGCTTCAGGAACAACATCGCGCATACCAACGTCGAGACGGGATTTCCAGGCAGGCCCAAAAGCGGCCGTGCGCCGAGTTTGCCGAAGATAAGCGGCTTACCCGGCCGCATCGCGATCCGCCAGAAATCGAGCGTGAAGCCCTTCGGACCCAATGCCCTCTGCACCAGGTCATGATCGCCGACCGAGGCACCGCCCAAGGTCACGATCAGCTCGGCATCCTCCGCCTTGTCCGCGATGCTCGCGATAGCCTCCGCCGTGTCGGGCAGGATACCCATATCGACCGCCTCACCGCCCCAGCGCGCGATCATCGCCGCCAGCGCATAGCCCGATGACGCGACAATTCCGCCCGGCTTGCGCGGCGCGCCCGGCAGCGACAACTCATCGCCCGTCGCGACGAACACAATGCGTGGCCTCCGCCGCACGGATATTTGCGCCACATCGCCGGCTGCGATCAGCGACAGATCGCGCGCGCCAAGGCGCCGGCCCTTGGCGGCCAGCACGTCCTCTTTCGCGAAATCGAGCCCCGCGGGGCGAATATATTGGCCGGCCGTGGCCGCTGCCTTGAACGAGACCGTGTTACTTTCAGCTTGCGCGTCTTCCTGGATCACGACGCCATCGGCGCCGTCCGGCATCATGCCGCCGGTAAAGATGCGCACGGCTTCACCGGCGCTGACGGTTCCGGCGAAAGGATGACCCGCCGGCGCTGCACCGATCACGCGCAGCACGGCGCCTGCCGCCACCACATCCGCTGCCCGTACCGCATAGCCGTCCATCGACGACACCGCAAAGGGTGGTTGGCTCGATCGCGCCAGCACGTCGGCGGCCAGCACGCGGCCCATCGCCTCGCCGACGGCAACCTTTTCGCTCTCTGTCGGCGCGAACGCGGCGACGATCCGCACCACCGCCTCCTCGACCGAAATCACTGGAACATGTCCTGGACCCGCGCCTTCGCGGCGCGTGCCAGTTTCTCGGCGACGTCGCCTGGCATCGCCCGCGTCTTGCCCGTCAGGAAGGAATAGATCTCAGACGCGGAAACACCCGCCTCCTTGGCCCAGGATGTCGCGCGCAAATGCCGGGAGGTCATGAAAACGCGGAACGCCTCGCGCTGCTGATTGGCGTCGCGTTGCTGGTTCGCATCGCGCCGTGGCGCCGACACTTCGCCCATGATGGTCGCCGGCCGCACGCGGTCGCGCATGCCGGCGGAGCGATAGGCCGGTTTCGCGGGCTTTGGCGCCTCGGCGACGAATTCGCCACTCTTGCCGCCCGATTTCGACAGCAGCTTCACGCCCTCGATCACGGCGCCTTTGTCGACCGCCTTGACCATGTCGTAGATCGTCAGCGCTGCGATGCTCGCCGCGGTGAGTGCTTCCATCTCGACACCGGTCGGACCGGTGGTCCTGGTGCTCGCGATCACACGGATGGCGCTGCGTTCCGCGTCGGTCTCGAATTCCACGACCGCGCGCGTCAGAGCGATGGGATGACACAGCGGGATCAGCTCGCTCGTCTTCTTCGCCGCCATGATGCCAGCGATCCGCGCCGCGGCCAGCACGTCGCCTTTCTTGGCGGTTCCGTCGATCACCGCTTCGAATGCCTCGGCAGACAGCACGATCACCGCCTGCGCCACCGCCTCGCGGTCGGTCGCCGCCTTGTCCGAAACATCGACCATGCGCGCCGCGCCGTGTTCGTCCAGATGCGTGAGCTTGGTCATGACGCCAGTGTAGCGCCAATCAGCCGCGCTGTCGCCGCGGCCACGTCGGCCTCGCGCATCAGGCTCTCGCCGATCAGATAGGTGGAGACGCCCGCATCCGCGAGGCGCCGCAGATCGGCCGGCGTTCCCAGCCCGCTCTCCGCCACCACCAGTATGCCCGCGGGAATACGCGGTTGCAGCCGCAGCGTCACGTCCAGATCGGTGACGAAAGTCTTGAGATCGCGATTGTTGATCCCGATCATCCCCGCGCCGAGCGCAAGCGCGCGCTCGAGCTCCGCCTCGTCATGCACTTCGACCAGCACATCCATCTTCCAGTGCGCCGCATCGAGCATCAACATCTTCGCCGTCAGGTCGCTCACCATCGCGAGGATCACCAGAATGCAGTCCGCGCCCCAGGCGCGCGCTTCCGTCACCTGATAGGAATCGAGCATGAAATCCTTGCGCAGCACCGGCAGGCTCGTCGCCCCGCGCGCCGCCATCAGGAATTGCGGCGCACCCTGGAACGACGGCGCATCGGTCAGCACCGAAAGGCACGCCGCGCCGCCGCGCTCGTAGGCGCGGGCGAGGGCAGGGGGATCGAAATCGGCACGGATCAGGCCTTTGGAGGGACTCGCCTTCTTCACCTCGGCGATCAACCCGTAGCGTTCCTCGCGCCGCGCACGCAGCAGCGCATCGCGAAAGCCGCGCACCGGGCTCGCTGCCCGTGCCGCCGACTCCAGCTCGCGCGACGGCACCCGCGTCTTGGCTGCGGCGACTTCCTCGCGCTTGTAGGCCGCGATGTCGTCGAGGATTGTCATGCCTTGGACACCGCGATGAGCGTCTCGAGCTTGGCTTTCGCTGCGCCCGTATCGATTGCACGGGCCGCCTGCGCCACGCCCTCGCGCAAATCGCCCGCGTTGCCCGCCACAATGAGCGCCGCCGCAGAGTTGATCAGCACGATGTCGCGATAGGCGCCCGTCTCGCCGTCGAACAGCCGGCGCAAGGCGGCGGCGTTCTCAACGGCATTGCCGCCCGCGAGCGCCGACAGCGGCGACCAGCTGAGCCCCGCATCTTCCGGCCCGATATCGCGTGCCGTGACCGCGCCGCCCTCCAGAATCGCGACATGCGAAGGCCCCGAGGTCGCGATCTCGTCCAGTCCATCGCCATGCACCACCCAGGCATGCTCGGCGCCAAGCCGGTTCAGCGCCTCGGCGAGCGGCACACACCAACTCTTGTCATAAACACCGACCAATTGTCGCCGCACGCGCGCCGGGTTCGACAGCGGTCCGAGCAGATTGAAGATCGTGCGGAAGCCCAGCTCCTTGCGCACCGGTGCGGCGTATTTCAGCGCGGGGTGGTAAGCCTGCGCGAACAGGAAGCACACGCCGGCCTCCTGCAGGCAGCGCGACGCACCCGCCGGCGACACGTCGATGTTTACGCCCAGCGCTTCCAGGCAATCGGCAGTTCCGCTCAAGGATGTCGCGCCGCGGCTGCCATGCTTGGCCACTGGCACGCCGCACGCCGCGACGACAAAGGTGCTGGCCGTTGAGATGTTCAACGTCTTGGCCCCATCACCGCCCGTGCCGCAAAGGTCGATGGCATAGGGATTGGCCTCGATGGATTTCATCGCGCCGCGCATCGCCCGCACCGCACCGACGATCTCCTCGACCGTGGGACGCCGCACCTCCATCGCCGTCGCCAGCGCCGCGATCCGCGTTTCGCTGACATCGCCGGCCATGATCGCACCGAACGCTTGCGCCGATTGCTCGGCATCGAGGGTTTCGCCGCCGGCAACACGCTTGAGCAAGGGAAGGAACACGTCGTTACTCATGCCGGCACGGTGGCTTTCGCAATCTGCAGGAAGTTCTGCAGCAAGGCGTGGCCGTTCTCCGACGCGATGCTCTCGGGATGGAATTGCACGCCGTGCACCGGATGGCTCTTGTGCATGATCCCCTGGATCACGCCGTCCTCGCTGGTCGCTGTCACCTCCAGGCTTGCCGGCATGCTCTGCGGCGCGATGGTCAGCGAGTGATAGCGCGTCGCCTGGAAATCGTTGTTCAGCCCGCGGAACACGCTCTTGCCGGTGTGATGGATGGTCGACAATTTGCCGTGCATTGGCTCGGGCGCGCGCACCACCGTCCCGCCATAGACCTGGCCGATCGCCTGATGCCCCAGGCACACGCCGAGGATCGGATAGCGTCCATTCGCCAGCTTGATCAGGTCGAGGCAAATCCCGGCCTCGTTCGGCGTGCACGGCCCCGGCGACAGCACGATGGCCTCCGGCTTCAGCGCCAGCGCCTCGGCAGCGCTCAGCTCGTCATTGCGCTTGACGACGACTTGGGCGCCCAGCTGCCCCAGATAGTGGAACAGGTTGTACGTAAAGCTGTCGTAATTATCGATCAGAAGCAGCACGATAGTCTCACCCGGATTTGTTGCGGAACGGTATCCACGGGCTCTATCTACGCTTTCTCGCCGCCGCCTTGGAAGAGTTGTTTGCGCTGCCCAGTATTGCGTCGCCGGCAGAATTCGCATTCACTACCGCGATAGTGACCTGCGTATTTGGTGAGCCGTTTATTTCAACGGGGCAACCACGATGGATTTTTCCAGCCGCTACCCTATTCGCCAATTGACCGTGCTTGCCCAAGACCCGTCGGTGACGGGTCCGAACGGCAAGGCGCTGACCATCACGGTTCCCGTGCCGAGCGAGACCCTCGCACCCGGCCCAAAGGGCTACCGCATCCAGATCGTTGATTTCGACTCTTCCGACAACCGCTATTACGCGCCTGCCGCACGCCCGAACGAGGACCGTTATCTGCGCGCCCACAGCACCAGCGCGCTGATCGCAGACCGCGACTTTCATGCGCAGAACACCTTCGGTCACGTCGCAACGACGCTGGCCCAGTTCGAATCCGCGCTCGGCCGCCATGTGAATTGGGCGTTCGAGTCCGGCGCGCACCACATCAAGGTCGCGCCGCACGCCTTCCTCGACGCCAACGCATTCTATTCGCGGCGCGACGAGGCGCTCTGCTTCGGCTATTTCGCGATCGACGCGGGAGGCCGTGCCGCGCGGGCCAGGGACTATGTCTACACCTGCCTCTCCGCCGACATCGTCACCCACGAGACCACGCATGCCATTCTCGATGGCCTGCGCCGCGAGCTGATGCGTCCCTCGACGCCCGATCAGCCGGCATTCCACGAAGGCTTCGCCGACATCGTCGCGCTGCTCTCCGCCTTGTCGCGGCCCGAGCTGCTGCGGCTTGTGCTCCCCGTAGTGCATGGCAAGGGCCGCGAGCTGATCGCGACCGCGGATCTCGCGCCGGGGGCGCTGCGTCAAAGCGTGCTGCTTGGGCTCGCCAAGCAGTTCGGCAAGACGCTGGCGGCGCAAAACCTGATGAACCGCTCGGCGACGGCGTTGCGGCGTTCGGTCGAGATCGATCCGAAAATCGAGAATTACGGGACGCTGAAAAACGGCGAGGCCCATGTCCTGGGGGAGATCATCGTCGCGGCCCTGCTGAACGCCTTCGTCGAAATCTGGTACGCGCGCGCCCGCACGCTCGATCCGGTCCGATCCGGCTATGCCGACCGCGACCGTGCCATCGAGGATGGGTCCAAGGCGGCACAGCATCTGCTCCACATGGCGATCCGCGCCATCGACTATATCCCGCCGATCAATATGACGTATCCGGATTATCTGACCGCCCTCCTCACCGTCGACCGCGAGCTGACCCAGGGCCAGCGAGGCAAATTCGACTACCGCACGCACATCGTCGCCTGTTTCGCGCGTTACGGCATTGCGCCGGTCACCGACAGCTCCTGCTGGGACCCTCCGAAACTTCCGCGCAACAAAAGGCTCTGTTACGGCTATTCCGGCCATGCCGAGATGATGTGGGACCGCGAAGCGATCATGCGGTTTTTGTGGGAGAACCGCGCCGCGCTGGGCGTCAGTGCCGACGCGCTCACCGCCGTCAATTTCGTCAAGCCGTCCATCCGCACCGGGCCGGACGGCTTGCTGTTGCGCGAGACGATCGTCGAATACATGCAGCTTTTGGACGTTACCGGCGCCGACCTCAAAAAGCTCAAGATCCGCAAGCCCGACGACATGCCGTCCTCCGCGCCGGTGCGCCTGCTCGGCGGCGGCACGCTGGTGTTCGACGATTATGGCGGCCTGAAATTCAACATCGGCTCCGGCGTCGCAAGTCGCCACCAGAGCGACCATGTCGCCAACACCTGGCGCGCCGGACCGCAGGCGCTCGGCCTGCGCCGCTTCGAGGCGCTGCACCGCGAGCGCATGCTCGGACCTGCGCCCGACGCCGATGGAGGGTGGTAGCCATGGCCAAAGCCAAGAAAGCCAAGACGGTGAAAAAGCCGGCGAAAGCCCCAAAGGCCAAGCCTGCGCCCAAGACCACCGTCAAGACCAAACCCGGCGCGCAAGCGGCAAACGCGCCCGTGGCGGTCGGCGTCACCTCCTATCAGGTCGGGTTCGGCGATTGCTTCCTGCTGACCTTCGACTATGGCGGCGGCGACAAGCGCCACGTACTGATGGATTTCGGCACCAAGATGCGGTCCAAGGTAGGTTTCAAGGCCGACATGCTGGGCAATGCCAAGCAGATCGCCGCCGATTGCGGCGGCAAGCTCACCATGGTGGTGGCGACGCATCGCCACTACGACCACATCTCCGGTTTCGAGACCAAGCCGGACGGCACTGGCTCCGGCGATATTATCCGCGGGCTGAAGCCCGAACTCGTCATCCAGCCCTGGACCGAAGACCCGAAGATCGCCAAAGACGCCAAGGCGCCCACCGCGGAACAGTCGCATGTCGCCTCGCTTGCCAACATGCAGGCGCTCGCCAACGCGGTCACCTTCAACATCGCCGATGTGCTCAAGGCCCGCAGTGCCGGTCCCGCCCAGGAGCTGGATTACGTCGGCGGCGATAACATCACGAACAAGAGCGCGGTCGAAAGCCTGATGACCATGGGCAAGCGGCCGGTGCTTTATCTGCATCTCGGCTCGCCGCTCGACGTCTCGGACCTGCTGCCGGGCGTCACGATCCATGTGTTCGGTCCGCCGACCATCGACCAGGCCACGGCGCTCAACCAGAATCTCCTGCGCTACAAAGCCTCCAGCGACGAATACTGGAAGCTGCAGGCCAACGTCGCGACCGGTGTCGCGCGGCCCGCCGGTGCTGCAGGACTCGCGGGCCGCGTTCGGCCCGAGCCCCCGCAGGCGCGCTGGTTCGCCGATCGTCTGCGCAATGTCCGCGAAGATTCGATGCTGCAGATCGTCCGCACGCTCGACAACACGATCAACAACACCAGTCTCATCCTGCTGATGGAAGTCGGCGACAAGAAATACCTGTTCCCCGGCGACGCCCAGCTCGAGAACTGGTCCTGCGCGCTCGCCGATCCGAAGATCGTCGATCTGCTGGCCGGCGTGAACGTCTACAAGGTCGGCCACCACGGCAGCCTGAACGCGACACCCATATCATTGTGGAAGAAATTCTCGCTGCGCCAGAACAAGTCGTTGCGCACGCTGCTTTCGACGCATGACGGCGAATACGGACAGGTCCCCAAGGACAGCCTGCTGGCCGCGCTGAAGAGCGACAGCCAACTACTCTCAACGGCGGACTTCACGGCCGATCAGCACTTCGGGCATGTGGACATTTAATCGCGGCCTTCCCTCGCGCCGCCGCCTGCGCCATGCTGGCAATGGATCGAGATTTGAAAGCGCGGCACATGGCCATACCGGGCCAATCCACCATCGAGACCCGCCGCGGCCAGATGTTTCCCGCTCTCGCGCCCGCCGAGGTCGAGCGCCTGCGCCGCTTCGGCGAATTGCGCAGCTATGACGGTGGCGCCTGCATCGTGAAGACGGGCGAGGTCTCGCCGGGTTTCTTCGTCGTCCTGCAAGGCGAGGTCGCGATCACCCAGCGCGACAGCTTCGGCCACGAGCAGTTGATCGTCACCCACGGCCCCGGTCATTTCATGGGCGAGCTCGCCCAGCTCACCGGCCGTCCCGCGCTGGTCGATGCCAAGGCGCTCGGCGCGGTCGAAGCCGTCGTGATCCGGCCGCAGCGCCTTCGCGACCTGCTGGTCGAGGAAGCCGATCTGGGCGAGCGCATCATGCGCGCCCTGATCCTGCGCCGCGTCGGCCTGCTCGAGACCGGTGCCGGCGGCCCGATCGTCGTCGGACGCGCCGGCCAGGTCGACGTCCTGCGCCTCGCCAACTTCCTCGACCGCAACGGCCACCCGCATGTCTGGCTCGATTCCGACAGCGATGCCGATGCCCGCGCCCTGCTGGAGCGTTTCCACATTGCGCCCGCCGAACTCCCCATCGTGCTCTGTCCGAACGGCCAGATGCTGCGCAATCCATCCGAGACCGAGCTGGCGCGCTGCATCGGCATGGTCGGCACGCTCGACCCCAACAAGACCTATGACACCGCGATCGTCGGCGCCGGACCCGCCGGTCTCGCCGCAGCGGTGTATGCCGCCTCCGAGGGCCTTCAGGTCATCGTGCTCGACTGCCGTGCCTTCGGCGGTCAGGCCGGTGCTTCGGCGCGCATCGAGAATTATCTCGGGTTTCCCACCGGCATCACCGGCATGGCGCTGATGGCACGCGCCTACAACCAGGCCCAGAAATTCGGCGCCGAGATGGCGATTCCCGACGAGGTCTCCAGCCTGTCGCAGCAGGGATCTCTCTTCCATCTCAACCTCGCGAGCAAGGAGCAGGTCAGCGCCCGCTCCGTGATCATCGCCAGCGGCGCGCGTTACAAGCGCCTCGCCGTCGAGAACCTCGCCGACTACGAAGGCTCGCATGTCCATTACTGGGCCTCGCCGCTGGAGGCACGTCTCTGCGCCGGGCAGGAGGTCGTGCTGGTCGGTGGCGGCAATTCGGCTGGGCAGGCGGCGGTCTATCTCGCGGCCCAGCTTCGCAAGGTTTACATGATGGTGCGCGGCCCGGGCCTCAAAGCCACCATGTCGCGCTACCTGATCGACCGCATCGCGGCACAGCCCAACATCGAGCTCATCACCCACAGCGAGATCACGCAGCTCCAGGGCGAGGCCGGCATCCTGAAGACCGTGTGCTGGACCAATCGCGCCACTGGCGAGAAGACAGAGAAGCCCATCGCCCATGTCTTTCTGTTCATCGGCGCCGACCCGAACACCGACTGGCTGAAGCAATGCGACGTGAGGCTCGACGACAAGGGCTTCGTCTGCACTTCGGAAGCGCATCCGCTGGAGACCGCGCATCGCGGCATCTTCGTGATCGGCGATGTCCGCGCCGGCTCGGTCAAGCGCGTCGCAGCGTCGGTGGGCGAGGGTGCCCAGGTCGTCTCCGCGCTGCATGCCTATCTCGCCGATGGCGGCCCGATCGCAACGGAGAAAGTCTGATGGCTGACACCTGCTCGCATCTGGGTACGATCCAGAAAGTCACGCCGAGCGCGCTTGGCTGCGAGGAGTGTCTCAAGATCGGCTCGGAATGGGTGCATCTGCGCCTGTGCCGCAGCTGCGGCCATGTCGGCTGCTGCGACCAGTCTCCGCACAAGCATGCCACCAAGCACTTCCACCGGACCAAGCATCCGATCATCGAAGGCTACGACCCGCCCGAAGGCTGGGGCTGGTGCTATGTCGACGAGGTGATGTTCGATCTTTCCGACAACATGACGCCCCAGCGCGGCCCGATCCCGCGTTACGTCTGAGGTCGTTGCGAAACCATCCGATTCGGCGACAGCTAATTCGAAAGCCGCGCGGCTTCGCGCCAGTTTCTGTCTTTTCACGTTTCGCCGCGCAGACAGCGGCATATCCGGGCTAGACTCTCCAGGCAAATCACCCAGGTTCTCCATGACCCCGGCAGCCTCGCGCGTCGCCACTCCTGTCCGTTCCGCCCTCGACCTGATCGGCAACACGCCCCTCGTCGAGCTTACCCGCCTCGACACCGGTCCGTGCCGCCTCTTCGCCAAGCTCGAAAGCCAGAACCCCGGCGGCTCGATCAAGGACCGCATCGGCCTCTCGATGATCGAGGCCGCGGAAAAGAGCGGCAAGCTCAAGCCCGGCGGCACGATCGTCGAGGCCACCGCCGGCAATACCGGTCTCGGCCTCGCACAGGTCGCGGTGCTGAAAGGCTACAAGCTCATTCTCGTCGTCCCCGACAAGATGGCGCGCGAGAAGATCCAGCATCTGCGCGCCCTCGGTGCCGATGTCCGCCTGACGCGTTCCGACGTGGGCAAGGGTCATCCCGATTACTACCAGGACATGGCGCAGCGCATCGCGTCGGAGACCCAGGCGCATTTCATCAACCAGTTCTCCAACCCCGCCAACCCACTGGCGCATGAGACCACGACGGGCCCGGAAATCTGGGAGCAGATGGAGCACGACATCGATGCGGTGGTCTGCGGTGTCGGCTCCGGCGGCACGCTCACCGGCCTGGGCCGCTTCTTCGCGAAGGCTTCGCCCAAGACGCAGATGGTGCTGGCCGATCCCGTCGGCTCGATCCTTGCGCCGCTGATCGCGACGGGCAAGATGACCGAGGCCGGTTCCTGGATCGTCGAGGGCATCGGCGAGGATTTCGTGCCCGATATCTGCGACATCACGCTGGTAAAAAAGGCCTACGCGATCTCCGACAAGGAGAGCATCGAGGCTGCCCGCGAACTCCTCGCCAAGGAAGGCATCCTGGCCGGCTCATCCTCCGGCACCCTGCTCGCCGCCGCGCTCAAATATTGCCGCGAGCAATCCGAGCCCAAGCGGGTCGTCACGCTGGTCTGCGACAGCGGCAACAAATACCTCTCCAAGGTCTACAACGATTTCTGGGTGGTGGAGCAGGGTCTCTCGCCGCGTCCGCTCAAGGGCGACCTCAGCGACATCATCTCCCGCCGCTTCGACACCGGCGCCACGGTCACCGTCGGCCCCGATGACACGCTGCTCACCGCCTACAACCGCATGCGCTCCGCCGACGTCTCGCAGCTCCCCGTGCTGGTCGACCGCACGCTGGTCGGCATCATCGACGAGAGCGACATCCTGGGCGCCGTCGATGGCAGTGAGGCGCAGAAGATTGCGCGCTTCGCCGCCCTCGTGAAAACTGCGATG
Source organism: Rhizomicrobium sp. (assembly GCA_036271735.1). Taxonomy (GTDB): domain Bacteria; phylum Pseudomonadota; class Alphaproteobacteria; order Micropepsales; family Micropepsaceae; genus Rhizomicrobium. The sequence goes on from DATAZZ010000011.1 coordinate 173,693, forward strand.
ACGGCCACGCCCAAGACGCTTCAGGTCCGGGAGCCAATGTCCGCCCTTCTGCCGATCTTCGAGCACAACGAAGTTGCGCTGGTCTGCAATGGCCCCAGCTTTGTCGGCCTCATCACCCGCATCGACCTCATCAACCATATCCGGCTGCACAAATGACCGACCACAAGCCCAAGGACGGCCGCAACCGCCTCGCCTTCTCGACCCGCACCATCCATGCCGGCCAGTCGCCCGATCCTTCGACCGGCGCCGTCATGGTGCCGATCTACGCGACCTCGACCTACGCCCAGGAAAGCCCCGGCGTGCACAAGGGCTACGAATATTCGCGCAGCCAGAATCCGACCCGCATGGCATTCGAGCGCTGCATCGCCGATCTCGAAAGCGGCAGCGACGGCATGGCGTTCGCCTCCGGCCTGGCCGCGATCGGCACCGTTCTCGAACTGCTCGACAGCGGCGCCCACGTCATCGCCAGCGACGATCTCTATGGCGGCTCGTTCCGCCTGTTCGACAAGGTGCGCAAGCGCTCGGCCGGCCTGGAATTCAGCTTCGTCGATCTCTCCGACATCAAGGCCGTCGAGGCTGCGATCCGTCCCAACACCAGGATGATCTGGGTGGAGACTCCGACCAACCCGCTGCTGCGCCTCGCCGACCTCGACGCCATCGCGGCGCTTGCGAAGAAGCACAAGCTGCTCAGCGCCGCCGACAACACCTTCGCCAGCCCTTGGGTGCAGCGCCCGCTGGAGCACGGCATCGACATCGTGATGCATTCGACCACGAAGTACCTCAACGGCCATTCCGACATCGTCGGCGGCTGCGTGATCGTGAACGACGCCGAGCTCGCCCAGCGCCTGCGCTTCCTGCACAACGCTGTCGGTGCCATCGCCGGCCCGTTCGACAGCTTCCTCGCGCTGCGCGGCCTCAAGACGCTCGCGCTGCGCATGGAACGCCACTGCGTCAATGCCTTCACCATCGCCCATTGGCTCGAGAAGCATCCCAAGGTTGAGCGCGTGATCTATCCCGGCCTCGAGAGCCATCCGCAGCACAAGCTTGCGCGGCATCAGATGAACGCCTTCGGCGGCATTGTGACCTTCTTCGTCAAGGGCGGCCTCGCGCCCACCCGCCACGTTCTCGAACGCACCCAGCTTTTCACGCTGGCCGAAAGCCTTGGTGGCGTCGAAAGCCTGATCGAGCACCCCGCCATCATGACCCACGCCTCGATCCCTGAAGCGCAGCGTGCCGCCCTCGGCATCTCGGATTCGCTGATCCGTCTCAGCGTCGGCGTCGAGGACGCTGACGATTTGATCGCGGATTTGGACCAGGCGCTGGCGTAATCGTCATGTCGACAGGCTCGAGCCTGCAAACCAGCCTGCGGCTCTCGGCGTTGCGGGCATTCCTCGGCCGCATTCATCCCGGAATGCGGCTGATAAAGATCAAGGCGGTGGATCATGAGATTGTCGTCTCGATAATCATGGACGAGGAGCCGTCTGAAGCAGTTCGAGAAGACGTGTCCGACGCGGCCACAGAGATCATCGCGGATTTTTCAGCGCCCTTCGTGGTGCGGGAGCATTTCGAGGTTTCGACCAGGCCGCTGAGCCGTGAAGATATTTTCTCCGAAGGATGGATTTTCGCGCGCGCCGAACAATAACATCGAGCAATCCGATACGGCGATACCCGTAAAAGTTGCAAAAAGATCCAAATAAAAGCAATAAAATAATTATGCAGCACTATTGTAAAGTGGAAACACTCGCATTAGTTGTGCGTGAGATTTGGACAGGAGCAATCATGCAAGAGCGTTTCGATCGGCTGTAGGGCGCTGCCCAACACAGCGATTTCCTACGCGTGACATACAGGGCCGGAGGTGCGCTCGCGTGCATCACAGGCGGCAGACAGGCAGCGCACGGCCATGGGCCGGAACGGACTTGTTTTGCCGTGGGGACCGAAGGGTTGGAGGGGAGGGTGCTTGCCGGTGGGCGCTTGAATGCGTCGCCGCCTGCCTGCCGATACCGCCAGCCACAGAGCAGACCCGCCCGTCTTGGTGCCCAACCACACCGCGTCCGGCGGGCGCGCTCGTATCTGGCGTCCTACATGGAAAACCCACCGCGTGCTGGCGTCGGAATCCTCACCTAGCGGCACGGTTGACGGCCCGGCGCACGCGCATACCCTGCCGGCCCTTTCCCGGAGAGTTCGATGTCCAAAGCCAACGGCCGCAAATCCATCTTCATCACCGGCGCCGCCTCCGGCATGGGGCGCGAGACCGCCAAGCTGTTCGCATCCAAAGGCTGGTATGTCGGGGGCTACGACGTGAACGCCGACGGCCTCAAGACCCTGGAGCAGGAGGTCGGCTTCGACAATTGCAAGACCGGGCTGCTCGACGTCACGCTGCGCGAGAAGTTCGCCGCCGCGCTCGCCGAATTCACCGCCGAGACCGGCGGCACGCTCGACATCCTCTACAACAATGCCGGCATCGGCCGCGGCGGCTTCTTCGCCGACCAGTCGTTCGAGGACGTGATGGCGGTAGTGAACGTCAATTTCGTCAGCGTCCTGATCGGCATCCACGAAGGCATCAAATATCTGAAGGCGACGCCGAACTCGCTGTGCTTCACGACCTCGTCGTCATCGGCGACCTACGGCATGCCCGGCATCGCGGTCTATTCCGCCACCAAGCACGCCGTGAAGGGCCTCACCGAGGCGCTCGCCGTCGAGTTCAAGATGATCGGCGTGCGCGCCGCCGACGTGCTGCCCGGCCTGATCGACACGCCGATCCTCCCGCCCGGCATCGCCGCCAACGCGCCGAAGGAGGGCATGTTCCGCGCCATCCAACCCATCGAAGTCGCCAAGGTCGTGTGGGAGGCCTATCACTCGACGAAACTGCACTGGTACGTCCCGCCGGAAATCTACAACCTCGACAAGGCCGCGACCCTCGACCCCGAAGGCACCCGCGACGGCATGGCCAATGGCACGCTGTTCGAGACGCTAAACAAGCTGTCCACGCCGTGAGCGACGATCTCGTCGGCGAGGTCGCGCCCGCCCATCGCTTCGACGAGGCGAAGCTGCGCGCGCATCTGGAAAAGCACATCGACGGCTTCGGCCACGACATGCAGGTGCAGCAGATCAAGGGCGGCGCCTCCAACCCGACTTTTAAGCTAACGACGCAAGGCCTGAACGGACCGCTCCGCTACGTGCTGCGCAAGAAGCCACCTGGCCAGCTCCTCGCCAGCGCACACCAGGTCGATCGCGAATACCGCGTGATGAAGGCGCTCCAGGATACCGGCGTCCCCGTCCCGCGCATGCGACATCTATGCGACGATCCAGAGGTGATCGGCACATCGTTCTACGTGATGGACTTCCTCGACGGCCGCATCTTTCGCGACGCGACGCTGCCCGGCCTCTCCAAATCCGATCGCGCCGCCATCTACGACGAACTCAATGCGACGCTCGCGAAATTGCACAAGGTCGATTACGAGGCTGTGGGCCTCGGCGATTTCGGCCGCCCCGGCGGCTATTTCGAGCGCCAGGTTGCGCGCTGGATCAAGCAATATCGCGGCGCCGAGTCCGAACACATCCCCGCGATGGAAGCGCTGATCGAGCAGCTGCCCAACCGCATCCCGCCCGACAATTCGGTCTCCATCGCGCATGGCGATTACCGGCTCGAGAACGTGATGTATCATCCCACCGAGCCGCGCCTGATCGCCGTGCTCGACTGGGAGCTTTGCACTATCGGCCACCCGCTCGCCGACATCGCCTATAACGGCTTTCTCTGGCACTCCGAGGCGCAGAGCTGGGGCAGTCTTGTCGGCGTCGATTTCGCGGCGTCGGGCATCCCGACGGAAAAGGAATACGTCGCTGCCTATTGCCGCCGCACGGGCCGCGACGGCATCCCAAACTGGAATTTCTATCTCGCCTTCGGAATCTTCCGCCTCGCCTCGATCAGCCAGGGCGTCTACCGCCGCGTCCTGTCCGGCAACGCCTCGACCGACCGTCCCGCGATCAACGGCACGCCACGTCTCGCCGAGCAGGCGCTGGAAATCCTGCACCGCAAGGATTAGCGCAGCTTCAGGAACGCCGGATCGCGGAACGGATCGCCTTGCCGCATCGCGGAGCCCGTGCGGCGCGGGCCCGCGCGCCCGGGCCGCGCGTCGTAGAAGCAGTCGCGCCCGAAGAACCGCAGGGTCAGTGTCCGCCGCCGCATCCCCGGATGGGTTGGCGCGCCGCCATGCAGCATCTTGGGATGGAACAGCACGACATCGCCCGGCGCGACGGCGAAGGACACGATGTCGTGCGCATTCCGCTCCGCCTCGATATCCGGCAGGCGCGGCAGCGCATCGCCCGCGTGCAACGGCGCGGTGTCGTCGTCCAGCGCGAAGCTGGAGCCGTTATAGAGCACCCCCTTGTGCGACCCGCGCACGAACTCCAGCGATTCCGTTTTGCTTACCGCATCGAAGGTGATCCACGCCACGGCCAGATCGTCTCCAGCCACCGTCAGATACGACAAGTCCTGATGCCAGGGTGTGCGCCGGCTTTCCCCGCCGTCTTTCAGGAACACTTGCTCGTACATGAACCAGACATCCGGCGTCTCCCAGATATCGGCGATCAGCTTGGGCAGTGGCGAGGCTTCCAACATCGAGCGGTACGCCGCGACGCATCCCGGATTGTAGAGGTCCTGGTAGAACAGCGCGTCACCGTGCTGCCGGATCTTGCTCGCCGCCGGCCCGGGATGGGCGAGGCTCCAGTCATAGGCCGCCAGCGCATCGGCCAGCGCTGCGGCATCGAGCGCGCCGGGCAGCAGCGCCACGCCGTCGTCGCGAAACGTTTTCCCTGCCGCCGCCAGATCCATGCCCCGATCCTCGCGCAACCCGGCAGGTCCGTCCATATTTCCGCCACGGCATGTTGAGCCTCTGCGCGCCCTTGGCGAAACCGGCTACCGTTTCGGACAGGGCTCGACTCGGGAGACACCGCCATGACGCTTTCGGACTTTTCGACTCTTACCACCGCAATCAGCGGGATCGCGGTGACGGCATCGCTCGTCTACCTCGCCATCCAGACCCATCAGAACAGCAAGCACACCAGAGCGCTGTTGCAGCAGGGACAGGCCGACCGCGTGGTGAGCACGCTGGTCGCATTCGCCAATCCCGATCTGGCCGAGGCTTGGATCGCCGGCAATGGAGGAACGCCGACGCCGATGGCGATCAAGGGCGTGCAGTTCGCCCAAATCTGCAACGCTATCGTTTACGACATGTCCGACTTCTACAATCAGAGCAGGGAAGGGCTCGCGCAGGGCGAGCAGTACGAACATGCCCGTGTCGGCTATTCGACCTTGATGCAGCAGCCCGGCATGCAGGCCTACTGGAAGGTCTGGCGCGAAGCGCGGGCGAAGGTTGCTCCCGACTTCATCGCCTGGGTCGACGGCCTTGCGTCGGAAGTGGTCACGGGCAGTAATCCGAGTTGGGTTTGAGCCAGGCCCCGCGGCTGGGCTATCCTGTAGCGAGCCGGTACAGGCGTTCCACGATCATCTCGACCGTCGTCGCGATCACCCCGGGAATGCGCTTGAGCGGCAGGCCGTGGAGAGTGTGCAGCGGCCAGGAGGCATCGGCGCCGGAGAGGCTCAGCAGCATGGCCGTCGCGTCTTCGCTCTCGCGTGCCGGCGCGCCGATGGCGGCGACGGCGCGGCGGATGGCCTCCAGTCTTTCGGCGCGGCGCTTGCGGCGCAGTTCGCCAGAGAGCTTGGAATTCGTCGCCAGTACCCAGGACAGCTTGTTGCGCAGCGCCATGGTGTGGATGTCGCGAAAATAGCGCGGAAGATCGTCCGGTCCCGCCGCGAGCACGACGCCCGCGGGATAAAGACGGGCGTCGAAGTACCCGGCGAGACCGGCGATCTGGCTTTCGTAATTCGGAAAATGCACATGCACGGTGCGCAGCGAAACGCCGGCCGTCTTCGCCGCCTCGCTCGGCGACAACGTATCGCGGCCCTTCTGCGAGAGCTGCTCGGCGAACGCCTTCAAGATGGCCTCTCGCGTGGCGGCCGCCTGGGCCTGTCGCTTCGGCGCTTGGTAGGCGCGCGTCTTGCTCAAACGAAATCGATTCCGTGGCTCGCTCCGACACGGACGATTTCCGGAATGTCCGGCGGGTTCATTGCGACGTTCGCGGAGACGTCGTGGAAGAATTTATCCGCATTTCCTCGCGTGACGATGGTGAGAAAATGGGTGTCGTCGCCGAGGTTGCGGTAGCTGTGGGTGACGCCGGCCGGGATATGGACGGCAGCGCCCTTCGGAAGGCGGTGCGGCGCGTCGCTCCCCATGCGAATCTCGAGCGCGCCCTCGAGCACGACGTAGAATTCGTCCCAGGCATGCGTGTGCGGGGGAGGCCCGGCATTCAGCGGGCCGCGCGTGTCGAAAATCTCGATTGGCGAGCCCATGGCGTTCGTCAGCAGGGGACGCAGCGTCTCGCCCAGAACGTACAGATTGTCGCTCGCCTCTAGTGTCGTGATTTTTCCGGTCATCGCTCGCCCCTCTCCATGTGGAAGACCGGTCATAGCATTCATTGCATCGAAGTGCAATGAATTATTGGAATGTCGCGCCCGCCGCGCCGGATTGCGCCGCCTTCGAAGAACCTGCAGCATCGCCCCATGGCCGAAGACCTCCCCAAGACCATCGTTCCGCGCGGCGATACCGACTGGCAGAGCTTTCTCTCGGTGGACGCGCTGTCCCAATGGATGGACGGGCAGGGCCTGCCGCGCGGCGCCATCGAAGACGCCCATCTCCTCGGCGGCGGCACCCAGAACATCCTGCTGAAGTTCGCGCGGGCCGGGCGCAGCTTCGTCCTGCGCCGCCCGCCCAAGCACCTGCGCGCCAATTCCAACGAAACCATGCGCCGCGAAGCGCGCGTCCTCACCGCGCTCAAGGGAACGGATGTGCCGCATCCCGACCTCATCGCCGCCTGCGGCGATGAAAGCGTCCTCGGCGCCGCGTTCTATCTGATGGAGCCGGTCGAAGGCTTCACCCCTCGCGAGGAGATGCCGCCCCTGCATGCCGGCGATCCCGCGATCCGCCGCGCCATGGGTTTCGAGATGGTCGACGCCATCGCCGCGCTGTCGAAAGTTGACTACGCCGCCCGCGGCCTGTCCGATCTCGGCAAGCTCGACAACTTTCTCGAACGTCAGGTCGGCCGCTGGAAGGCTCAGCTCGAATCCTATGCCGAATTCGAAGGCTGGCCCGGCCTCTCCGGCATTCCCGGTGTCGACGAGATCGGCGCCTGGCTCACCGCGCATCGCCCCAAGACACTCGTGCCCGGCATTATCCACGGCGACTTCCACTTCGGAAACGTCCTGTTCGACCGCCATTCGGCGAAGCTCACCGCAATGGTCGATTGGGAATTGACCACGCTCGGCGATCCTTTGGTCGATCTCGGCTGGCTGCTGTCCGCTTGGCCTGAGGACGGCGCCGAAACCGGACCCGTCAATCCGTGGAGCGGCTTTCCCACCCGCGCCGAGATCGTCGCGCGCTATGCCGAACGCACCGGCCGCGACATGCGCGATGCCGATTGGTACGAAGTCCTCGCCTGCTACAAGCTCGGCGCCATCCTCGAAGGCACCTACGCCCGCGCCTGCGCCGGCCGCGCGCCGAAGCAGACCGGCGACTATCTGCACGCCGCGACGGTCAGCCTTTTCACCCGCGCCCTCGTCAAAATCGGCTTTGGGCATCCATCCACGCCGCCATGACCTATGCTATTCGCGCCTATCGCGACGGCGACGCGCCGGCGCTCGCGCAACTGTTCTACGATTCCATTCGCCAGGCGGCGCGCCGCGATTACAGCCAGGCACAGGTTGAAGCTTGGGCGCCGCGCGTCCAAGACCCGTCGCGTTTCGCGACAAAGGCCTCCGATGGCCGCGTGTTCCTGGTTGCCGTAGACGGCAAGGACGAACCGATCGCATTCGGCGATCTCGAAGCCGACGGCCATATCGACTACCTCTACTGCCGCCCCGATTTCGTGGACACTGGGATCGCTTCGGCGCTGTACGACCGCCTGGAAGCCATCGCCCGCAGCCGTGCCATGCCGCGTCTCTACACCGAAGCCAGCGAGCTCGCCCGGCGCCTCTTCGCGCGCAAAGGCTTTGCCGTCGTCACGCGGAGAGACTTCGACCTGAACGGCGTCGACATCCACAATTACGCGATGGAAAAATTCCTGTCGTGATCTGCCGTCAAGCGTTCTTCCTGGCGCGGAGGACCGTGGCCGTCTTGGCAGGCTTGCGTGATGCCTTCGGTGCACCGGCCGAGCACACAAGATCGTAAGACAGGCTCACCAGCCGCTTTACTTCGCCCGGCGGCACATGGGCGTCGATCTCGACCGCGATCCAGTGGCGCGGGTCCAGATGTGTCTTGTGCCCTATGCCGGCATATTTCGCTTTCAGCATCGGATGCTGTCGGGCGCGCATTTCAGCACGACATAGGCGGTCTTCACCGACAGTATCGCGAACATCTTGCCCGCCGTCTTGTAGATCACGACATTCGGCCGGATGTTCGAGCTCTTCGCACCCGGTTTGTCGCTCAGAAATTTCTGTAGCGCCGCGACGCGCGGCGACGGGATCGCGGCTTTGGTGGCCTTCATTTCGTCTGCCCACCATCCACCGGCAGCACCGCACCAGTGACGAAGCTCGCCATCGGGCTCAAGAGGAACGCCGCCGCGGCGCCGATCTCTTCCGGCTTGCCGTAGCGCCGCATCGGCACCTCGCGCTTGATCCAGCGCGCCCACGATTCCGCCCGCTCGCCGGTCGAGCGCGTCTCCCAATCGCCGCCCGGAAAGATGATGTTGCCCGGCGCGATCGTGTTCACCCGCACGCCCGAAGCACCCACGACCTTGGCCAGTTCTTTCGACAGATGGTTCATCGCCGCCTTCGACGTGCCATAGGTGATCGGCGTGCCGAGCGCGCCCAGCCCCGCGATCGACGAGATGAACAGGAACGCGCCTTGTTTGCGCGGCGTCATGCGCTTCAGCGCCGCGCGCGCCAGGCGGAACGCCGAATTGAGATTCTGCGAAATCGCGCCGTCCCAATTCTCGTCGTCGACATCGAACCCAGGCGGCGTCTCGTACAGCCCGACATTGGCGACCGCGCCCCAGAGCGGCCCGAAATCTTTCTCCACCGCCGCGAGTGCGGCCTCGATCGTCACGCTATCGCGCATATCGCCCGCCATCGACCAGATGCGGTCTTTGCCGTATTGCGCCGCGAGCCGTTGGCACTCAGCCTCCAGCGCCTCGGCGCCGCGCGCCGTAACCGCCAGCCGCGCGCCTTCTTTCAGGCAGCTCTCGACGATGCCCAGCCCGATGCCGCGGCTGCCGCCCGCGACGAAGATCACCTTGTCCTTCAATTGCAGATCCACGGCGTTCTCCTCAAAGACCCAGCACGGCCTTGGCCAGGATGTTTCGCTGCACCTCGTTGGTGCCGGCATAGATCGACCCGGCGCGGTCGTTGAGATACTTCGCCGCTACGGTCCAGGTATACTCCGGTCCGACCGGCGCCTCATTGCTCAGCCGCCGGAAATTCGGCGTCGGTCCGCCCGGCGAGACCGCGAAAGGCTGATAGGGCGCCGCGTAAACGCCCGCCGCCTCCAACGCCAATTCCGTCAGCCGCTGGCTCAATTCCGTCCCAACCATCTTTATCATCGACGATTCCGGCCCCGGCGGCACGCCATTGCTGAGGCTCGACATCACGCGCAATTCCACCGCTTCCAGCCCCGCGACATCGATCTCCGCCTGCGCCAGCTTTGCGGCAAACGCTTCGTCATCAAACCCCTCCGCCGCTGTCATCTCTCGGATACGCTCGAGCCGCACCTTCATGCCAGGCGCGCTGACCCCGCCGCCGCGCTCGAACTGCATCAGATATTTCGCCACCGTCCAGCCATCGCCCACCTTGCCGACGACATTGGCCTTGGGTACCCGCACATCGGTGAAGAAAATCTCGTTCTGGATATGCTCGCCGCTCAGCATCACGATCGGTTTTACGTCGATACCCGGTGCCCGCATGTCGATCAGAAGGAACGTGACGCCCAGTTGCGGGATTTTCTCCTTCGACGTCCGCACCAGGCAGAAGATCCAGTTCGACACATGCGCATGCGTCGTCCAGATTTTGTGCCCGTTGCAGACATAGTGATCGCCGTCATCGCGCGCGCTCATCTGCAGCGACGCGAGATCGGACCCAGATCCCGGCTCCGAATAGCCCTGGCACCAAAAATCCTCGCCCGACAGCATGCGCGGCAGGTAATGCGCCTTCTGCTCCGCCGTGCCATGCCCGATCAGCACCGGCCCGCACATCCCGATCCCCATCGGCGAGATCGGCGGCGCGCCGGCGGCGGCCGTCTCGCTCGCCCAGATGTAGCGCTGCACGACATTCCAGCCGCAGCCGCCATATTCCACCGGCCACGCCGGCGCGACCCAGCCCTTCTTGTGCAGGATGCGTTGCCATTTCAGGTTCACGTCATAATCGGCATAGACCGAAGTCAGCGACTTGCCCGCCTTGCGCAGATCGTCCGTCAGTTCGGTGGCGAGAAATTCGCGCACTTCGTCGCGAAATCGCGTATCGGCGGCGCTCCAACTCAGATCCATCGCACTCTCCCGCTAGCGGATACGAGTGTGCGGATCGTCCGTTACGGAAGGCAAGGTCAAAACACGCTCGGCCCATCCACGCAGGACATATGCGCCAGCGCCGCCAGCGTCGGCCAGTTCTCGTAAGGATTGCTCGTCCCGCCGCAGACGAAGCCGCCGGCATGGGTGTGTGCCCCCGCGCACAATTGCAGATGGACGTGCGGCCCGGTCGAGCGTCCCGTGCTTCCCGCCAGCCCCAGCACGTCGCCGCGATGCACGACATCGCCCGGATGCACCAGCAGCTGCTCCATATGCCCGTTGACGATGGTCGGCGCGCCGTCGCGACCGCCGACCTGCAGCGCGGTGAAATTCCCCAATCCCGCATCGGTATCGGCGAACAGGATGCGGCCATCCGCCATCGCATGCACCGGCGTGCCCTGCGCGACCGCGACGTCCACGCCTTGATGATGCTGCGCATGCCCTGGCGCCAGCGGATCGTCGCGCCAGCCATACAGGCTCGACACATGGCACGGCACGCCCGGCGCGAACAGCGGGCCATAGGTCCGGTCGGCCGGCGCCAGCGTCTCGCCGCCGATGGCGAAGCTCATCCCGTCGCGCGCATCGGCGCCGGTGTAATGCCGGTACCCCGCCTGCGCCCCGATGGCGAGAACGCACAGGCTCGCCACCAGCCCGCTCACCGCCGCGCGCCGCAGTGTCTTCTTGGGTTCCGCCTCGATCGCGCTCTTGACCTGCTTGGCGCCCAGCAGCAACGCCACCGCGCCGGCCACGCCCGGCTCGAAATAAGACACCAGCGCCGCGTTGAACGCGGCGATCCGCGCTGTCGCCTCGCCTCCGGCGAATGCGACCGCCGGCTTCAGCATCCAGGGCACGAAATCGGCGTAGCCGAACATGACTTCAAGCCAGATTCCCGCCGCGAACATCATCGCCGCGAGGACGAACCCCAGCACCCGCGACGACGTGTGCGCCCGCCGGTCGAAATAGGCATGCGCGGCTTTCAGGCCGGCGAAGGCGAACATCACCAGCCCGACATACGGAAATCCGTTGTTGAGCACGACATAGATCATCGCCGCTGCGTTCAGCGCGACCGCGATCTGCATCCCCACCGCCGTCATGGTCAGCGCCGGCAGCAGCAACAACACGCTCGTCACAGTATTGCCAACCGCCTGCGCCGTCGACTCGTAAGCGAACCAGCGCCAAACCAGCCCATGTGTGCCGCGCGCGGTCGAGCGCGGCATGATCCCGGCATCGACCAGCGTCTCGTGCAGCGTGCGCGGCTCGCGGCGCGGGATGCGCACCGGCGCGCGAATGGCAATCGCCGGCGCACGGACGGCGCGCATCGCGGGCTTGCGGGCCAGTCGCGTGGAAGCCATACCTTGAATTCCCAACACCCCTCCGGCGGGGTCGCTTGTCGCAGCCCTTCGTGACCGGACGAGGGCATGATGCACGAACGACGCGGCGCGGTAAATTTCCCGATTACACCGCCGCAATCGCCTGTAAGCTCCGGGGGAACTCGCGAGGTTTCCCATGCACGATCTCCTGCCGCTCGCCGAACGCGTCGGCCAACGCCTGAAAGACCGCAAGGAGACCATCTCCATCGCGGAATCCTCCAGCGGCGGGCTCCTCTCCGCCGCGCTTCTCGCCGTGCCCGGCGCCTCGGCCTATTTCACCGGCGGCGCTGTCGTCTACACCGCCAAAGCCCGCGTCCTGCTGATGGACCTGCCGCGTGAGGCCGTCGCCGGCATGCGCTCCGCCAGTGAACCTTATGCCCAGCTTCTCGCCCGCACCGCGCGCGAGCGCTTCAACGCGACCTGGGGCTTGTCCGAGACCGGTGCCGCCGGCCCGACCGGCAATCCCTATGGCGACGCCGCCGGCCACACCTGCATCGCGCTCGACGGCCCGGTCAGCCGCGCCATCACCCTCGAAACCGCTGAGGTCGACCGTGTCGCCAACATGCGCGCCTTCGCTAAGGCTGCGCTGGAACTCCTCCTGAGCGGCCTCGACTAGCGGAACCCAACCCCGCAGCGGCGAGTTTCCAAAAGCCCGAACATGGATCCGTCATGAGCCGCGCCTTCGTGAAAGAACGAGACGATCTGCCGCCCGACGCGCCGCCGGAGTTGGCGATCAGTGACGAACCCAATCTCGTGACGCCGCGCGGCCTGCGCCTGATCGAGACGCGCCTGTTTGAGTTGAAGGAAGCGCTCGATGCCGGTCCCGACGACGCGCTGAAGGCGCGCCTGCTGCGCGATCTGCGCTATTGGACGGCCCGCCGCGCCTCTGCACAGCTTGTCGAACACACCGCAGACTATCGTGAAGTCGTCTTCGGCAGCGAGGTCACCATTCGCCGCCATGACGGTCCGCCCGAGACGTGGGAGATCGTCGGCGAAGACGAAGCCGATCCGAAGAAGGGCAAAATCTCCCACACCTCGCCCATCGCCGCCGCCCTGATGGGCGCTCGTGCCGGTGAAACCGTCGAGCTTGCCCATCGCAAGCCACCGCTGGAGTTGGAGATCCTGTCGGTGCGCTAGCTTGCCCACCGCTGCCGCGCGTCGTCTAATAGCGCATGGCAAAGCACCTCATCCTCGACATGCCAACGCCGCGCGACGTGACGGTGCTTGGCCACCGCATCCGCTATTGGGACGAAGGGGAGGGCGACCCACTCGTTCTGGTGCACGGCTTCTCAGGCTCCGCGACCTACGAATGGGCACCTATCTTCGCGCCGCTCGCCAAACATCACCGTGTCGTAGCCTTGCAGGTCATCGGCTTCGATCCCTCCGAGCAGCCCGACATGGTCTACTCGACCGACGCTTTGGTCTCGCATCTCGGCGAGTTCATGCGCGCGCTCGATCTGAAGAACGTCACGCTGCTCGGCGAGTCGTTCGGTGGCTGGCACGTCGCCGCCTACGCCACACGCTACGCCGCGCTGAACCTGCCGCCCATCGCGAAGCTCGTTTTGGTCGGTGGCGCCATCTGCGTGAAGCGGCCGCCGCCGTTCGAGGCCCGCGGCTTCGTCGATCCGAAGCTGCAAGCAGCCTCCGACGCGTTCTCGTCATCGTTTCCGCCGAGTTATGAGACCACCCGCCAAGCCATCCTGCGCGACAGCGGCCTCGCCAAGCGCGAGCCGACGCGCGACGAGCTCGCGAAAATATTCGTCCCGACGCTGCTGCTCTGGGGCGAGAAGGACGAACTGATCCCGCTCGCTTGCGGCCAGGACGCCGCCGGCCTGATCCCGAACGCGCAACTCGTCGTGCTGCCGAATGTCGGCCATATCCCATCCATCGAAGCGCCCGGCGATTTCGTGCGCATCGTCTCGGATTTCATGCAGCGTTAGTGTGCTTCCACCGGTGCGCTCTCGCCGACCGGTGCCGCCTTGGCGAAGGGCACGATGGCCAGCGCGATCACGAACAGCGCCGCCAGCAGATAGAATACGTCCTGGAACGCCTGACTCAGCGATTGCTGCGTGATGAACTGGGTGATCTCGCCCGATAGCACGAGCTTTGCGTGTGCCGCATCCGCGCCATGCGCCGCCAGTCGCCCGACCATCGCGCCGAGCCCGCTCTGATTGCCATGCGCCAGCGCTTCGCCGAACGCCTCGCCATGGATCTTCCCGAAATCCTGCAACAAGGTCGTCGCGATGGCGATCCCGATCGCGCCGCCCAGATTGCGCATCAGGTTGAACAGCCCCGAGGCATAGCGCAGCTGGTCCGGCGGCACGCCGTTCAGCGCCATGCCGACCGCCGGCACGATGCATAGCAGCATCGCGAAGCCGCGCACCGCCTGCGGCCAGAACATCTGCCAGAAGCCCCATTCCGGTGTGATGCCGGAGAACATCCAGCACGCCAGTGCGAACAGCGAGAAGCCGACCGCCATCACGATGCGTTGGTCGACCAGGGTCGACAGCCGTGCCGCGATCGGCGCGCTGAGGCTCATGCACAATCCGGTGATGAAGATCGTCGTCCCGATCTCGAAGCTCGAATAGCCGCGCACGCGTCCCAGGAAGATCGGGGTCAGATACGTCGCGCCGTAAAGCCCGATCCCGATCACCATGTTCAGGGCGCAGGCGAGCGCGAAGGTCGGCCGCTTGAACGGCGATAATTTCAGCACGGGCAGAAGCGAATAGAAGCTGCGCTCGAAGAACACCAGCGCGCCGACGAACGAGATCCACGCCACCGTCATCACCGTCTGGTCCTCGAACCATTGGTGCCGCGGCCCTTCCTCCAGCACATATTGCAGCGCCCCCAGGAACACCGCGAGCGAGATCACGTGCAGCCAGTCGATCCGCTTCAGCATGCCCAGATTCGGCTCGTCGACCTTGCCGAGGATCGGCAAGGCGATGGCGATGAACGCCCCCGGCACGATGTTGATGAAGAACAGCCAGTGCCAGCTCGCCGTGTCGGTGATCCAGCCGCCGATCGTCGGCCCCAGGGTCGGCGCCAAGGTCGATACGAGCCCCAGGATCGCCGGCACCATCGCGCGCTGCTTGCCGCTGAACATCGTGAAGCCGGTCGCGAACACCGTCGGCACCATCGCGCCGCCGACAAAGCCTTGTATCGCGCGGAACACGGTCATCGACTCGATGCTCCACGCCATGCCGCACAGAAGGCTCGCCAGCGTGAACGCGACCGCCGAGGCCGTGAACAGCCAGCGCGTCGACAGCGCGATGGAGAGGTAGGCGGCAAGCGGGATCATCACGATCTCCGCCATCAGATAGGCGGTTTGCACCCAGGCGATCTCGTCCGGCCCGGCTGACAGCCCCGCCTGGATGGAATTGAGCGACGAGGCCACGATCTGGGTGTCCAGAAGTGCCATGAACTGGCCGAAGGCCATGATTCCAAATATTAAAAGCTTGCGGCCATGGGTATAGCCGGCGAGCGGCGAGAGCCCGGAAACAGCAGAAGCGGCGGCGCTCATGTGACCCCTTGACGGATTATATTACGAGTATCATATAAAGCTGGCACGAGGGAAAGCAAGATGCGCTACGCCGAGACCCACAAGGAAGAGACCCACAAGGCGCTGCTCAAGGCCGCCGCCGCGCAATTGCGCGAGAAAGGGCCCGACCGGCTCTCTGTCACCAGCGTGATGAAGGCTGCCGGGCTCACGCATGGCGGCTTCTACGCCCATTTCAAATCCAAGGACGCGCTGCTCAACGAGACGCTGGCCGACACCTTCGGCCGTTCCAAGCGCCGCATGACGCGCCTGCTCGAAGGCTTGCCGCCGAAACATGCGCTCGCGACCTATATCGATTTCTACGTCGCCGCCACGCACCGCGACAATCCGGCGAATGGCTGCCCGATCACCGCGCTCAACTCCGACATGCCGCGCCAGTCGAAGAAATTCCGCGCCGCATTCGAGGCCGGCGTTAAATCGCTCGCCGGCTTCCTCGCCGACCGCATGACGGACGTCGGCATCGAAAACGCCGAAGCGCTCGCGCCGTCGATCCTCGCCGCGATGGCCGGTGCCGTGGCGCTGTCGCGCACGATCTCCGACCCCGAATTGTCCGACGAGCTCCTGGCCTCGACCCGTGCCGGCATCAAGGCGCGCCTCGGCCTCACCGATCTCACTCTCGCCAGCGAGCTGAAACAATGAGCGACATCCTCGAAGCACCAACCGGCCTCGACCAGATACGGGCCTTGATGAACGGCACGTCCGACTATCGCGGCATTGCGCATCTGCTCGATTTCAAGCCGGTCGTCGCCGAGGAAGGCCTCGTCGTGTTCGAAGGCCATCCCACGAAATCGGTCTACAATCCGATCGGAAGCGTGCATGGCGGCTATGCCGCGACGCTGCTCGACAGTGCCATGGGCTGCGCCGTCCACACGATGATGAAGGAAGGGCAGGGCTACACCACGCTCGAGCTCAAGGTCGCCTATCACCGCGCGATGTCCGACCAGTCCGGTCCCGTCCGTGCCGAAGGCAAGGTGATCAGCCTCGGCCGCCGCGCCGCCTTCGCCGAAGGCCGTCTGCTCGATAAGGACGGCAAGCTCTGCGCCACCGCCACCACAACCTGCCTGGTGTTCTCCAAATGACAACGACAACCTTCGAAGCGCCGCTCGTCGCCCCCACCATGCTCGGCCGCGTCCGCGCGCTGCCCAGGCGCCCGCTGATCGTCGCCGGCGCCGCGCTCGCTCTCGCGCTGGTCGGCGCCTGGTGGATCGCGCTGCCGGCCACCAGCGTCACGACCGACGATGCCTATCTGAAAGCCGACTCCACCATCGTCTCGCCCAAGATCCACGGCCTCGTCGCCGAGATCCTGGTGAAGGACAATCAAACGGTGAAGGCCGGTCAGGCGCTGGTTCGCATCGACGACGACGATTACGCCCAGGCCGTGACGTCCGCCGAAGCCGATGTCGCCTCCGCGCAAGCCGCGCTCGCGCAGCAATCCGCTCAGCTCGACCTCGCCGCCGCCAACGCCCGCGCCGCCGCCGCCGCGATCCGCTCCGCCGACGCCCAGACCGTCCGCGCCGACGCCGACCGCAAGCGCTTCGATGCCCTCGTCATCACCGGCGACGTCCCGCGCCGCCAGGCCGAGGAGATGCGCGCCACCGCTGCCGGCGCCACTGCCGATGCCGACAAGTCTCGCGCCGCCTTCGCCGCCAGCCAGAGCCAGGTCGCCGTTGTCGCACAATCGCGCGGCCAGCTCGCTGCCGCGCTCGCCCGCGCCCAGGCCGCGCTGACGCTCGCAAGGCAGAATCTGGGTCACACGATCATCCGCGCGCCCGTCGACGGCGTGATCGGCGACCGCCAGGTCCAGCTCGGCGAATATGTCCAGCCCGGCACCCAGCTTCTCACCGTCGTGCCGCTGAACACGCTCTACGTCGTCGCCAATTTCAAGGAGACCCAGACCGCGCGCATGCTACCCGGCCAGAAGGCCCGTATCGTGATCGACGCACTCCCCGGCGAAACGCTCGACGGCGAAGTCGAGAGTTTCGCGCCCGGCTCAGGCTCGGAGTTCTCCCTGCTGCCCTTCGAGCCCGCGACCGGCAACTTCACCCGCATCGTCCAGCGCGTCGGCACCCGCATCCGCTTATTGCCGGGACAGCCGGACATCGCCCGCCTGCGCCCGGGTTTGTCTGCGGAAGTCCGAGTGGATTTGAACCGATAGGTTGCTGAAACCTCCGCTTTGCGCTTCTCTCCGAAACCCTTTTGAGGACGCGTTCTTCGCCAAAATCATCTCAGAACAAGAATGGCTCATATTTGTCGAAGAGTTCTTCGACGGCGACTACCGCATTTCCGCGGCTGGCGAAGACCGCCTTCGAAACAGTCGCCGCATCGACGCACAGACTTTCGCGCTGGCCTTGGCAGAGGCTCGCGGCATCGCAAACCCCGAATACGAGATCACTATGCTCCGCGGCTTGAAACGAAAGTTCATTGCCCGCTTTGGAACGAATAGTGTCGCGGTAGCGGCTGCGGACGGCTGACGTCGCTTTCGATATGCGGATTTGTCCCGTACGCCCGTTCGGCTAAAATCCCGCTGCGGATTTTGAGGGAAGCGGTTTGCAGCGGCGATATCTCTGCCTTGCGTTGGTAATCGCCCTGCTGCCGTCCGCAGCCGCGGCGCGTCGCCATCATCGGGAAGACATCGGCGGCATCCAAATCGAGACGGTGATCGTAACGGGCGTGTTGCGCGATCCGCCCGGCCCCTTCCCACCGGAGGCGTCTGGAATAGACGAGGCGACTGCAAACCTCGATAGCCGCATGTGGGCGCAGCTCTTCGCGAAGTGCGCAGGCCGCTACAAGTCGATACCCGGCGTCACGATCGGATCGGAACGCGTCACCTACAGCCCGCTTTGGGGCTACGTCCTGCGGGTTGGGTTTGCCACGCCAGTTTTCGGCGACAGCGGTTATGTCTGCTGGAAAGGCCAGACACGCGGCACCCATTATCATGGCGCGCTTTTCACGCCTGCTCCCGTGGCGCGCCATTGATTGGTTGACACCTTTCGGCTGCGCCCTAAACAGGCGCATGTATCGGCTCAAACCGATTCGCGTCATCCGCAGGCCGAGGCCGCCGCGCGCGCTGTTCCGGGGCGCCAACGCCGCCTTCGTGGCCTTGCTCGTGCTCGCCGCCGGCATCGGCGGCAGCCGCGCCATCGCAGGCTTCCCCGCGCTGCTCGCCATCGTTCTGCCACCCGGCGTCGTTGCGGCGCAGGCGAGCGACACGCCACCCGACCCTGCGATCCGTCTTGCTGTCGAGCCGCCCTTCGGCCCCAGCCCCTTCGCGCCGCAGGTTCTCTATCCGCTCGCCACCCACGACTTCCCCGACTGGATGACGATGCGTCGCGCCGATCCGCCCGCGCCGCCCCAACCAACCGAGCCGGTTCGCAATCCAAAGATTGCCATCGTCATCGACGATCTCGGCGCCGACCTCGCGCATACCGATCGTGCGCTGACGCTGCCCAAGCCCGTGACGCTGTCGTTCCTTCCCTATGCCGATGCCGCGCCGTGGCTCTCCGCCGAAGCTTTGCGTGGCGGCCACGAAGTTCTCGTCCACATGCCGATGGAGGCGGAGGGCGACCACAATCCCGGCCCGCTCGCGCTCACCACCGGCCTCGCGCCGGATGAAATCCGCAATCGCCTCGTCGCCGCGCTCGCCCGCGTGCCCGGTGCCATCGGCATCAACAACCATATGGGCAGCAAGTTCACCGCCGACCGCGCCGCGCTGATCCCCGTCGCTGAGGAGCTGGCCGCGCGGCATCTCTTCTTCTTCGACTCCCGCACCACTGCTGCGACGCAAGTGGTCGAGGTCTCTCACGCCTTCGGCGTCGCCAGCACCGGCCGCGACGTCTTCCTCGACGACGAGCAGACCGCCGGCGCCGTCGGCACGCAACTGGCAGAACTGGAAGCCCGTGCCCGCGCCACCGGCGTCGCCATCGCGATCGGCCATCCGCACGACGTGACGCTCGCCGCGCTCGCCGACTGGACCGCCCACGCGGCGTCGCGCGGCTTCATCCTGGTCCCGCTGTCGGAAGCGATCCGGCTGAAAGCCGAACGCGACGTGCGTCTGTCGCTGGCAGCGTCGCGCTAAGGCTTATTTCAAATCGTCCATCACAATCGATAGGGGTGGAAGCCCGAGCTTGGCTTGTGCCGCGCCGAATTCATCTTCGCTTATCGGGCCAATGATTTTCTCGGGGCCATTGCCCCATCCCTGGCTCTCGCGGTCGACACGCGCAAAATAGAAATATTCGGTGACGGTCCTGTTGTCGTGCGGATGGCGCGCCACGACGACATAACGAGCGTCCGCGCCCGCTGCGAACACAGTCGCATCCGGCAAGCCGTCTATCGCGCACCCGACACCGCCGGGCGCTCCGGTCGGACAGCGGAACAGGGACATCTGATCCCGCGTCTCGAAATAAGTCAGATAAAACGGTCCCGCGACGTGAACATATTCGGGCTCGGCATAGACAGCCGAAATTATAAAGAACTCCAGACCGATCAGTGCCACCAGCGCTATGGCGATGGCGATGGGCCGCACCGGCTGCCTCATTGCCCGCGCTTCGCTGCCGTTGCGAAGCGCACCGCTTCTTCCGCCGCGCGCATCAGGGCGGCGGCCTTGTTGACCGTCTCCTGGTATTCCGCTTCGGGCACGCTGTCGGCGACCACGCCGCCGCCGGCCTGGACGTACATCACCCCGTCCTTCACCAGCGCCGTGCGCAGCACGATGCAGGTGTCCATCGAGCCATCCGCCGCGAAATAGCCGACCGCGCCGGCATAGGCCGCGCCGCGTTTTTCCTTCTCGAATTCGTCGATCAATTCCATCGCGCGGATCTTGGGCGCACCCGACAGCGTGCCTGCCGGCAGCCCGGCGCTCAGCGCGTCCACCGCATCGAGCCCGCCGCGGATATTGCCCTCGACGTTCGACACCAGGTGCATCACATGACTGTAGCGTTCGATGAAGAAGCTGGCCGTCACCTTCACTTCGCCCGTCTTGGCGACACGGCCGACATCGTTGCGTCCCAGATCCACCAGCATCAGATGCTCGGCGCGTTCCTTCGGATCCGCCATCAGTTCCTCGCCGAGTGCGATGTCCTCCGCCGCGGTCTTGCCGCGCGGCCGCGTCCCGGCGATGGGCCGGATGGTGACGACACCGTCGCGCAGCCGCACCAGGATCTCCGGACTCGAACCGACAATGGAAAATCCCGGGAATGCGAGATTGTAGAGGAATGGCGACGGGTTCAGCCGGCGCAGCGCGCGATAGAGCGAGAACGGCGGCAGCGTGAACGGACGGCGGAAGCGCTGGCTCGGTACCACCTGGAACACGTCGCCGGCGCGGATGTATTCCTTCGCCCGCTCCACGATCGCGAGATATTCGTCATGCGTCGTGTTGGACTCGATCTGCGAGAACACCGGCAAATTCTCCGGCACCGGCGGCGACGCCGGGGCAGGGCGTTCCAGATCGTCCACCGTGTCCGACAATCGCTCCGACGCGCGGGCGTAAGCCGCGCGGGCGTCGATGCCGTTCTGCGGCCACACCGGCGTCACGATCAGGATCTCGTCCCGCACCGTGTCGAAGATCGCGACGATGGTCGGCCGCAGCATGATCGCATCGGGCAGTCCGAGAGGATCGTCCGGCACGTTGGGCAGCTTTTCGATCAGCCGCACCATGTCATAGCCGAGATAGCCGAACAGCCCCGTCGCCATCGGCGGCAATCCGGCCGGCAGCTCCATCCGGCATTCGGCGATCAGCGTGCGTAGGCTCGCGATCGGCTTGTCGGCCTGGGCGTCGGGCACGAAGCTGTCGGCATGCGCGCGCGCATTGCGGTTGATCTCGCAGCGTCCGTCGCGGCAGCGCCAGATCAGATCCGGTTTCAGCCCGATGATCGAGTAGCGTCCGCGCGCCTCGCCGCCCTGCACGCTCTCGAACAGGAAGGCGTTGTCGCGCCCTTCGCCGAGCTTCAGAAACGCCGAAACCGGCGTCTCCAGATCGGCTACGCGCCGCGTGAAGAGGACTTGCGGGCGCCCGGCATCATAGGCGCGCGCGAAGGCGGTAAACTCGGGTTCGCTCGCCATCGCGGGTTCACGAGCCCGAGCCCGAATTGCCGACCGTCGAATCGACCAGCTTCTGGTTGACGGTCGTCCGGTCTTCCTGCTGCTGCGCCTTGGCCAGCGAGATCGTGATGTCCGAGGCGATCTCGCCCGACAATTGGCTCACGCCGCGCAGATACGAGATGTCGCCCTCCGGCGGCGGCGGATGCTGCACGCCCGACACCCGTGCGATGATGTAGCCGCCATCGCCGGTCGCCTGGAAGATCGCCCCGCCCGGCGGCGCCGCGAAGATCGCCGCCACCACGGGTTTGTTGAAGGTTGGGATTTCCGTCCCGCGCGTCAGCGCCGGGCTCGACTGCACCGGAGCGCCGAGCGACACGGCGACGCCGCCCAGCGAATGGTCATGGTTCGCCTTGGCGGTCAGCGCCCGCGCCTTGGCGAGCAATTGCGCCTGGCGCTGGTCCGCGATCCAGCTTGCGGTGGCCACGGCACGGACCGCATCGAGCGATTTGGGCCTGGGCGGAGTCACGCCTCCCACCTTGATCGCGAAGTAATGCCCGTCCTGGGTCTGGAAGGGATCGCCGTCCTCGCCGATTTCCGCTTTGAAGATCGCCGCAACCAGTTCCGCGCTGCTCGCGGCCGCCACCTTGCTGCCGTCCGCCGCGAGGCCTTGCGCGTCCAGCGCCGCGACATGGGTGAACTTCATGCCGGATTTGCGGGCCGCTTCGTCGATGCTCGCACCGCCGCCGATCGCATCGGTATAGGCATTGGCCATGTCGGTCATCCTGGCGAGCGCCAGCTTGCGCTGCAGCGTCAGCTTGACCTCGTCATGGCTCTTGGCGCTGCCGGGCGTGATCTTGGTGGCGCGGATGATGACCCAGCCGAAATTGCCCTTGATCGGATCGCTCGCCGTGTTGAGAGGCAGGGCGAACGCCACCTTGGCGCGCGCCGGATCGATCGCGAGATCGGCCTGCGTCAGCTCGCCGAGCTTGTAGTCGGCCGGCGACAGCTTGCGCTCGAACGCCACCGCCTCGAACGCCTTGCCGCTGTCGAGTTCGGCCTTGCCCGCCTTCGCGTCGGCCTCGGTCTTGAAGCCGATCTGCTCCAGCTCGCGCTTCTCGTCGACGATGTAATCGGCGCGGTTGTTGGCGATCTCGTCGTCGATCTGCTTGTCGGTGACGGCGATCGACGGCGCCAGATCGTCCACGCCGATCGCGGCGATGCTCACATCGCGGTATTCCGGCGTGCTGAAGCTCTCCGGGTGGGCCTTCACATAGGCGGCCAGCACCGCGTCGCTCGGCGGCGCGATCGTTCCGGCCGCGCCGGGCGTCAGCATGACGTATTCGGCGGCCCGCACTTCGTTGACATAGGAGAAGATCGCGCGGGCGTAATCGACCGGCATCCCGTAGCCGCCCTCGACCGCGCGCAGCATCTCGCCGCGTGCCACATCGCGGCGCGTCACGTCGACGAACTCATCCTCGCCATAGCCGGCCTGGCCGATGACCTGCATGAATTTGTCGTGGTCGAAGCCGCCGAGCGGGCCGCTGAACGCCTGGATGTTCTGGATCTGCCGGCGCACCTGCGCGTCGCTCGCCGTCAGGCCGAGCCGGTTGGTGAGATTGTCGAGCGCGGTGCCCAGCATCATGCGATCCAGCACCTGCTGGGCCATGGCCTTGGCCTGGTCGGGCGGCAGAACCGTGCCGGCATTGCGCAATGCGTTGTGATAGTCGCGCGCGAAGGCGTCGATCGTGACCTTCGAATCGCCGACGCTGAAGACGGTGGTGTCGGCGCTGCCGCGGAAGATGTCGGCGATGCCCCACAGCACGAAGGTCAGCGCGAGCCCCCCCAGGAACAGGGACGAGACCCAGGACTTCGTGTATTTCCGCATTTCCTGAAGCATGAACGATCCTGATAAAGGCCGGTTTGCCCGGGCCGTAGCAGCAAAAAGCGGCGGATGATAGGGAGGGGGTGCGGCAAGGGCAAGGCAGGGCGCATTGGGGGATTGGGCGGGTTTTTTCCAGGCCGAGTTGGGCGCAGCCGCGGCGCTTGCCGGCCTTGTGATCGTCGCGATCTCCATCAATGTCAGCCGCATCCTGTCCGAGCCGACGCTGCCGGGCCGCGCTGCAGAGACCTTGGTCTCGCCCAGCGGCGTGCTGATTGCCTGTTCCTTCGCTCTTGTGCCGCATCAGCCCGCCTGGGTGCTCGGGCTCGAGTTCGGTGCGACCGGCATCGCGATGGCCGCGGCGCCCGCGATCATCCTGGTTCCGCTGCTGCGCGCCGCCCCTCAGGTGCATTGGGGTTATATCTTCGGCCGCACGCTGCTTGCGGGACTGTCCTGTCTGCCTTTCCTGGTCTGCGGCGTTCTGCTCTGGCTCGGCGATCCGCGCGCGCTTTACTGGCTGGTGCCGGGCGTGATCGTGTCGCTGATCGCCACCGTGCTGAATGCCTGGGTGCTGCTGGTCGAGATTCTGCGGTGAGACTTTCTTTTTCTTGAGGACGACATGCGTCAACTGATCGCCGGAAACTGGAAGATGAACGGCCTCGGCGCCGCGCTGGTCGAGATCGAAGCGCTGGCGCGTGCTGTCCAATCGCCGTCTTGCGACGTCCTGATCTGCCCACCGGCGACTCTGATCGCGCGCGCCGCCGCGACTGCCAAAGGCACCACCATCGCGATCGGTGGTCAGGATTGCCACGCCGAAATCTCCGGCGCCTTTACCGGCGACGTGAGCGCCGAGATGCTGCGTGATGCCGGCGCCACCGCCGTGATTGTCGGCCACTCCGAGCGCCGCCAATATCATGCCGAGACCGACGCCATCGTCGCCGCCAAGGCGCAGGCCGCCTGGCGCGCCGGCCTGATCGCGATCATCTGCGTCGGGGAGACCGAAGCCGAACGCGACGCCGGCAAGGCGTACGAAGTCTGCAAATCGCAACTCGCCGGCAGTGTCCCTCCCGGCGCCACCACCGCCAACACGGCCATCGCCTATGAGCCCATCTGGGCTATCGGCACCGGCAAGACGCCAACCACACACGACATCGCTCAGATGCACGCGCACATCAAAACCTGTCTCGATGCGCCCTTACGCATTCTTTACGGCGGCTCGGTAAAACCCTCCAACGCGAAGGAAATCCTTGGTCTCGCCGATGTCGGCGGCGCGCTGGTCGGCGGCGCCAGCCTCAAGGCATCGGATTTCCGTACAATTGTCGAGGCTGCGCGGGTTCCCGTTTAACCCTGTTTTCCCACCGTTCTTTAACTCGCGGCATGGCATTTCTTACCCGATAGAAACGCTTGTGGCGGACGCCCGCGTGAGCCGACTGAGCTACGAATCCACGGAGACGCTGGTCTACGATCCGGTGGCGGCGAACCGCACCGCGACGCGCGCGGCTCTGTACACGCTCGGCTTCCGCCGCATCGAGACCGTCGCCACGCTCGACGCCTTTCACGACGCGATCCGCCGCCGCCCGCCCGATCTCGCACTCTGCGAGTCGCAGAACGCCGACGGCGATCTGTGCCGCATGATCCAGGACCTGCGCCAGGGCGCCGCGGGCTTCAATCCGTTCATCGTCATCATCGTCACTGCCTGGGAGAAATCCGCGGCCCTCGTCACCCGCGTCGTCAATTCCGGCGCCGACGATCTTCTGCTGCGCCCGTTCTCGACCACGCTCCTCGGCCAGCGCATCGAGGCGCATGTCGAGCGCCGCAAGGGCTTCGTGATCACCAGCGAATATGTCGGCCCCGACCGCCGCAAGGACATGGCACGGCCCTCGAACGTCGAGCTGTTCGATCCGCCCAACTCGCTCCGGATGAAGGCCAAGGACAGGCTCTCCGCCGAGGAGGCGACGATCCGCCTCGACGCCGAATTGCGCGCCGCGCGCGAATTGCTGAACTCCGAGAAGCTGCGCCGCGATGCGTTCCAGATATCGATCCTGTGGCGCCTGATGCAGGAGCACATCCCCGGCGCCAAATCCTATGAGCAGGAGCTCGCCAAGATCGCGCTGCTGTCCAAGGGGGTCGCGCGCCGCTGCCGCGACACGCCCTACGAAACCTCGGTCGACTGGTGCGATTCCATCGTTGCCGCGGTCGAGGGGCTTCAAGCCGGCGTCGACCGCAACGCCTCGATGCATCTGCTCGGCCACGCCGCGCTCAGCCTCAACCACGTCTTCCACAGCGAAAAATCGACCACCGATATCCTCACCGAGATCGACGCCACGGTCGCCATCATCCGCGCTCGCAGCCTTTCCGCCGCAGCCGCAGCTGCGGCGCGCTAACGCCTTCTTCCACCCCTCAGCATGCGGGGAGGTGAAAGAAAGCGATCAATTCCCCACGGCTCTTACGGTCTTCCCTTGATCCATCTTCCCTCCGCCCCCACTTTCGTCTATTGAGCCGGCCCTGAACGCGGCCGCGCCGCAGGAGACGCCTCGTGCAAGCCATTCTGATCGCTGTCGAACTTCTGGTCGCCGTCGGCCTCATCGTCACCGTGCTGTTGCAGCGGTCCGAGGGTGGCGCACTCGGCATGGGCGGCGGCGGCTCGGGCTTGGGCGGTCTGTTCTCGCCGCGCGGCGCCGCCGACACGCTGACCCGCACCACCACGATCCTGGCCGGCCTGTTCTTCCTGACCTGCCTCGGCCTCAATCTTCTGGCGCTGCATGGCCGTGACGAGAAGTCGTTCCTCGAAGGCCCCGCGAGCACCGTGCCCGCCAAGCAGACTCTCCCGGCCGCCCCGACGACCCCTGGCATCCCGACCCCGCACTAGCCTTTTGGCGCGCAGGGTAGCGCAGCACCAGGATTTGGCTGCCGCGATTGCCGGCCATGTACCAGGCCTGCGTCGTCCCGCAGACGATTTTATAGCTGCACTCAAGATCAAATAGCCGTCGTTCTGGTCCGGGCCTGTTCGATATATTTTTCGATCGGCTTTATGCGTCACGCGCCGCACCGCCTGTTCGGTCAACAACGCATCGCTGCCGGTAAATGTCGAGGCGCCGTCGCCGAGTCGTCGCAAAACGCCGCGCACGTCCCGCAGGCTGCACGGCTGAAACACGCAAAAGCCGGTTTTTGTTGTGCAATTTCATGGTCCCGGCGGCGAAAAATTTTCCGCTTGAGTGCGCACCACTCTTTCACCATAACGGCCTTCCATGGCGCGGTTGATCTTCATCACCGGCGGCGTGGTCTCTTCCTTGGGAAAAGGTCTTGCGTCCGCCGCACTCGGAGCTTTGCTTCAAGCTCGCGGGTATAAAGTCCGTTTGCGGAAACTCGATCCCTATCTCAACGTGGATCCCGGGACCATGTCGCCGTTCCAGCACGGCGAGGTCTACGTCACCGATGACGGGGCCGAGACCGATCTCGACCTCGGCCATTATGAGCGCTTCACCGGCGTCTCGGCGCTGAAATCCGACAACGTCACCTCCGGCCGCATCTACAGCCAGGTGATCGAGAAGGAGCGCAAGGGCGGCTATCTGGGCCGCACCGTGCAGGTGATCCCGCACGTCACCGACATGATCAAGGAGTTCGTCCTCTCCGGCATCGAGGATCTCGATTTCCTCCTGGTCGAGATCGGCGGCACGGTCGGCGACATCGAGGGCTTGCCGTTCTTCGAGGCGATCCGCCAGCTGCACAACGATCTGCCGTACCGCCAGACCGCCTTCGTGCACCTGACGCTGGTGCCGTACATCGAGGCCGCCGGCGAGCTGAAGACCAAGCCGACGCAGCATTCGGTGAAGGAGCTGCGCGCCATCGGCATCCAGCCCGACATCCTGATGTGCCGCGCCTCTTATCCGATCCCCGACGACGAGCGCCGCAAGATCGGCCAGTTCTGCAACGTCCCGGCGGAGCGCGTGATCCCCGCGCTCGATCTCGACACCATCTATCGGGTGCCGATGGCCTATCACGCCGCCGGCCTCGACACGCAGCTCCTCAAGGTGTTCGGCATCGACGACGCGCCGCCGCCCGAGCTGGCGCGCTGGCAGCAGGTGGTCGAGCGTGTGAAGAATCCCGAAGGCGAGGTGCGCATCGCCATCGTCGGCAAGTACATGCAGGTCAAGGACAGCTACAAGTCGCTCTCCGAGGCCTTGGTGCATGGCGGCATCGCGAACAACGTGAAGGTCCATCTCGACTGGATCGACAGCGAGATCTTCGAGCGCCCCGACGCGCCGGCGTTCCTCGAGGGCGTCAACGGCATCCTGGTGCCCGGCGGCTTCGGCGAGCGCGGCACCGAAGGAAAGATCCACGCGGTGAAGTTCGCGCGCGAGCGCAACGTGCCGTTCTTCGGCATCTGCTACGGCCTGCACATGGCGGTGATCGAGGCGGCGCGCGATCTCGCGGGCCTCGACGGCGCCGGCACGACGGAGATCGGCACGCCGAAGCATCCCGTGATCGGCCTGATGACCGAATGGACCAAGGGCAACCAGGTCGAAAGCCGCGCCGCCGACGGCGACATGGGCGGCACCATGCGGCTGGGCGCCTATCCCGCCAATCTGACGCCGGGCTCGAAGGTGGCGGAAGTCTATGGCACTACGGAGATCAGCGAGCGCCACCGCCATCGCTACGAGGTCAACACCGAATACACGAAGGTGCTCGGCGAGCACGGGCTGAAGGTCTCAGGTTGGTCGCCTGATGGCCGCCTGCCCG
>DATAZZ010000012.1:0-2498 GCA_036271735.1 Rhizomicrobium sp.
TCCTGCAACGCGTCGCGCTCGCGTTGCGAACGCGCCCGCGCCCGGCCCCAGACATTGTCCAGTAGCTCGCGCGCATTGGCCGGCGTCTTGGCCATCTGATCGTCGAGCCGGTAGTCGGCAAAGCTGGCGAAGCCGAGCAGATGGCCGCGCTCGGCGCGCAGCTTGACGATCTCGGCAACGACGGCGCGGTTATCGGTCGCGCCGCCGCTCTCGCCACGGCCGATCCAGGCGCTGAACGCCTTTTCGCGCAGGTCTCGCCGCGCCGAGAATTGCAGGAAGCCCTCGATCGAGGAGCGGGCCAGCGTGATGGCGTATTTGCCGGGGTGGCCGCGCGTCTCGGCGGCGGCGCGGGCCTGGGCGCGGGCGAAATCCGGCAGGCCGGTGAGATCGGCCTCCTCCAGAATGAGCGCATAGGACTTCTCGTCGGCCAGCACGTTCTGCCCGAACTGGGTGCCGAGGCTCGCCAGCCGCTCGCTGATCGCCGCGAGGCGATCCTGTGACGCCTGCTCCGCCCCGGCGCCGGCGCGGGTGAAATGGGTGTGGTAGCGCGCCAGCACGCGCTGCTGCTCGTCGCTCAGGCCGAGCGTGTCGCGGCGGCGATACAGATCGTCGACCCGGCGGAACACCGCCGCGTTGAGGTAGAGCGCGTTGGAGTGGCGGGCCAGCAGCGGCGAGATGTCCCGCTCGACCGCCTCGATGGCGTCGGAGGTGTCGGCGCCGGCCAGCACGAAGAACAGGCTGGAGACCTGGTTGAGCGTCGCGCCTGAGCGCTCCAGCGCCTCGATGGTGTTGGCGAAGCTCGGCGGCGCCTTGTCTGCGGCGACGGCGTCGATTTCGGCCCGGTGCGCGGTCAACGCGGCGTCGAACGCGCCACGGAAATGCTCCGGCGTCACCGCCGAGAACGGCGGCAGGCCGTGATCGCCGCTCCAGCGCGCCGTTAACGGGTTTCCGCTCGCTCCGCCCCCTGTCATATCCGCCGCCTTTTGCCTTGATTGAGCCCCAGCTTTCGGGGAGATTGCGCCCGTTCGAGGGGTACCCTCGCAGCTTACGGATCGCAAGAAGGCCAAACCATGGACGCCACCACCGCCACACCGCCACGGCAGCGCCGGATTCACTGGCTCAACGTGCTCACGGTCGTCAGCGCGGCGATCCTGATTGGCGCCGAGGTGTTCGGCGCCGCCTTCGCCAGCTCCTGGGCGATCGCAACGCTGTTCGAATTGGGCGGCACTGTGGCGCGAGTGCTCGACATCGTGCTGATGCTGTGCGG
This sequence comes from Rhizomicrobium sp., assembly GCA_036271735.1. GTDB lineage: Bacteria > Pseudomonadota > Alphaproteobacteria > Micropepsales > Micropepsaceae > Rhizomicrobium. The sequence continues at coordinate 1,268 of DATAZZ010000012.1, forward strand.
AGCGGCGATCATGGTGCAGTTCGTGCGCAACGCGAAGCGCGTCGAACCGTTCACCGAGTGAGCGCACGACACGCGACGCGACGCACGACGACGTCCGGCTAAAAAATTAAGAATAAATTGCCGCGCGCAAACTAATTCGCTTGCGTTAGCCGAAAAAATTCCCTACTTGAAAATTGCCCAAACTCGCACGTGCCTGTGGGCGTGTGTCGGTCGGTAGGTAGCGGGACAAGAGGCCCGCCAGCCGCCTGGAGCGGGATCCAAAACCCCACTCCAAGAAATCTGACCGGCAGCCGGAGGCGAAACCGGCAAACCCTGCTCTCAGCAGGGGACGCGCCTTGAAGCAACGACGATCGGGCCTTTCTGGTCTCCCCGGCATTCCAACCGCCGGTTCTGGGTTCTGGAAGAGGCTTGTTCATCCTTGCTGTCCGGCCGTGCGGAAGGCATCCCCTTCCAATCCAAGGCAGCTCTTGAGTGAGTGATGAGCGTCACTCGGTTCGTGCGTTCTCCAACGCGGACGACCGACTGCACCTCAGAACTCACGCAAACCGGCCCATCGTGGCCATTGCTGAGGGGATTAGCGCCATGACTGAGCGCATCCGTGAATTTCTCAAGACCCGTCCCGAGGACGGGCCGCGTCTGGTGGTCGACCTTGAGGTCGTCCGCGACAACTACAACACCTTCGCCAAGGCGTTGCCCGACACCCGCGTATTCTACGCGGTGAAGGCCAACCCGGCGCCGGAGGTTCTGTCGCTTTTGGCCAAGCTGGGCTCCTGCTTCGACACCGCATCGGTCGCCGAGATCGAGATGGTGCTGGCGGCGGGCGCGACGGCTGACCGCATCTCGTTCGGCAACACGATCAAGAAAGAGCGGGACATCGCGCGCGCCTTTGCGCTCGGCGTCCGCCTCTACGCGATCGACTGCAAGGCCGAGGCCGAGAAGATCGCCCGCGTGGCGGCCGGTTCCAAGGTGTTCTGCCGCATCCTGTCGGATTGCGCCGGCGCCGAATGGCCGCTGTCGCGCAAGTTCGGCTGCGAACCCGGCATGGCCGTGGACGTGCTCGAGCACGCGATGAAGCTCGGCCTGGAGCCGCACGGCGTGTCGTTCCATGTCGGTTCGCAGCAGCGCAACCAGCATGCCTGGGACCGTGCCCTCGCTTCGGCGGCGGCGGTGTTCAAGGAATGCGGCGAGCGCGGCATGAACCTGTCGATGGTCAACCTCGGCGGCGGCTTCC
>DATAZZ010000013.1:0-1855 GCA_036271735.1 Rhizomicrobium sp.
AAGATATCGTATCGCCATCACCATAACGCACAAGGGTTACGGGAGTGCCACAAGCCCTTGTCCACAAGAAGAATCGGGGCTGAGTCGCGCCACGCGCCGCGATTCTCTCAAGAGTCGCGCGGGCTTATGCGCGCGCGGTCATGGGGCGCCGTCCGCGCGTACTTTTATCCGAGTCGCGCGCGCCGCAATGCGAGTCTCGCAAGACATGCACATCTTCGGTGCGCCAAACGCACGGGTGAGTCGCCGACGCGGCCCAGCCATGCGTTTGCGTCCGTGCGCTTGCCCCGCCGTCACAATGGCCTGATAAAGCCCGCCTCTTGATTAGGGAGAGTTCCTTGTTCCCCTCCGTCCTGCCGACCTACAACCGTGCCGACGTCGCCTTTGCGCGCGGCGAAGGCGCATATCTGTTCGCCGAGGACGGTAGCCGCTACCTCGATTTCGGCGCCGGCATCGCGGTCAACGCCTTCGGCCACGCCAATCCGCGCCTTGTCGCCGCGCTGACCGAGCAGGCCAAGAAGCTCTGGCACACCTCGAACCTCTACCGCGTGCCGGGACAGGAGAAGCTCTCCAGGAAACTCGTCGATGCGACCTTCGCCGACACGGTGTTCTTCACCAATTCCGGTGCCGAGGCCTGCGAATGCGCCTTCAAGATCGCGCGCCGCTATCAGTTCGTGAACGGCCATCCCGAGCGCTTCCGTATCATCACCTTCGCGGGCGCCTTTCACGGCCGCACCCTGGCCGGCATCGCCGCCGGCGGGCAGGAGAAATATCTCGAAGGCTTCGGCCCGAAGGTCGAGGGCTTCGACCAGGTGCCGCCGAACGATCTCAAGGCACTCGAAGCCGCCATCACCGACGCGACCGCCGCGCTGATGGTCGAGCCGATCCAGGGCGAGGGCGGCCTGCATCCCATGCCGCCGGAATTCCTCCGCGCCCTGCGCAAGCTGTGCGACGAGCGCGGCCTGATGCTGATCTTCGACGAGATCCAGTGCGGCTTCGGGCGGACCGGCAAGCTCTTTGCGCATGAGTGGGTCGGCGTCACGCCCGACATCATGTGCGTCGCCAAGGGCATCGGCGGCGGCTTCCCGCTCGGCGCCTGCCTTGCGACGGCCGAAGCGGCGAAGGGCATGACGACCGGCACGCACGGCTCGACTTATGGCGGCAATCCGCTGGCGATGGCGGTGGGCACCGAAGCCGCCACGATCGTGCTCGAGCCCGGCTTTCTCGAGTCCGTACAGGCGACCGGAAATTTCCTGCGTCAGCAGCTCGTCGGCCTGATCGCCGAGCACCCGGGCGTCTTTGAAGAGCTGCGCGGCCAGGGCCTGATGCTGGGCCTCAAGTTGAAGGTGCCGAACACCGAGTTCGTCGCCGCCGCGCGCCAGCACGGCCTGCTGATCGTCGGCGCCGGCGAGAACGTCGTTCGCCTCTTGCCGCCGCTGATCTTGACCGAGGAGGAAGCGCGCGAAGGCGTGGCTCTTTTGTCCAAGGCTGCCGCCGATTTCGAAACCGACAAGACGAAGAAAACCGAAGCCGCCGCATGAGCCCGCCCAGACATTTCCTCGACCTCGCCGATTTCGACGCCGCCACGTTGAACGCCCTGATCGCCGACGCGCGCAAGTGCAAGGCGGCGCGCGCCGGCCTCGCCAAGGGCATGGAGGATCCCGACCGTCCGCTCGCCGGCAAGATGCTGGCGCTGATCTTCGACAAGCCGTCGACGCGCACGCGCATCTCGTTCGACGTCGGCATGCAGCAGCTGGGCGGCAAGACGATCATGCTGACCGGCGCCGAGATGCAGCTCGGCCGCGGCGAGACGATGGCCGACACGGCGCGCGTGCTGTCGCGCTATGTCGACGCGGTG
>DATAZZ010000014.1:0-1563 GCA_036271735.1 Rhizomicrobium sp.
ATTCGCGCGCCTATAGCGCTATAGGCGCGCGAATCTGCGCTCGGGCCAAGCTCCGCCAGCGCCAGGCTTGCGCCAGCGCCAGGCTTGTTGACGAACAGGCTTGTTGACGAAAGAGCGCGCTCCTCTAAGCTTTTGGAGCGCTGCGGGTCCATTTTCGTCTGTCGCGCAACAATGCGTTGGCGAGAATGAGAAGCTTGCGCATGATGGCGACGAGGGCGACCTTCGCCGGTTTGCCGGCCTTGATCATGGCCTTGTACTTGACGCTGTATTCGGGATGGAACCGGATGGCGCTGAGGGCGGCCATGTAGAGTGCGCTGCGGACTCGCGCACGGCCGCCGCGAATGGATCGGCGGCCTGAGGATTTGCCGCTGTCGTTGGCGACCGGCGCGAGGCCGCTGAGGCTCGAAGCCTGCTCCTCATTGAGACTGCCGAGCTCCGACATCTCGATGAGGAGAGCATTGGCGGTGACGTCGCCGAAACTGGGAATGCTTTTGAGGATGTCGAATGGCTCGCTCAGGTCGGGATCGGTGCGGCGCAGCTCCTTTTGGCGCTGATCGATGGCTTTGATCTGGCTGGCGATTTGGCGCAACCTGGCGACGTTCTGGGTTTTGACGAGGGCTGAGAGCGCCGTCTTCTCTCGGTTGAGAGCGGCGACGCGGTCTTTGATGAGGGCGTCGCGAGCTTTGAGCAGCTCCTTCATTTCATCGAGGGTTTTGCTGACGACGGGACGCGGTTCAAGCGCGAGCGAGGCGCCCATGTGGGCGAGCATGGCGGCGTCGCATCGATCGGTCTTGGCGAGCTTGCCGAGGGCTTCGCGGAAGCTCCGGGCCTGGCGAGGATTGACCTTGACCATGGGCAATCCGGCTTGCGCCAGCGTTCGTTCGAACAGGCGATGATAGGCGCCGGTGGCCTCGAAGACGACGCGCTTCACCTGAAGGGGCTTCAAGTATTTGACGAGGGCGCGAAGGCCCTTTGCGTCATTGGCGAAACGCTGGGTTTGGCTGGCGGGATAGAAGGCGACATCGAGAAAATCCTTGGAGATGTCGACGCCGACGTTTTGTGCTAGGGTTAGGTCCATCTTTTCCGAGTCCTCGTCTTGTCTTCGGGGCCAAAGCCCCGAGTGTCCGTTCAGGCCGCTTGGAAAAGAGAGGGGCGGTCACACTACAAAGCATCCCCTAGGGATCGCCGCGATCACGACCCTTCCCCTCTCGCCGCCGGCCTGCGGGAACAGGCCGGCGGCGCCCTCATCTTCGCCGATCAGGACGGAAAAGTCATAAGACAAGCCGCGATCTCCAGATCGCGGTCTTCGTGAGATCGCGCTTTACCGACTGAAGCTCCGATCGCGGAAAGTCCGCGGTCTGGAGACCGCGGCTACAGCGGCGCCTCGGCCTGATCGCAAGCCGCTCTACGCTCGAAAGCGGTAGATGCCCGTGCGCTTGATCTCGGCGTCCTCGAGTTCGCGCGTCACCTGCGCCTCATAGTGCGCGATGGGCTCCAAGAGATCGCGGGCGAGATAGCTGCGGCCGGGATCGCCGATCAGCACGGTCGCGCCGCGGCGGGCGA
>DATAZZ010000015.1:0-2485 GCA_036271735.1 Rhizomicrobium sp.
TGCGCGCCCGGCTTCCGGTTTCGGAAGTCGTGGGGCGGCGCGTCAAGTTGAAGAAGGCGGGGCGCGAATATAAGGGGCTGTCGCCGTTCCAGCAGGAAAAGACGCCCTCGTTCACGGTCAACGACCAGAAGCAGTTTTATCACGACTTCTCCACCGGCAAGCACGGCAACATCTTCGACTTCGTGATGGAGACCGAAGGCTGCTCGTTCCCGGAAGCCGTCGAGCGATTAGCCTCGCAGGCGGGGATGGCGCTGCCGGCGGCGACACCCGATGCCGCGCGGCACGAGCAGCGCCGCAAGACGCTGTACGACGTGATGGAACTCGCCGCCAAATTCTTCGCCGACACGCTGGCCTCGCGGAACGGCGCCAAGGCGCGCGGCTATCTCGGCGACCGCGCGATATCGCCGCAAACCCAGCTCCAGTTCCGGATCGGCTACGCGCCCGGCGAACGCTTCGCGCTGAAGGAATATCTGGGAGCGCAGGGTATCCCGACCGAGGACATGGTCGAGGCGGGGCTTTTGAACGGCGGCGACGACATCCCGGTGCCGTACGACAAGTTCCGCGATCGCGTGATGTTTCCGATCACCGACGTGCGCAACCGCGTCATCGCGTTCGGTGGCCGCGCGCTGGAAAAGGACGTTCCCGCCAAATACATGAATTCGCCGGAAACCCCGTTGTTTCACAAGGGCGACAATCTCTACAATCTTGCCAGTGCGCGGCAGGCCACCCATAACGGCGCGCCGCTGATCGTGGTCGAAGGCTATGTCGACGTCATCGCGATGGTCACCACGGGCTTTGCCGGCAGCGTCGCGCCGCTCGGCACGGCGCTCACCGAAAACCAGCTCGCGCTGCTGTGGAAGATGGCCGACGAGCCGATACTGTGTTTCGACGGCGACAAGGCCGGCCAGAAGGCGGCGTGGCGCGCGGCGGATCTGGCGATGCCGCATCTCAAGCCCGGCAAGAGCCTTCGCTTCGCGCTGCTGCCGGAAGGACAAGACCCGGACGATCTCGCGCGCTCCGGCGGACGTGTCGCGATCGAGGAAGTGATATCGGCCGCGCGCGGCCTGTCCGACGTGATCTGGTCGCGCGAAATCGAGGGCGGCTCCTATGCGACGCCGGAGCGGCGGGCGGCGCTGGAAGCCAAGATCGGCGAACTCACCAATGGCATCCGTGATGAAGTGGTGCGGCGCTATTATCGCCAGGATCTGGCCGAGCGCCTGCAGCGCACCTTCGCGCCGGAAGGCGGCCGCGGCGGCTACAAGGGCAATTACGGCGGCGGGCAACGTGGTTTCGGTGGCGGTTTTGCGGGCGAATCAGGCCGCCGCTTCACCCCCCGCAGCCCCGGTGGCGGCCGATTCGCCTCCCGCCAGAACCAGGGCGCACCCACTCTGGCGCCCGGCCCCTATCAGGCCACGAGCCCGCATCTGGCGACCAGCCAGATCATGCGGGGACAGCGCAGCGCGGTGTCCCGCCGCGAAGCGTTGATCCTGCAATCCCTGATCAACCACCCCTGGCTCCTGAACGACCACCTCGAGGAAGTGGCGGCCTTGGAGCTGGCCCATCCCGAGGCGCATAAATTGCGCGCCGGGATCATTGCCGCCTACGCCCATTATTCCCACCAGGACGATCCCGCCGAGGAAACCGCCAAACTGGTGGCCTCGTTGGAAAAATCCGGATATCTCAAGCAACTTCAATTAGTTGAGCTGGCGCTGACGACCAAGGATGTGTGGGCCACGCAGCCCGGCGCCGCCCATGAGGATGTTCTTTCCACCTGGCACCAGCTCGTTGCCTTGCATCACAAGGCGCACGCCTTACTTAGAGAAAAGAAAGATGCCGAGCTGGCTCTGGGCGACGACGCCAGCGAGGCCAATTTCGCGTGGTTGCGCGACGTGCAGGCCAGGATGGCCGAAATGGACGGAACCGAGGCGCTGATCGAGGGTTTTGGCGAATCGTCCGGCCGGTTCCAGCGCAGCGTTTAAGGCACGAGCGCTAAAAAATGATGCGGACGGCGGGGCGCCGGGCTGCGAAATGACTCGCCAAACCCATGGTTTGGCTGCAAAAACAGGGTTAATCGACGCTTAACAGCCTGCGGGCTATGAGGTCGTAACCGGTTAGATTCAATTCGGGGGTGGCGATGTTCTGCGCCGCCCTTTGTGCGTCATACGTGACGCTTCGATTACAGGCGGATGCTGTTCACGCATCCCGGCTGAAGCGCGTTTTAGGAGCACTGAATGGCCACCAAGGCAAAGACGCTGCAGGTCAAGGACAAGGAAAAAGACGTCACGGCAGCCGATGCGCCCGAGAAGGATTCGCCCGACGCGCCGTCGCCGTTGCTCGACCTGTCCGATGCCGCCGTCAAGAAGATGATCAAGCAGGCCAAGAAGCGCGGCTTCGTGACCTTCGATCAGCTCAATGAAGTGCTGCCGTCCGACACCACCTCGCCGGAGCAGATCGAGGACATCATGTCGATGCTCTCGGACATGGG
>DATAZZ010000016.1:0-1850 GCA_036271735.1 Rhizomicrobium sp.
GAACTTCGCGATCACCTGAACGCCGACCGGCAAGCCACCGTCGGCGACGTGAGCGGGAATGTTGACGCAAGGCGTGCCCATCAAGGTCCAGAGCCGGTTGAACCGGGGATCGCCGGTGGAGTCCATGCCCCTGGGCGCGGCGCCCGGGGCCGAGAACGACAGCAGCACGTCGACCTCGTCGAAGATCGCTGCCAGCGCGTGGCGCGCCTTGCTCGCGGTCTTGATCGCATCGTCATAGGCGGACGCCGGCGTGCCCTTGCTCTCGTCGAGCCGGCCGCGCAGGTTGGGCGCCACCGCGTCATATTGCGTGAGGTATTCCCAGGCCAGCGCCTGATGCGCCTCGAACTCCTGCACGATCGGGTGAATGCGCCACGCCTCGGCGACGATCTCCGGCAGCTTGAGCGCGCGCACCGTTGCGCCGGCGCGCTCGGCAGCCGCTGTCGCGATCCGCAGCGCCTCCCCGCTGGATGCGTCCGGCGCGCTGGCAAAATCCTGTGTCACCACGCCGATGCGGGGCTTGGGATTGGCGGCCTGCGGCAACAGTTCGGGACGGCCCGTCATCGCCGACAGCCCGCGCGCCAAATCTTCGACGCCGGCCGCGAACAGCCCGACGGTATCGAGCGTCCAGGAATAGCATTTGACGCCGATGCTCGGCAGCAGCCGGTAGGACGGCTTGATCGCGGCCGCGCCGCAGAACGACGCCGGCCGGATCACCGAGCCGCCGGTCTGCGTGCCCAGCGCCAGCGGGATCAGGCCCGCGCCCACCGCCGCCGCCGATCCCGAGGACGAGCCGCCCGGCGTATGGGCGTGGTTATGCGGATTGCGTGTCGGCGTCGGATCGGAGGATGCAAACGCGGTGGTCTCGGTCTTGCCGATGATGGTGGCGCCCGCCGCCTTCAACGCCATCACGACCGACGCATCGGCGCGCGGCCGCCAGCCGCGGTAGATCGCCGAGCCCATCTCGGTCGGAAAATCCGCGGTATCGATGATGTCCTTGATGCCGACCGCGATGCCGCGCAACGGACCACGCCCGGCCGCGCGCGCCGACGCATCGTGGCAGACGAAGGCCTTTAGCTTCTTGTCCTGCGTGGCGATCGCCTCGAGCGATTGCGCGATCGCGCTCTGGGGCGACAGCTCGCCGGCATCGATGCGGCGCTGGAGTTCGGTGAGCGATATCATGGATGCATCCCTGTCGTTTTTGCGGAATCGATTCTACGGAGTGGGTCCAGACGGGGCAAGCGGCGCGAAGCAAAATGGGATAGGCTCGCGCCGTCGTTCCCCGGGGACCGCGTGCGAGCCTTTCGATGCAACTTGAATCCACCATTACCTGCCCGCATTGCAGCCACCAGGCGGTGGAGCAAATGCCAACCGACGCTTGCCGGTTTTTCTATATTTGCGAGGGCTGTGGCGAAAAGCTGAAACCGCTCGCGGGCGATTGCTGCGTGTTCTGCTCCTACGGCTCGGTGCCGTGTCCGCCGGTCCAGGAAAGCGGTAAAACCGCCTGCTGCAGCTAGCCGCATCATATTCCAGACATGCCTCCGCGATCTCGCCGCGTCATCCACGCGAGGGTTGCCAACAAAACGCCGCCCCCATCGGAGGCACACGCGACCCTCAAAAAGAGAGGGCGCTTGCGATCCTCAAAGATGAGGGCGCAGGGAATGCCGGGTGTCCGATGCACCCGTGGTTTGGGCAAAAAATGCCCGGGTAATGCCACAGGTTCACCGGTCTCAACCGGCATTCCCTGCACAATGGTTTTACGGTTTCCTTCGTGCTCTCCCTGGCGACCGGGCTTTGTTGTCACCATCGCCGCGCGGATACTTCCGCGCGACTTGACGCCAGCAACGGGGCGT
>DATAZZ010000017.1:0-1728 GCA_036271735.1 Rhizomicrobium sp.
CATCAGCCCCGAACATGTCATCGGCGTCGATGGTCTTATCCCTGATCCTGCAGATGTCGACGACCCGGCGCGGCGCGCCGCGCTCGAGACCGCGCTGGATTACATGGGGCTGAAGGCCGGCGCGCCGATCGCGGGTACGCCAGTGGATTGGGTCTTCATCGGCTCCTGCACCAACAGCCGCCTCAGCGATCTGCGCGCCGCCGCGGAAGTCGCGCGCGGCCGCAAGGTGGCACCGGGCGTTCGCGCCTGGATCGTGCCGGGCTCGGAGAACGTCAAGCGCGATGCGGTTGCCGAAGGGCTCGACAAGGTCTTCACCGACGCCGGCTTCGAATGGCGCGAGCCCGGCTGTTCGATGTGCCTTGCAGCGAATGGTGAAACCGTAGCACCCGGTCAGCGTTCGGTCTCGACCTCCAATCGCAACTTCATCGGCCGCCAGGGGCCGCGAGCGCGGACGCATCTGGCCAGTCCTGCCAGTGCGGCGGCGGCCGCGATTTCGGGCGCGATCGCCGACGTCAGGATGATGGAGCGCTGAGATGCCGAAGCCCTTCGACAAGCTGAGCGCGATCGCAGCTCCGGTCATGCGCACCAATATCGACACCGACGTGATCATCCGCATCGAGCGCCTGGTCGGTAACGGCATTCGCGGCACGCTCGGCAAATGGGCGTTCGGCTCGTTGCGTTATCTGCCCGACGGTTCGGAGAATCCCGAGTTTATCCTGAACCGCGAGCCCTATCGCGAGGCGGAGATATTGGTCACAGGTCCGAATTTCGGCTGCGGCTCATCGCGCGAAGGCGCTGTGTGGGCGCTGCAGGAACGCGGCATTCGCGCCGTGATCGGCTCGGGCTTTGGCGACATCTTCTTCGCCAATTGTTTCCAGAACGGGATTTTGCCGATCGTCGTCGACAAGGCGATCGTCGATGGCCTTGCGGCGGAAGTCGAACTGACGCAAGGCGCGGGCCGCATCGGCATCGATCTGGAGGAACAGACCATCACCTCGCCGATGGGCAAGACCCATCGTTTCGAGATCGATCCGCGCCGTCGCGATGGTCTGCTGAAGGGATTGGACGAGGTCGCGCTGACATTGCAGCGTGACGATGACATCAGGGCGTTCCAGGCCGCCGATCGTAATGCGCGGCCATGGATTCATTTTGCAGGGAAACAGGCATGAATACGCGATCCAACATGTTCAAGGTCGCCGTCGTCGGCGGCGAGGGTATCGGCCCCGAGGTGACGGCGCAGTCGCACCGCGTGCTGAATTGGTTTGTCGCCAATCGCGGCGTTCCCGTCACGTCGCGCGAGGCGCAATACGGTATCATTCCCTATCTTGCGACCGGCAAGGTGTTGCCGGAGGATACCGTCGAGGCGATGGAAGAAGCCGACGCCATCCTGTGGGGCGCGACCGGCGGTCCCGAAACCAAGGAAGTGCCGCCCGCCGCGCGCAAGGCGGGAAGCCTGCTGTCGATGCGCAGCAAATACGACCTCTACGCCAATCTGCGCCCCATCGTAGCCAGCCCGGCGCTGGCGGATTCGGCGCCACTCAAGGCTGAGGTGTTGCGCGACGTCGATTTCGTCATCATCCGCGAACTCACCAGCGGCATCTATTTCGGCGAGCCGCGCGGCATCGAGACGCTGCCCGATGGCCAGCGCCGCGGTTTCAATACCGAGCAATACACCACCAATCAGATCCGCCGCGTCGCGCGCTCCGCATTCGAGCTGGCGCGCACCCG
>DATAZZ010000018.1:0-3088 GCA_036271735.1 Rhizomicrobium sp.
GAAGGGTGCAGGTGAAACCGCAGCGCATATTCGGTGTCGCGGCCCTTGATGCGGCCACCCGGTGCCGGTGACAGCGTATCCTCGCCATCGAGCCTGGAACCGTCATGCGAGGCCATCAGCACCCGACGATGCACGACCCCGAATCGCGGCAGATAGCCGTCATGCGAGGTCGTCAGCATCTCGCCATTGGCGACGGCCTCGCGATAGCTTTCGACATTGACCGGGCCGCTGATCACGGGGGCGCCCTGCAACAGCCGCTTCATCGCCGACAGCTCGACGAACTGGCAGGACGAGGTCTCGTGATAGGTCAGCGTCGAATGCGCCGGCGTGCCGCGCGCGAACACCCGCCAATTGTCGCGCCCGGTCGAGGGCATGCCGCAATTGATCACGATCCGGCTCGCCCCGGAGGATAATTCGAACGACAGGCAACCGGCGTGGGCATCGTGGCTGACATTCGGCGGCGGCGGCGCGCCGGTGTCCATGATGACCGTCATCGCGCCGGCTTCGAGCCGTTGAAAACCGGCATGCGGCATGTTCGCCATCGGCACGCCGTGGGTGTCGTCGTAAGCGAGCAACGTGGCCAAGAGGTCGGACGGCGCATTGCTCATGCCGTTGAACAACGCGAAGCTGCCATCGCCATGGCGGAAGAAGCGCAGCATCGGCATCATGCGGTCGATCGCATTCAAGAGCGCCGGCGGCGGCGCGATGTTGCGCGCCGCAAAAGTCTGCCGCAGCGGCAAGAGATCGATCAACAGCTCGATCAGCGCGCCGGGATTGCGTGAGATGTGCCCGCCATCGGGAAGGATCTGCCGTTGCAATTCGTCGGAAAGCTTTCTTGTCGCGCTCTTGATATGACGTGCCTGGTTGGCAAGGCAGAGCGAGGCATAGCAAAGCGCGATCACCACCTGCAGCCGTGGCACGCCGTCGGGCGCATCGTGCATCGCATAGCGCAAATGGCGGATGTCGCGGGTCAGTCCGCGCAAATAGCGCCGGTAGAATTTGTTGTCGGTTTCACTGAGCACCAGCGGCGCCTGCGACAGTAGCGAGATCACACGGCGCGCCATCACATCGGCGCGGCGGCCTACCGGGCGCTTCCTTGCCGGGTTCGACATCCAGTCTTCGACCAGCGAGCGCGCGTTGGCGCGGGTCAGCGCGGTATCCGCCGCGCGCAAATGCCGCAGCCAGCCGAAACCGAGCAGCGCCACCTCCCAATCTTCCGATGGCGGCTCGAGATCGAAAATCGAGCGCCCGTGGCAGGTAACGATCTTTCCGGCAAATACGAAGCGGCCGGCGTAGATCTCGGCGGCGCGGGTGGCGTCGGCGGTACGCAGGTCGTGCGGGGCGATGATGAGCCGGTCGGCGCGGCCCGGCCACAGCTTCGACAACGCCACCGAGCCGCCACTTGCGCGCGACATCATGTTCCGCGCGAAGCGGCCCATGATCAGCGTCGAAATGCGTCTGCGTTGAGCGACCGACACGCCTTGCCTAGTGTCCCGAAGTTCGCTCGACATTGCGTCACCCCCTTAGCGAACTTCGGAGTCGAGGGGACACCAGGAAATCAACAATGCGGGTATGGGCCCGGTTGAGAAGTCCTCTTAAGGACTCGCCACGGAAGCGAAAAGGACTTCTTGGCCCCACACTCGGCCGGGAGGGAATCTCGCGAATCCTTATTAATCCGGAAACGCGATCAAGACACCATCTTGAAAGCGTGCGAATCACCGTTCGGCCTGCAAATGCAGTGCAAAATCAGGATTTGACCAGCCGCGCCGCGTAAAATCCGTCGAGCCCGCCCAACCTGGGCTCGTCCCGCGGCAAATGGCAGGGCAAGGTACGCAAATCGCCCTCTGAATTCACGATCTCGGAGAGGCCTGCGACCTCTCCGGCCTCGATCGGCGCGCGGCGCATCGACGACTCGGTGGCGAGAAAGCCAGCGACCGCCTGCTCGCCTTCTTCCGGTTCCAGCGAACAGGTACAATAGACCAATGTACCACCCGGTTTGAGCAGCGATGTCGCCCGTTGCAGCAAGCGCTGCTGCAGCGCCGCGAGTGGCGCGATATCGGCTTCCTGCCGCAGCCAGCCGATATCAGGGTGGCGCCGGATCGTGCCGGTCGAGGTGCAGGGCGCGTCGATCAGGATACCGTCGAAGTTTCCAGCGTGGGCGCCGCCCGGCCATTCAGCGGCATCGGCGATCACCGTCTCGCATTCCAGCGAAAGCCGCGCGAGATTATCGCGAAGCCGCGCCATGCGATTTGACGATCGGTCGACCGCGATGACGTGGGCGCCGGCTTGTGCGAGCTGGGCGGTCTTGCCGCCCGGTGCCGCGCAGAGATCGGCGATGGTCTTGCCGGCGACGTCGCCGAACAGCTGCACCGGCAGGGCGGCGGCGGCGTCCTGCACCCACCATTGGCCCTCGGAAAATCCGGGCAGCATCGTCACCGAGCCCTGCAGCAGCGTACGCACCGACCCCGTCGGCAGCATCTCGCCATGCAGGCGCGTGGCCCACTGCTCGGTGTCCGATTTCACCGTGATATCGAGCGACGGTTCGTGGCCGATCGCGGTGGCGATATCGCGCGCGACGGTTTCGCCATAATGCGTGGTCCAGCGTTCCATCAGCCACGGCGCGACATCGAGCCGCTCGTCCTTGACCTCTTCGATCAGCGGTTGCCCCTCGCGCGCGCAACGGCGCAGCACGGCGTTGACGAGCCCGGCATATTTCGCGGCGCGCCGGTCGGACTGCGCGAGGCGCACGGACAGATCGACCGCGGCGTGATCGGGCACATCCATCCACAGGATCTGCGCGGCGCCGATCAACAGCGCGCTTTGCGCGCGCGGGGCGTCGGTCGGGATGCCGCGATCGAGCAGCCGCGACAGCACGTGGCCGAGGGTGCCTAGTCGCCGCAGGATCGTCGCCACCAGCCGCCGCATCAAGGCGCGGTCGCGGTCGGACAGTGTCTTCAATCCGGGATGCGCGCCGGCACCGTCGAGCTGGTCGTCGAGCATGCGATGCTTATGCAGCACGCCGTCGAGAATATCCGCTGCGATCCGTCGCGCCGCGAGACCAGGCACTTCGGATGGCAGTGCGAAACGT
>DATAZZ010000019.1:0-3572 GCA_036271735.1 Rhizomicrobium sp.
CGCAATGGACGAGGAAGTCCAGGCCGCCCCAGGCGTCCTTGAGCTTTTCGAAGACGGCGTCGACCGACGCGACATTCTCGACGTCGCAAGGCAGCATGATTTTCGAGCCGACGCTTTCGGCCAGGGGGCGAACGCGCTTTCCCAGCGCCTCGCCCTGATAGGTGAAGGCGAGTTCGGCGCCGTGGTCGGCGAGCGTCTTGGCGATTCCCCAAGCGATGGAATGGTCGTTGGCGACGCCCATGACGAGGCCGCGCTTGCCTTCCATCAGACCCGCGGCGATGCGGCTCATGGACCCCTCCCCCCTCGGCCGCTCAAGCGTCGAGATGCTTCAGCACGATTGTCGCGTTGGTGCCGCCGAAGCCGAAGGAATTGGACACGGCGGCCCCGATCTTAACATTGTCGCGCCGGGCGCGAACGATCGGCATGTCGGCGAAAGCGGGATCGATCTCCTCGATATGCGCGCTTTCGCAGATGAAGCCGTTCTGCATCATGAGAAGCGAGTAGATCGCCTCCTGCACGCCGGTTGCGCCGAGCGAATGGCCGGTCAGCGACTTGGTCGCCGATATCGGCGGGCATTTGTCGCCCGAGCCGAAAACCTGACGGATCGCCTCGATCTCCCTTTGGTCGCCGATCCCGGTCGAAGTGGCGTGCGGATTGATGTAGTCGATCGGCGCCGTCACGCCGTCGAGGGCCAGACGCATGCAGCGCACCGCGCCCTCGCCGGACGGAGCGACCATGTCGTAGCCGTCCGACGTCGCGCCATAGCCGGCGATCTCGCCGTAGATGCGCGCCCCGCGCGCCTTGGCGCGCTCCAGCTCTTCGAGCACCAGCACGCCGGCGCCGCCGGCGATGACGAATCCGTCGCGGTTCTTGTCGTAGGCGCGCGAAGCGATCGACGGCCGGTCGTTGTACCCGGTCGACATCGCGCCCATCGCGTCGAACATCGCGGACATCGTCCAGTCGAGATCCTCGCAGCCGCCGGCGAAGATCAGGTCCTGCTTGCCCCACTGGATCAGTTCGTAGGCGTTGCCGATGCAATGGTTCGACGTCGCGCAGGCCGAGGAGATCGAATAATTAACGCCCTTGATCTTGAACCAGGTCGCCAGCGTCGCCGACGCGGTCGAGGACATCGACTTCGGCACGGCGAAAGGACCGATCCGCTTCGCGCCCTTGGCCCGGGCGATATCGGCGGATTCGACGATGGTGCGGGTCGAGGGGCCGCCCGAGCCCATGATCAGGCCGGTACGCTCGTTGGAGATGTCGCCGGCTTCGAGCCCGCTGTCGCGGATCGCCTGATCCATCGCGACGTGATTCCATGCCGTGCCGCCGCCGTGGAAGCGCAGCGCCCGCCGGTCGACGATGGCGGCGGCGTCGCAGGTCGGCGCGCCATGCACCTGGCAACGCATGCCGACCTCTGCGTATTTTTCGGCGCGGACGATGCCGGACCGCGCCTCGTGCAGGCTGGCCAGCACCTCCTGCGTGTTGTTTCCGATCGAGGAGACGATCCCCATGCCGGTCACGACGACGCGCCTCATCCGTCTCTCCGTCTATGCGCCGAATTGGCCGGCACGCCCCAACTGGGGAGCCCGGTTGCAAAGCTCAAGCGCTCGCGCCCTTCGCGGCGCCGAACAGGCCGACGCGCATGTCCTTTACTTCGTAGATGCGCTTGCCGTCGGCCTCGAGCCAGCCGTCGGCGATGCCAAGCACCAGCTTGCCTTTGAACACCCGCTTCATGTCAACGCCATAGACGACCCGTTTGACCGACGGAAGCACCTGGTCGATGAATTTCACTTCGCCGACGCCGAGCGCCCGCCCGCGTCCCGAAAGTCCCAGCCAGCCGAGGAAGAAGCCGCAGAGCTGCCACAGCGCGTCGAGGCCGAGGCAGCCGGGCATGACGGGGTCGCCTTTGAAATGGCATCCGAAAAACCACAACTCGGGCTTGATATCGAATTCGGCGCGGACGCATCCCTTGTTGTTCTGACCGCCGGCCTCGGAAATTTCGGTGATGCGGTCGAACATCAGCATCGGCGGCAGAGGCAATTGGGCGTTGCCGGCCCCGAACAAATCGCCGCGCCCGCAGGCCAGAAGCTCCTCGTAGGCGAAACTCGACCGCCGATCGCTCATAAACCCGTCGTCTCCAGCCCCAGGACGCAAAAAGCCGCGGCACTCCTATCACAGGCGTTAAGGTCCCGGAAGCTGGACCGCCGGCCCGGCCCTGCCGATCCCAGCGCGGCGTTGTGGCGGGTGTTAGCGCCGCGTGAGAATGTCCCCTTTTAGCAACGTGAGAATGTCCTCTCTGGCGTGGTGTCGAGGGCGGTTTTTCATGGATGGGAGGCTTTTGGCGATGAGCGCTTCGGAGCGCGAACGCTCACATGTGATGCGAGCGCTGTCGAAGGGGGCGCTCCAGCAGCGGGAGGCGGCCGAGCGGCTGGGTTTAGGGGTGCGTCAGGTCAAGCGTTTGTTGCGGGCGTGGCGGGTGCGTGGGGACGCGGGGCTGATTTCGCGCCAGCGCGGCCGGGTCTCGCCGCGGCGGCTGGAGGCGTCGAAACGGGCTCGGATCGAAGAGCTTTTGCGGGGCAAGTATCCGGATTTCGGAGCGACGCTGGCGGCCGAGAAACTGCGCGAACGGGAGGGGATCGAGGTTTGCCGGGAGAGTGTGCGCCGGATTCAGATCGAGTTGGGACTGGCGCGGGCGCGGCGGCGGCGATCGGCCCGGGTCCATTCGCCTCGCGAGCGCCGGCCCCGCTTTGGCGAACTGATCCAGATCGACGGCAGCCCGCACGATTGGTTCGAGGGCCGCGGGCCGCGTTGCACGCTGATCGTGTTCATCGACGATGCAACGGGCCGGCTGACGGCGCTTCAATTCGCGCCGGCTGAGACGACGAAGGCCTATTTGAGCGCGCTGCGGTCGCATGTCCTCGCCCATGGCGTTGCTCTGGCCTTCTATAGCGACCGGCATAGCATTTTCCGGGTCAACGCCAAGGAGGCGGAGAGTGGCGACGGCTTGACCGAGTTCGGCCGCGTGGCCGAGCGGCTTCGGATCGAACTCATCCAGGCCGCGACCCCGCAGGCCAAGGGCCGGGTGGAGCGGGCCAATCAGACCCTGCAAGATCGGCTGGTCAAGGAGATGCGGCTGCGCGGCGTTGGCGACATCGCCGGCGCGCAAATCTTCGCGCCGGCGTTCATCGCGCTGTGGAACGCGAAATTCGCCCGGCCGCCGCTGGAGGCCGCCGATGCGCATCGCCCTTGGACGAAAGACGCCGAGGCGCTCGACGAAGCGCTCGCACGCCGCGAGGAGCGCACCCTGTCGAAGGCCCTGACGTTCAGCGCCGGAGGCAAAGTCTATTGCGTCAAGACCGCCGGCCCGGGAACGGCGCTGCGCGGCGCGCGCGTCACGTTGCTGCACTTTCAGAACGGGGGTATGCGCGTCGACTACAAGACCCGCAGCTTGCCCTACACCCATTTCAAGACGAACCCCGGCCCCGACCCCGCCGCGGACGAAAAGACCCTCGACGCCCGCATGGCCGACATCCTCGCAGCCAACTCGGCCCAAGCCCAAGCCCAAGCCGTCA
>DATAZZ010000020.1:0-24446 GCA_036271735.1 Rhizomicrobium sp.
CGCTTTCGCCGATATCGGTGTCGTAGCCCTTCGGCAGTTCAAGGATCATCTCATGCACGCGCGCCAGCTTCGCCGCGCGCACCACATCTTCCGGCGAGCCGTCGGTCATGCGCGCGATGTTCTCGCGCACGGTGCCGGAGAACAGTTCCACATCCTGCGGCAGATAGCCGACATAGCGGCTGAGTTCGGTGCGCGGCCACGCATAGATGTCCGCGCCATCGAGGCGAACATTGCCGCCCGTCGCCGGCCATGCGCCGGTCAGCAAACGCAGCAACGTCGATTTGCCGGAACCGGACGGCCCGATGATGCCGAGCGACTCGCCCGCCGCGACTTCGAACTGGATGTTCGCGAGGATCGTTTTGCGCGTCGCCGGCACGAGATAATGCACGCCGACAAGCTGAAGACGCCCGGTCGGTGCCGGAAGCGCCATGCCTTCCTCGCGTTTGGGCGCGGTGTTGAGCAGCGTGTCGAGCCGCGTCCAGGCGAGGCGCACGGCGATCACGCTCTTCCACATCGACACCAGCGACTCGATCGGCTGCAGCGCGCGCGCGCCGATGATGGACGCGCCGATCATGATGCCGCCCGTGCCGTGGAAATCGAGGATCAGCAGCGCGCCCGCGCCAAGCAGGAAAATCTGGATCAGCAAACGCACGCCGCGCGACAGCGACGACAAGCGGCTGTCGCGATCCGATGCGGTGGTCGCGTGCGTGAGACTCTCGATCCATTGCTTGCGCCAGCGCGTGATGAAGGCGTTGGACATGCCCATGCCTTCGAGAACGTCCGCGTTGCGCAATCCGTCATCCGCGAACTGATAGGCGCGCGAGGATTCACCCAGCGAGCGGACAAGCAGCGGATTGGTCGCGCGCTGGTTGGCAACCGCGATGACGACAAGGATCGCGCCGCCGACGATCACGATGATGAGAAACACCGGATCGATCAGCCACAACACCAGCATGTAGAAGAAGATGAACGGTGCATCGAGCATCGCGCCGAAACCGGCGCTGCCGATGAAGTTGCGCAGCGTCTCCACATCGCGCACACCGGTTCGCGCGGCGTTGCCACCGTTCTGCGAGGTCGTCGCCACCATCGCGCGCAACACGCGCGGCGAAAGCTGCTCTGCCACCCGCATGCCGATGCGCATTAGCAGGCGAAGACGCAGGGAATCGAGCGCGCTGAACACCGCGATCGCCACCACCGCGATGATGGTGAGCAGAAGAAGGGTGTCTTCGCTGCGGCTGGTCAGCACGCGGTCGTAAACCTGCAGCATGTAGAACGAGGTGGTGAGCGCCAGCACGCTCATTGCGGCGCTGAAGCCGAAGGCGGCGATGAACAATGGCCGGTTCGCGGCCAGCGCGGCGCGGACGGGATCGGGATTCGGATCAGCCATGAGACGATCCTTGAGCGTGGCCGAGATGGGTCAATCGCCGAACCCCGTCCAGGCGCCGGCATCGTCTTCGTAGTGCTCGGCGGGATCGTAGTACTTCACAGGCAAAGCAAGGTCGCGCGCGTCCAATTGCCCGATCGCCCACAGCACGCGATAGGCCGCGACCGCTGCGTCATGGCGGGCCGTGGTGGCGGCGACCTGTGCGCTCAGAAGTTCCTGCTGCGCGTTGAGGATGTCGAGCACCGAGCGCTCGCCGGCTTCCTGCTCCTGCTTCACGCCGTCGAGTGCGCTCTGGTCGGCGGTGACCTGAGCGTCGTTGGCGGAGATCTCGAGCTGTGCGGAGCGATAGCCGTCCCAGGCATTGCCGACGTCCTGCCAGACCGCGCGCTGCGCCGTCGAGATCGCGAGCTGCGATTGGCCGCGCAATTCCTTGGCGCGCCGGATCTCGGCGTCCTCGGCGCCGCCCTGGTAGATCGGCACGGTGACCTGGCCGGTGACGCTGAGGATCTGCTGCGGATCCTTGGTGGCGAAGATGTTGGTGCCGGCGGCATCGCGCAGGTATTCGTACTGCCCCTGGATCGACAGCTGCGGCAGCAGCGCGCCGATCGCGTCCGACACCGCATAATCGGCGGCGCGCCAATCGGCCTTGGCCTGGAGGATCTTTGGGCTGCGCTGCACGCCGATGTTGCGTGCCGTATCGACGGTGGCCGGGATGGCGGGCAGCACCGGCGCTGCCTCCAGCGTTCCGGCGGGTCGGCCGATGACGTTGTCGAAGGCTTCGCGGCTCGCCATGTACTGACGCTGCGCGGCGGCGAGATCGGCTTGGGCGCGCGACAGGCGGGCCTGGGCCTGATCGACATCGGTGCGTGTGATGGCGCCAGCGCCGTGCTGCGTGTTCGCGGCATCGAGCTCGGCTTGCAGGGTGCGCACATTGGCCTGGTTGAGCGCCATGACGTTGCTGTCGCGCACGACGTCGAGATAGGACGTCACGGCGTCGAGCAGGATCTCGCGCTCGGTATCGGCGAGCTCGGCGCGGGCGGAGTGCACCAGGGCGATGGCGCGGCCAATCTCGGCATAGGTGCGGCCGCCGCGGAAGACCTGCTGGGTGACGGTCACTGCGCCGGTCAGCGGATGGCTGTTGAAGGCGCTGGCGAAGCCGGTGACCTGGCCGTTCTGCACGCCATAGGATCCCGAAGCATTGATGGTGGGGCGCCAGGCGGCGTTGGCGGTGGCGACGCCTTCGTCTACCGCGCGGACGCCGGCGCGGGCGCCGGCAAGCTGCGGGTTGGTTTCATAGGCGAGGGCGAGAGCCTGTTTCAGGGTGAGGGTCTCTGCCTGGCACACGCCGAGCGAGAGGGCGAATGCAAGTGCCCCCGCGACGCCATACACCAGACCCGAACGCATCTTTCCCCCAAACACGATTGCGCGACCATTGCGCGGCTTCGTGGCACCAAGTTCCTTGGAAGTATTGCCAAATCTAGCGCGAATGTTGCCGGATGTCTTGATCCGGTGACGGTTTGGTTAGTTCCAAGAACCGTCTCGTCAGGCTTTTGCGCCAGCGTCATACTCTCTGGCAAAGCAGGGGGCTCACATGCAAGCAAAATATCTCTCCGCGACAGCCTTGGCCGTGGTTCTGGCGGCGTCGGTCGCGCTCAGCGTTTCGGGCGCGCCGGCGAAGGCACCGACGGCCGCAGAGGCCCTGGCGTTTGTCGCCAAAGCCGAGATCGATCTGGCGAAACAAAGTGAATACCAGTCCCACGCCGCCTGGGTGCAGGCGACCTATATCAATTCGGACACCAGCTGGCTGGCGGCCAAGGCGGGGGCCGAGGGAACCGACATGGCGGTGCGCTTCGCCAAGGAGGCGGCGCGGTTCGACCATGTGACGGTCGATCCGGTGACGCGGCGCAAGCTCTATCTGCTCAAGCAGCAGCTCGTCTTGCCGGCGTCGTCGCGGCCGGGCGCGTCGCAGGAACTCGCCGACATAAGGGCGCGGCTCAGCACGGATTATTCGACGGCGAAGTTCGTCTACCAAGGCAAGACGCTGACGCTCGACGACATGGAAGACATCCTGCGCACCTCGCGCGACCCCAACGAGACCAAGACTTTGTGGGAAGGCTGGCGCGCGGTGTCGGCGCCGCAGATGGTCGGCGATTACACGCGGCTGGTGTCGCTGGCGAACGAAGGCTCGCGCGAGCTCGGCTTCCCGGACACCGGGGCGCTGTGGCGCTCGTGGTACGACATGCCGCCGGATGCGTTCGCGGCGAAGACCGATGCGCTGTGGGACCAGGTCGCGCCGCTTTATGCCAAGCTGCATTGCTATGTCCGCGCCAAGCTCAGCCAGAAATACGGTCCGGCGGTGCAGCCGGCGACGGGACCGATCCGTGCCGACCTCACCGGCAATATGTGGAGCCAGGACTGGGGCAACATCTACGACATCGTGGCGCCGACCGGCGGCCCGGGGCTGGGCTACGACTTGACCAAGCAGCTCGTCGATCACGGCTATGACGCGGTGAAGATCGTGCACACCGCCGACAATTGGTACCAGTCGATCGGCTTTGCGCCGGAGCCGGCGACGTTCTGGGCGCGCTCGCTGATCATCAGGCCGCGCGACCGCGAGGTGGTGTGCCATGCCTCGGCATGGGACGTGGATGCGAAGGACGATCTGCGCGTCAAGGCGTGCTTCACGGTGACAGCGGACGATTTCTACACCGCGCATCACGAGCTCGGCCACAACATGTATCAGCGGGCCTATGCGTTCCAGCCGACGCTGTTTCGCGGCGGCGCCAATGATGGATTTCATGAGGCGATCGGCGATTTCGCCGGGCTCAACGCGCTGACCCCGGATTATCTCAAGCAGCTCGGGTTGATCGACAAGGTGCCGGGGCCGGAGGCGGACATTCCGTATCTGCTGCGGATGGCGATGGACAAGGTGCCGATCCTCGCCTTCGCGCTGATCGTCGACAAATGGCGCTGGGGCGTGTTCTCCGGCGCGATCACGCCGGCGCATTACAACGATGCGTGGTGGGACCTGGTGGCGAAGTATCAGTACCTGATGCCGCCCGGGCGGCGGCCGGCGGATGCGTTCGATCCCGGCGCGAAGTACCACGTCGCGGCGAACACGCCGTATACGCGCTACTTCCTCGCGGACATCTATGAGTTCCAATTCTACCGCGCGGCATGCAAGCTCGCGGGATGGACCGGGCCGCTCAACCGCTGCAGCATTTACGGCAACAAGGCGGTGGGCGCGAAGTTCGAGGCGATGCTGAAGCTGGGGCAGTCCAAGCCCTGGCCCGAGGCGCTGGCGACGTTCAGCGGCGAGCACGACATCGATGCGTCGGCGATCGTGGATTACTTCGCGCCACTGTCGAAGTGGTTGGATGAGCAGAACGCCGGACAAGTTTGTACGCGGTGAGTGTTTCTACGGACGCAGCGAGGTTGACGTCCCCACCCGCCGGGCTCGCTTCGCTCACCGTCGACCTCCCCACGTTGGGGAGGTGAAAGAGGTGACGTCATTTTGACAATCCGCAATGCGGTGCGAGTCTAAAGGCGCTTCCATGCGATTCGCCGGATGCAGAAGCTCCGGTTCATCGCGAAGGGCCCGCAGAATGCAGGATCTCAGCCAATCGACGCCGACCGCTCCGCGCAGCTTGCGTGTGGGGATCGGCGCTCGCGCTCTTGCCGGCGGGGGCGTGCGACGCACGCTGCGCGGCCGCAAGACGGTGGCTTCGAACACCTGGCGGCGCTGCGAAATGGGCACCAATCATATCGCCTGTTTCGGCGTCTGGCGGCGCGGTACGCGCCGGCAGGTGGTGCGCAATGCCCGGCCGGGCACGACGCGATGGCACATGCCGCACCCTGACGATGCGGCGTTCGTCTTGCGGGGAGCTGAAGGTGAGATCGCCTACCAGGATTGAGTTGTTCGGCCGCCAATCGGTGGTCTCGCTGCCGGTGCGGCTGCATCCGGCCTATGTTCCGCATGTGTTGCTCGGCGCGGTGATCGTGCTGGCCTGGACGGTCGATGCGGCGCTCGCGGCGGCGAACTGGGTCGGGCTCGTCTAGCGGGCGAGCCAAAGCAGGCTGCGAAGAGCGCTACGCCTTTCGGCGCTTGCGCGTTCGAACCTGCTGCGGCTCGATGCGGCTTGGCTGGCACAGGCAAGGCTCCGGGAGCCAACCCACATGCACGGTCGCCGCATCCCTGGGACTTCTCGGATCGTCGCGGCGCCCCCCGCCGCCGCAATCTTCCGAACGGATGCGCGAGCGCGTGCATCCTCGTCCTGTATGGCCTCGCAATCGATCACATGATGGTCGTTCTTCCTCGTCGTCTCGAAGAACAAAATACGAATTGCGCAAGCCGTTTTGAAGTTCGGATAGACGATTTAATGTTGGGCCGAATTCGCGAATGGATTCAGCGAAAGCGCGCGCGTGGGCACCGCGATTTTCGGAGTCTTATCCCCGCGCGCCTTTTTTCACGACAGCGTCGCACCGTAATCATGGACCTGCTCGAGCCAGCGGGCGCGTTGGGCGCTGGTGATGGATTCGACGCTGCCGATCAGCGTCGGTGCGCCGGCGGCGATGCCGCGCAAGGCGTCGTCCTTCAGCTTGCCGCGATAGAGGAAGGCGGGCAGGCCGGTGGTGACGACGACGCGCGCGGCCTTGACGGCGGCGTGTGGTTGCAGATGCGCGGAGAGACGCGAGATATAGTCGAACATCTGGCGCAACTCGGCCGGCGGCGCGTTGGCCCAGAGCGGATAGAAGATCGCGAGGCGGTCGGCGGCGCGCACCAGGCGGAAGGCCTGCTCGACGCTTTCCCATTCGCTGTCATCGTCGGCGAGGGACGCGAGGTTGAGGGCGCCGACATCGAGCCGCCGCGTGGCGCAGCCGCGCGCCGCCGCGCCGGCGGCATAGGCGTCGCAGAGCGCGGCGCAGAAGCGCTCGGGCCGCGGATCGGGATGGCCGTTGACGACGAGGATGTTGCGGCTCATGGCGGCACTGCGATGGTGGCGGGAGGAGTGTGCGGCGCCGGGCGCGGGGTGTCGTTGCGATTTGTCAAAGGCCCCCTTTTTGACCTCCCCACAAAGGGGGAGGTGAAGATACGTCGCTTGGTATCGGCTGCTTCATCGCTGCTGAACATCTGTTATTGACATAGGCACCCCCTCACCCCGGCCCTCTCCCCCGGAAGGGGGGAGAGGGAGGACTTGTTGTGACCGGCCTGCCTATTCCCGTGACGGCGCTCGATTATCTCGGCGTGGCCGTGTTTGCGATCACCGGCGCCCTGGCAGCGGCGCGGAGCAAGCATGACGTCATTACCTTCGCGGCGTTTGCGATCCTCACCGGGATCGGGGGCGGGACGCTGCGCGACCTGCTGATCGGGGTGCCGGTGTTCTGGGTGCATGCGCCGGGCTACATATATGTGTGCCTGGCGGCGGCGGGCGTGGTGTGGATCGTGGGCGAGCGGCCGTGGCGGTCTTCGGCGTTGGTGTGGTTCGACGCCGTCGGGCTTGCGGCCTATGCGGTGCTCGGCGCCGCCAAGGCCCTCGGCGCCGGTGTGCCGCCGCCGGTCGCGGTGGTGATGGGGACACTGACCGCCACCTTCGGCGGGATCATGCGCGACCTGTTTGCGGGGCAGCCTTCGGTGCTTCTGCGGCGCGAAATCTACATCACCGGGGCGGTGCTGGCGGCGACGGTGTTTGTGGCGGCGACGACGCTCGGCCTTGCCGCCGACATCGCGGGGCTGGTGGCGTTCGCCGCCGGGTTCGGGCTACGGGCCGGCGCCATCGCGCTCGGCTGGACGCTGCCGGGGTTTGCGGCGCATGAATCGCATGACGATTCGATGAAGGTTTTGTGATGCTGCGATGGTTCCAGGCGCTGATGCCCAAGGAAGAGCGCTTTTTCGGGCTGTTCAACCGCCACGCCCAGACGCTGGTCGATGGTGCGGGCGCGCTGCGCCAGGTGCTGCAGGGCGATGACGGCGTGGCCGATGCCTGCCGCCGCGTGATGGAATACGAGGACCAGGCCGACGGTTTTGCGCGCGACGTACTGCTGCTGACGCGGCGCTCCTTCATCACGCCGTTCGACCGCAGCGACATCCAGGACCTCATCGGCTCGCTCGACGACGCCATCGACCAGATGCAGAAGACCGCCAAGGCGATCCTGCTGTTCGAGGTCAAGGAATTCGAGCCGCAGATGGCGCAGATGGGCGACACCATCGTGCAGGCGGCGGGGCTGACCGTCGAGGCGGTGGCGTTGCTCGGTTCACTGCGCCAGCAGGCCGGCAAGCTGAATGTCCTGACCGAGGAGATCATCCGGCTGGAGGACAATGCCGACGGGCTGCACGATCTGGGCCTCAAGGCGCTCTATACCAAGCACCGCAACGGCAACGCGATGGATTATATTGTCGGGATCGAGATCTACGACCACCTGGAGAAGGTGATGGACCGCTTCGAGGACGTCGCGAACCGCATCAGCGGCATCGTCATCGAGCAGGCCTGACGGCGTGGAACCGCTGCTCATCGGCCTGATTGCCGTCGCGCTGGCCTTCGACTTCCTCAACGGGCTGCACGACGCGGCCAATTCCATCGCCACCATCGTGTCGACGCGCGTGCTGTCGCCGCGCTATGCCGTGTTCTGGGCCGCGTTCTTCAATTTCGTCGCGTTCCTGGTGTTCGGGCTCAGCGTCGCCAAGACGATCGGCAGCGGCATTGTCGCGCCGAACGTGATCAGCGACCAAGTGGTGTTCGGTGCGCTGATGGGCGCCATCGTGTGGAACATCGTGACGTGGCTGGCGGGCATTCCGTCGAGCAGCTCGCATGCGCTGGTCGGCGGCCTGGTCGGCGCCGGCGTGGCGCGGGCCGGGTGGCACGCCGTGGTGTGGAGCGGGCTGGGCAAGACGGTGGGCGCCATCGTGCTGTCGCCGGCGCTGGGCCTCGTGCTCGCGCTGCTGCTGGTGCTGCTGCTGTCCTGGCTGTTCGTGCGCTCGACACCGGCGCGAGTCGATGCGCTGTTCCGGCATGTGCAGTTCGCTTCGGCCTCGCTCTATTCGCTCGGCCATGGCGGCAACGACGCGCAGAAGACGATGGGTATCATCACCGCGCTCTTGATCGCGCATGGCGGCATTCATGGCGCGTTTCACGTGCCGTTCTGGGTGGTGCTGAGTTGCCAGGCGGCGATGGCGCTGGGGACTCTGTTCGGCGGCTGGCGCATCGTGCGTACAATGGGTTCGCGAATCACGCGGCTCACGCCATTCCAGGGCGTCTGCGCGGAAACAGCAGGATCGATCACCTTGTTCCTGGCGACAGGTTTGGGCATACCGGTTTCGACGACGCACACGATCACCGGCGCCATCGTCGGCGTGGGCGCGGCGCGCCGGGCCTCCGCCGTACGCTGGAACGTGGCGCAAGACATTGTTATCGCCTGGATCGTTACCATGCCGGCCGCGGGCGTCATGGGCGCCGCGTTCTATTGGCTGTACGGGGCCGTGGCATGAGAACGAGCATCGCGGCGCCGCGCGCGGCGGCGGCGACTTCGAAGAAGACGACCGGCACGCAATATGCGGCACTGCCCTATCGCGTGGTCGATGGGGCGGTGGAGATTTTGCTGATCACCTCGCGCCGGACGCGGCGCTGGATCGTGCCCAAGGGTTGGCCGATCGAGGGCCTGTCGCCGTCCGCCTCGGCGGCGCGCGAGGCGCTGGAGGAGGCGGGGATCAGCGGCGAAATTCAGGCCGAGCCGATCGGATTTTTCCACTATTTCAAGCTGTTGCGGAACGACGTGAATGTGCCGTGCAAAGTCGACGTGTTCGCCATGAAGGTGACGCGGCAGCGCAAGAACTGGCTCGAGAAGGATGCACGCGAGCTACGCTGGTTTGCGCTCGCCGAGGCGGCGCAGACGGTGCAGGAGCCGCAGCTGCGCAAGCTGATCGCGAAATTCGGCGCGCAGTTCAAGGCCGCGGCGCCGGCGCATTAATCCAGGACGTCTGCCGCGTCCTTGTGACGGCGAAACCAGGTGAAGGCGTAAGAGCAGGTCGGGGTGATCTTGAAACCCTCGGCGCGGGCGCGTTCGACGATGCCTTCCATCAGCCGCGACGCCGTGCCCTTGCCGCGCAGCGCCAGCGGCGCCTCGACATGCGGGATCACGACATGGAGGTGGTTGCGCTGGTAGTTGGCGAAGGCGATCTCGCCGTTCTCTTCGAGCTCGAAGCGGTGATAGGGCTTGTTGTCGGTGATGGGCATGGGGCGGTAACGGCTCAGGCGCTGACGGGTTGCGTGGTGGCGCGGAGGCGGTCGGCCACGAAGAACGGCGCATAATAGATCAGCGTCGAGGCCAGGCCCATCGCGATCAGGACGCCGATATACCACGGCCAGGGCGGCATGACGTCGAGGATGGTCGGGAAGGGCGGCTTGCGGTGCAGCATCCCGTAATTGGCGCCGGTGAGCCAGTCGAACGCGCCGGCGACGCCGACATAGACGAAAGTCCAGCCGATGGCACGCGGCAGTGAAGCGGGGTAGGGGCGCATCTTCAGGCCAAAGGTCAGGTACAGCACGCTCGCGATGATGCCGCCGTGGAACAGGAAGAACAGGACGAACTGGGTTTCCGGAAAGTCGTAGACGACGTCGGGCGTCATCATGCCTTGCAGCGTGCCGGCGAGGGCCCAGAAATAGGCCAGCTCATAGGTGCGCTGGTTCGGCCAGAACAGGGTGATCACGGTTGCAACCGTGGCCCAGTCGCACAAATTCAGCGGGAATTCGTTGTCGATTCCGAGCCAGCCCTTGCCGTGCAGGAGCAGCATCCAGCAGGCCCAGTTCACCGTCATCGCCGCGCCGAACGTCCAGCGGAGATATTTGTCGGCGCGGGGATGTTCGAGCGGCCTGACGATCCGCGCGACGATGAACGGCAGGATGAACGGCACGATGAGCGCGATGATGTGCGAGGTGCCGAACAGGACGAAGGGGGTGTTCGTCACCTCAGACCCGCACCATCAGCTTGCCGCGATTTGCTCCAGCGAACATGCCGGCGAGCGCTTCGGGCATCTTGTCGAAGCCTTCGACGATATCGACGGCGGCCTTGATCTTGCCTTGCTCCACCCATGTCGCGAGCGCGGCTTCGGCCTCGCGGCGGCGGTTGTAGAAATCCATCACGACGAAGCCCTCCATGCGGATGCGCTTGGTGACGAGGAAGCCAGGGACTCCGGCGGGGCCGGGCGCCGGCGTGCCGGTGTCGTAGTTGGAGATCGCGCCGCAGCACGCGACGCGGCCATAGACGTTCATCCGCGACAGCGCGGCGGAGAGGACCTCGCCGCCGGTGTTGTCGAAATAGACGTCGACGCCGTTCGGGCAGGCGTCCTTGATGGCGCGGTGAAGATTGCCGGATTTGTAGTCGACCGCGGCGTCGAAGCCGAGCTCGTCGGTCAGCCATTTGCATTTGTCGGCGCCGCCGGTGGTGCCGACGACGCGGCAGCCCGTCAGCTTGGCGATCTGGCCGGCGATGGTGCCGACCGCGCCGCCGGCGCCGGAGACGAGCACCGTCTCGCCCGGCCGCGGCTTGCCGACATCGAGCAAGCCGAAATAGGCGGTGAGGCCGGTGATGCCGAGTACGCCGAGGATGTGCTCGGGCTTGTGCGCCTTGTCGTGCTTGGTCAGTGCGTGGGCGGGGAGGGCGGCGAAGCGCTGCCAGCCATATTCGCCGGAGACGAGATCGCCGGGCGCGAAACCGTGCGCATTCGACGCGACGACCTCGCCGATGCCCCAGCCGGCCATCACGTCGCCGGGGTTGAGCATCGCGCGATAGGTCTGCCCCTGCATCCAGGCGCGGCTGGCGGGATCGAGCGAGAGCAGCGTGGTGCGCACCAGGACTTCGCCGTCTTTCGGCTGCGGCATCGGCGCTTCGTGGAGATCGAAATTGCCCGGGCCGACCTGTGCGTTCGGCTTTCGCGCGTAAATCCATTGCTGGTTGGCGGTCATGAATCCCTCCTGCTGTTTTGGTCAGTTTGACTCAATGGGTGCGATTTTCCGATGCTGCGGCAACAATAATTACGCACCAGGAGACAGCCATGAAATACCGCAAACTCGGCGCCAGCGACCTTACCGTGTCGGAGATTTCCTTAGGTTCGTGGCTGACTTATGGCGTCGGTGTGGAGAAGGATGCCGCAATCGCCTGCGTCAACCGCGCCTTCGAGCTCGGGATCAATTTCATCGATACGGCGAATGTCTATGGCCGCGGTGCGTCCGAGACGGTGCTCGGTGAAGCGCTGGCGGGGCGCAAGCGCAACTCCTACATCCTCGCGACGAAGGTGTTCGGCGATATGGGCGGCGGCAATCAGGGGCTGTCGCGGGTGCAGATCGGCAAGCAGCTCGACGACTCGCTGAAGCGGCTGCGCACCGACTTCGTCGATCTCTATCAGTGCCACCGCTATGATACGAACACGCCGCTCGAAGAGACGATGGAGGCGCTGACGCCGCGGTGAAGAGCGGCAAGGTGCGCTGGCTCGGATTCTCCGAATGGTCGCCGGATCAGATCGAAGCCTCCATTGCGATGAAAGGCGTCGAGCATTTCGTCTCCAGCCAGCCGCAATATTCGCTGCTCTACCGCCGGCCGGAGGCGAAAGTGATTCCGCTTTGCGCCAACAACGGCATCTCGCAGATCGTGTGGTCGCCGCTGGCGCAGGGCGTGTTGACGGGAAAGTACGATCCCAATTCGCCGCCGCCGGCCGGCACGCGCGCAGCGTCCGACAATATGGGTGGCGCGATCAAGGGCTGGATGGACAAGTCCTGGCTTGAAGGCGTGCAGAAGATGAAGCCGCTGGCGAAGGAGGCGGGCCTCACCATGGGCCAGTTCGCGCTCGCCTGGGTCTTGCGCGAGCCGAACATCGCCAGCGCCATCGTCGGGGCCAGCAAGCCCGAACAGCTCGACGAGAACGCCAAAGCGAGCGGAGCAAAGGTCGATCCGGCGCTGTTCGCCAAGGCCGAGGCGATCGCGGACGCATCGCGGCCCGCCAAGACCTGAGCGCGATGACGACGCTGAAAGCCATCGGTACGGGCCGCGTATGGCTCGGGGTCATCGCATCGTCGCTGATCCCGGCGGTCCTTCCGGCGTTCTGGGCGTTCTCCACCTGGCGGCAGATGCGCCAGGTGACGGACGAATGGGACCATCACGTCCTGGCCAAGGAATTGACGATCGCGATTTCCGTTGTGCCGGTGACGTTGGTTTTCGCGTGCCTGGTGTGGGGCGTTATTTTCCTGTTCCTGCGGCGCGCCGAATTTCGCGCGCTCACGGTATTGGCCTGGATGACGGGGATTTGGACGGTCGTCGGTGCGGTCGCTATCGGCCATGTCCTGACGGCGATCGCCAGTGGGCTCCTTGGCGCCGTTGTCGCCGCCGTTTTCTGCCTGGTGGCTGGTGTGCCGTGGCGGCGGTTTTAGCCTTCCGCAGCGTCAGAAAATCGAATTAGCAACCGCATCCGCCGCCGTTATAGAGTGCGGCCCAGATTCACCGGAGATATCCCATGTCCGCAGCCGGCGCTGCCGTGAAACCCGCTCCGACGACCAAAGGTGTCGTCGCGTTTTTGAAAATTCCGAAGGATGGCGGCGCGCCTTATCTCGCCGGGTCCAAGTGTTCCAAGTGCGGCGAGGTCGTGGTCGGCACGCGCGATGTGTGCGGCAAGTGCGGGGCGCGCAAAGGGGTCGAGGCGATCAAGCTCGCCGACACGGGCAAGCTCTACAATTACACCGTCGTGCACCGCAATTTTCCGGGCGTGCCGGTGCCGTTCATCTCGGCGATCGTCGATCTCGATGGCGGCGGGACGCT
Organism: Rhizomicrobium sp.; assembly: GCA_036271735.1. Lineage (GTDB taxonomy): Bacteria > Pseudomonadota > Alphaproteobacteria > Micropepsales > Micropepsaceae > Rhizomicrobium. The sequence goes on from DATAZZ010000020.1 coordinate 13,184, forward strand.
GAAGGGCAATCTGCTCGGCGTCGAGCCCGATCCGGCGAAGATCAAATTCGACATGCCGGTCAAGGTCGTCATCCGCGAGGTCCCGCAGAAGGACAAGGACGGCAATTCCTATCTCGCCTATTTCTTCGAACCCAAAGCCTGAGGAGCGCGCCATGAGCAACGATGTCTATGTCGTCGGAACCGACATGATCAAGTTCGGGCGCTTTCCCGAACGCACCGTGCCCGAGCTGGGCGCACAAGCGGCGCTGATGGCGCTGGACGATTGCGGCCTGACCATCCAGGACATGCAGGCGCTGTACAGCGGCAATTTGTTCGAGGCCTCGGCCGGCGTCGGGCAGCGCATCCTGCGCGAGATCGGGCAGACCGGCATTCCGGTGGTCAACACCGCCAACGCCTGCGCCACCGGCGCGACCGCGTTCCGCGAAGGCTGGATGGCGATCAAGGCCGGCGTCTACGACATCGTGCTGTGCGTCGGCAGCGAGCAGATGGGCAGCGGCCTTCTGGGCGGTGGTGGCGGCGGCAAGGGCATCCCGACCGAGGGCCTGCTCGGCTCCGGCACGATGCCCAGCGTGTTCGCGCATGTCGGCTTGGAGCACACCCGCCAATACGGCACGACCTTCGAGCAGTTCGCGAAAGTGTCGGTGAAGAACCATCACCACTCCACGCTGAATCCCAAGGCGATGTACCAGAAGGAAACGCCGCTGGAAGAGGTGATGGGCGCGGAGATGATCTCCTATCCCAACACCAAGCTGATGTGCTCGGTGAACGTCGATGGCTCGGCGGCGGCGGTGCTGTGCTCGGAGAAGAAGGCGAGCGAGCTCGGCCTGATGGGCCGCGCGGTGAAGGTGCGCGCTTCGGCGCTGGCGTCCGATCCCTACACCTCGCGCAACATCGCGATGATGGATTTCAACGCGGTAACGCGGCTGGCGGCCAAGACGGCCTATGAAATGGCCGGCCTCGGGCCCCAGGACGTGAACCTGATCGAGCTGCACGACTGCTTCGCGACCGCGGAGCTGGTGCATTACGAGAACCTCGGCATCTGCGGCGACGGCGAGGCGGGACGGATGATCGATTCCGGCGCCACCGGGCTCGGTGGCAAGATTCCGGTGAACGTCTCGGGTGGGCTGCTGTCCAAGGGCCATCCGCTTGGCGCCACGGGCATCGCCAACATCTACGAAGTGACGACGCATCTGCGCGGCGAGGCGGGCAACCGCCAGGTCGAAGGCGCGCGCATCGGGCTGACGCATGTCGTCGGCGCCGGCAGCGCTTGTGCAGTGCACATTTTGGAAAAAGCGTAGCCAAAATAACCTCTCCCGCCCTTTGCGGGAGAGGTCGGCGAGCCCTTGCGAGCCGGGTGAGGGCCTGTGCGCCGCACGCCCTCACCCGAAATGCTTCGCATTTCGACCTCTCCCGCGAAGGGCGGGAGAGGTTATAGTGCGCGCGCGTTTTGCTTTCGGGGGGTAGCATGAAGCGTCTTGGTTTTGCGTTGGCCTTATTCGCGCTGGGCGCGGCGCCGTCGTCGGCGACGCGGGAGACCATCATTGTCAGGGCCATTCCCGAGCGCACCGTCGTGGTCGTGCTGTTCGACGGCTTCGCGCCGGCGGAGCTCGATGCGGCGCATCCGACGCCGAATTTCGACCGGCTGAAGCGCGAGGGGGCGTGGTCGCGGCATCTGGTGCCGGCGTTTCCGACCGTGTCGCTGATCAACCACACGACCTTCGAGACCGGCTGCTGGCCGGAGCATCACGGCATCATGTCGAACATCTTCGTCGATCCGAAAGCGGGGCGGCGCTTCGGCGGCGACAACAATGGCGATGCCGGCGACGGCGCGTGGCGCACCGGCTGCGAGACGATGTGGGAGGCGGCGGAGCGTCAGGGCGTGCGCAGCGCGGCGTTCAACTTCGTCGGCCGCTGGTCGAGCAAGACCGGCTATCGCGAGACCTATTACAATCCCGAAGTGCAGTGGAAGCAGCATGAGAGCGACGACACGATCGTCGATCGCGCGTTGAAGCTCTTGAAAGACAACGGTCCGAACCATGCACGGCTGATCGCGCTGTATTTCTCGATCCCCGACCATGTCGCGCATCAATATGGCGTGACGGGCGCGGAGACGCAGGCCGCGGTGCGCGAGGTCGATGCCATCACCGGAAAATTGATGGCGGGGATCAAGGCGTTGCCGCGCACGCGCGAGGGCACGCTGGTGGTCGGCACCGATCATGGGATGATGGATGTCGGCAATCTCGTCAATCTCGGCCGCATCATGCACGAGAACGACATCCATGCGCAGCAGGCGACCGACGGCGCGAGCGCGTTCTTCTATCTCGACAAGGGCGAGAGCATCGATCGGGTCGAGACGGCGCTGAAGCAATATCCCGATATCTTCACGGTCTATCGCAAGGGGCACTATCCGGCGTTCGCGCATTTGGGCACCGGGCCGCGCGCCGGCGATTTGATGGTGCTGACGCATCCGCCGTACTGGATGGCGGGGCCGGAGCTGTTTCCATCGTGGACCGACTGGGTCGGGATGAACTGGCTGTGGCCGCATACTTTCAAGGCGTTCACCGTGCCGCTGAAGGCGACGCACGGCTATGACCCGAGCGTGGTGCAGATGCACGGCATTTTCTACGTGTGGGGCGCGGGCGTAAAGCCGGGCGAGATCAAGCAGCTCGACCAGATCGACGTGCATCCGACGGTGATGCGCCTGCTGGGCTTGCAGCCCGGGCGGCCGGTGGACGGGCATCCTGTTGCCGCCGTGTCGCCGCCGCCGACGCCGACGTATTGGCCGGGGCATTGATGGATCCGGCGAAACGCGACGCGCATGTGGCGCGGGTCCAGCGCGACGGCTTCACCATCATCGAGAACGCGATCGAACCGGCGCTGATCGATGCTTTGAATGTGGCGCTGGCGCAGCTGGAGCGCGAGTTGGGCGCGAAACCGGCAATGAACGGGTTCGAGGGGCACAAGACGGTCCGCATCTACAATCTGCTGGCGCATGGCGCGCCGTTCGCGCAGGTGCCGGTACACGAGAACGTGCTGCCGGTGATCGAGGGTGTGCTCGATGCGGGGTGCCTGATCTCGTCGCTGTCGTCCATCGCCATCGATCCGGGCGAGATTGCGCAGCCGATCCATGCCGACGACATGGTGATCCCGCTCGACAAGCCGCATCGACCCATCGTGTGCAATTCGATGTGGGCGCTGACCGATTTCACCGACGAAAACGGCGCGACGCGGCTGGTGCCGGGCAGCCACAGACACGCGAACCCGGATTATGGCGGGCAATACGAGACTGTGCCGGGCGCGATGAAGGCGGGCAGCGTTCTGATCTGGGACGGCGCGCTGTGGCATGGCGGCGGCGCCAATCGCACTGAGGCACGGCGCACCGGCATCGCGATGAATTACTGCGCCGGCTTCATCCGCCAGCAGGAGAACCAGCAGCTTGGGCTTTCGCCGGCGCTGGTGAAATCGTTTTCGCCGCGGCTGCAGGAACTGATCGGCTATGGCGTCTATCAGGGCCTGATCGGCCATATCGACAAGAAGAGTCCGGCGCAGCTCCTGAACGGCGGCGGCGATTTCCAATCCATCTGGAACAGGACGTGACATGCAGAAGCGCAAATTCGGCGCGTTGGGCGAGGTCAGCGCGCTGACGCTGGGCGGCGGCGGGATCGGGCAGATCTGGGGCGCCAACAGCCGCGCGGAGTGCGTCGCGACGATCCATGCGGCGGTCGATGCGGGGATCGATTTGCTCGACACCGCGCCGATGTACGGCAATTGCGAGGCGACCGTCGGCGAGACGTTTGGCGGACGGGTGCCGGATGGCCTGCGTGTCACGACGAAATACGGCCTCGGCACGCCGGCGCCGCGCGATGTCGAACGGCTGATGACCGCGTCGCTCGATGCCAGCCTGCGGACGATGAAGATGGATCATGTCGATGTCTTCTTCCTGCACTCGAATATCTGCGCCGATGATTATGTCTATGCGATCCGTCCCGATGCCCAGGACACCTTCGCGACGCGTTGGTCGGTCTATGCGGAGCTGGTGATCCCGACATTTGAGAAGCTCAAGGCGGCGGGCAAGATCGAAAGCTGGGGCATTACCGGGTCGGGCGTGCCGGACGCGATCATCCGCGCTTTGAAACATGATGAGAAGCCTGGCTTCGTGCAGGTCGTGACCAACCTGCTCGACAGCGCGGGGAGTTTGCGGCGCTACGCCGAGCCGGCGAAGCCGCGGGAGATTTTGCGCATTGCGGCGGAGCAAGGCGTCGGCGTGCTCGGCATCCGCGCGGTGCAGGCGGGCGCGCTGACGGGTGAGATCGACCGGCCCCTGTCGGCGAACAATCCGGACACCAGGGATTTCGTGCGCGCCGAGCCGTTCCGCATGCTGTGCGCCGAGATCGGAGAAGAGCCTGCGGTGCTGGCGCACCGCTATGCATTGTCGATGGAGGGCGTGGCGACGGTGATCCTGGGGGTGAAGAACCGGGACGAGCTCAAGCAGTGCGTCGAGGCCGAGGCGGCGGGGCCGCTGGACGCGGCGCTGATGGCGCGGATCGATGGGTTGGGGCTGCGCGCGTAACCATCATGTCCCCTGCTGGATGAACGGGACGCGGGCGAAGAGTTCGCGCTCTCGGCCGCGTGGGTCATTTTCCATGTGCGATGTCGTGTCGAAGATCATCGTCTCGCGGTTCGGCAGCGTATAGGGCGTCCACTGCGGCAGCGTCTTGTTGTTCGGGTTGCCGGTGCGGGCGAAGGCGATGAAGGTTTCGCTCATCTGCGCCGCCAGCGCGCGGGCCTCGGGGCCGTTGCCGGCAAGCGCGCCGGGCTGGTCGGTATTGTCGAAGGCGAGCGCGATGTCGATGGTGTGCGGCGCGTGCCATTTGCCGCCGTCGATGGGTGATTGGAAGTCGACTTCGTATGCGTAAGCCGGCGTGCCGGCTTGCGCGCGCAATTCGTCCTCGATGATCGCGGCGCGCCAGGAGCGGCCGGCGGTGGTCGCCTTGTAGAACATCTCGGTCGGCGTGATGTTCGGGAACCATTCGCGGTATTTGGCGATGACGGTCTCGGGATCGAGATCGACGCGGTAATTGGGTGCCAGACGCGCGGGGAGATCGTCCCAGGTCAGCGTCGCGGCCCAGGCGTCCTGGATGAACAGGCGGGTCTCGTCATGGGTGTTGCCGATCATCATCGGGATGTCGGCCGATTGCGCCGGGGCATCGGGATAGAACGGGTGACGCGTCAAGGTGCGCTCGTCGAGGACGGGGCCGAAATAGACGCCGCCGCTGCCGATCACCGGATCGGTCGCTTTCAGCGCGGCGACGAGTTGCGCAGTGGGGAGTTTCAGCAGGTCCTTGGTCTTGTCGGGGGTGAGGTTCAGCGCGGCCATGTAAGTCTGCGCGCGCTTGGTGGCGTTGAACGGGCCGGAGGCGGTGACCTGCTGGCCGCTCATCGTGGCGGCGCGGTGGAACAGGCCCTTGGCGGCCGGCGTCGCCATCAGCGTCGCGATCTTGGCGCCGCCGCCGGACTGGCCGAACACCATGACGCAGTTCGGATCGCCGCCGAATTCGGCGATGTTGTCCTTCACCCAAGTCAGCGCCTGGACGAGATCGAACTGGCCGGCATTGCCGGAATCGGGGAAGTCGTTGTCCAACCGCGCGAGATAGAGATAGCCGAACGCGTTCAAGCGGTGGTTCAGCGTCACCACCACGACATTGCCGCGCCTGCACAGGTTCACGCCGTCATAGAGTGGGCTGGAGCCCGAGCCGTTCGAATAGGCGCCGCCATGGATATAGACCATCACCGGCCGCCTGCCGCCGTCGCGCAAGGCGGGCGTCCAGACGTTGAGGAAGAGGCAGTCTTCGCTCGCGTGCTCGTCGTCGCGGCCTTGCGGGCAGGCGGGACCATAGGCAAGAGCATCGGCGATGCCGGGCCACGGCTTCGGAAGGCGCGGCGGCTGGAAGCGCGTGGCGCTGGTGTCGGCGCCGTAGCGGATGCCTTTGAAGACCGCGATGCTCTGGTCGCTGGTGCCGCGTACTTTGCCGGCGCGGGTGGTGGCGATGGGGGTGGTGTCGGCGGCGCGCACGATGGTGGGCGCGGCGAGCGTCGCTGCGGTGAGCGCGAGCAGAGTGCGGCGGGAAACCGGTGTCATTTTTGGTGATCCTTTCCAATAGGAACGGGCAGGTTCAGGCCTTCGCTTTGGGTTCGCGGTACATCCAGGGAAACAGCGCGCCGACCGGCACTGCCCACAGCGTGCCGGCGAGGGCATAGAACAAGAAGGCGGTGGCGCTGCCGGCATGCGGCAGCAGATGCGCGGCAACGCCGATGGCGAGGATCGCATAGACCGGTACCCAGAGCAGGATGAGGATGGTGCCGATCAGCTTCTTGATGCGCGGGGTCATGCGATGACGCGTTCGATCCAGGCTTGGAGGTTGGCGACGACTTCGCCGCGGTTGGTCTCGTTGAGCATCTCGTGGCGGCCGTCCTTGTAGAAGTCGGTCGCGATGTCGCTTATGCCGGCGGCGCGGTAGCGCTCGACCAGCGGCGTCAGGCGCGTCATGTCGGCGTTTACCGGGTCCTTGTCGCCGGCGAAGATGTAGAACGGCAAATCCTTGCGGATGCCGGCGAGCTTGGTGGGGTCCACTGTGGGCGCGGTGGCGGCGAACATCGATTTGCGGGACGCGTCGTTCACGGAGAAGCCGCACAGCGGATCGGCGATGTATTTGTCGACCTCCGCGTCGTCACGCGACAGCCAGTCGAACGGCGTGCGCGGCGTGGTGGCGGTGTTCATCGTGGTGAGGATGTCGCCTTGGGCCTCCTTGGGCGGGATCAGCTTGTCCACCGCGGCGGAGCCCGAAAGGATGAAGCCGTCGATCAGGTCGCTGTGGTCAAGGACGTATATCTGCGCCGCGAACGATCCCATCGAATGGCCCATCAGGATGAGTTTCTTGCCGGGATTTTCTTCGCGGATGATGCGCGACAGCTGCGCCATGTCGTCGACCACGGCGGCGAACCCGCCGGGGCCGAAATCGCCGAGCGTGGCCTTGTCGGGCGCGGTGCGGCCATGGCCGCGGTGGTCGTTGGCATAGATTGCGATGCCGGCGTCGAGCAGCGGCTGGAGCGGTTCGCGGTAGCGCAGCGCGTGCTCGCCCATGCCGTGCGCGAGCTGGAGCACGCCGCGGATCGGACCGTTGGGCAGCCAGAGGTAAGTGAAGATTTTCGCGCCGTCGGCGCCGTCGAAGGTGAAGTTGTCGTCCATGTCAGAACCTCGAAGAGGTGAGTTTGACGTCGGCGAGTTGCCAGGCGGTGTCGAACATCTTGCGCGTCGCCGCGGCGCCGGCGTGATCGCCTTGCGCGTCCTGCGCCTGCGCGAGGCCATACAGCGCCCAGCCGTCGAGGCGGTAGGTCATCAGGCTCTTGCGGTAGACGGCTTCGGCTTCCTTGGCGCGGCCGGCTTGGAGCAATGCGGCGCCGAGTAGCTGGCTCACCGGCTGATGCCAATAGGGCGGCTCCGTATAGGGCAGGGCCTGTTCGATCTGCGATGCCTTGGTGAAATCGTCGACGGCGGTGGGGAGGTCGCCGGCGGCGCGCGCGATCTCGCCGTCGAGCTCGTCGAGGGAAATCTGCGCCATCGCGGTCGCGGGCGGGCCGCCCGACGCGCTATAGCCGGCGAGGTCCTTGTCCTCGACCAGCGCGTCGAGCGCTGTGCGTTCGGCGGCGGCCTTGGCGGCGTCGCCGGTGTTGGCATAGGCGAAGCCGCGCGCGAGATGGAAGAGAACGAGCACCAGCTTCTGATCGGAAGGCGGCAGCGGCTCGGCGAGCACCGCGTCCCATTTGCCGAAGCGTAGCAGCGTGGCGATGGGTGTGAATTGGTAGAGTTGCGCTGAGCCGCCGAGGCGGTGCGCGTCGGGGCCGATCGCCTTGACCAGGCGGCGGGCGGCGTCGATCGAGGCCTGGTAGCGGCCCTCCATCTCCGAAGAGGTCCACAGGAAGTGGATGTTGTGGCCGTAATAGCCGAGCGGGTAATAGCCTTGGGCGTGGCAGGCGGCGATGTACTTCTCATCGACCAGCGCGGCCAATTCGTTGACATGCGCGGCGTCGCGGTAGCGGCCGATGCGATAATAGATGTGCGACGGCATGTGCACGATGTGGCCGGCTTCGGGCATCAACTTTTCGAGACGATCGGCGGCGGCCTCGCCGCGCTCGGGTGTCGTGGTCGCTTCGACGGCGTGGAGATAGAGATGCAGGGCGCCCGGATGGTTGGGCGAGCGTTTGATGATGTCTTCCAGAGTCGCAACGATGGCTAACGCGTGGCCTTTGGGCGTGATGCCGTCCATCTCCCAGTAGTCCCAGGGCTGGGTGTCCATCATCGCTTCGGCGTAGAAGGTGCCGGCGTCGAGATCGCCGGGATATTTCTTCCAGAGGTCGCCCATCGCCTGCGCATAGGCCTCGTCGAGGCGGGCGCGGTCGGCTTGGGGGTCGGCGGAATAGCGCGCGGCGAGGGCGTCGATCCAGTCGCGCTCTTCAGGCGAAGCATAGCGCTTGAGCGCGATGGCGTTCTGCAGCGCCTGCCAGGCCGGCTTGTTCGCGTCGTGCGGCATCGGCAGGTTGATGTTTGGGCCGAGCGCGTTGGCGATGCCCCACCAGCACATCGCGCAATGCGGATCGCGCCGCGCCGCCTCGCGGAACGAGCGGATCGCCTCGGCATGGTTGAAGCCGAAGGTCAGGTTGATGCCCTGGTCGAACAGGAGCTGGGTGCGGGCGTTGCGGGTGGTGATCTTGTGGTGGTGCGTGCCGAGGCCCTTGAAGACCGGCGCGCCGGGCTTGTCGGCCTCGCCCATATACACGGCGGGCATGGGATCGAGCATTTTCATCGCCATGCCGCCGGCCGGCGCGGGCATCGGCATGTCGGCGGCGCGGGTGGCCACGACAGCGAGCGCCAGGGCACCGAATGCCAGCAGAAGCTTCATGCCGTCCTCCCAGACCGCTCTTATGGATGTTGGATAGAGGGAAGAGCGCCCCGCGACAAGATGGCGGCAAGACCTTGAGGGGCAAGGGCTTTATTCAGATTGCATGAGCGACGCAGCACCCTTCTGGCACAGCCGCCGCGCGGTCGGATTCTGGCTGCTGAGCGTGGCGGCGATCATCCTGGCGATGATCACGGTCGGCGGACTGACGCGGATCACCGGCTCGGGGCTTTCGATCACGCAGTGGGACCCGATCATGGGGGCGATCCCGCCGCTCGGCGACGCCGCCTGGGCCGAGGCGTTCGCGCGCTATCGCCAAATTCCGCAATACATCCACGAGAACGCCGGGATGAGCCTGGAGGCGTTCAAGGGCATCTTCTGGTGGGAGTGGACGCACCGGCTGCTCGGCCGATTGCTCGGCGTCCTGTTCTTCGTGCCGTTCGTATGGTTTGCATGGGTCGGTGCGATCGCGCGCCGCGAATGGCCGCGCATGCTGCTGCTGTTGGCGCTGGGCGGACTGCAGGGCTTCGTCGGCTGGTGGATGGTGCAGAGCGGGCTGGAGACGCGCGACAGCGTCTCGCAATACCGGCTCGCGATCCATCTTGGCGTGGCGCTGATTTTGCTGGTCGCGATTTTGTGGACGGCGTTGGAGTATCTACGCACATCCCCACCCGAAAAATCGCGAAGCGATTTTTCGACCTCCCCACGTTGGGGAGGTGAAAGATGGGCATTTGCGATTGCGGGTCTCGTATATTTTCAGATGCTTCTCGGTGCATTGGTCGCGGGGCTGCATGCGGGGCTTCTGTACAACACCTGGCCATCGATGGATGGACGGTTCATGCCCGAGGACGCCTTCGCGCAGCGGCCGTGGTGGATCAATTTCTTCGAGAATCCCGGCATGGCGCAGTTCGATCACCGGATCGGCGCCTATCTCGTGGCCGCCAGCGTCTTTGCGCAGTGGTGGCAGGAGCGCGGCAAGCTGCAAGACTTGGCGCGGCGCAGCGGCAATGCGCTGCTGCACCTGACGCTGTTCCAGATCGTGCTCGGTATCACGACGCTCGTGCTGCAGGCGCCCGAGGCGCTCGCGGCGGCGCACCAGTTGATCGCGGCGCTGCTGCTGTGCACCGCGGTGTGGCACACCTTTGAGCTGCGCCTGCGTGCGGCGTAACTACGGCATCGTCTCGATCCCGGTGAAACCAATATGCGTCACGCCCTTGCGCTCGATCAATGCCAAGACTTTTACAACAGCGCTGTAATCCGTCCGCCGGTCGGCTTCAAGATGAATTTCCGGCTGGGGCGTCTGCCGGGCCGCATCATCCAGCAAGCGGTCAAGCGTCGCCGAATCCACAGCTCTGCCGTTCCACAGAGCCGTACCATTCTGTGTGAGGTGAACGACCACGATCACCGGTTTGGCCGGTTGAACCGGTGGCGGCGAACACGCAGCAACGATCAGAGCGATGGCCACGAAAAGGCCGGCAAACCAGCTGCGTGTTCCACCCGTCACGCCTCCAGCGCCTGGTCCAGGTCGGCGATCACGTCCTCGACGCTCTCGATGCCGATGGAGAGGCGCATCACGTCGTTGCCGGCGCCGGCGCGGGCGCGCTCGTCGTCGTTGAGCTGGCGATGCGTGGTCGAGGCCGGATGGATGATCAGGCTGCGTGTGTCGCCGATGTTGGCGAGGTGGCTGAACAGCTTGACGCCGTTGACCATCTTCACGCCCGCTTCGTAGCCGCCTTTGAGACCGAAGGTAAACACCGAACCCGCTCCCTTCGGGCAATAGGTACGATGCAGGCCGTAGGACGCGTTGTCTTCGAGTCCCGCGTAGTTCACCCAACTCGCTTTCGGATGGCGCTGCAGCCATTGCGCGACGGTCAGCGCATTGTCGCAATGCCGTTGCATGCGCAACGGCAGGGTCTCGATGCCATTCAGCACAAGGAATGCATTCATCGGCGACAGCGAAGGGCCAAGATCGCGCAGGCCGAGCACGCGGCAGGCGATGGCATAGGCCATGTCGCCGAAGGTCTCCCACAGCTTCATGCCATGATAAGACGGGCAGGGCTCGCTCAGCGTCGGGTACTTACCGCTGCCCCAGTTGAACTTGCCGCTGTCGACGATAATGCCGGCCATCGAGTTGCCGTGGCCGCCGAGGAATTTCGTGGCGGAGTGCAGAACGATGTCGGCGCCCCACTCGATCGGGCGTATCAAGTACGGTGAGGCCAGCGTGTTGTCGACGATCAGCGGCACGCCCGCGGCATGCGCGATCCCCGCGATGGCTTCGATGTCGCTGATGATGCCGCCGGGGTTCGCGA
>DATAZZ010000021.1:0-33462 GCA_036271735.1 Rhizomicrobium sp.
TCGGCGATCCTGTGGTCGGCGTCGCTGCTGGCGCTGGGCGCGATGGGCTCGGCGGCGCTCGGCCCGCTCGGCGTGGCCTGGCACTGGCTCCACAAGCATCATGTCTTCTGGTACGCGCTGGCGGCCGTCATCGCGGCAACCGCCGCGCTTATCCTCTGGTGGGCGCGCCGCAAGCCGCAGGAATCCTGACCGCGCAAACGAAAACGGCCCGTGCGCAGCACGGGCCGTTTCCTTCAAGCACTTGAGAACCGCGCGTTACGGCGTCGGCGCAGGCGTCGCGTCCGGAGCCGGCGTGGCGTCGGGCGCCGGCGCAGCAGGCTCGGGGGTCGCCGGCGGCGGCGCGGCATCGGTCGGCTTGGCCGTCTTCTTGCGCGCGAGGTCCGCCATGGCGCCATGCGCATCGGCAAAGCCGTTCAGCGAGAACGGGATGTCGAACTGCTTGCCGCCTTCGACGACGATGCGGATCTTGGCCGGGCCGGTGGTGCTGGTAAGCGTCCCGATCAGGTTGGCGTCGACCAGCATCTCGACATAGCAGCCGCCGCGGTCGCAGCGGCGGTAATGCAGCATCGGCGAGGTCGAGTTGTCGGTCATCAGCACCGCGCCCTTCTGGATCAGGACGCCGAGCGGCACCGCGATCTGCATCACATGCTTGTCACCCGACGGCAGATAGGCGATCGAGATGCTGAGGATGCGCTGGTTGGTCTGCTTGTTGGCCAGGACCTGGAACATGTCGCAGGGCGAGGGTGAGTTGACCGGGAAGCAGCGCACGGTCCAGTCGCCGAACGCCTTGGTCTCGCTCGGCGTCACGGGCGCCGGAGCGCCATTGGCCGGCGGTGCGTCCTGCGCCGCGGCGCCGAACGCGAGGAAGCTCAGCGCCAGGGCGCCGGCAATGCTTGCACGAATGGATGTCATGACCAGAGTCTCCGCCACCACGAATGGCGCTTGGCTTCCGTGCTATCGAAGACGTGATACACGTCCTTGTAGCCCTTCAGCGAAAAGGGAAGTGCGGCCGGCTTGCCATCCATGCCGACCAGCAGGATGCGGGCCCCCGGTGTGGCAGCCGCGGCCGCGGCGGACATCGCCTTGGCGAGGCTGTCGTCGAACGGCACACGCACCAGGCAGCCGACCTCGTTGCAGACCTCGAACGGATAGACGCGCGGCTTGTCGGTGCCGAACTGCAGGCCGATGCCCGGATCGAGCAGGACATTATAGGGCACCGTCACGACCATCGTCGCCGCGCCCTTGATGCGGAAGATCGACAGGCTGGCGAGCTCGGAATGCGACTTGGCTTCGAGCACGTCCTGGCGGATCTCGCAGGAGGTCTCCTTGTCGGTGCTTGCCGGGCAGGCGATGCGCCAGTCCTGGTAGACCGAAACGGTCGCCACGTCCGGCGGCGTGGACACGGCCTTGTGGCCGAACCAGCCTATGATCAGGCCAAGCACGAGCAATACGGCCCCAAGGGCGGCGCGTACGGGCGTGCTGTTGAAGTCAAACGGCATCAGGCGGTCACCCCACTTCATTTTGACGGGGCGGACTTAGCGGTAAGGAGGGGGGCAAGGCAAGCCGGAAGCCCGGCTTTCCACCTTAATTGGTTTCCATCTCCAGGGATTATCGGACCAGGACCATCCCCACCGGGGGCGAGCGCCACTGCGCCAGGGTCTGCAAGGCGTGGTTGAGCAGGGGATCGAGGCCGCTATCGGGGCGGGCCACCATGACCACGGCGTCGGACAGCCGGGCGAAGGTCGTCGCCTCGCGCGATTCGCGCACCGGCGGAGCGGCCACGATCACCAGATCGCAGATGCTGCGCAAATGCGTGAACAATTCCGCCATTTTCGGGGAGCCGAGGGCAGCATCGGGATCGCGCGGTGGCGCCAGGGTCGCAAGCAGGAGCGCGGTAGAGCGCGGGTCGCGGGTCAGAGCCCGGTTGATCGTGGTGCTGCCGCGCAGCACCTCCATCAGCCCGCCCTTGGCCTGCAGGCCGGTCAGCCGGGCCAGCGCCGGCGTCATCACATGTCCGTCAACCAGGATGGTCCGTAGCCCGGCCTTGGCCGAAGCCCGGGCCAGCGCCAGCGCGACATTGGCCGCCGCTTCGCCCTGCGCCGAGGCGGTCACCGCAACGATCCGGCCGGAACCCGTGCCGCGCGGCGGCGCGATGCGGGCGAGAAGCTGCCCGATGGAGCGGGCAAAGGGCGAGGCCGGCCAGTCGATCACATGGTCGGCGGCGCCTTCGGCCAGCGCCCCGGGAATGTCTGCGAGGATCGGCGGGCCGCTATAAGCCGCCGCCGGTTGCGGCATGGGCTGCGGACGCGGTGCCGGAACCGGCCGCGGCTGCGGTGCAATGCGCGGCGCGGCCTCGCGGCGGACGCCGGCGAAACGCGCCGACAGCAGCGCGAGCAGGCAGCCGAGCAGCAGACCGGCGGGAATCGAAGCCAGCACGATCAGCATGCGCTGCGGCGAGGCCGGCGCCGCCGGCACCGCGGCATGCGAGATCACATGCGCGTCGGGATATTGCAGGCCTTCCTGGTCCTGGATGCTGGTGAGGCGGCCGAGGAACGATTCGTAGAGCTTGCGCGAGGTCACAGCATCGGATTCGAGGGCGCGCAGCTTGACCGCCGTCATGTCCTGACCGGACGCCTGGTGCTGCGTCGCGTTGAGGCTGCCCTGCAGCGAGCCGAGTTGCGCCCGCGCCACGGCGACGTCGTTGCCGAGCGCGCTGGCGATGCGCGCGGCTTCCTCGCCGATTTTGGAATCGATGTCCTTGAGCTGGTTGTCGATCGCGATGCGCTTGGGATGCTTTGGGCCATAGGGAATGGCGAGCGCCGCCTGCTGGCGCAGCAGATCGGCCTGCTGGGTGCGCAGCTGGATGATCAGCGGCGAGGCGATGACCTGCGAGATGTCGGCGGGGTTGCCCGCCTTCACCAGGTTCTGCACCTGGTTGAACACCGCCATCTTGGCCGAGAGATCGGCGCGCGCCTGCACGATCTGGCCGTTGATGCCGCCGAGCTGCGCTTCGATCAGCGAAGTGCCGCCGGCGCTGGAGTCCAGATTGTGCTGCGCGCGATAGGTGAGCGCGGCGGCTTCCTGCGCCTCGACCTTGGCGCCGAGCTCGCGAATGCGCTGCGTCAGCCAGGCGCTGGTCTCGTCCGAGGCGCGCAATTTGGCTTCGACGAGATCGGAGACATAGGTCTGCGCCACGGTGTCGGCGATCAGCGCCGCCTTGGCTCCATCGCGCGAGCCGAACGACACGGTGACCGTGGTCGAGAGCCCGACGGTCTCGGCGGAAAGATGCGACAGGAACGCGTCGATGATCGCGTCGCGCTGGATCGCCGGATCGGGCGGCGCGGTGTTGCTCGCGAACCAGCTTCGTGGATTGAGCGACGCCGTCAGTTGCGAGCCGACGCTCTGCTGCAGCGCGCCGTTGAACTCCGGATCGTCGTAGAGCTTGAGCTTGGCGATCACCTCGGCAGCGAGGTCGCGCGAATAGAGGATCTGGATCTGGTTCTGCAGCGACGACGGATCGGTCGGCAGCGCCGACAGCACGGCGGAGAGATCGGCGACCGTGTTCTTGCGCGGGTCGAGCATCACGACGGCGGACGAGACGTAGCGCGTCGGCAGCATCACGGCGATGACCACGGCGATGGCGATGACGAGCAGCGTGACACGCAGGATCAGGCCGAGCCGGCTGCGCAGCAGCGCAAGGATGTCGGCAAGCTCGAGCGGCGCCGCGGAAGATGCGGGGCGTGGCTGGTCCGGATGTGGGTTAATCCCCTGGAACGACATACGCTCTTCGCCGGGTGCACGACCAGCGAGCCTTTTGCTTCTCTTGCAAGATTTACCGCCCGACCGCCTGACGAACGGTTAATGGCGCGGCAGCTTCATCATTCTCTGAACGCCGTTCGGGAACCGTCTCGCCGGGCGCGAGACAGGCCAGCAGCACTGCCGGATCGTCCCACGGCACGTCCGGATGGGCGCTTTGGAACCACGGACTGTTCGGATCGCGCCGCCATTCCTGCGGAAAAAGCGCGATTGTCGGGTTCGCGGTCGCGGCCGGCCGGGGCCGAACCGCCGATGGCGCGATGCAGGCCGCGAGCGCCGCCGCAACGTCATGGCCAGGTCCGAATGCAAAAGCGCTGGCCTGGGTGGCGCGCGGATTTATTTCGATCAGATGCGGCTGGCCGGCCGCGTCGCGCACGAAATCGAGACCGTGCAAGCCCGACAGGCCGAAGCGCGCCGCGATCCGGACCGCAGCCTCTTCCATTACCGGACAATCGACGCGCCGCATGACACTGGCGGGGCCCGTCGCACCCTGGCTTTCGAGCACATCCATGTGGATCGACGCCAGGACCTGCCCGCGCCAGCAGGCGAAGGTGCTGGTCGCGGGCATGCCGGGCACGAAGCCTTGCACGCTGATCGCCGGCTGTGGCGGGCGCAGAGCATGGCGCAGGAAATGCGCATCCTGGCGCAGCACGGCGCGGCCGAGGCTGCGGATACGCGACGGCGCGGTGGAGAATTTGCGATAGGCTTCGAGCGCGGCGGGAAGATCGCGCACGATGGCGACGCCCTCGCCGCCCCAGCTGCCATCGGCCTTGAGCACCGCGGGAAAGCCGAGCCAGGACAATTCCAGTTCGAGTTCGGCCTCGCTCTCGACCGGTGCGCTGCGCGGCGCGGCGAGGCCGAGCTCGCGCGCTTCGGCGATGAAGGCGTTGCGCGAGACCAGCGCCGCGTAGCTCCCCATGTCGCCCAGCGCGCGCGCGATCAGTGCCGAGGCGATGTCGCGCGCATAAGTCGTGCGCAGCAGGCCAAGCGCGCGGTCGTCGCACGGCACGACGAGATCGGGCTGCGCTTTCGTGATGGCGTCGCCCAGGGATGCGAGCGGGAAATACGGACTGTAGATATGCGCGCCGCTCAGGAATCGGCTCTTCGCACAGACATGGCCGGCGGGGAACAGCGCCTCGACCTGCGCACCGACGCCGGCGAACGCGCTCGTGAGCCGGGCCGTGGACGGCCAGTTGACGGTGGTGACGAGGAGAACCCGCGGGATCATGTCACCACCGTAATGATCGGGTCTCAACCAATCCTGAACGTGGCACGAAGCTTGGAGATATCCCTGGTGAGGCTGGAAAATGCGGATTTCCCTGTCTCGAAACGAGAACTGTCCCATTTTGGGACACTGGAAATCGCCCCGTTTTCAGAAGGACGTCATGACCAACAGCATCGAAGTCGCCATCGTCGGCGCCGGCCCCTATGGCCTGTCCCTCGCGGCCCATCTGAAAGGTGCCGGCATCTCGTTCCGGATCTTCGGCAAGCCGATGTCCACCTGGCGAAACCACATGCCCAAGGGCATGTGCCTGAAGTCGGAGGGCTTCGCCTCGAACCTCTCCGCCCCGGACAGGAACTCCACCCTCGAGGCGTGGTGCGCCAGGAACGGCGTCGCCTATTCGGCGCAGAAGATTCCCGTCCAGGTCGACAATTTCGTCGCCTATGCCGACTGGTTCACCAAGACATACGTGCCGTCGCTCGAAGCGCTCAACGTCACCAATATCGAGCGCCAGGCCGACGGTTATGCGCTGACACTGGAAGACGGCGAGCGCCTCACCGCGCGCCGCGTCGTCATGGCGGTCGGCATCACATGGTTCAAGAAACTTCCCGCCGAGCTGGCGCATCTGCCGGCATCGGCCGTGTCGCATTCGTTCGATCATCAGGATTGCAACCGCTTCGAGGGCCGCGACGTCACCGTGCTCGGCGCCGGAGCTTCGGCGATCGACACTGCCATCGCGTTGCACGAAGCCGGCGCCAAGGTGCGCATCGTCGCGCGCCGCAAGGTCATTCCGTTCCACACCGCGCCCGACAATGAAGAGCCGTCGCTGCTGTCGCAGCTGCGCATGCCGGACACCGGGATCGGCCCGGGTTGGCGCTCGTTCTTCTGCACCAACGCGCCGCTGCTGTTCCACAAGCTGCCGCAAAAGCTGCGCCTCGACGTGACGCGCCGCCATCTGGGCCCCGCGCCGGGCTGGTTCACCCGCGACAAGGTCGAGGGCAAGATTCCCGCGATGCTCGGCCAGCATCTGCAATCCGCGGCCACGGTCGACGGCCGCATCGCGCTCGATATCAAGGATGAGGACGGCCGCTCGCGCATCGTGATGACGGATCACGTCGTCGCCGCGACCGGCTACAAACCCGATCTCGCCGCTTTGCCCTTCCTCGATGCCGGCCTGCGCGACGCGGTCGAGCAGATCGAAGGCACGCCGGTGCTGTCGGACACTTTCGAGACCTCGCTCCCGGGCCTCTATTTCCTCGGCCTCGCGGCGGCCAACAGCTTCGGCCCCCTGCTGCGCTTCATGGTGGGTGCGGAGTTCGCTGCGCCGCGCCTTTGCGGCCATCTGCATCGCCGCGTCGCGGCCGCGTTCGGGAAGAAGGCGGCCTAACGCCGGCGTGCGCCGCGCAACGCTTGTGCAATGGCGGCGCGCATCGGCGCCGGCTGCATCGCAGCGTCAAGCGGCAGCGAGCGCGGTGTGCCACGCAACAGGCTGTTGCGCATGCCTTCGGCTTTGAGGAAGCGATCCGACAAGCCCCAGGTCAGCAGCGCCATGGTCGAAGGATTGTCGAGCGCGATATCGAGAAAGCGCCGGCTGGCATCGGCCACCGCGCGGTCGCGGGCATCGGCGTCGATCGGGCCGTCGCCGTCATCGACATCATGCTCGGTGACGAGGATGCGCAGGCCGGTCGCCTGCACTTCGGCGAGGAACGCCGCAAGCTTCTTCTGGTTGATCTTCGGCCCGAACGCCGTGATGTGGCCTTGCAGGCCCAGCGCCCCGATGGGCGCACCGCGCGCGATCAGCCCTTCGAGCAATTTGAGCGTTGCGCGCCGCCGCGCATCGTGATCGGGCGTGTCGGATTCGAGGCCGTAATCATTGTAGACCAGCAGCGCCGCCGGATCGGCCGCGCGCGCGGCTGCGAAGGCATGGTCGATATAAGACGGTCCGAATTTCTTGAGCCAGAATGAATTGCGCAAGCCGTCGGCGCGACCGTCCTCGCACGCGATGGCTTCGTTGACGACGTCCCAGGAATGCATCCGCCCCAGATAATGCGATGCCGCGGCGTGGATGTAATCGGTGAAGATCGTCTCGTCCTTCGCGGCGCTCACGGCGGCTTCCAGCCAAGGCGGATTGGACGCGAACCACAGCAAAGGATGACCGCGAAACAGCAAGCCATGCGCTTTGGCGAAAGCGAGCAGTTCATCCGACGCGGAGAAATCGTAATGGCCGTGCTCCGGCTCCGTCAGGTCGCGCTTGAGCTCGTATTCCGGCACCAGGATCGCGCAGTCGCGCAGATAGGCGAAGGCGAATTCGCGGTCGCGCAGCCAGAAATTGTTGTTCGCGGCGCCGAACACCAGACCCTTGCCAGCGGCGAGCGCGCGCAGCGACGGGCCTTCATCTGTCAGGCTCGGCCGCAGCAATTGCGCCGCCACCGGCGCAGACGCGACGGCCGCCGCCGCGCCGAGCACCAGCGCGCCACGTCGCGTCAGCATTTGGCTTCGCGCGGCGCCATCCAGCCGATGGCGCCATCCGCCACCACGCGATACCAGCGCACGGGCAGAAAAATCTGCAGGAACACGACGACCGCGAGGCCGAGGCCATAGCAACCGGCGAACAGCGCTGTGAGATAATGACTCAGCGCCCGCAGCGGATGCTGCTCCACCTCGCCCTTGGCAACGGCCCAGCCGCGTCCGCCGAGATACGCCTTGCGCGAGAGGCGCGGCCGCATCGTTTCCAGCCATTGCGCCAGGCGCTGCGTGCTGCGGCCCGCCGAGGCGCGGTTGGGATCGAAGCGGTCGGACCACACCGCGCCGGGCTCTTCCGCCATGCGGAACGTGCAGCCGCCCAGCGCCAGACGCACCGCGAAATCGGTGTCCTCGGCTTCGCGCAGATCAGTGGGATAAAGCGTCTGCCGCGCCAGCGCCGCCGGCACCACGGTGGTGATCGTCGGCACGAAGCCGCGGTCGCACAACAGATATGCCGCCATCTCCTCGCCCGGCGCGATGCCGCGCGGCGGCTTGAGCAGCGTGCGGCCTTCGCCGCGATCCACCACGATGCGCGCGTAACCGGCGGTGTCGCGCGTCCCCGCCAGCAACCGTCGCATCGCGCGCAAATGATGGGGCAGGAACACATCGTCGGAATCGAGGAACGCGATGAAGTCGCCGACCGCCGCGAGGATGCCCCTATTGCGCGCGGCGCCGCCGCCGGCATTGTCCTGCCGGATATAGCGGATGCGCGGATCGGCGATGCCGGCGATCACCGCTTTAGGATCGTCGCGCGAGCCGTCGTCCACCACCACGATCTCGAAATCGGGATCGTCCTGCGCCAGCACCGAATGCAATGCCGCGCCGAGGCAATCGGCGCGGTTGTAGACCGGAATCACGACCGAGAAGAACGGCGTCATGGCGCCAGCGCCCGCTTGCGCTCGCGGATCTCGCGCGACGACACGTTGAGCAGCGCGATCACCATCAGCATCTGGCCCCATTGCGCCGAGGTCACCTGGACGAAATCGGACTCCATGAAATTGTGCAGCACGTCGAAGATGAACAGCGCGAACATCATGCCGTTGACGTTGTTCTCTGTGCGGTCGGACTTCCAGAATTGCAGGAAGGGCTGGATCAACAGCGCGATCATGCCGATGGCGAAGCCGATGCTGCCCAGCGTGACGAACATCTCCAGATATCCACTATGGCCCTCGCCGATATGCGCCACCCAGCCGCCGCCGACATATTGATAGATCGGCGAGCGGAACCCCGTATTGCCGAAGGTGCCGAAGCCGGCGCCGAACAGCGGATGGTCCTGGATATAGGCGATTTCGGCGGCCCAGATCTCGGCACGGCCGGTGAAGTTCTGCGGGTCTTCCAGATAGCGCGCGATCGTGTTCCATTCGAGCAGCACGCCCATCGCGAACATTCCGATCAGCAGCGCCGCGCCGACTGCCGCGATGGTGCGGTCGAGCGTGTTGCGCCACGCGACGCGGTAGAGATACCCCGCGAGCAACGCGACCGGCAGCAGGCCCATCGACGATTTCGACCGCGTCATCACGAGAAACACTGCCGAGGCGGCGCACATCAGGATGTCGCCCCATTTGCGCGTCTCGAGCGAGAAATAGAAGAACATGATCACCGCGCTCGCCGCGACCGAGCCGGCCATGTTCTTATGGCTGTGCAACCCGCGCCACGAGCCGGCGAGGCCCGACTCGATGTCGTCCGGCAGATGCACCGCGCCATGCACGAACAAGGACGAGGCGATGTCGCCCAGGATGATCGCGCCGATGGCGTAGCGCCAGATCACGATGGTGCGCGCGGCGCCCAGCGTGTCGACCGACAGCAGCATCGACGAGACGAAGATCGCGCACAGCACGGCACGGCGCGCCACGACGTCGGTCTCGCCCGACCACAGCGACGACAGCATGCACCAGCCGAGCAGCAGCGCGATCATCGGGGGGATCGCGGTGACGGCCATCATGCCGCGCTTGCGCAGCGCGCCATAGACGA
This sequence comes from Rhizomicrobium sp., assembly GCA_036271735.1. Taxonomy (GTDB): domain Bacteria; phylum Pseudomonadota; class Alphaproteobacteria; order Micropepsales; family Micropepsaceae; genus Rhizomicrobium. The sequence goes on from DATAZZ010000021.1 coordinate 9,533, forward strand.
TCAGCGCGAAAGTGCCGAGGAACGCGACCTGGCGCACCGCGTCGCCCGAGGCGGTGGCGGCATCGCGCGCCGCGAGCGCGGCCGACGTGCGCACGTCGAACGGCGTCAGGCCGACGATGATGAGAAGCAAGACGAGGACGAACCCCACCTCGGCGATGCGCGTGTCGAGGGTCGGGCGGCCGGAACCGTAGCCTGTCGCGATTGCCTCAGTCGCCATGGATCACGGAATACTCGTTGTATTGCCGTCCGAACAGTGCGGCGACCTTGCCTGCGGCGCGGAACAGGCGGCGCAGCGCGTCGGCGCGCCGATTCGCGTCGAAAGTGAGGATGACGAACAGTAGCGGCGACAACAAGAGCGCGCCGGCGATCCTGGCGAACTCGCGAACGCGCGCTGCGGCGCTCGGGCCGTATTTCAGGAACACACGCATGTCGGAATTGCCGATGGAATAGGCGCGGATCAGGCCCCAGCGCAGGCTGGTGCGCGTCGCCGGCACCGCCGTATGCGCCAGCCCCTCATCCGACCATGCAAAGGAGACGCCGGCGGCTTTCAGGCGCAGGAAGAAATCGCGATCCTCGCCGCCGGTCAGCGCGAAAGCGGGATCGAAACGCGGCGCGGGCAATGTCTCGAGCGCGGCGCGCGTCATCAGAAGGTTGCCGGCGCCTTGCAGCATCTCGACAGGGCCGGAGCTGTGGCGAATGTCGGACATGCCGTCGAAGGCTTGCGCCCAATCCTTGGGCCGATCCTCGAAGTCGAACAGGATCGAGCCTTGCAACACACCGGCGCCGGTCTTCGCCTGCTCGGTGAGCAACGCGCTCAGCCAGTGCGGCTCGGGCCATTCGTCGTCGTCGAGCATCGCGAGGAAGTTCATATCCGCGTCTTCGAGCGCGGCTTCCGTCAGTGCGTTGCGCACCTGCGCGATGCCGCGCTGCGCCACGACGATGGCGCGAAGCGGCCAGCGATAGCCCCGCGCGCGGATCGCGGCGCACAGATCGGCGCCTTCATGTTTCTCGGCATCGTTGTCGGCAACCAGCACCGATACTGCCGCAGTCGTGTCCAGTTTCGCCAGCGCGTCCAGCAATCGCGCGAGGCCGCGCGGGCGGCGGAAGGTCGGGATGGCGACGGTGACGCGCTCAGGCATGGGCGCGCTTCCACTTGGCGACTTCCGTGAAGACGTAACCCGTCATCACGACGTCGCCGGCGACGATGCCGAGCAGCGAGGCGACCGGACCGAACGCGACCAGCAAGGTCAGCGTGGCGACCAGCGACACGATGCAGGACTTCATCCCGATGCTGGCGAGCGGCTGGAACTGGCCGGCGGCCTGGAGGAACACCGCGTCGGGGGTGCGCAGCGCGCGCACCGCCATGATCACGACCCAGATCGCCACGATGAGCGTGGCCGAGCGGGCGTCATAGCCTTGCTTGAGGACCAGACTGGGGAACCAGGTCAAGAGAACCGCCGCGACGAGGATGGTGCCGAGCAACACTGCGGCCGCGGCGGTTCGAAATTCGTTAACCGCGCGGAAAGCCCGGGGCAGATCGCCGGCCCCGATGGCCCGCGCCATCACCGGACGCTCCATGTCGGGCAGCGAGGACAGGACCACCGCGACAGGGCGCATCAAGAGGCTGCCCAGCGCCAGCAGGGCGAAAGCGCCGGGGCCGGAGAAGAGGGTCACAAAATAGGCATGCGCGTTGATCGTGAGTTCCGTCGCGGCGACGCCGAGCAGCGACCAGCGCGTCAGGTCCTGCCACACCGGCGCGTAGTCGGCGAGGCGGCCGGCAGCGGACGGCGCGAACTGCTTGACGAGATATTCGCTGTCGAACAGCGCGAGGCTCACGGCAGAGGCGAAGGCCAAGGTTGCGGCGATGTACGTCATCGTCATGTGGTCGGCGAGGTATAGCGCGCCCAGGCCGGCGACGAGCATCGTGCCGTAGGTCACGTCCGACAGCGCGGCGCGCGCCGGCTTGTCGGTGGCGTAGGCGTATACGCGGCCGAGCCAGCGCAGGCTCATCACCGCGCCGTAGAGACCGAACAGCAGCGCCGCGTGCCACGATACGCCGCTCGCCAGCAGCGAGGCGCACACGACGGCGAAGGCGAACAGCGCGAGGACGAGATTGGCTTTCTGGAAGGTCGCGAGCTCGGCGGCATCGACATGGCCGCGCTTGCGGATGCCGATGGTGGTGGGCGCGCCGACCAGCGCGGCGGCGGCGCTGATGCAGAACGGCACGATCGTCATCACGAAGGAGAACAGGCCGAAGTGAACCGGCGTCAGCGTATGCAGCACCAGCACCGCACCGAGGAAATGCGCGCCGGAGATGCACACCGGACCGAGCGCGGACAGCGAATAGCGCGCGACGGAGGCGAGCAGCTTTTCGATCCTGGACGGTGCGGCGATGTCGAGAACGGCGCTGTGCACGGTGGTCTCCTGTTGCGAGACAGGAGGTGCAAGGGCGAGGCCAAGATGGGTGTGGAAAGTCCGTTTTGAGCAGGAAAATCGGGGGTTTCACTAACCTCTCCCGCGAGCGGGAGAGGACGCAAAAACTTAGGTTTAGCGAAGCACTTCGCGCAGCTAAGCCTTAGTTTTTGCTAGGTGAGGGGCGCCGACTGGGCGACGGCCCTCACCCGAAATTCGCTTCGCGAATTTCGACCTCTCCCGCAAGCGGGAGAGGTTATCTGAGTTACGCCACCCGCGTTCCGAATCCCACCGTTGCTTCTTCGGTTTGCGTCGCCGCCACCGGCACTACACCACCCGCGTTGATCGAACGCGACTCCGTGAAGATCAAAAACGCCGCCATCGGATTGGTCACCGCATAACGCCAGAACAGCCGCTTCGGCTCGCGCGCCAAACGATACAGCCATTCCAGCGAATGCTTCTGCATCCAGCCCGGCGCGCGCTTGTAATCGCCGGTGACGAAATTGTAGCAGCCGCCGCAGGTCACGAGCCAGCCGGCATGCAACAGGCTCTTGTTGCGCACGCAGAACTCATACTCGAACGGCACGCTCAAACCGACGAACACGACATCGGCGCCCGACGCGTTGATCTGCGCACAGATCGCCGTTTCCTCGTCGCGCTTGAAATAGCCGTTGCGGCGGCCGGCGATCTTGAGGCCCGGATATTGCGCGCCCAGGATCTCGGCGCAGCGCGCGTTGACCTCTTCGGTCGCGCCGAGCAGGAAGATCGACAAGCCCTGCGCGACGCAGGCCTTCGCCGCATCGTGGATGAAATCGGTGGTCGCGGTGCGTTCGGGGATCGGCGTGCGCGTCATCAGCTTCGCGCCCATCACGACCGGCTGGCCGTCGGCATGCACGATGTCGGCGGCTTCGAAGTTCTTGCGGAACGCGGTGTCGGTCGCAACCATCGCGATGGCGTGGCCGTTGGAGGCGAACACCAGTTTCGGCGCCGAATTGTTGGTCCGGGCCGCGAGGCAATCCTCGACCATCAAATCGGTGAGCTGCTGGCGCGAGACGCAGGCGGTCTTGATGCCGCCGACCACGACTTCGGCATAGCGATCATTGGCGGGACGCGGAAGCGCGCCGGCCGGCGCCTTGGGATGGATTTGAAAAGCGCCGCTCATCAGTGCGCATTCCTTCCGCCGAGCACCGCGAAGGGCGTGCGCAGCATGATCTGGAGGTCGAGGAGAAGGCTGGCGTTCCGGGCGTACCAGATGTCGAAATCGACACGGGCGCGCATGTCCGCCGTCGTTGGCGTCTCGCCGCGCAACCCGTTGATCTGGGCCCAGCCGGTGATGCCGGGCTTCACGTCCTGGCGCATCTCGTAATTGCCGATCCGCGCGGCGTAGTGGATGTCGTGGGCGCGGGCATGCGGGCGCGGGCCGACGATGGACATGTCGCCGGTCAGGACATTGAGAAGCTGCGGCAGCTCGTCGAGGCTGGTGCGGCGCATCCACGAGCCCGAGCGCGTCACGCGGGCGTCGTTCTTCTGCGCCTGGACGACGGTGTCTCCGTCTTCGACGACGCGCATCGTACGGAACTTGAAGATGCTGAACGCCTTGCCGTTCTTGCCCAGACGCGTCTGGCGGAAGAGCACCGGACCCTTGGAGTCGAGACGGACGATCAGCGCCAGCGCGGCCAGCAGCGGCGCGCAGAACAGGAGCATCGGAACCGCGACGATCAGGTCGAGGGCGCGCTTGAGGGCCGGGGCGAACACCGCCGGGCGGTCATTGGCGTTGGCGGCGGCCCACAGGGCGTCGGGCGAGAAGCGGAAAGCGTTGGCGAGATCGTCGGAGGCGGCATGGAACGCGTCGCGATGCGGCTGGACGCTCTGGAAGCTCTTCGCGGTGGGTTCGATCAGGCTCACGGCCGGCTCTCGCTTGGTGTTGCGAGAGGCGTTGCATCGGGCGCGCCAGCGTCTGAGGGTTTTGCCGTGCCGCCGTGAGACAGAATTGTCCCGAACAAAGCCTTAACGGCGCGCGCTGGCTTAACGCCGCGGTAAGATTTGTCTCGCCGCGAGACTCAGCCGGCGAGCGCCTTCTGGAACCGGTTCACGCGGCCGTTGCCGGCGCGCAGCAGCGAGATCAGCGTCGCCAGATGCGGCGCCCGCGGCTCGATCCCGTAGCGCGGCAGCAGGAAGCGATTGGCCTGCGCATCGAGCGTTCCCGACAGGGTCGTGAAGGCGCATTCGTAACCCGCATCGCGCACCGCCTGCCATGCGCCGCGCGAAATATCGCCAGTGTTTCCAAAGGGATAAGCGAAATGGCGGCAAGACCCGATCTCGGCCGCGATGCGCGTCTTGGGCAGCACCGCCTGGGTGCGCAGCATCAGCGGCGACTGGTGTTCGTTCATCGGCCAATGGCGATGGGCATGCGCGCCGATTTCGACGCCGCGCTTGGCCAGCATGCGCACCTGATCCCAATTCAGAAAGCGTTCCGACGCGAACGTCGCGAGGCGTTCTTGAAGAACCGTTGGATCAAGATGGGACACCATCGCGTCGACCGCGTCCTGCGCCCGCTGCATGTCGAGGCCGCGCAGCGCCCAGGCCGTCTGCTCCGCCAAAAGTTCGCGCTCGCCGCCCAACGCCAGCGGTCCCAGATGCGGAATCTCGTAAGCGCCGTCCGGCGCGGTGTACATAAAGAGCAGTGCCAGGAAGATCGGGCTGCGCTCGCCGGAGTCGATATGGTGCGTGCTGACGAACAGCGTCCACGGCAGGCCGAACTCTTCCAGAATGTCGGCGGCCACGGTCAGCGTGTTGGCGTAGCCGTCATCGGACATCAGGAACACGGCCTTGGGATGCCGGTCGGGCGCCTTCAGCACGTCGCTCACCGCCGAAAGGGGGAGGACATCGAAATTCTTCTTGAGGTTGCGCGCGATCTGGACGAAGGCGTCGACCTCGTGATGATTGGTCTGCAGCCGCGCATCGAGCGTTATGGGCTCCACGCCATGGAACATCACCGCGGCCGGCCGTCCGAACGGGCGCACGGCATCGGCCGGGATGAAACGGCCCAATTCGCGCGCGAAATGTCCCAAACGGCTCATGGCGCGATCATGGCGTGCAAGCCTTACGCCGGGCTTAACTGGCTCTTTAGGCCGGCAAACTCAGCGGCCTGGTGCGGAACAGGACGTGCCATTCGGCGTTGTCGGCCATCATCACGTCGACCGCCTTCTCGATGCGGTCGGTCAGGCGGGCGAATTCCGGCGTCTCGCGCTCCAGCGCGTCTTCGAGCGAGCCCAAATCGCGCGCCGTCTCGTGGCTGCGCCGGGCGACGGTCTCGAAATCGGCCTGGGTGCGAATCGCGCTCAGCGCCGCGCCGACCGCAGGGAACAGCGCGGTGAGGAACACGGTGAGCTCGCGCAACCGTTCCGCCAATTCGATATCGACGAAATAGAGGATGAGAAAGGTGACGCAGATCGCCAGCGTTGCCCAAAACAGGAGCGTGCCGGCATGGTGCAGCCGCTCGCCGGCCGTCTCCATCGCGCGCGCGTTGTGCGTGTTCCACGAGATCTGCGATTTGAGCTCGGTCTGGCTGACCGCGTCGCGCACCGCCGCGAGATACGCATCGGTCACCGCGACATTGGGCACCGGAATCTCACGTTCCACCGCGCGGGCATACCAGCTGACCCAGCCATAGGCGCGCCCGGCGCGGTCGCTTGGCCGGTCGAGCCGCGCCGCGGCTCCCGTCGGCGCCAGCATGCGCAAATGGCGCAAGGTCTCCGCCAGGCGGCGGTATTGCAGCCAGCGCCGGTGCCATTGCCGCCGCGTGCCGAGCTGGAGCGTGACGAGGATCGAGGAGATCAAACCGATCTCGATCGCCACCATCACCGCCTTGAAGTTCAGCGCCGCGATCGGATCGGGCGTCGGATAGATCAGCCCGATGGACGCGAGCAGCACCGCCGCCGCGCCGGCGATGTAATTGAAGACATAAGCGCTGCGATAGATCTGCGCATAGCGGGTCGAGAGATGATCGACGAAGCCATAGGCCCGGAACATCGTGTCGGTATCGATCGGGCCCAGCGTCGCGTCGTCGAGATGATCTTGCAGATAGTGCCGCCAGCGCGTCTCGCTATCCTGCGGCTGTGGCGGGCTATGGAAATCGCTCCAGCGCAGGCTGCGCACGCCGAGCAAGAACAGCATCAAGGGATAGGACACCGCGAGATTCCAGCGATGCTCGCGCTCCTTGAGGAAGTCGAGCAGCGGCCGGCGCTCATGCGGATCGGCCGGCGGCCCGACCAATATGTCGATCACCGAATTCAGCGTGTCGCCGAGCGGGCGGCGCGGCACCGCCTCGATGCTCTCGCGCGCCGTGGGCAGCGCCGCGTCGGCGCGCCACAGGATGGCGGGCGCCTCCGGGCTGCGCGGATCGATCAGGATCACGGGGACGTCCTGCGCCATCGCCTGCTCGACGATCAGCGCAGTGCCGCCGATGCCGTCAGCCGGCATCTGGTCCCACACCGCGACGACGATGTCGGCATTTGCCAGCATCAGCAGACCGGCCGCCTCATAGGCGCGCGATTCGGCGTCACGCTTGCCGTCGAGTTCGAACACCGCGCTCGTTTTGGCCAACAGGTCGTCGAATTCATCGCGCGCGGCGGCGCTCTCGAAATCGTTGCGGTATTCGGCCCGGGCGAACGGCAGCACGGCGCTGAGGCTGAAGCCGGCGGCGAGTCCGGCCTGCGCCACCAGCCGGTCGGCGCCTTCCGCCAGCGGCGAGACGATGGAGATCTCCGGCCTGCGGCTGGAGAACGCCCAGGCGTCGCGCTCGGCGACCTCCCGCGTCAGGCGCGCGATCTCACCCAGGATATGGTCGATGGCGGCGCGCACCGCCACGGCCTGCTCCGGCGAGAGCTTCGCGCCCGGGCGGTGGCCGGTGACGCCGACGCGCAGGAAGGCGCGGGGCCGCGGGGCGGGCGATTCTTCCGTGAGGCTCATGCGGGCGGTGGTCTGGCCTTGTTGCAAGAATCGCATGTTAGGTTGGCCGGGGCATAGCACAAAGGGCGGGCGATGAGCGATCCGGACGTTTTGAAGGACTACAGCCGTTTCGATTTCGACGATGGCCGCTGGACGCGCCCGGTGTGGCGCCGCGGCACTGGCCCCGCCGTCATCGTGATCCACGAGATGCCGGGCCTGCATCCTTTGGTCGTGCGCTTTGCCGACCACATCGTCGAGGCCGGCATGACGGCGTTCCTGCCCTCGCTGTTCGGCACGCCGGGCAAGACCGCGACGCCCGGCTATGCGATGCGCGAGATCTTCAAGGCGATGTGCATCCGCCGCGAGTTCGACGTGTGGTCGTCGAATCGCTCCAGCCCGATCGTCGACTGGCTGCGCGCGTTGGCGCGCAAGGCGCATGGCGAATGCGGCGGCAAAGGCGTCGGCGCGGTCGGCATGTGCTTCACGGGCAATTTCGCGCTCGCGATGATGACCGAGCCCGCGGTGGTCGCGCCGGTGCTGTCACAGCCGTCGCTGCCTTTTGCCCTGGGTGCCGCGCGGCGCGCCGGCATGGGCCTGTCGCCCGAAGAAGTCTCCTGCGCCAAGAGCCGCTTCGAGAAAGAGAACCTCTCGGTCATCGGCCTGCGCTTTCCGTCCGACAAGCTGGTGCCCGATGAGCGCTTCGCGACATTCAAGAAGACCTTCGGCGACAAGTTCGAGGCCATCGAGCTCAAGGACGAGGATGCCGCCAAGGGCACTGGCATGTCGCCGCACTCGGTGCTGACGATCCATCTCGACGATTTGAATCCGCTCAGCGCGTCCAAGAAGACCGAGCAGCACGTCATCCAGTTTTTCAAGGAGCGCACCGGCGCATAAAAAAGAAGGGCGCCGGACGAACCGGCGCCCTTTTAAGGAGTCACGGGGTGTGTCTCCAAGGGGGTATCGGATGACCGCTCACCCGAAAGTCGCACGTCGAAACTCAGTAATTGTACCGCACGCCGGCGAAGAACTCGCGGCCCGTGGTGTAGTAGGCCAGCGGACGCTTTCCGACCGTGTCGTTGTACTGGTAGAGGCCCTGGTTGGTCAGGTTGAGCGCCTGGAAATCGATCGAGAAATTCTCGTCGACCTTGTAGCTCGTCGAGGCATCGAGGTTGAAGGTCGACGCCTGGACCTGGGAGTCGTTGATGCTGAGGCCGGTGGTCGGGCCCTGGGTGACCAGGAACTTGCTGCGGAACGCCGCCGAGAGGCGCGCCTCGAACACCGAGTCGTCATAGTAGAGCGTGGCGTTGTAGGTCGTGCGCGATAGGCCGGTGAGGTCCGCCGTGGTGACCTGCGACGGGTTCGCCGCGTTCAGGAAGTAATGCTGCTGCGCCTGCACGAAGGTGACGTTCGCCAGAAGGCCCATATTGCTGAACGGATCGGGCAGGAAGTCGAAGGGCTGCTGCCAGTCGATTTCCGTGCCGTAGAGCGGCCCGCCCTTCTGCGTCACCGTCGTCACATAGGTCGTGTTGGCGTTGGTGTCGTTGCAGTTCGCCGTGAAGGTGCCGCCGCAGAACGCCAGCAGCACGCTGGACGGAATGCCCAGCGGATTGGTCGCGAACGCCCCCGACTGGTTCAGGCCGGTCTCGATGTTATCGAGATGCTTGTAGAAGAACGCGACCGAGAACAGCGCGCCCTTGTGGTAGTACCACTCGAACGACAAATCCGCGGTCTTGGCGCGATAGGGCGCCAAATTCGGATTGCCCGAGGTCACCGAGACCGGATTGGCGCCCGACTGGCTGATCGTCACGCCCGGCAGCAGCGCCGTCAGGCTCGGACGCGTCATCACCTGCGACGCGTTGAACCGGATCAGGAAGTCGTCAACCGGCTCGAACACCGCGTTCAAGGACGGCAGGAAGTCGTGATAGGTCGCCTTCACTTCGGTCGGCACGAACGTCTTGGTCGTGGTGCTGAAGCCGATGCCCGAAGCGTCCGTCGTGGTCACGACATAGCGTCCGCCGATATTGCCGCGGAACGGCACGCCGTAGAACAGCGAATCCCAGCCGACCTGCAGCCAGCCGCCTTGGTCGCTTTCCTGCACCGTGCCGTTCGAGGCGCCGAAGGAGGAAATGCCCTGCATGAAGGCGCCGCAGCCCGGCGCCACCGCGCAGGCGCCGGCGCTGGTCGGCAGCACGGCCGGGTCCACCGTTTGGTCGAAGATGTGGAACAGCGCGTTGGCCTTTGAGATGTCCGGCACCAGATAGGATGTCGCGACGCCGGCCGGAACGCCTGACAAGCCCTTGATCGACACGAGCTGGGTGTATTGCGACAGCGGCGTGTTCTCGATCGCAGCGGGGATCCACGAATCCAGGCTGGTGTTGGCGCCGTTGGAGCGCGCCGTCGCCGCCTGGCGGTTGCCATAGCTGCGGAAGTCGAAACCCGCGGTGATCTTCAGCCACGAATAGGGATCGTATTCGCCATCGGCCGCCACCGTGCGGAAGCTGTTGTAGACCGCGGCGGTGCGCTCGCGGATCTGCGACAGGAACCAGCCGGTGGTCGAGGTCGGATCGACATTGCCGAAATTGAGCAGCGGCGTCTTGGTGCTGCCGGTGAAGTCGACGGTGAAGGGCGCCGCGAGCGAGCCCGCGCCGCCGCCCTGGCCGCCGCCGCAATTGGCCACGCTGCCGCCGGCCGTGGCCGCCGTGCAGTCATAGTCCATCGTCAGCGTCGTCTGGATCGGGTTGTTGTGGTGCGATTCCGACCAGCCGATGATGCCGTGCACCTTCAGGTCGTCGGAGAAGGAGTGCGTAACATCCAGCGTGGCCTGGCCGAAACGCGTGTCGAGATGGTCGAGGCGATGCTCGGCGCGCAGGCCGACATTGGTCGCGGTGAAGGCGAGCAAATTGTTGGTCGTCTGGTCGAGATTGTAGCTCAGGATATTCACATTGCCGCGCGCCAGAGTCGAGGCGAGCAGCGCCGGTGTGCCGGACACCGCGAGGTTCGAGCCCGTGCCGTTGAGGCTGAGCGAGTTCGCCTCGAGATATTCTTCCTGGCGCTGCACCGCGAAGTCGGACGCCAGCACGTCGAGGGTGAACAGCGTGTTGTTGTCGGGCTGCCACTGGAGCGAGCCGGTGAAGCCGAGCCGCTTCTCGTGGTTCGGGATCAAATCGTAGCGCGGGAAGCGCGGTCCGAAAGCCTCGTTCACGACGTCGTAATTGTTCGGCAGGTTGTTCGGGTTGCCGTTTGCCACACCCAGCAAGGCGCCGGAGGTCTGGCGCGCCGGCAAAGTCGCGCTGGCCGGCTGGTTGGGACCGACCTGCGAACCCTGCGTCGCCAGCGTGCCCGGCAGATTGGTGCCGTTATACGCCACCGAGCCGAAACGTTGCGCCGCAGTGCACTGGAACTGCGCGCCGACGACCGTGCCGCAGCCCGCGATCAGCGGCGAAGAGTGTGCCGCGTTCTGCGCCGTGTTGTCGTTCTCGAACCGCGTCGTGTCGAAGCCGAGCTGCAGCGTGTCGCGCGTACCGACCGCGAAGGAGAACAGCGCGCCCACCGTGTCGCCGAAGAAGGTGTCCGAGATCAGCCCCGACATGCGCGGGTTGAACTCGCCGCCCTGCTCGGCAAAGCCGCCCTGCGCCGAAAGGGCGAGGGTGAAGCCGTCATGGTCGAAAGGATGCGCCGTGCGCAGATCGACGGTGGCGCCGAGCGAGCCTTCCTCGAGATCGGCGGAGGCCGATTTGTGCACCGTGATCGCGCTGAACAGGTCGGACGCGAACACGTTGAAGTCGAACGAGCGGCCGCGATTGGTGCCGCCCTGGCTGTCTTCCGCGCCGGTGGTCGACATCGCTTCCATGCCGTTGATGCGCACGCGGGTGAAGGTGGAGTTGAGGCCGCGCACCTGGATGTTCTTGCCCTCACCCTCGTCGCGCGCCAGGGCGACGCCCGGAATGCGCTGGATCGATTCCGAAAGATTGAGGTCGGGGAATTTGGCGATGTCTTCCGCCAGGATCGAATCCGACGAATCGAGCGCGCCGCGCTTCATGTCGAGGGCGCGGTCGAGGCTGCCGCGGAAGCCCGTCACCACGACCGTTTCGATCGGCGTGGCATCGTCGGCGGCATACGCCGCGCCGATCCCGCCGAAGGTGATCAAGGTTGCAACCGATGCGCCAAGCCACAGCTTGGCGCGCACAGAAACACGCGTATGGAACATTGCGCCCTCCCCTAGGCGGGATCCGGTCCAATCGGTCGCCGCCTGAAATTATGGCCCGCTTTGCGCGGGTGATCGTTTCATCCCTGTCGGCGTTTTACCGCCTGACACCGGTGTCATAGCAGAGTATTTCTGCGTTGTCACCGGTGGCAATTGAAAGTAAGGCCGAAATCGACGGACTGGCAAGATCGTGCGGGGGGCCGGCGCGCATTCCCCGCGCAGGCGATGCATTCGCGCAACGGATTGCCGCAGGGGTGGGGAAGGTCGTTGCCGCAAGCCAAACCGCTCTGTCCAATTACTCAACCCATCACCGTCATGGCCGCCCTCGTGGCGGCCACCCAGGATCACCATGTCGAATGGCGATCCTGGGTGGCCGGCATAAAGCCGGCCATGACGAAGTTGGTTGGTTCGAGAATTGCTCCGATAAGCGCGCTTACCGCGCCAGCCAGCCGCCATCGACCGGGATCACCGCGCCGTGGACGTAGTCCGACGCCGCGCTACTGAGAAACACCGCCGCGCCGCCGAGATCGGCCGGCGTGCCCCAGCGGCCCGCCGGGATGCGCGCCAGGATGTCTTTGCTGCGCGACTCGTCGTTGCGCAGTGCCTCGGTGTTGTTGGTCTCGAAATAACCCGGTGCGATCGCGTTGACGTTGATCTTCTTCGCGGCCCACTCATTGGCGAGCAGCTTGGTGATGCCTGCGAGGCCGCTCTTGCTCGCGGTATAGGACGCGACGCGGATGCCGCCCTGGAACGACAGCATCGACGCGATGTTGATGATCTTGCCGCCGCGCCCGAGCATCGTCTTCGCTACGGCCTGCGACAGGAAGAATGCCGATTTCAAATTCACATCGATCACGGCATCCCAATCGGCTTCGCTGAAATCGAGCGCATCGGCGCGGCGGATCGTGCCGGCATTGTTGACGAGCACATCGATCTTGCCGAAGCGCTTCAGCGATTGCGCGACGATGTCCGCAATCGGCGCGGTCGTACCCAGATCCGCCACGACATGCAGGAAACCGCGCCCGGCAGCCTTCACCGCCTTCTCAGTCTCCGCCGTATCGCTGCGCGACACCGCGACGATGTCGGCGCCCGCTTCCGCCAGCGCCACCGCGATCGCCTGCCCGATGCCGGTATTGGCGCCGGTGACGATGGCGGTGCGACCCGAAAGATCGAAGGGATGGCTCATTTCAGCTGGCAGATATCGAGCACGTTCATGTCGGTGTAGTCGAGATTCTCCCCGCCCATCGCCCAGATGAAGGTGTAGTTCGACGTGCCCGAGCCCATATGGATCGACCACGGCGGCGACACGACCGCTTCGTCATTGGCCAGCAGGATGTGGCGCATCGAATCAGGCTCGCCCATGAAGTGGAACACCCGCTCCTCCGGCTTGAGGCCGAAATAGAAATACACCTCCGAGCGGCGGTCGTGCAGGTGCGGCGGCATCGTGTTCCACACGCTGCCGGTCTTGAGCACAGTCAGGCCGAGCAGAAGCTGCGCCGATTTGCAGGTCGTGGGCACGATGTACTGGTAGATCGTGCGTTCGTTCGAAGTCGCGAGCGCGCCCCGCTCCAGCGGCACCGCCTTCTCGATGGAGATCTTCTTGGTCTCGAAGCTGGCATGCGCCGGCGTCGAGGTCAGATAGAACTTCGCCGGCTTGGCTGCGTCGTCCGACGCGAATGACACGTCTTTCGCCCCCATCGTGATATAGAGCCCGTCGCGCGGTCCGAGATCGAATTTCACGCCATCGACCGTGATCGCGCCCGAACCCTCGCCGACATTGATCGCACCCATCTCGCGGCGCTCGAGAAACGGCTTGCCCTTGGCCGATTCCGGTGCAGTCTGCACCGGCAGCGCGACCGGCGCCGCAGTCGGCGCTGCCCCGCCGATCACGAAGCGCTCATAATGCGTGTAGTTGAGCGTGACCTCGCCCGGCGCGAACAGATCCGTCATCAGATAACGGTCGCGCAGCGCCTGGTTGTCGGCGCCGGTCATGCTGTCCGGATGCGAAGCGTGCAGGGTCTTCTTGTACATGGCGTCGTCCTCGAACTTTCGCGCTTTTTGGTAACCGGTGTCATTCGTCATGGCAAGCTTCGTCGGAAGGCTAACTTTTCTTTCTCTGAAAAGCTTCAGCCCACTCTTTAGGAATCTCGCGCCGCCATGCTTCATATATCGGCGCGAACATGGCTTGGGCGCCGTCGCGCACTTCGACGACTTTCCCCAAATCCAACTGTTTACCTTTCCGCTCAATCGTTGACACAAGTTGGATTGGCTCTCCGCATTTGCGTATCAAAGTCGCGATCAAGGCTTCTCTGCGTTCAGGCGCGTCCCTTGCAAACCGATAGGGCTTGTCAGGATCAAATGTTGCGCTCCAAATCTCTCCGATCATGATCACTGCATCGGCACCCCGGCGAACGACTTCATTAGCTAGGCGTCTCATCATTAGATATTTTTGGCCTTGGTCTTCGAATACCAACTGTCGAAGATCAACTGGTTTCTCGCCTCGAAACATCATCACCATGTTGACGTGATAGCCATCCTTCAAGAACATCTTTCGGGCCGTCGCGTAGAGACCAGATAACGCGCTTTCAATACTTCCATCTCCGAACATTTGTTCAGGATCGAAGTCATATCGCTTCGAAATTTCCTTCGCATCTCTACGCTCGATTACCCGTTCGATTTCGACTAACTCTACCGGATGGCCATCTGCCAATCGAACGTCTATGGACCTCATTTCTCCATGTCCGATCATGCAGGGAAGTCTGCCTTCCCGAAATTCGTCGCCATAGATCTCGCCGGTCCGAGTGTCTTTGGTCTCGGGTACCTGCAGACCGAGCGCGACGTGCGCATTTGAAAGCATGTCGGATAGACGGCCATATGCAACCGCCACAGCATCCAGCAACTCATAGTCAGGAAGGGAGTTTTCGACCCAACGGCGTTGAATTCTGACGACACCTTCCCTGCGGATGTGGTCCCCGAGCGCGGTCGACGGAATTCCTTTGACGAGTGCAGTCGGAGCATCGAAGAGCGCCGCCGGCACTTCAATTTTGGGAACCTCGTTGCTGAAATAGCTTGCTACAAGCTCTGCTCGAACAACGCTGTTGGCTTCTAGGTCGCCTTGTTTTTCGATCTTGTTACGCGCTTCGACCATCCAACGCATAAGAGCGTCGGCCTTGAATTTCTCCTGCCAAGGGGCGTACCAGGCATCGAAATTTGAAAACGCTCGCTTGTTGCTTTGCAAAATAAACGTAACCGTACGTGCCGTCTGAATTGCAGATTGAATTGCGATACGGAATCCCTCGGGATCGAAATAGGCGTCGGCAGCAAGGTGCCATTGACGATGAAGATCTTCCAATCGCTTATGGACGGCTTCGAGTGGGCATCCCGGATGTTCCGCGTCTTGTGCCATACTCCGCTCCACATTGCGTGAGATGAACTTTTTTACGCCTTGCGCGGCGCGGCGGTAGATTCGCGCACCACTAGGGTCGGCACGACTTCGGTCTTCTCGTTGGTATGGGTGCGCTTTTCGCTGGTCGTCGCGATCAGCTTGGCCGCCGCCATCTGCCCCATGTCGTGGATCGGCAGCTTGACCGAGGTCAGCAGCGGATACAGCCGCGACGCCATCGCGCTGTCGTCGAACCCGATCACCGAGAGGTCGCCGGGGATCGACAGCCCCGCGTCGCGCGCTGCCTTGTAGACGCCCGCCGCCATCTCGTCATTGCCGCAGAAGATCGCGGTCGGCCGCGGCTTCATTGCGAGCAGCGCGGCGGCGCTCTCCGCGCCGGTCTCGAAGGTATAGGCCGCCTCGCGGTCGAACTCCTTGGACATTTTGAGGCCCGTCTCGGCGAGACCGGCCGCGAAACCGCGACGCCGCTCATGCGCCGAGCGGAACAGTGACGGCCCCGAGATATGCGCGATGCGCGAATGGCCGAGCTTCACGAGGTGCCGCGCGGCTTCGAGCCCGCCGATATTGTCGTGTGTCACCACCATGCTCTGCGGCTCGTCGAGCGCGATCGACGCGATGCGCACATAGGGGCAGCCGATCTCGTCCAGCACCTCGATCAGGCGCTCGTCCTCCGACACCGATGGCGGCAGCACGACGCCGAACAGCTTCTGGCGCTCGACGAAATTGCGCATGTCGGCAAGGAAATGCGGATCCTGGCGATTGCAGGGTCGGATGACGAGCTCGAAGCTCGTGCCCTTCATCGCATCGAGGATGCCCTGCTGCATGTTGACGACATATTGCGGCGTCGGGTTGTCGTAGATCATCCCGATCAGGAAGGAGCGGCGGAACGCGAGGCCCCGCGCCTGCGGATCGGGCGCGAAGCCGAGCTCGGCGATGATCGCGCTGATCTTCTCGCGCGTCTCCTCGCGCACGAAGGGCGAGTCGTTGATGACGCGCGACACGGTCTTCTTGGAAACATTGGCGAGGCGCGCGATGTCGTTGATCGTCGGCCGCTTGCCGCGCGGCGCACTCTCGGACGTCTCGGCCGTGGCGCGCGCGGCGGCGCTTTTTCGCGATATCACCAAATCACCAAGCTCAGAAAAACCGTTCTGTCATAACCGCAGCCTCCGCCCGGCGCCACAAGGCCGGCGCGCCCCGATTCGACCCGCCGGCAGAATTCGGGCAAAATTGATGGCATTGACACCGGTTACCGTTCCCGAGCCATGGCGTCCCGATCCCCGGAAGTCCTGACCCCGACCCGCCCGTTCGAGCGGCTGTCGCACGCTGCGCTCGGCCATGCCGGGCCGGGCGTGATCCTGCCGGCCTATGACCGCAAGGCGCTGGAGATCGGCATCGTCCATTTCGGCCCGGGCGCCTTCCACCGCGCGCACCAGGGTTTCTATGTCGACCAGGTGGTCCGGCACGACGCCCGCTGGGGCATTTGCGATGTCGCGCTGCGTGGCACCTCGATCACCGAGGCGCTCACCGCCCAGGACGGCCTCTACACCATCGCCGAAATGAGCGCGCAGCCGCACTACCGCGTGATCGGTGCAGTGCGCGAGGCGATAGCGGCACGCACCTATCCGCAAGCCGTGCTGGCGCGCCTCATGGCGCCATCGGTGCGCGTCGTGACCATGACGGTGACGGAAAACGGCTACTGCCTGACGCCTGCCGGCGATCTCGACACCGCGCGCGAGGAGATCGCGCACGACCTGAAGGGTCCGAAAGTCCCATCGAGCTTGATCGGCTGGCTGGTCGAGGGCTTGCGCCAGCGCCAGCGCGCCGCGCTGCCGCCCTACACGATGATCTCCTGCGACAATGTCGCGGACAATGGCGCGCGGCTGAAGCGCGCCGTGGTGCAGTTCGCGCGGGAGCGCGACCGCGATCTGGCGCGCTGGATCGAGCATGAAGCCCGCTTCCCCGCCACCATGGTGGACAGCATCACGCCCGCCAGCGACGAAGCGCTGAAGGCGCGCGTGGCGATGCAGCTCGGCGCCATCGACATGGTGCCGGTGCAGCGCGAGCCCTTCGTGCAATGGGTGATGCAGGAGATGCCGGGCGCGCTTGGTCCCGATTGGGCCAGCGCGGGCGTGACCGTGACGCGCGACGTCGCCGGCTATGAGCACGCCAAGTTGCGCCTGCTCAACGGCGCGCATTCGGCGCTCGCCTATCTCGGCCTCTTGCGTGGCCATCAGGCGACGCGCGACGCGATGGCGGATGCAGAACTCGCGGCGTTCGTGCGCAAGCTGATGACCGACGACATCGCGCCGTCACTGACGCCGCCCGCCGGCTTCGACGTTCCCGCCTATATCGACTCGGTTTTTACCCGCATCGCCAACCCGGCGATCACGCATCATCTGGGCCAGATCGCCTGGGACGGCTCGCAGAAGCTTCCCTACCGCCTGTTCGCCACGCTGACCGACGCGCTGCGCGCAGGCCGTCCCATCGCGCGCCTCTGCATCCCCATCGCCGCCTGGATGCGCTTCGTCGTGGCGCGCACCAAGGCCAGCATCGAACTCGTCGATCCGCTCGCTGCGCAGCTCCACGCCATCGCCGAACGCTGCAACGGCGACGCCGCGCACGACGTGGCACTTTTCCTTGCGCTCGGAGCGGTATTCCCGCCCGAATTCGCGCACATCAAATCCGTGCTGGAAACCGCCTACGCCGCCATCGGCGACGACGGCATGCTGCCCTGATCATGTCCCATGCGCATGCGCCGACGAATCCAGCGTCGCGGGATTCTTCGGCGTCATGTCGTTCAAATTCCAGTCGTCGGGATTGAACGGACGCGCCGTCGGCTTCTGCACCGGATAGCCGTGGATGTCGTCCTGGCTGTTGATGACGGTGCCGCGCCCTTCCGCGACATCGGCGATCAGGCGGACATCGTCATAGTCGCGGTCCCAGGGCCGCGCGCCGGCATTGTGCAGCACATATTGCTGCACCGCGCTGGACGGCATCGGCGTCAGCCCCTCCGGCCACAGCGGCGGCTTGGCCAGCATGACGATCTTCGCCGGCGCCGTGGTGTAGCGCCCGAACATCGGCAACGGATTGCCGATCTGGTCCACCGCGACATTGTCCTTGCCGTAATATTCGAGATCGCCATAGCCGCCGAGCTCGAGGAACGCGATATGCGGCACCGTCGACAGCCCCGCCCGCGCGACATTGCCGACCGCCGCCATCTGACCCACCTGCCAGGGATGCGTGCCCCACTCCTCCGCCATCAGATTGTAATGCACGATGCGCTGGCCGGGATCGAAGATCAGATTGTTGACGATCACGCCGTGCACGCCGCCCTTGAACAGCGGATTGCGCTCGTAATTGTGGGCATAGAGATTGTCGACAATCAGGATGTCGGTCGCGTTGTCGTGGATCAGCGAACCTTTGGAGTGTTCGATCTTGTAATGCGTCGCGTAAGCCAGCCCCTCCGCGATGATGTTGTTGCTGAAGGTGATGCGGTGCGAGGTGTTGGCGCGCCACACCGCCGGATCGTCGCCCTCGAAGCGGTGGCCGGACATCGAGCCATTCTCGTCCGTCGCCCAGGTCTCGGTGCAATGATCGACGATCACGTTGTAGGCGCCGCCCGTCGTCGAGAGCCCGTCCTGCTCGAAGCCGCTCTTCTTGGGCTTGCCGGCGTCGCCGACGCGCACGCGGATGTGCTGCACGATCACGTCATGCGCCCCGATATCGAAACCGCCCTTGATGAAGGTGATGCCCGGCGACGGCGCGGTCTGTCCGGCGATGGTGAGGAACGGCTCGGTGATCTTGATCTCCTTGCCGTCCAGATCGATCACGCCGCCGACCTCGAACACCACGATGCGCGGCCCCTTGGCCTGCACGGCGGCTAGGAACGAGCCCGGCCCGTCGGCGTTCAGCGTCGTCACCTTGATGATCTGCCCGCCGCGCCCGCCCGGCGTATGCGCCGCCCAGCCGAGCGCGCCCGGAAAGGCGAGCGGCTCGCCCACTGGCGCGGCGGGATGCGCAGCCGGCTTGGCCGAAGGCTGCATCGCCGCGGGGCTCGCGGCCCCCAAAAGCAAAGTTCCCAGCAAGGCTAGGCCGAGAGTGGTGGTCCGGGTCACGTCCTGTCTCCTCCTGATCGGCGCCGGGCAGCATCTTGGCCGCATCCGGTCGCGCATGGCAGCGCCATCGATTGAAAATGACACCGGTTTCCTCTAGACACAACGCAGGCACGCCAAAAAGCGCTCGGCCGACGACAAAGGATGGCGCAGTGCAGAACAACAGCGTGGAGCGGGGGCATTTGACGGACGATATCGCGCGGCAATTCGTGTCGGCCCGGCTCGCCGCCCGGCCGCTCGCCGCGTTTCCCGGAACGCTGCCGCCCGATCTGGCCACCGGTTACCGTCACCAGGAAGCCGCGATCGGCCTCTATCCCGACGCGATCGCGGGCTGGAAGATCGGCCGCGTCGGCCCGGAATTCGAGGACCGTTTCGGCCGCACCCGCCTCGCCGGGCCCATCTTCGCCAAGGCCGTGCGCCATGCCGACGGCGCCGCGCCGGTCGCCTTCCCCGTCTTTCCTGATGGCTTCGCGGCGATCGAGGCCGAGTTCATCTTCGCCCTCGCCCAGGACGCGCCGCCTGCCAAGCTCGACTGGACGCTCGACGAAGCCCGCGCCATCGCCGGCGACATGCATATCGGGATCGAGACCGCCGGCAGCCCGCTCGCGACGATCAACGCGCTCGGCCCCACCGTCGTGGTGACCGATTTCGGCAACAATGCCGGATTGATCCTGGGGCCTAAGGTCGCCGACTGGCGCGCCCGCGCCGACAGCGACCTGATCTGCGAAAGCTTCGTCGCCGGAAAATCCGTCGGCAAAGGTGCGGCGTCCGACCTGCCCGGCGGCCCGGTGGAGGCGTTGCGCTTCCTGCTCGAGCATTGCGCCCGGCGCGGACGCCCGCTGAAGGCCGGCCTCCTGATCTCGACCGGCGCCGCCACCGGCATCCACGACATCGCCGCGGGGCAGAACGGTCGCGTCTCCTTCGGCACGCTTGGCGCCATCGACTGCATCGCGGTCGCGGCGCAGCCCGTCAGCGAAAAAACGGAGATTTCCCGCAGCGCGCGTGCCTAAACTCCGTCGCGTCCAACGAGGCGCGGGAAGACCCAAGAAAATATCCGAAGGGACGTCCAGGATGAACGTGCAGACACCTCCGTCGGTCTCTGAAGACGCCGTGGTGAGCGCCGCCGCCACGCGCGCCGGCAATTACCGCTGGGTGATCTGCGGCCTGCTGTTCGCGGCCACCGCCATCAATTATGTCGACCGCCAGATTCTTGGTGTGCTCAAGCCGACGCTGCAGCACGAGCTGAACTGGAACGAGATCCAGTACGCCGACATCGTGTTCTGGTTTCAGGCCGCCTATGCCGTCGGCTATCTCGGCTTCGGGCGCCTCGTCGACCGGATCGGTGCGCGCCTCGGTTTCGCCGGCGCCATCGTGATCTGGACTATCGCCCATATCGCGCACGCCTTCGCGCGCACCGCCTTCGGCTTCACCATGGCGCGTGTCGGCCTCGGGCTGGGCGAATCCGGCAACTTCCCGGCCGGCGTCAAAGCCGTCGCCGAATGGTTTCCCAAGCGCGAGCGCGCGCTCGCCACCTCCATCTTCAATGCCGGCTCCGGCATCGGCGCGATCATCACGCCGCTGATCGTGCCCGCCATCGTGCTCTCCTTCGGCTGGCGCGCCGCGTTCCTCATCACCGGTTCGTTCAGTTTGATCTGGCTCGCGGTGTGGCTCGTCACCTATCGCCATCCGCGCCAGCATCCGCGCGTGACGCCCGGCGAGCTCGCGATCATCGAGAGCGATCCGCCCGACAGCGAGGCCCATGCCAACATCCCGTGGCTGCGCCTGCTGCGCGTGAAAGAGACCTGGGCCTACGCACTCGCCAAATTCCTGATCGATCCGATCTGGTGGATGTATCTGTTCTGGCTGCCGGGCTTCTTCGCCGACCGCTACCACCTCGACCTCAAATCCTTCGGCCCGCCGGTCGTGGCGGTCTACATCATGTCGGACATCGGCAGCGTCGCCGGCGGCTGGCTGTCGTCGCAGCTCATCAAGATGGGCTTCACGATCAACGCGGCACGCAAGCTGACCATGCTGATCTCCTGCTTCGCGATATTGCCCATCGTGTTTGCGATGTATGCCGACAATTTGTGGCTCGCGGTCGGAATCATTGGGCTGGCGACGGCGGCGCACCAGTCGTTCTCCGCCAATCTCTACACCCTGCCGTCCGACGTCTTCCCACGTGCCGCGGTGGCCTCGGTGATTGGCATCGGCGGCACGATCGGCGCCATCGGCGGCATGCTGATGTCGAAATACACGGGGTATGTGTTGCAGACGCTGGGCACCTACACCCCGATCTTCGTGGTCGCGGCCGGCGCCTATGCCCTGGCGCTGCTGGTGGTGCACCTGTTGTCGCCGAAATACGCACCGGCGAACGTGGACTGAACATGCTTCGGGGCCGCTGCGCGGCACCTCAGCATGACGGCATTTCCCGTCATCCTGAGGTGCGAGCGTAGCGAGCCCCGAAGGATACAGCACCGCGCCCCCGCGTTATCATCCCTCATGGCCAAGCCCGAGCAGCTTCTCCACCCGACCCCGGCCGGTCTCTACTGCCCGCCGGGCGATTTCTATGTCGATCCGGTGCGGCCGGTGGACCGCGCCGTCATCACCCATGGTCATGCCGATCACGCCCGCTCCGGCCATGGCGCGGTCCTGGCAACCGCCGAGACCCTCGCGATCATGGCGGTGCGCTATGGCGCCGAGTTCGCCGGCACGACGCAAGCCGCGCCCTACGGCAAATCCGTCAAGCAGAAAGACGTCACCGTCACGCTCGTGCCCGCCGGCCATGTCCTCGGCTCGGCGCAGGCCGTGGTGCGCTGGAAGGACCTCACCATGGTGGTCTCCGGCGACTACAAGCGCCGCCGCGATCCGACCTGCGCGCCGTTCGAGCCCACCAAATGCGATGTCTTCATCTCCGAAGCCACCTTCGGCCTCCCCGTCTTCCGCCACCCGCCCGACACCGACGAGATGGCCAAGCTTCTCAAATCCGTCGCGCAATTCCCCGAGCGCTCGCATCTGATCGGCGCCTATGCATTGGGAAAAGCGCAGCGTGTCATCTGCCTGTTGCGTGAGGCCGGCTACGACAAGACGATCTACGTCCATGGCGCGCTGGAAAAACTCAACGCGCTCTATGAATCCTTCGGCGTGAAGCTCGGATCTCTTGCTCCGGCAACGACCGGCGCAAAAAAGGAGTTTGCCGGCGCCATCGTCGTCGCGCCGCCCTCGGCGACGCAAGACCGCTGGTCGCGCCGCTTCCCCGATCCCGTCGTGTGCTTCGCCTCGGGCTGGATGCGGGTGCGCGCCCGCGCCCGCCAAGGTGGCGTCGAGCTGCCGCTGATCCTCTCCGACCACGCCGATTGGGACGAGCTCACCGCCACTGCCAGCGAAATCCGCCCGAAGGAATTGTGGTTCACGCATGGCGAGGAAGAAGCCCTGATGCGCTGGGCCGCGCTCAACGACATCTCCGCCCGCGCGCTTTCGCTGGTCGGCTACGAAGCCGAGGACGCCGAATAATGCGCGCCTTCGCCCGCCTGCTCGACAGCCTTGCCTTCACGCCGGCGCGCAACACAAAGCTCACCTTGGTCCGCGACTATCTGCGCGAGACGCCAGATCCCGAGCGCGGCTGGGCGCTGGCCTCGCTCACCGGCGCATTGTCGTTCGACGCCGCCAAACCCGCCTTCATCCGCAAGGCGGTGGAGGCGCGCGTCGACGCAGAGCTGTTCGCGCTGTCCTACGATTTCGTCGGCGACCTCGCCGAGACCGTCGCGCTGATCTGGCCGACGAAGCCCGGCGCCAATCGCGAACCCGAGCTCTCCGAAGTCGTCGACACGCTGCGCAGCGCATCCCGCGCCGAGGTGCAGCGCCTGCTCGAAGCCTGGCTCGACGCGCTCGACGCCGACGGCCGCTGGGCGCTGCTTAAGCTGCTCACCGGCGGCCTGCGCGTCGGCGTTTCGGCGCGGCTCGCCAAGCAGGCACTTGCCGATTTCGGCGGCATCGACGTCGCGGAGATCGAGGAGGTCTGGCACAGCCAGCGTCCGCCCTATGCCGATCTGTTCGCCTGGCTGGAGAAGCGCAGCGACAAGCCCTCGCCCGATGCCCCTGCGCGCTTCCGCCCCGTGATGCTGGCGCAGGCGATCGATGAGGCGGCGGATTTCGCGAAATACGACGCGGCCGATTACGCCGCCGAATGGAAGTGGGACGGCATCCGCGTGCAGGCGGCAGCTGAGCGCGGCGAGAAGCGGCTCTATTCGCGCACCGGCGACGACATCGGCCACGCCTTCCCGGACGTGATGGCGGCGCTGAATTTCGAGGGCGTGATCGACGGCGAGTTGCTGGTGATGACCAATGGCCGGGTGGACACCTTCGGCGACCTACAGCAGCGGCTGAACCGCAAGAATCCGGACCCGAAGACCATCGCGAAATTTCCGGCCGGGATCCGCGCCTATGACTTGCTGATGGATGGCGAGGAGGATTTGCGCGGGCTGCCGTTCGCGGAGCGGCGCAAACGGCTGGAGGCGTTCATCGCGCGGCTGAAGTCTTCCCGCATCGACCTCTCGCCGCTGCAGCCGTTCGAAAGTTGGGAGCAGCTGGCACATCTGCGCGCGCAGCCGCCGGAGGGCGATCCGCAGATCGCCGAAGGACTGATGCTCAAGCGCTGGGATTCGATCTACGAGGCCGGACGCCCGAAGGGGCCGTGGTTCAAGTGGAAGCGCGATCCGCACCTGATCGATGCTGTATTGATGTATGCGCAGCGTGGCCACGGTAAACGCTCGAGCTTCTATTCCGATTATACGTTCGGGGTATGGCGCGAAGACAGCAACGGCGACCGTTCGCTCACGCCGGTGGGCAAGGC
>DATAZZ010000022.1:0-39057 GCA_036271735.1 Rhizomicrobium sp.
GCTTACACGACCCACCATCTGCAAACCCTCAATCGCCGCGCTTTGGCGCGCGGCGAGGCGGGTTTATCAGTTGACGAAGCCATCGACATTCTGATTGCGCCGATCTGCTACCGGATTCTGTTTGCGACCGGCGAGACTTCGCCGGACTATGTGAATGGGCTGCTGGCGCGCTTCGCGGGGCTGAATGGCGCGAATCCCCTTCCATCGCTCCACCATCAGGCATAGATAGCGGTCCGACCCCCATTTTCGCGCTGAAAAGGCGCGGGAGAGCGCTATGCCCACGCCGCGTACGTTATACGACAAGATCTGGGACGAGCATGTCTTGGAGACGACCGGCGAACTCAGCCTCATCTATATCGACCGGCACCTCGTCCACGAGGTCACGAGCCCGCAGGCGTTCGAGGGTTTGCGGCTGTCCGGGCGGAAAGTGCGGGCGCCGCACAAGACGCTCGCGGTCGTCGACCACAACATCCAGACCACCGACCGCAGCGGCGGCATCGAGGATCCGGAGAGCCGCCAGCAGGTCGAGGAGCTGGCCAAGAATGCGCGCGAATTCGGCATCGAATATTACGACGAGTTCGATCCGCGGCAGGGCGTCGTGCACATCATCGGGCCGGAGCAGGGCTTTACGCTGCCCGGAACCACGATCGTCTGCGGCGACAGCCACACCTCGACCCACGGCGCCTTCGGCGCGCTTGCGCATGGCATCGGCACGTCCGAGGTTGAGCATGTGCTCGCCACGCAGACGCTGATCCAGTCCAAGGCCAAGAACATGCGCGTCAAGGTCGACGGCGCGCTGCCGCCGGGCGTGACCGCCAAGGACATCATCCTCGCCATCATCGGCGAGATCGGCACGGCGGGCGGCACCGGCCATGTCATCGAATATTGCGGCTCGGCGATCGAGCCGCTTTCGATGGAAGGGCGGATGACAATCTGCAACATGTCGATCGAGGGCGGCGCGCGCGCCGGCATGATCGCGCCCGACGAGAAGACCTACGCCTATCTGAAAGGTCGCCCGAAGTCGCCGAAGGTGGACTTGTGGGACCAGGCGCGGCGGCACTGGGAGACGCTGCGCAGCGACGAGGGCGCGCATTTCGATGGCGAAGTGAAGCTCGACGCGGCGAATCTGCCGCCGATCGTCACCTGGGGCACGAGCCCGCAGGACGTCGCCGCGATCGTTGGAATCGTGCCCCGCGTCGAGGACGGGCAGACGGAACAGAAGCGCGCCTCGATCCAGCGCGCGCTCGATTATATGGGGCTCAAGGGCGGGGAGAAGATGACCGATCTCGCCATCGACCGTGTCTTCATCGGCTCCTGCACCAATGGCCGCATCGAGGATCTGCGCGCCGCCGCCGCGATCCTGCGCGGCAGGAAGATCGCGGCCCATGTCGGCGCGATGGTCGTGCCCGGTTCGGGCCTCGTGAAGGAGCAGGCGGAAGACGAAGGCCTTGACGAAATCTTCCTGGCCGCCGGCTTCGAATGGCGCGAGCCCGGCTGCTCGATGTGCCTGGCGATGAACGCCGACAAGCTCGCGCCCGAAGAGCGCTGTGCCTCCACATCGAACCGCAATTTCGAAGGCCGCCAGGGTCGCGGCGGCCGCACCCATCTGATGAGCCCCGCGATGGCGGCCGCGGCGGCGATCGCCGGCCACCTGGCGGACGTGCGGGATTTTCAGTAGCGCTCGGGCCGCCCGATGCGGCCATCGCCTTGAGCTGATAGACTGCCCGGGCTTCGAACCGGGGTAGGGCTCATGAACAAATCATTGTTGCTCGCTTGCATCGTCTTGATGCTCACCCAGACATCCGCGTTGGCTGAGAACTGGATCGGTTCGGGAGAGACTCAGTACGACACCGACAGCGTCTATATCGGCTCGTCGAGCGGGTTTCTTTATTTCACCCTTTGCATGCAAGACAAATGCGTCGCGGGCGATGACGTCCAGATGATCATGTACATGCGCTACGACTGTGACACCGGGATGGAATCCAACATGGAGGCGTTCAGCGACAACTGGACCCAGCCCGTGGCGCACACAGGCGACCTCGAATCGAAACTCTGCGCGCAAAGAGCATCACTGCCCCGGCATCAATAATTTGCGCGGCGAGTACGCTCCAACCTTTCACCTCCCCAGCATGGGGAGGTGAAAGGTTGCGCAGCAATTTTTCGGGTGGGGAGGTGTTTCTTCGGATGCGGCGAGGTTGACTCCCCACGCAATGGATTCGATTTGCTCGCCGGGAAATGGCAGCGCAACGTCGCAACGGCACTCCGTCAACGCATAGCTGCGTTGATTTGACCTTCACCATTTCATTCGTAAACTATGCCCATGAACACGCGGCTCCCATTGCACTCATCGAGTTACTCGTCCTGACAAGGAAGGGTGACAGAGAGGCAATGTGTCGGCTTGCTAAGCCGTAGCCGGGGTTTCAAATCCCGCGTTGGTTCGATCCCAGCCCCTTCCGCCAGATGGAGGGTGCCGCCGAATGGACGGCAACCGGTCCCGAAAACCGGGGTAGCGGCAACGCTAAGGGTTCGATTCCTTCACCCTCCGCCAGTCCTCATGCCGTGAGCGACTCAGGATAAGCTTTCGAAAATAGACAACCGAGAGCATGGATGGTCTTTGCCCAGAATTTCTTGCTGCCGGTCGTGGTCGCGGTAGTCACGTGGATCGCGACCAACTTCTTCGCCGATCCAATCTTGCGCTTCAATCGAACTCGCGCAGCAATATATGCATCGATCTACTATACCGGAAACGTCGGGGGACCGGC
Source organism: Rhizomicrobium sp. (assembly GCA_036271735.1). Classification (GTDB taxonomy): domain Bacteria; phylum Pseudomonadota; class Alphaproteobacteria; order Micropepsales; family Micropepsaceae; genus Rhizomicrobium. The sequence goes on from DATAZZ010000022.1 coordinate 2,763, forward strand.
GAATGTTGAAGAAGTGCGCGCTGCGACTGATGAACTTCGACGACTTTCTGCAACGCTGCGCTCTCTTTGGCACACTTCTCCAAGGGTGATAAAATTCTATTTCTCGACGATGCGGGGATATAACTTGGTTGATGCCGCCGCCGGACTTATTGGTGTATCGAACAACTTGAATAGCAACGACGGCACACGAGGCAAGTTTCGACGGTCGATCATTTTATCCCTAAAACTCAAAGGGATTGAATAGAAAAGTCAGAAGAAACTCACCGGATCGACGTCGACCGCTATCCGCACCTTCTTGGAAATCTGCACGCCGGCAAGCCACGCCCGCAGGTAAGCCTGCACATCGATGCCGCGCCCGGCCTGCACCAGAAGCCGCTCGCGCGTCTGCCCGCGCAGCAGATGATAAAACGCCGGCGTCGGTCCCCACACCGTCACGCCCTTCGCCGCCGGCGCGGCGCTCGCCAAAATCTGCCCGGCCTCGGTGACCAGCGTCGCATCGTGGCTCGACAATATGATCGCCGCCAGCCGTCCGAACGGCGGCGCGCCGGCGCGTTCGCGGAACATCCGTTCCTGCTCATAGAACGCGTCGCGGTCGCCCGAGGCGAGCGCCGCCATCACCAAATCCGTTGGATTGCGCGTCTGCAGCAGCACGATGCCCGGCTTCGCGGCACGACCGGCCCGCCCCGACACTTGGTGCAGCAGCTGGAACGTCCGCTCCCGCGCCCGCAGATCGCCGTCCGAGCCGCCCAGATCGGCATCGATCACGCCGACCAGCGTCAGCTCGGGAAAATGATGCCCCTTGGCGACGATCTGCGTCCCGATCAGCACGTCGATCTCGCGCTTCGCCATGGCGCGGATCGCGGCTTGCGTCGCTTGCGGCCCATGCATCGTGTCCGACGACGCGATGGCGAGCCGCGCCTGCGGGAACAGCGCCGCGAACTCCTCCGCCACGCGCTCGACCCCCGGCCCGCACGCGATCAGCGAACCTTCCGCCTCGCACACCGGACATTTCGGCGGCGTCGCGACCTCATAGCCGCATTGGTGGCATTTCAGCCGCTTGCGATAGCGGTGCTCGACCAGCCAGGACGAGCAATCGCGGCACGTCATCTTGTGGCCGCAGCCTTCGCACAGCGTCAGCGGCGCATAGCCGCGACGGTTGAGGAACAGCATCGCCTGCTCGCCCGCGGCCAGCGTGTCGGTGATCGCCGTGCGCAAAGGTTGCGACAGCCACGTCCCCGCTTCCGCCTTCTCGTGCCGCAGATCGATCAGCCGCGTCGTCGGCAGTTCCGCCACGCCATGCCGCCGCGCCAGCTTCAGATGCGCATAGCGCCCGCTGGTGGCGTTGACGTAACTCTCGAGCGACGGCGTCGCGCTGGCCAGCACCACCGGGCATTGCTCCAGCCGCGCCCGCACCACCGCCATGTCGCGCGCGTGATAGATCGCGCCGTCTTCCTGCTTGTAGGCCTGCTCATGCTCTTCATCGACGATGACGAGCCCCAGTTCCGCGAACGGCAGGAACAGCGACGAGCGCGCCCCGACCACGACCCGCGCCTCGCCGTTCATCACCGCGCGGTAGCAGCGCGTGCGCTCCTTCGACGAAAGATCGGAATGCCACTCCGCCGGCCGGCAACCGAAGCGCTGCGCAAAGCGTTCGAGGAACTGCACCGTCAGCGCGATCTCCGGCAGCAGGATCAGCACCTGCTTGCCACGCTTCAGCGCCTCGGCCACCGCCTCGAAATAGACCTCCGTCTTGCCCGATCCCGTCACGCCGTCGAGCAGGCTGACCGCAAACCGCCCCGCCGCGACATCGCCCGTCAGCGCATCGGCCGCCGCGCGTTGCGCACCGCTCAGCTTCGCCGCGTCCAGATCGGGATCGGGCACCGGATAGGCCGCGAACTCCGGCAGCTGCGTCTGGGCCAGCGCGCCGGCTTCGATCAGCCCGCGCACCACGGCGCTCGAGACGTTCGCTTCCTGCGCCAGCGCCGGCACGCTGCGCGCCAACCCGTCCTCGGCGACGCTCAGCACCCGCGCGCGCGGCGGCGTGATCTTCGCCGGCGTTTGTCCGCCTCGGACGTAAGCGGTGCGCAACGTTTCCGGCTCGAACGCCCGCCCGCTGCGCAACGCCATCGCCAAAATCATTCCCGGCGGCGACAATGTGTAGTTTGCGACCCAGTCGACGAAGTCGCACAATTTCGCCGGCAGCGCCGGATGTCCTTCCAGCGGCAGGGCTTCTTTCAGGCGATTGTCGCCGACGCCGCCTTCCGCCTCGCCCCACACCACACCCAATGCCTGGCGCGGTCCCAGCGGCGCCGAAACCAACAGGCCGCGCGAGACGTTAGTGCCCTTGGGCAGCTTGTAGTCGTACGCACCGGACAGCGGCAAAGGCAGCAGGACACCGGCGCGCGGCGAAGGCTGCAGCAACAATTCCTCGGCAGGCCGTGTCGCCGCGCGTTTCATGCGGTACACTTGGAATGGTGATTCTGCCGGGTCAACCCTATAGTGGTCCCATGAAACTCTTCCTCGACACCGCAGACCCCAAAGAGATCGCCAAATGGGCCGAAACCGGCCTGGTTGACGGCGTCACCACCAATCCCTCGCTCGCCGCGAAGACCGGCATCGACTACGTCGATTCGCTCAAGGAAATCTGTGGCAGCGTGTCCGGCCCCGTCAGCGCCGAGGTTCTGGCGACCGAGACCAAGGGCATGCTGGCCGAGGCGAAGATTTTCACGAAGATCGCCAAGAACATCACGATCAAGGTTCCGCTGACCTGGGACGGCCTCGCCGCCTGCCGCGAATTGCGCAAGGAAGGCGTGATGGTCAATGTCACGCTATGCTTCTCGCCGGTGCAGGCGATGATGGCGGCCAAGGCGGGTGCGACCTTCATCTCGCCCTTCATCGGCCGGCTCGACGACGCCGGGCAGGACGGGATGGATCTGATCCACGAAATCCGCACCATCTACGACAATTACGGCTATGAGACGCAGATCCTCGCGGCCTCGATTCGCGGCATCCCGCATGTGCGCAATTGCGCGCTCGCCGGCGCCGACGTCGCGACGATACCGGCCGACGTCTTCAAAGCGCTCATCAACCACCCGCTGACCGACAAGGGGCTGGCGGCCTTCCTCGCGGATGCGAAAAAGGCCGGGGTCCGAATCAGGGACGAATGACCGAACAGGCAAAAGCCGTCGCGTCGGGGCAAGCGGCGGCGGATGCAGTCAAAGCCTATATAAGGATGAACCGCGCACGGCTCGCGGCGGACGGCGAGTTGCTGACGCTGCTCCTGCCGGAGCGCGACGATCTCACCGACGTGCGCGACTTCCAGCGCTATGTGATCGACAAGCTGACGGCGGAAAACGCGACGCTGAAGGCGGAACGCGACAGCCTGCTCGGCGCGCAGAATTCTTCCGTCCGCATGGGCGAAGGCGTCCGCCGTTTCGTGCTCGATCTGATCGATGCGCGCAGCTTCGCCGAAGCCATCGCGGTGGTGATCGCCGCCGCGCCCAGCTTCGGCGCCGACCGCGCCGCCATCTGCGTCGAAGGCGACGCCGGCGTGCCGACCCGCACCCGCACCGAAGGCGTCCGCCTCATCCCGCCCGGCACCACCGAAGCGGTGCTCGGCGTCGGCGTCACCGGCGCCGTCCTCTCCGGCGGCGGCGAGTTGTTGCTCGGTGCCGGCGGCCGTGATCTCAAAAGCATCGCGGTGTTCCGCGTCAAGATCGGCCGCGACGCGCCGGCCGCGCTTCTCGTGCTCGGCGCCACCGCTGCCGGCGCTTTCGAGGACGAGGCGATCGCCACCGATCTGCGCTTCGCCGCCCGCGCCCTCGAACGGGCGATCCGTGCATGGCTCGATCTGCCGAAGATCTGAAGGGCCAATGGCTCGCCTCGCTCGCCCATGAGCGCCGCGCCAGCCCGCACACGTTGCGCGCCTATGGCGACGACCTCGCGCGCTTCTTAGGGTTTCTGCACGAACACCTCGGCGGCGTAACCGAAGCCAAGCTGGCAAAACTTTTCCCCGCCGACATCCGCGCCTTCATCACGTTGCGCCGCGGCGAAGGCCTTGGGCCCAAAGGCGTCCAGCGCGCCCTCGCCGCGGTGCGCAGCTTCTTCCGCTATCTCGCGCGAGAGAACATCCTGGAAAGCCCCGCCGCCCGAGCCGTCCGAACCCCTCGCATCCGCCGCGGCCTGCCCAGGCCGCTCAGCGAGAAAGACGCCGCGCGCGCCATCGAACACGCTGGCGAGAACGACATCGAATGGCTCGGCGCCCGCGACGCCGCGCTGCTCACGCTTCTTTACGGCGCTGGATTGCGCATCTCCGAAGCGCTGAGCCTCAAGCGCGGCGACGTCCCGCTCTCCGCATCGCTGACCATCCTCGGCAAGGGCAACAAGGAGCGCGTCGTCCCGGTCCTCGCCCAAGTCCGCGATGCCATCGCGACTTACGAGAAGCTCATCCCGTTCACCGGCGCCAAGGACTCGCCGCTCTTCCTCTCGCGCCGCGGCCTGCCGATGAGCCCGCGCGAAGCGCAATCCCTCATGCAAAGACTGCGGAGCGCTCTCGGCCTGTCAGACCGCGCGACGCCGCACGCCATGCGCCACTCCTTCGCAACGCATCTTCTCGCCAATGGCGGAGACCTGCGTGCCGTGCAGGAGCTCCTCGGCCACGCCTCGCTCTCCACGACGCAGACCTACACCGAGATCGACACCCGCAAGCTGATGGAGGTCTACGAGAAGGCGCATCCGCGCGGCTAATGCGCGTCGTTCTCGTCTTCGCCGTGCTGTGTGATCCGCCCGCCATGCCAGCGATGCCCCAGCGCCCACGCGAACAGCACCGCGCCAACGCCCATCGCCGCCATCAGCAGGTAGGTCCGTCCGCCATACGCGGCATAGAGCGGCCCCGACGCGTAGGTCGCCGCCCCCATCACGATCCCGTTGGAGAACACCGCATAGAGACTCTGCGCCGTCGCCGACAGCCGCGGCGGCACCGCTTTCAGGATGAAATACATCGCGCCCAGATGCGCCAGCGCATAGGTCGCGCCGTGCAGCACCTGCGCGAAGATCACCAGCGCAAACGGTGGATCGAACGCCAATATGGTCCAACGCAGCACGCACCCCGCGCCGCCCAGCATCAGCAGCCGCGTCGCGCCGATGGCGCGGAACAGCTGCAGCGAAACGGAGAACAGCATCGCCTCCGCCACCACGCCGAGCGGCCAGATCAGCCCGATGACGGTGCCGCTATAACCCAGCCGCTCCCAGTGCAATCCGCCATAGCCGTAGTAGAAGGCATGGCTGCCCTGGTCGAAGCTCGCCGCCATCAGGAAGAGGAGAAACGCGCCCGAACCGATCAGCTCGCGCGCCTCCGCCAGCGTCGCGCGCAGCCGCACCCGCAATGATCCGATCTTTGCCCCGCGCGGCGGCGGCGGCAGGAAGCAGATCGCGGCGAAGGCGAGCGCCAGGGATATCGCCAGCCACGGCGCCAGCACGATCAATCCCCAGCGCGTCACCGCAACACCCGACACGACATTGGCGGCCGCGAAGGTGATCGAATTCCATCGCTTCACATGGCCATAATCGAAGCCGAACCGCTCGGCCAGCCGCGTGCTCACGCTATCCATCAGCGGTCCGGCGGCATTGCCCGTCACGTTCGACGCCACCGCGAACAGGAACACCTCCGCCGGCGTCACCGCCCAGTTGAGCGCGAGGTAGCCGAGGAACGACAACCCCACCAGCACGATCATCACGCCGCGCCGGTCGCCCCATGCATCGGCGACGATGCCGGTGATCGGCGGCACGATCACGCGCAGCAGCATGCCGGCGGACAGCACTGCGCCGATCTCACCGGGATTGAGGCCCTTCCACGCCAGCCACGCGCCGAAGAACGGCGTATAGATGCCGCCGCTCAGCCCCCACGCGCCCCACGCCGTCGACAGGCGCAACGCGATTGGCGCGGCGGAGGCGTCTTCAGGGACCGAGTGGGACAAGGCGGCGCGCAGCCAGGGCTTTCAGGACGGCCCATATACGCCGCTCCGCGTCGCGCGCGCCATTGTCTTCCGCGTGGATCTGCAGCTGCGTGAGCAAACGCCGCAGCGCATAATTGCTCTCGTTGAGCGCCGAGATGCGCAGCGACTCGTCCTTCGTCTTCGCCATGGCCTCGAGCTGCGCTTTCAGCGCCGTGTCTTTCACGCTGGGCGCGATCTCACCGAACAGCGCGCGGATGTCGTTGTTCTCGGCAAAGCGGATATCGGCGGCGCGGTCGTACTCCTTCGCCGCCAAGCTCAGCATCATGCCGATCAGCCCGACGGTGCCGGCCGCGAAGGCCGCGCCCTCATTGCCGATGCCCATGGCAATGCGCTGCGTCGACAGGCCCAGGATGGTTCCGACTTCGGGGTTCATGAATCCGCTCCCAGCCGGTCGGCCAGCACCTTGTTGTGGAAGGCGAGGCAGTACCAACCCGAAAACCCATTGATCGGATCGATGTTGCGCCCCTCGGCATATTCGCACGCCGCCGACATCCAGATCGCCGCACCTTTCACGCTGGCGAATATCTCCCACCAGTGCAGCGCCTTGGGATCGGCTCTCAGACCGCTCGTCTGCTCCCAGATGCGGATCGCCTCGGCGCGCGCGATCATTCCGCCGGGATGCTCGACATCGCCGCCCGACCACAACGGATCGATCGCCCAGCCGAGGTCTTCCAAGGGATCGCCCAGATGCGCCATCTCCCAATCCAGGATCGCGCGGATCGTGCCGCCGTCGTCGACCAGGAAATTGCCCGTCCGGTAATCGCCATGCACCACCGCGATCTTCTGTGCCGGCGGCGGCGGATTGCGTTTGAGCCAGCGGATCGCGGCGCGCACGATCGGCTGCGGCTCGCGCTCGTCGTCGTTGACGACCTTCTCCCAGCGCGCCACCTCATGCATCGCGACGTCGTGGATATCGCTCTCGCCCTCGAAATCGCTTAAGCCCACATCGCGCGGATCGACCGACGCGATCTTGCCCAGCACGGAGAAGAACTGCTGCCCGACCGTGTCGCGATGCGCCCCGAACGGATCGGGGCTCATGATCGAGCCGGTGGTGCAGTTCTCGATCTCTTCCATGATGAAGAATGGCCGCTCGAGCGGCTTGGGATCGAGCTCCAGCGCCACCGGTTCCGGCACCGGCAGCCCCAGCGCATGGAACGCCTCATAGGCGCGGTACTCGGTCGTCCGCTCCGTCTCGATCAGGCTGGCTTCGGGATCGCGCCGCAGGATCAGTCCGCGCTCGCGCCCGCCATAAGATGCGCGAAACTTATAGGTCTCGCGCGACGCGCCGCCGGGTATCCGCGACAGCGCCGCGACCGTCAGATCCGGTGCGTCCAGCTTACGGCGCAGATAGGCGGCGAGTCTGTCCTCGAGTTCCTTCATGGCGCGGGATCGAAGATGCCCGTCAGGCCATGCGGCTCGAACGCGCCGATGACGAGCTGCTCCAGCACGCCGGTGCCGCTGGTGTCGACATTCGGTCCGGTCAGCTTGGCGGTGACGAAGGCCTGGATGTGCTGGAACTGCGGCTCGTTCTCGTTGACGTCGGCGGTCTTGAACGCGTCATAGCCGACTCGCAATTCGCCGTGATAGCGCCCATGGCCCCATTCGGGATGGCCGTAGCCGATGCCTGACATGTAGAAGTTGAACTTCGGCGTCATCTCCGCGCGCCACTCGCCGCCGCGCGCATCGCGCGTCTCGATCGTCGCGCCCTTGGCGTGCCGCGTCCCGGACTTGTAGTCGATCTTCGACCAGCACGCCGCCATATGCTCGGCCTTGGTATCGCCGGTCGGCCCAATGACGGAGGCCGTGTTCCACGGCGCGCCGTCGGCATCGGCATTGTTGTGATACAGCATGAAGCGCTCGGGAAAATTCAGCGGCGACCACAGCCAGTAGAATTGCGGCGCGCGCGGCGGCGCGGCGCCTTGCGGATTGGGTAAGCCGATCGGCCGCACGCCCCAGGACCGGTCGCGCGTCCCCAGGATCCGGCTGCGCGACAGCTCAATCCGCTTCCCCGCGACCTCGATCCAGCCCTCATAGGCGCCGTTCTGCGTCAGCCGGGTGTAATCCATCATCGTCGACGGCCCGATGCGATAGGTGAAGCGCGGCTCCTCCACCGGCAAGGCGCGGGCATGGAACGTAAAGTCCGCCTTGATCCCATGCTCATTTGCGCCGACCCGCACCCGCAGCGTCTTAAGCGGCTCGACCACCTCGACCGAGATCGGCCCGACCGTCGTGTCCATCCGCTCCATGTTGAGCAGGCGCGAGGCGCGCAGATTGTGCTGCACCCCGCCATCGATTACCGACAGCGACGCGTCCATCACGTTCAGATGCGGATAGACGCCCAGCGCCACCGCGAAGAACACTTCGCCATCCGGCGAATACCCATTGAAGAAATAGCGGTCGTAGAAATTGCGGTCGGTGCCGGCTGTGGCAATCGGCTCCGGCAATTGGTGCACCGGATAGTCGTCGGCTTTGGTCAGCATGGGGCGTTTCTGTGTTGTTGGTTTTGTCCAGCATGACCCCCGGTCCAGCCGGGAGCAACGTCAAAAACCCAAGCTTCCTCTGGGGAAATCCTTTGTTGCAGTTGCGGGCATCTATGCGTATTTTCCGCCCGCTTTCGCCCCGGTCCGGCGGAACGCCAGTGCCGCCTTAGCTCAGCCGGTAGAGCACCGCATTCGTAATGCGGGGGTCGCGTGTTCGAGTCACGCAGGCGGCACCAGTTTGTCCAGGACGCAGGCGGAGCCGCGTCATGCTTTCCCTCCCCGTCATCCTGTCGACGTTCGGCATCATTTTCATCGCCGAGCTTCCCGACAAGACGGCCCTCGCCGCGCTGATCCTCGCGACCAAATACAAAGCCCGCGACGTCATCTTGGGAACATGGCTCGCTTTCCTGGTGCAGACCATCGTGGCGGTCGCCGCGGGACGGCTCCTGACCTACCTACCGCCCACGCCGATCCACATCGCCTCTGGTATCGGCTTCCTGATCTTCGCCGTTCTCGCGCTGCGGCGGAAGGAAGACGAAGACGAGAGCGACGAAGCCCGCGCGGTCGCACAGCGGGCTTCCACCCGGCCGATCTGGCTCGTGAGCTTCCTGGTGATCTTCGCCGCCGAGTGGGGCGACCTGACCCAGCTTGCAACCGCCGCGCTGGTCGCCCGCGGCGGCGACCCGTGGTCGATCGGCATCGGCGCGGTCCTCGGACTCTGGGCAGTGACGGTGGTCGCGGCCTTCGCCGGCCAGCGCCTCGGCAAGCTCCTGAAGCCCCGCCTCCTGAACATCGTCAGTGGCATCTTGTTCGGCCTGATCGGCCTCTACATCATCGCCGCGGCCCTGTGGCCTTTCCTGGCAAAGGCTTAGGAAAAGTTCCGCCAGTGGTTAAGCAAAGATTACCAGGGCCGCTTTAATTCTCGGGACTAAAGCGTTTATCAAGACAATTCCGCCAATCTCGACGCATGCGTCATGCGTTCGCCGCTGTGTTGGTCGTTTGTCTGCTCGGCAGTGCCGGTGCGGCGATGGCCGCGCCGTCGTCGGAAGACAGCGCGACTTCGGTCCGTTTCGACAGCGTCGTCGCCGACGCCAAGAAAACGATGATGACCGACCCCAAGGCGGCGCTGCAATTGGCGCAAAACGCCGACACGGTCGCGGGAAAGTTCGTCAATCCGGGCGCGCGCAACACCGCCATCGCCACCAGCCTCTGGCTCGAAGCCGAAGCGCTGACGCGGCTCAACAAGACCGACGACGCGCGCACCATCCTCGACCGCGCCATCCGCATCGCGAGCGCCGACGGCAGGCTTACCAAGCTCGACGGCAATCTTGCCTTGTCCGATGCGCGCCTCGCCAACACCAGCGGCGACGTCGCGCTCGCGCTGCAAAGCTATCAGCGCGCCCATGATATTTTCGCCAAGCTCGGCGAAGCGCGCAGCCAGTCGATGGCGCTGCAAGGCCTCGGCAGCATCTACGAAGTGGCGCACGATTTCACGCGCGCGATCCGCTATTACCGCGAGGCGGCGCGGGTCTATTCCGAGGATCCGGCGCTCGAGCTCTCCATCGCCAACAACATCGGCTTCGCGCTGCAGCAGCACGAGGAATACGACGCCGCACTGAAAGATTTCAAGCGCGCACTCGAGCTCTGCCGCGAGCTCAAGAGCCCGTTCCTCGAAGCCAACATCCTCACCAACATCGCCGTGGTCTATGCCAAGCAGCACCGCTTCGCGGAAGCCGAGACCGCTGCCGATCAGGCGCTGGCTCTCCTCGGCAAGAAAGACGAGAACGGCGGCGGCCCGTTCGTCTGGGGCATCAAGGCAGAGATCGAGTTCGAGCGCGGCGCGCTCGACGCGGCGACGCGCGACCTTGCCAAAGCGTTCCGCGGCATCGACCTGAAGACCACCATCGCGCCGTTCCGCGACATGCACGAGATCGCCTACAAGGTCTATCGCGCCGACGGCAATCTCGCGCTGGCGCTGGCGCATCTCGAAGCCTTCAAGCGCCTCGACGACCAGGGCCGCTCGCTCGCGGCCTCGGCCAATCTCGCGCTGGTCGGCGCCCAGTTCGATTTCGCCCGCCAGCAGCTCGAGATCGAACACCTCAAATCCGACCAGCTCCAGCGCGACATGAGCCTGCGCGAATCGCGCGCGGCGACGCAGACCGTCATCTTCGCCGCGCTGCTGATCGGCATTCTCGCTTTGATGCTGTGGATCGGCTGGCGTCACATGATTGTCCGCCGCCACCGCAACGCAATCACCAGGGCCAATATCGAGCTCACCCGGACACTCGGCGAGCGCGACGTCGAGATCGTCCGCCGCATCGAGGTCGAATCGCATCTGCGCCTGGCGATGGAAGCGGCCGAGCAGGCCAACCGCGCCAAGAGCCATTTCCTCGCCAATATGAGCCACGAGCTGCGCACGCCGCTCAATGCCATCATCGGATTCTCGGAGATCATGGCACTCGGCGTCATCACCGGCGGCAAGCTCCAGGAATATGCGACCGACATCCACACCAGCGGCCAGAACCTGCTCGCGATCCTCAACGACATCCTCGACATGGCGCGCATCGATGCCGGCAGCGTGACGTTGGCCGAGCACGATCTGCTGCTCGCCGAAGTCGTGGAAAGTGCGCTCGCCGAGATCGACAACGACCCGCGCATCGCCAAGAAGCCGATCGCGTTCGAACCGTCCGACCGTGCGATCCAGATCCGCGGCGACGACAAGCGTCTGCGCCAAGTCCTCGTCAATCTGCTGTCCAATGCCGTGAAGTTCACGGGCGACGGCGGGAAAATCGGCATCCGTGTCGAGCGCGTGCGCGATGGCGTCGACATCGTCGTCACCGACAACGGCATCGGCATTCCGGAAGACAAGCTCGCCATCGTCATGGAGCCGTTCGGCCAGGCGGAAAGCGCCTATGCGCGCCTGCATGGTGGCGTCGGCCTCGGCCTGCCGATCGTGAAGTCTTTGGTTCAATTGCATGGCGGCCGCTTTACCGTCTGCAGCGAAGTCGACGAGGGAACCACCGCGCGCATCCATCTTCCGATGGAGCGCGTGCTCGGCGTGTCGAAAGGCCCGCAAAAGCGGGCTGAACGCGGTTAAACGCGTCTGAAATAAATCTGGAATTAATCGAACCTTTGCGAACCCTTTCCGTGGAGCATTGAATTTACCTGCGGTTAAGGCGCCGGCGGCAACATGGCCCCACATAAATTGGCGTAAAGCCGGGGTGGGTGAAATGGTTCGCAAATGGCTGTTGGCCAGCGCTGCAATTGCATGCGCGCTGGCGGGAAATGATGCACGGGCGGCGGATAAGCGTCTGTCGCTGGAGGCGGTGCCCCCGGCGACCTCGTCCAATGGATCGCTCGTTCCGTTTTATGGCTCGATCAATCCATTTTACGGTTCGATCAACCCGTTCTACGGGTCCATCAATCCGTTCTACGGCAACATCAGCCCGTTCTGGGGCAACATCCAGCCGTTCTGGGGGACGATCAATCCGTTCTACGGCTCGATCAACCCGTTCTACGGCAACACCGACCAGTTCTGGGGCAACATCACGCCGTTCTACGGCAACATCCAGCCGTTCTGGGGCACGGTCGGTCCCTATTGGCAGACCGCCGGCCCGCAATGGGGTGCGATCAACACCGCCTGGGGCCAGCTCCAGGCTTCGAACGCCACCGACTATTCCGGCCTGCAGGCACAGCTCAACGATTTCCTGAGCCAGGCCGCGGCGTTCTGGGGCCCTGCGGTGCAGAAAGCCACGAAGCAGGATTTCATGGACGGCTTCGCCTCGCAGATGATGGCGAAGTACGGCATCGATCCCAACGATCCCAATTCGCTCGCCAATGCCGATGCCGCGACGCGCTCGTATTTCTTCCTCAACTGGTATGACGGGCTGATGAACTTCACCGGCGTCGATCATGTCGACTGGTGGATGCCGGCGGTGCATTGGTCGCCGATGCTGGCGCAGACCCAGGGCAGCGACAACCAGATCGTCGGCCTGCTCGACTCGACGGCCAGCGCGCCGAACGCCGATGTCGGCAAGATCAAATTCGTCGGCGGCTATCAGATCTACGTCAACGACCACGGCGCGGCCACGGCCAGCGTGATCGCGGCGCAGGAAGACGGCACCGGTGTCATGGGCGTCGCGCCCAATGCTGAGCTGCATCTCTACAACCCGTTCGACGCCACCGGCACCGCGAGCTGGACCGATGTCGCGACCGGCATCGCCGCGCTCTACGACAGCGGCGCGCATGTCGTGAACGCCTCGCTCGGCGTTCCCGGCACCGTCGTGTCCAACGAATGGGTCGACATCCTGAGCGGCTCGCTGCTCAGCAGCCGCAAGGCCGGCCTCGTCATCGTCAAGGCCGCCGGCAATGAAGGCGTGACGCAGACCACGAACGTGCCGTGGCTGCTCGGGCTCGAGCCGCCGAACAATCTGCTTCTGGTCGGTTCGGTCGGACCGACCGGCGTGATCTCGCCCTTCTCCAACACGCCGGGCGAGTCCTGCTTCACGATCCTCGGCATCTGCGCCGAGCAGAACAAGCTGAAATACCGCTTCCTGGTCGCGCCGGGCGAGTTGGTGCTCGTCTCCGACAACAATGGCGGCGTCACGCGCATGAGCGGCACCTCCTTCGCCGCGCCGCTGGTGACGGGCGCCATCGCGCTGCTCGAAGACCGCTGGCCGTGGCTCGACCAGCACGCCAACGAGACGGCGCAGATCATCCTGCAATCGGCGACCGATCTGGGCGCGCCGGGCGTCGATCCGGTCTATGGCTGGGGCGAGCTCAACATCGAGGCGTCGCAGTCGCCGCTCAACTTCAACAATCTCGTCGTCTATCAGCCGTTCAGCTACAACAACAAATCCGTTTCGACCGGCCTCCTCTCGACCGGGCTGCTCCCCAATGTCAGCCTGTTCGCCAACTGGTCCGCGGCTTCGCTCAAGGCTTCGGTGCTCAAGCCCGGCCAGCTCGGGCTGTGGCAGAACCAGGGCGCCTTCGTCGTCGCGTTCGAGAATATCGGCACGACCTATCGCGACTTCACGATCCCCTTGAGCTCGCTGCTGGTCGGCAAGAGCCAGACCGTCAACGGTTCGTCCAACCCGTTCCAGGCCTATCTCTACCAGCGCATGATCGACTGGGCGCATGGCGTGAAGTCGTCGATCTTCGAATCGCAGGCGATGCCGATCGCCGACGGCACGTGGAAGCTCGACATGGTCGCGACCCTCTCGACCGATGAAGAGACGCGCAGCGGCCAGGGCCCGTTCCATTCGGAGTTCGTTGCCTCGAACGCCGATTCCGGCCTCGAAGTGCGCTTCGGCGAAGGTGCCGGCGCGCATTCCCTGATGGGCGGCAGCGGCTTCGACAACCGTTCGGACTTCGATCCGGAGACCGGCGGCGTCAACCCGGTGCTCGGCTTCGCTTCCGGCGGCGCCTATGCCTCCGGTGCGGTCACGCTCGCGAAGAATCTCAAGCTCAGCCTCGGCTTCAGCCAGAAATCGGACGACCACACCTACATCGATCCGACCTTTGGGCCGCAGCAGGACTCGCCGCTCGCCACCGACCGCGCCTCGGCCTCGGTCGTGGGCGTCAACTACACCGTGGCCAAAGGCTTCACCGTCAACGCCTCCTACACGAGCCTCAACGAAGCCGATGGCTTGCTGGGCTCCGAAGGCGGCGGCGCGCTGGCGATGTCGAACGGTGCTCGCACCGAAGGCACCACGCTCGGCATGACCGCCAATCTGGCGGATGGCTGGGCGCTATCCGGCTCGGCGACCATGGCGCACACCACCGCGCCGCAATCGAGCGGTAGCCTGCAACTGTCGCGCAGCGGCCTCGAGTCGACTGCGTTCGAGTTGGTCGCAAGCCGTTCGGGCCTGTTCACCGATACCGATCTTGTGCGCTTCTCGTTCGCCCAGCCTCTGCATGTCGAAAGCGGCGCGCTCGAATACACCGCGCTCCAGGTCACGGACCGCGATACGGGCGATCTGGGCCTGGTGACGCAGAGCTGGGACATCTCCGGCAAGCGCGAATACCGGCTGGAGTCGCTGTACCAACTTCCGGTCCTCGACGGCCGGGCGGAAGTCGACGGCTTTGGTCTCATCGACCTCAATCCGCCGACGGCACCCGATACGCCGGTCGCGGTCTCAGTCGGCGCGCAGTTCCGCGTCGATCTCTAACCGAACCTGATGCAGCGGCCCCGCGAGGGGCCGCTGCTCAGTTCAGTGCCGGCTCCGAATCGGCTTTCGCCACCATCGTCGTCGCTCCGCTCGGCTCTTCGAGCAGCAGCACCGACGGCAAGCCGCTCTGCGGATGCGCCCGCAACAGTTGATACGCGATGCCGCCAAGCCCTGGCAGCAACCCCGGCACCGCCGCGTCCTTCAGCACGCCGCCGACCGGCCCGGTCTCTTCGATGCTGGTCAGGATCGAGAGCAGCAGATCCTCGCGCGACAGGTCTTTGGGCCCTTCGCCGGCGACGATCGCCTTGTCGAGCACCTCCCAGCACCCCATGTCGCCATGGCAGGTGCAGTGGTTCCAGCCGAACCCGTTCTTCCAGCTCGCCGCCGCCGCGAGGCGCAGCGAGCGCCGTGTCGATTCATCCTTCAGCAGCGGATCGACATCGAGCCGCGCCAGCCCGATCCCCACCGCGCCATGGCACCACGCCATGTTGGTCTTCGGCCCGCCGATGTCTCTGAGATCGATCCAGTTCTGTTCTTCCACATCAAAAAGCGAATCCTCGAACGCGAACGCGGCCCGCGCGATCTCTCGATGGTGCTTCGACCCACTCGCATCCGCGAGCTTGTGCAGCGCCCATCCGATCCCCGTCACGCCATGCGCGAAACCACCGAGTCCGTTCGGCCAGCGCGGATTGACCCACCAGGCGCGATCGCCGTCGCGCGTCGCCTTCTCGCACAACTGGTCGCCCAGCATCTCCGCCATGCGCAGCAATTCGGTCTCGCTTGTCTTGCGATACAGCGCCAGCAGCGGCGGGATCGCTCCGGCGCGTCCGCGCAGCACGTCAAGCACGTCGTCGGCCGCGGCCGCCGCTGGAATCTCCTGGCTCATCTGCAGCGCATGCTTGACCGCCTTGGGTCCTCCCATGCCCCATTGCGCGAGCACCAGCCGCGTCCAGATCTGCGAGCCGATGCCGAGATAGCCGCCGGGCGGCTGCGGCCGCAGCGTGGTGCCGTTCAGCGTGTTGCGCGCATGCTTGTCGCCGAACGCCTTCGCGGTCCGCGTCAGGCTCGCCAGCAAATCTTCGACGCCGTCGATCGGATCGGCGCGTCCCGCGCGCATCTCGCGGACATAGGCGCCGGCCAGCACCGTAATGCCGGCGATTCCATTGTAGAGATCGGCGCTGAGCGGCTGCACCGTCCATCCCGTCGGCAGCAGGATCGGCGCGATCCAGCTCACCGAGCCATCACCGCCACGGATCGCGGTCGACAGCAGCTTGCTTATGACGACGGCCGCCTGTTTGCGCCGCCGCGTGTCGAGATCGCCGTGCCGGTTGATCGCCGGGCGATGCGGCGCGCCGCTCGGCAACCAGCCATCCGCCATATAGGCGCTGACCAGCGCCGCGCGCATATGCGATTTCTCGACCACGAGATCGGCCGCCCGCCAGCGCGCGAAGGATTCCTCGACCAAATTGCGCGGCGCGAGCCAACGCGTGCCGCCCGGCCCGTCCAGCGCGCCGTGCTTCGCGACGGTCGCGAAATAGGGCACATCGCCGGCCATCATGTCGTCGATCTCGGCTTCGATCACTTCTGGATCGCTCGGCGCCACCGCGACGTTGGCCGCCATCTTGCCCAGCAGGTCGCGGGCGCGCGCCCGTGCCTCGTCTTCATTGTGCAGCGACACCGGATGCCACAGCATCCGCGCCACCTCCGAGTAAATCTCGGTCGAGCGCAGGATCACGCGCACCCGGCAATCCTCGAACCGCGCCACCCGCTTGCGCAGCACGCCCTCGCTGTCGAGCGCGCGCAGCGTGTCCGACAATTCCTGGAATCCGCTCAGCACGTCCGGCCAATAATCCGACAGGCTCGGCTGCGGCGTCGGCAAATTCTGCGTCGGCGGTTTCTCCACCGGCACCAGGCCGATCTTCGCCTCGTCGGTCCCGGCATTGACGACATCTGGCACCATCATCACCGGCTGCTGCCCCGGCAGCGAGCCGAGCGCCGACACGTCGACGCCGCGCCAGCCCAATCCCTTGCCGCGACTCGGCAACAGCCCGGTCGCCAGCACCGTGCCCGATACATAAAGCAGCGCCTTGTCGGTCGCCTCGCCATAGCCTGACGGCTGGGGCGGCAGGCGCGGCGCGAACAGCGTCTCGCAATCGATGATCGCCGGGCTGTCGCCATGCGCGATCAGGTTCTCGGCATGGAAATCGACGCCGCCCAGCACCCGCATCACCGCGAGCCAGTGCCCGATCCCCTTATAGAAGTGATGCAGCGCGTCTTCGCCGTCGGCATAGCGATGCGCCACGAACTCCGCCCAACCATAGCCACCGCGGTCGACCACCGCCGGCACGCGCATGAACAATTTCCGCCGGCAATCGTGCTCGAGGTCGTCGACAAAGCGGTTGAGCTCGACATCCACCGCCATCGGCCGCGGCTTGTAGATCACCTTGCCGCCTTCGCAGGACAGGATCGCGACCGTCTGGCCACCGCAATGCGTGTCGCCGGCGCCGAAGCTCACGCCCGTCAATGCGCCGACCGGCCCGCCGCACAGCGCGGTCAGGGCGTCGCGATCCGCGGCCCATCGCCGCGCGAAAGACGCCGCCGCCGCGACGGCGTTCTGCGCCAGCCGCGCCACGCGCGCCAACAGGCTCGGATAATGATCGGACAATTCCGTCCAGAATTCTTCTTTCGACGATCCTTCGAGGAAATCGCGCCAGCGCGCCTGCGGCGTGTCGCCGTCGAGGCGTCCTTGCACCCGCGCCGCGTTGAGCTCGACCAGAAGCACGCGCGTCAGCTTGCGATGCAGCTGCAGGTGCAACGCAGCCATCGCCGCCGCATGGATGACGCTGCGCTCTGCCTCGGACAGATCGGGAATCGACGAAAGCTGGGTTGCCAGCATCGCGGCGTCCCGCGATGTCAGGCAACCCAGCGATCCGTCGAAGGGTTGAAGGGTCTCCGACGTCACGGCTCAGCTCAGCAGCACTGAACGTTGCCGGAGCCGCTGCAGTCCGTGCCGCAATGCGCGGTGCAGACCAGCGTCAGCTCGTTGGCTTCGCAGGCGATGTCCGCCGCTGCGAAGTCGCCGCTCGCGAAGAGCGGACCTGCGGGATTGTCATGGCCCGCTTCTTTACGCCAACGCGCACCGGTATTCCGATCGTAAGTCATGTCTTGCTCCTGTTGTTTCAGACATGACGCCCGGGGAATTGTCCGTTATCCGGACGAAACTCCACACCAAGTAACGAACAAGTCGACAGCGTCAATCGTGACGCTAATACTTCGAGTTCTTGAGTCAACATCGAACATTCAAATATAGATTGTCACGGATCGAATTTAATTTTGTTTCTATTCAAGCGTCGATTTTGGACTTTGGTTCCGTATACGGATATTCCTTAAACCTGCGATTGCCGTGCGCTGCAAATACAGCCTTCTCTTTCGCGCCGCGCCGCCATTATTGATTCGTCAGGCTGTGGAGTCGCAGTCACGATGACACCGGTGCACCTGCCACTTGCGCCTGTTACGGTCGCGCCATGAACAAGCGCCGCATCGCCGAATTCCACGTCTCCGCCATTGGCCTGGGCTGCATGAGTCTCAGCCACGCTTACGGCCCGCCGCCGCCGCGCGAGCAGGCCGAGCGCGTCCTGCTCGGCGCGCTCGATGCGGGCTACACGTTCTTCGACACCGCCGCGGTCTATGGCCTCGGCCACAATGAACGCCTGATCGGCGAGGTGCTGAAGGATCGCCGCTCCGAGTTCATCCTCGCCTCGAAATGCGGCATGACCGATGGCGAGCAGCGCGATCTCAACGGCACGCCCGAGCGGCTCAAGCGCACCTGCGACGAAAGCCTGAAGCGGCTCGGCGTCGAGACCATCGATCTGTATTACCTGCATCGCTGGGACAAGCGCGTGCCGATCGAGGACAGCGTCGGCGCGCTCGCCGATCTGGTGCAAGCCGGCAAGATACGGAGCATCGGCCTGTCGGAAGTCTCCGCGCCGACCTTGCGCAAGGCGCACGCCGTCCATCCCATCGCGGCGTTGCAGACCGAATACTCGCCATGGACCCGCAATCCCGAGATCGCGGTGCTCGATGCGTGTCGCGAGCTCAATGTCGCCTTCGTCGCGTTCAGCCCGGTCGGCCGCGGCTTCCTCGCCGGCGGCGTCACCGATCCGGCGCAGCTTCAGCCGGGCGACTTCCGCGCCGGTATGCCGCGCTTCCAGGGCGAGGCGTTCGAAGCCAACCTCGCGCTGCTCGCCAAATTCACCGCGCTGGCCGAGTCCGTCGGCTGCACGCCGGCGCAGCTCTGCCTTGCTTGGCTGTTGCAGAAAGATGAGATCATCGTGCCCATCCCCGGCACCACCAATCCCGACCACATGTTTGAAAACGCCGCTGCTGCGGAGATCGAGCTGGAAGACGATGTCGCCGCCGAGCTCGAGGCTCTGGTGAACGCGCAAACCGTCACCGGCGCACGCTACGCCCCCGCGATGCAGGCCAGCATCGACACCGAAGGCTAGCGCCGGAAGCGCAAATCCAAACCCTGCTTGATCCAGTTCGCTTCGACCGTATCGAGGTCGTGGACACCCGCCGGATTGGCCTTGGACGGCGAATTGCCCAGATAGGGCGCGCGCTCGCGCCGCCACACGCCGAGCAGGCGGCGCAATTCCGGCAAGGGCTCGGCATGATCGTCGACGCGCAAGCTGGCATCGGGAAAATCCTCGGTCGTCACCATCACCAGCGCCGCCGATTGCCGCCCGCGCCGGTCGCCGCCCGCCGCTTCGCCGTTCTCCAGCGCCGCCAGCATCCGCTCAGGCAGCGGCAATTTCGGATCGGCCTTGAACCCGTCCAGCGTCGCCTGCCCCACGCGGTCATTGCTCAGCATGTTGCCCGCGACGCTGACGAAAGCCTCGCCGATATGTCCCGCCCATTCCACGCAATTCTTTCCCGTCCACGCCGCGAAGCGGCCATGGCGGTCCACTGCATGCAGCTGCCGCACGTTCCGACCCTCATCGCCCGCCAGCGCGGATTCGATCGCCAGTGCCGGCGTCAGCCCGCGCGCCAATCCATCGAGCACCACAGGCGCTAGGTATCGGTTGGTCAGCGATTGCGTCCCCACCGCGCCGACGCCGGCACGCACGAAGGGCACGAACGAGCCCGAGGCGAACGCCCTGGTCGCGACCGCCGCGCCGAACGCACGCGTTTCAGGATCGTAAGCGACAATGGACCATGTCATGAGCGCGCTTTCGCCAAGGGCCGTGCGAGCCTAATCGCCGCCCCGCGGCGCGGCAATCACGCCGTCTGGCTTTGATCGGTGTTGCGGACATAGAAATCGAGCTCGCCGAGCAGCGTCCGCCACGCATCGTCGATCTCGTCCGTCCACTCCGCACCCAGCACGTCCCGCAGCGTCTCCGCGACAACCCCGAAGAACGTCCCGAACACGTCGCGCGGCACGTCATAGCCTTCATGCGTGACGACCTCGCACTGGATCAGCCGTGCCGCATAGCGCCGCTCGCCGATGAAATCCAGGATCGCCTCGAACACCTTGGCCAGCATCTCACCCTTGATCGCGCCGGAGGTGTCGCGCCAGAACAGCGCCTTCATGTCGGGATGCCGCGCGAACAGCCGCGCATAGACCAAAGGCGTCAAATCGGGGCAGCGCGTCCCCGCGATCTCCAGGCTGGTTTCCACCGCCAAACTTGCTTCTATGGAAAGGGTCATCAATAGCGGCTGAAATCGAATCCTGCGCGGTGCAGATCCCCGACGGTCTGCACGATGTCTTGATACGACTCCCGCGCCGCTTCGTAATAGCGCGGCTGCGCGAAATGCGCGCTCGGGATGATCACGCCCTTGCCGTCGACACGCTGCGCGATGCCGTCCCGCACCAGGGCGCTGACATAGCGGCGCGTGGTCTCGTAGGGCAGGTGCAGGGTCAGCGCGACGGAATTCACCGTCACCGGCCGGCGCAGCGCGTCCGGCGGCAACTGGTTCATCGCGCCATATTTGAGATTGTCCCGCCCGCAGGTGATGGCGCGCACATTGGCGGTCCAGATCGACATCGCGATCATCCCGGTCAGGAAATCCCCGCCGTTCAGCCGCCCGATCCGGTCCACGCCGCGCATGACCAGTTCCATGCTGGCGCGCAGCAGCGCGCGTCCATTCGCCGGCAACTCGCCCGAATCCGTCAGCGGCACCGTGCTCGCGAGCACGCGCCGGTACGGTGCGTAATCGAACCCGGCCTGTTTCAGGTCGGTGAGAAAACGCAGCAGGCTCGGAAAGCTGTCCCTGAACAGGCGCTTGCGCATCGGCTGGTTGTGCACCGCCGCCGGCACGATCACGCCGCGCTTGCCGACCCGGACGCAGACATTGTCGCGGATCATCGCCTGCACATAGCGCCGCACCGTCTCGTAGGGAATCTGCAAATTGTTCGACAGCGTCTGCACGCTGACCGGCCGGCGCAGATCGTCGGGCGGGATCGTGTCGATGCCGCCGAATTTGATATTGGCCGCCGAATGGGTGATGTGCCGCACATTGCCGATCCACAGCGCCGTGAAGATCAGCGCGGCGATGAGGTCGCCCGATTGCGCCTGGACGATCCCGTCGATGCTGCGCAGGAAGAACTCGTTGCCGACGCGCAGGATGGCCCGCACATTGGCCGGCGACGAACCGCCAGGTTTCTCGGCGCTGTCCAGAACCAGACTGCCGTCGTCAACGCGCATCAACACATACTCCCGCGCCGATGATGGCTCACTCCGCCATGAAGTCAAAATGGTTGTGACGTCCCAAGCTGCCGCCGCCGACCCGGATGGGCATCGCCTCTTCCACCGGCACCGGGTTGCCGATCGGCCCCGCCATCACGATCCGGGCGATCACCCGCTCGCGCACCGCGGGTGCGCCGATCGCATTGAGGGCTTCCATCATCTCGGCGGTGGCCATCACGATCAGGCCGTCGAACGCGCCGTCGCTGAGCAGCCACAGCAACTCATGCGCGAAGCACAGATGGGTATCGCGCGGGCGTATCGCGGGCAGGCCGGCGGCGCTGCGGAACTGCGCGAAATCGTCGGCCTCGGATTCGGCGTGGCGCAGGATGCGCTCGGGCAGCCGGTTGCGCAGGCTGTGCAGCAGCGACGACGAGCCGTCGCGGCTGACATGGATTTGCGCGTTCCAATCGTCGGCGATCAGGATCCAGATTGAGGTGTCGTCCAAGGCTTCGGTCCACATGAATTCGGCGTGAACATTGTCTTCCGCCCGGCCCGCGATTTCTATGCGTATAAATTGCGTAGGGGATTGGAACATAAGGCCGAATCTGTTCCGCCTTGATACAACCGGCGTCGCGTTGGCGCGACGCTGCCGCTAGAGTGCCGTTACAATTCGGCAAGGGAGAGGGATCATGAACGGCGCGGAAAGCCTGGTGCGCACATTGGTGGCATCGGGCGTCGAGGTTTGTTTCTCCAATCCCGGCACCTCCGAGATGCATTTCGTCGCCGCGCTCGACCGCGCCCCCGGCATGCGCGCGATCCTGGCCTTGTTCGAAGGCGCCGTCACCGGCATGGCCGACGGCTATGGAAGGATGGCGGAAAAGCCGGCCTGCACCCTGCTGCATCTCGGCCCCGGTCTCGCCAACGGCCTCGCCAATCTGCACAACGCCCGCCGCGCCGCGACGCCCATCGTGAATATCGTCGGCGACCACGCGACCTATCACGCGCAATACGATGCACCGCTCGCCTCCGACATCGCCGGTTTCGCGCGCCCGGTCTCGGCCTGGGTGCAGTCGTCGCCCAGCGCGCTGACCGTCGCCGCCGACGGCGCCCGCGCCGTGCATGCGTCGCTTAGCCCGCCCGGCCAGATCGCGACGCTTATTCTTCCCGCCGATACCGCCTGGAACGAGGCCGAAGGCCCCGCGCCCGCGCTGCCGCGCCCGCAACCGGGGGTGGTTTCATCCGATGCGGTCGATCGCGCCGCCCAGGCGCTCAAGAACGGCAAGCGCACCACGCTCCTGATCCGCGGTGCCGCGCTGAAGGAACGCGGCCTGATCGCCGCCGGCCGCATCGCCGCGAAAGCCGGCGCCCGTATCGCCTGCGATACCTTCACCGCGCGGATTCAGCGCGGTGCCGGCCGCGTGCAGCTCGCGCGCATCCCCTATTTTGCCGAGCAGATCGTCGATTTCTTCCAGGACACTGAGCAACTCATCCTGATCGGCGCCAAGCCACCGGTCTCCTTCTTCGCCTATCCCGGCAAGCCGAGCTGGGGTCTCCAGGACGGCACCGCGATCCACCATCTCGCGCAAGCCCATGAAGACGGCACGCAGGCGCTCGAAGCCCTGGCCGAAGCACTCGGCGCGCCGAAAGACCCCGTCCATATCGCGCCATTGAAACGCGCCGAATCCATCGCCGACAAATTCGACCAGTACACGATCGGCCAGGTCATCGCGCGCCATCTACCCGAAGGTGCGATCATCTCCGACGAAGGCGCGACCTCGGGGCAGGGCACGGCGCTCGCCACCGCGACCGCCGCGCCGCACGACCACCTCGCGCTGACCGGCGGCTCCATCGGCCAGGGCCTCCCCGTCGCCACCGGCGCCGCCATCGCCGCGCCGGGGTCCAAAGTCGTCTGCATCCATGGCGATGGCGGCGCGATGTACACGCTCCAGTCGCTGTGGACACAGGCGCGCGAGAAGCTCGATGTCACGACCGTAATCTTCGCCAACAAATCCTATGCGATCCTGAACATCGAGCTCGCCCGCGTCGGCGCCGGCAATCCCGGCCCCAAGGCGCTCTCGATGCTCGACCTGCACAACCCGGAGCTCGACTGGGTCAAGCTCGCCACCGGCATGGGCGTGGAGGCCTCGCGCGCCGCGAACATCCAGGACTTCGAAAGCCAGTTCGCGGCGGCGATGAAACAGAAGGGCCCGCGTCTGATCGAGGCCGTGCTCTAGCAGGCGACCGCCGTGTTCACGCCTGCGGTTCGGCGGCGGCCGGCGGCGCCTTGGCGAGAAGCTTGTGAATCTCCTGCGTCAGCTCGGTGTTGATCTTGACCAGCTGGTGCAGGTCGTTGCTGATCTCGAGCAGCGCCTCCGCATCCTTGAAGGTCTGATAGGCCTGCTTGTCGGACGCCGTCGAAGCGACCTTCTGCCCGACCATGATGATGGACAGCAGGACCAGCTGCAGGAAGGTCTGCGCGATCCAGGAAATCAGCGTCGCCGTGCCGCCATGCACCGCTTCGGGCAGGCTTATGAGCGCCAGGATGGTGAAGGCATAAGCGCACCACATCGTGCCGACGCTGTTGGTTATCAGGACCGCGAGCCAGCCGTTGAACCCGGTGTGTTCGCTGGCGATGGTCGGGACACCCTGAAGTTTGCGCAGGCTGAGGTGCGGATGCGGAATGTGGATATGGTCCATTGTCGAGCCCCTGCTTTGCGTTCGCCAGACCGTAGCAATTTCCCGGAGCCCAGCAAGGCGCAACGCGAACTTGCCTCTGGACGGCAAAGATCGCCGTTGCGAGACTGTGTCTTTCAAGGGGACTTCCATGGACAAGCCAACCGACGATCTGGAACTGTGGCGCGCCGGGGCGCAGGAAATGATGCCGATGGTCGTGGCGCTGCGCCGCGAAATCCACAAATTCCCCGAGCTCGGCCTGCATCTGCCCGAAACTACGCGCCGCGCGCGTGAGGCGCTCGCCGGCCTCGACGTCGAGATTGCCGAAAGTACATCAACCAGCAGCCTGATCGTCACGCTCAAGGGCGCGCGCCAGGGCCCGACCATCCTGCTGCGCGGCGACATGGATGCCCTGCCGATGCCGGAAGACACCGATCTCGAATTCAAGTCGCAGAATGAAGGCCGCATGCATGCCTGCGGCCACGATTCGCACACCGCGATGCTGGTCGGCGCCGTGCATCTGCTGCACCGCCACCGCGACCGCCTCGGCGGCAACGTCAAATTCTTCTTCCAGACCGGCGAGGAGGGCTATCACGGCGCCCGCCATGTAATCGAAGAGGGCATGCTCGACGCCGCGCCGGCGCCGACCGCGGCCTTCGCGATCCACATCTCGCCCAATATCCCGACCGGCGTGATCGCCGCGCGGCCCGGCCCGCTGATGGCCGCGACCGACACGATCAACATCGAGATCAAGGGCAAGGGGGGCCACGCCTCGCAGCCGCATTACACCCGCGATCCCGTCCCCGTCGCCTGTGAGCTCGTCACCGCGCTGCAAAGCCTGGTGACGCGCCGGATCGAGGCGTTCGATCCCGTCGTCCTGTCGATCACCAAGATCAGCGCCGGCACCACCAGCAACGTCGTGCCCGAAAGCGCCAGGCTGCTCGGCACGTTGCGCAGCTTCTCGGAGAAGAGCCGCACCACCGCCCGCGAAGGCATCGCGCGCATGGCCGACCACATCGCACGCGCCCACGACATGGAAGCGATCGTCGACCTCGAAGCCGGTTACCCCGTCACGATCAACGATGACAAATTCGTCACCTTCGCCAAGGGCGTCGTCACCGACCTGCTCGGCGAAAAGGGCTACCTCGCGATGCCGGCGCCGATCATGGGGGCGGAGGATTTCTCCTATGTGCTGCAGCGCATGCCCGGCTGCATGATGTTCCTCGGCGTGACGCCGCACGACGTCTCGCACCACCACGCGCATGCCTGCCATTCCAACCGCATGATGATGGACGAGGACGCGATGGCCAACGGCATCGCTTTGCACTGCGCCGTCGCCGAACGCTTCCTGGCAGGAGAGTAGCAATGGAAAACGCCGCCCTCGAAGCGCATGAGCACATGGAGCATGCGGAACATGCCGCGCATGAGCACGATCCCTTCATCAGCCGCGTCGCGATCACCGTCGCGGTCCTGGCGGTCCTGACCGCCACCGCGGGCAGCCTCGAGACGATGGAAGGTGAAGGCGCGCTCGCTGCGACCAGCGAAGCGGTCCTGCATCAGGATCAGGCCACCGACACCTGGAACGAATTCCAGGCCGACAGCATCAAGAAGCACCTCTACGGCATCGCGGCGCGCGGCGCCCCGGCCGGCGGCGCCGACGGCGACTACTACAAGAAGCAGGCGAAGGAATATGGCGAGACGCAGACCAAGCTGCGCGAAAAAGCCCTCGACACCGAGAAGGACCGCGACAACCTGATCGCCGAAAGCGGCCATCATGAAGAGCGGCATCGCTGGCTGACCGGCTCGGCCACGCTGTTCGAGATCGGCATCGCCATGTCGACCGTCGCCATCATCACCAAGCGCAGCTGGTTGTGGTTCGCGGCGCTCAGCTTCGGCGGCATCGGCCTCGTCCTGCTCGGCGTGGCGTATTTGTAGGTGTTGCGCCGCGCGCTGCTGGCCACGATAGGCGTCGCAGCGCTGCTCGCCGCGGGGCCTGCCGAGGCCGCGCCGCCCGGTGATTTCGTCGCCTGGGTCCATGCCGCGCCCGGCCGCGCGGCCGAGGTGCAGGCGTTCGAGCAATATCTCAAGCATGCTGGCGTCGGCGGCGTCCTGCCGCTATCGCAGATACTGCTCAACGCCAGCTCCTGGCGCATCTGCAAGGTCGCGCCGTACAGCGTGGCGCCGCGCGACCTCTGGCCCAACATCGTCCCGACCCTGCGGTTCATCCGCGCCCGCATTGTGCCGACGCTCGGCCCCGTCGCGGCATTGTCCGGCTATCGCGAACCTGCTCTCAACACATGCTCCGGCGGCGCACCGAAAAGCGCGCATGCGCTGTTCTATGCGCTCGATCTCACGCCGCTGCGCTTCAAGGATCGCGACAAGATGATCGCGGCGGTGTGCGCGCTGCACGCGAAGTTCGGCCCCGCGGCGCATGCTGGCCTCGGCTTCTATCAAGGGACGCGCTTCCATATCGACACCAACGGCTTTCGCCGCTGGGGCAGCGATTACACACCGCCACCTCGCCCTGCGTCGCGCTGGAACAGAAGAAACCCTAGTTGGCGACGCGCCGGGCGCGGTTGCGCCGCGCCTGCATCGCGATGCCGAGCGGGATCGACATCAGATAGATCGCCATGCCCACCGTGGTCGTGATCCACGGCCAGGTGATCATGAAGCCGGTCAGGAGCCCGGCAAAGCCCCACACCAGCAGCCGGTAATGCCGCGTTGGACTCATATGCTTGATCGACGGCGTCGGCAGGCGGCTCACCATCAGGCTCGCCGCGATCGCGATCATCGCCCCGCTGATCAGCGGCGCGCGGAACACGTCATGCCCGAACTGGAAGCTCAGCAGCATCGGCAAAAGCAAAAGCCCCGCCGCCGCCGGTGTCGGCAGGCCGGTGAAATAGGGATTGTGCTCCGACGAGCCCTCGTCGCGCACGCTCTGCACGTTGAATCGCGCCAGGCGGATGGCCGAGCAGATGCAGAAGATCAGCGCCGCGATCCAGCCCGCATTGCCCATGCTCGACAGGCTCCACAGGAAAACGAGCACGCCCGGTGCGACGCCGAAGCTCACGAGATCGGCGAGGGAATCGAGCTGCGCCCCGAACGGCGTGTCCGCGCCGAGGAACCGCGCCGCGCGGCCGTCCAGCATGTCGAATACCATCGCGAAGATGATGCCGATCACCGCGGCCTTCCACTCGCCTGCGATGGCGAAGCGGATCGCGGTGATGCCGCTGCACAGGCCCATCAGCGTCAGCACGCTGGGCACGACGCGCCCGACGGAGAGTTCCTCCAGCCGTTCGGCCATGCGGCGCGGATCGATCCTGCGATAAGCCAATGCCACGCCTTCTTTCGAACTAGGGTTCCAGCCCCTGAGTTTGCGCCAGGACCGTTTGACCGGACACCGTCGACAATTTGCCATTTATCACGATCTTGGCCATCGGTGGCAAATACACGTCCAGCCGGCTGCCGAACCGGATCATCCCGTATCGGTCACCGCGCACCACCGTGTCGCCCAGCTTGAGGTCGCACACGATACGCCGCGCCACCAGGCCGGCAATCTGCACCACCACCAGATCGGCGTCGGGATCTGTACTGCCGGTGGGCCGCACCCGCGCCGACATCCGTTCATTATGTATGCTCGCCTTGTCGAACGAGGCATTGAAGAAGCGCCCGGGCCGATAGGCCAGCGCGACCACCGTGCCGCTCACCGGCATGCGGTTCACATGCACGTTGAACACGTTCATGAAGATCGAAAGCCGCCGGCGCGGCGCCGGCCCGAGGCCGAGTTCCTCGGGCGGCACGGCTTCGATGATGGGCAGCAGCACGCCGTCGGCGGGACTGACCAGCAGGTTCTCACCCGGCGGCGGCGTCCGCTCCGGATCGCGGAAGAACGCGATGCACCAGATCGTCAGCGGCGCAAAGGCGAGCCCCGCCCAGGGCGACAGCCAATAGAGCAGGGCGTTCACGCCCGCGAAGATCGCGATGAAGACCCAGCCTTCGCGGTGAATGGGAATGCGCATGTTGCTCTTATAATGTATCGCCAAAGAAAAAGGGCGGTGCCGCGGCACCGCCCTGATTCAAAACAACCGAACGTGTTTACGCGGCGCGTTCGCCCGAGAACGGGAACGAGCCGAAAGCGCCCGCCTTCACGTTGCCGGAGATCTTGTCGCCGTCCACCGTGCCGGAGGTTTCCAGCGTCATCGGCATCGGCGAGGTGATCTTCGCCGACCAGGAGACGTTGTTGCCGTCCACCTTGCCGTTTTCGATTGCCATGGAGCCCTGCGCGCCGGCCTGCGAACCCGTCAGCGTGCCGCCTTCGGCCTTGAGGGTGAGCGTGACCTTCTGTGCGCCCATGGGCGAATTGATAACGATATTGTACGTGCCATCGACGGACATGAGCCGTTTCTCCCTTAATGGAGGCGGCATCTAAAAGGGGTGCGGGGGCCGGCGCAAGGCTTGGGTGACGATAACGTCACGTAACCCCGGCGCCCGATTTCGAGACAGGCGCCACCGCTTATCCGGCCCGAAATTGCGCAGAATCCCGCTGCGGGACGGGAAGTTAATCGCAAAAGTCTGTGTTTACAGTCTCTTAATCAAAGGCACGCGCCTTGCTTATTTCCACACGCGGCCCAAACCCGGGCCGTTTGCCGGGGGACCCAGCCAAAGGCTGGACAGGCAAGGAAACGTACCAATGACGTCGACCATCAAACTGTTCGGCACCGCTCTTCTGTTCGGCGCTGCCCTCATCACCGCCGCCTCCGCGCATGGCAGTTCGTCGCCCGCGCCCGCTGCGACGCTCCTCAACCTCAACGCCAATGTCGGCAACATCCTGGGCGCCAAGGTCACCGTCGGCGGCGGCTCGTCGCTGCTTGGCACCGGCAATTCGCTGCTCGGCAACACCGGCGCGATTCTCGGCGGCACGATCGCGACGGTCGATCACACCCTCGACCACACCGTCGGTACCGTGTTGAACACCACCGGCGCATTGCTCGGCACCGCCAATTCGCTGCTGAACGACACCAGCATCAGGGCGAATGTCGGCAACGTCGTCGGCCTCAAGGTCAATCTCGGCGGCGGCGTCGGGTCGATCAGCGGTCCGGAGCATCACGGCGTGGGTTACTGATAGCTCACTCCTTCGATCCTTAATGACAGAGAGAGCCGGGAGCGACCCTCCCGGTTCTTTTGTTTCCGGTCATACGAAGCGATCTGCAGGAGGCGTGCCACAGGCGCGCCGGCGTTTTGCGCATCCCGCACCCGTCCCCTAGTCTCGCTGCAGCGACACTGGGAGACCACGCCATGAAAAGCCGCGAAATCCATCTCGTGAAGCGCCCCGACGGCATGCCGCGCGCGGGCGATTTCTCGCTTGTCGAGATCGACCTGCCGGCGCCCGCCGAAGGCCAGGCGCTGGTGCAGAACCTCTATCTCAGCATCGATCCCGCGACGCGCCCGCGCCTGACGCGTGGCCAGGATCTGAACGCGACGCTCGGCGGCTTCGCGCTCGGCCGCGTCCTGCAATCGCGCGACGCCAAGCTGAAAGAAGGCGACATCGTCCGCGCCGCCTATGGCTATCGCGAGCGCTACGTCGCCGACGCCAGACATCTGACCAAGGTCGACGCCGACCCGGCCTTGCCGCTCACCGTCTATATGCATGTCCTCGGCGGCGCCGGCTTCGTCGCCTATGGCGGCCTGATCGAGATCGGCAAGATGCAGGCAGGCGAGCAGGTCTTCGTCTCCACCGCCGCCGGCTCGGTCGGCTCGCTCGCGTCGCAGATCGCCAGGCTCAAGGGCTGCAGCGTGATCGGCAGCACCGGCTCCGACGACAAGGTCCGCTGGCTGCAAGGTCTCGGCCTCGACGCCGTGATCAACTACAAGAAAGAGCCGATCCAGGGTGCGCTGGAACGCGCCACGCCCAAGGGCATCGATGTCTATTTCGACAATGTCGGCGGCGACCATCTCGAAGCTGCGCTGCGGCGCATGAACAGCCTTGGCCGCATCGCGGTCTGCGGCATGATCTCGACCTATAACGACCAGCAGACCGGCGTGCGGGGCCTGTCGTCGATCATCTATGGCCGCGTCAACATCCGCGGCTTCGTCGCGCCCGACTTCATGCATCTCTATCCGAAATTCACCGAAGAGATGACGGCCTGGCTCAATTCGGGCGCGGTGCAGTATCAGGAGACGCTGTTCGACGGCATCGAGAACGCGCCCGCGGCGCTGATCGCGCTGCTGAACGGCGCCAATACCGGCAAGATGATGGTGAAGCTATAAGCGCAATCGGGTGAACGACTTCGATCGTCCGTAAATTGCGCGCCAACTATTTGCTTAAGCCGTGCGTGCCGAGCCGCCAGGTGTCGAACGTGCCGAGCAGGCCGCTGACGCTCTGCCCGTCATCCGACAGCGGCAGCACCATGACTTCCATCTCGAAGTGCTCCTTGCCCGGATAGGTCACCGGCCCCGGCCCATAGGCCTGCGCCGTCCGGGTCAGGACCGCGCGGCTGAAGAAATTGTGCATCCCGTCGAAGAACGGCGTGCCGCGATGCTCGGACAGCAACGAGCTTTGCAGCCGCCGCTCCATGAACTGGATGATGCGTTCGCCGGCGAAGCGGAACTTGAAATCCTCGCCCACCACGTCCAGCAGGAAGACCCACGGCATGGTGCCGCGCAGCCGCGCCGGGGTGATCGCGTCGCGCTTCGGCCCGATGCCGTCCGCCGCCAGCTCGCGCCAGATGGCGAGGATCGCGGCGAGCTTCTCGCTCGTCGGCGTCAAATCGAACTTCGCACCGCTATCCGTCATCCGCCTGCTCGGCACGCGCGCAAACAGGCGCGGCGCCCTTATTCGTTTCAAATGGGGTGGCGAATCCCTCAATGAGGCAAATCGCGGCGCGCTTGTAACAGCTTCATGCTGCACCGCGCTGCGACCGAACGTCCCGCGCTATGGCGGTCCGATATAGGTTTTGCCGCGTTTGCGTAGAACTACTCAGTTCTCCAGCATCACTTTGCATTGATGCGACGGCTTGCGCAGCGCCTCGAACGCGGCGGGCAATCCGTCGAGATCGACGATGTCGGTCACCATATGGCCGACATCGATACGGTCCGCCGCGATCATCGCGATGACATAATCGAAATCCGCCGGGCGGTAGCCGAGAACGAATTGCAATTCGAGCTCCTTCAAAATGCCGATCAGCGGCATGATCGTGTCGGGCTGCTGGCAAACGCCCGCGACCACGATCCGTCCGCCGCGCGGCGCCTCCGCCATCGTGCTCATCAGCATGCCCGGCACGCCGACGCATTCGAAGATCACATCGGCATCCTTGCCCGCGATCTTCTGCACCTGCGGCGCCAGGGGCTGCGCCGGATCGATCGCGTCGGTGGCGCCGAACTTCGCCGCCATCTGGCGCCGGATCTCCGCGCGCTCGCTGACGATGACATGCCGCGCGCCGAGGAACTTGGCCCACAGCATGACGCTAAGCCCCACCGGCCCCGCGCCGATCACCAGCACCGTGGCGCCGCGCGCCATCTTCGCCATGTCGACGGCGTGCAGCCCGACCGCCAGCGGCTCGACCATCGCACCTTCGCGGAACGAGACGCTGTCGGGCAGGCGATAGCCGCTCGCCGATCCGATGCGGACATAATCGGCATAGGCGCCAGGACTGCGGCCGAGCCCGACCGGCAGCATCTTGGCGCAGGTGCCGCCACCATAGTTCAAACACGGCGTGGCATCGCCGCAGCAGATCACCGGAAAACCCGCGACGCGGTCGCCCGGTTTCCACAGATGCGTCACCGCCTTGCCGACCTCCATCACCTCGCCGGCGAATTCGTGGCCCATCACCGAGCCACCCGGCAGCGGCATGATCGAGGTCGGCTCGGTCATGTGCAGATCGGAGCCGCAGATACCGCAGGTCTTTACCTTCAGGATAATGTCGTGCGGCCCCGGCACCGGATCGGCGACGGTCTCGACGACCAGCGGCTGGGACACTTCCTTGAACACAGCGGCGCGCATGACGATTCTCCGATGATCTAAACGTTTGCCTTCGATAACAGGGGCCACGCGGTCCAGGTCCCCACCGCATAGGC
This sequence comes from Rhizomicrobium sp., assembly GCA_036271735.1. Classification (GTDB taxonomy): domain Bacteria; phylum Pseudomonadota; class Alphaproteobacteria; order Micropepsales; family Micropepsaceae; genus Rhizomicrobium. The sequence goes on from DATAZZ010000022.1 coordinate 34,859, forward strand.
CAGTCCGTAAACCAGAACGATCAGCGAGCTCCAGACCCAGAACGCATCGACCCGCGCCGGCGTGAATGCGAGCATGGCAAACAATGCGAGCCCGCGCAGCAGATAGATCGCGCTGATCACGATCAGGCCCAACCGCAGCAGCGGCAGCTTCCCGATCAGCCCCGCGCCCGAAAACGCATAGGCCGCCCAGATCGCCAGAACTGTCGCGATTCCGATGGTGACGAGGGTCGGCATCGCCGAGCCCTTTGCCGCCGCGCGCGCCATCCGTTCGCCGGCGCCGAAAAAGCGATACCAGGCCGGGCCGCCGAGGATGACCGCGACATGCAACGCCGCGGCAACCAGGCTCAGAATGCCGCCCGCAATCAGCCAGATATTTGCGCTGCGAACCATCGAAGCATTTTTCCTTTGCCGCGATGCTATGCCATGTTTGCCGCCCACGAAACGGGGCGAACCATGATCGACACTTACGCTACGGCACGGCAGATGCTGGCGGACCTCAAGGACGGCCACGTCTCGGCGCGCGAATTGCTCGACGCCCATATCGACCGCAATGACGAGATCGAGGCGCGCATCAACGCGGTGTCTGCGACCGACATTCCGCGCGCCCGCAAGGACGCCGATGCCATCGACAATGCCCGCGCCAAGGGCGCCGCGCTCGGCCCGCTCGCCGGCCTGCCGATGACGATCAAGGACGGCTACGACGTGGAGAACATGCCGGCCACTTCCGGCAATCCCATGTTGAAAGACCGTCCGAAGAATTGCGCCGACGGCGCGCTTCCCGGCGCGGCGCGCGAAGCCGGCGCGGTGATCTGGGGCAAGACCAATGTGCCGTTCATGCTCAGCGATTTTCAGAGCTACAACGCGATGCACGGCGTCACCAACAATCCTTACGACGTGAGCAAAGTCCCCGGCGGCTCATCCGGCGGCGCAGCGGCGGCGCTCGCCTGCGGCGTCACCCCGCTCGAGATCGGCTCCGACATCGGCGGCTCGCTGCGCCATCCGGCAAATTTCTGCGGCGTCTATTCGCTCAAGCCGACCTGGGGCGTGCTGCCGATGCGCGGCCATGTCCCGCCGCCGCCCGGCATGGACGCCGAAGTCGATCTGGGCGTCGGCGGCCCGATGGCGCGCAATGTCGGCGACCTCAAATTGCTGTGGGACGTGCTGCGCAAGAAGCCGCCCACCGATCCGCGCCCCGCAAAAACCGGCCGCATCGCGCTGTGGGACGAAGAGCCCGGCTGGCCGCTCGCCAAATCCGTCAAGGCGCGCCTCGCCGCCGCCGGCGAAGCATTCGAGACATCCGGCATCCGCGTCGAACGCGTGCATCCGCGCCTCGACACGCAAGCGATGATGAGCACCTACATGGACCTCCTCACCGTCACGATCGCCGGAAGCTTCCCGCCATCCTTGCTCGACTCCATGCGCGCCACGCGCGACGCCGATATCGCCGCGGTGCGCGAAGGCCGCGACTTCACCGGTCAGGCCGCCTACCGCCTGCGCGTCACCGCGAGCGACGCCGAGATCGCCGCCGCGCACCGCACGCGCCAAGCGCACAAGGACGCGCTCGATGCGTTCTTCGCCGAAGGCTGGGATGCGATTCTGATGCCGATCTCGCCGGTGCCGCCGTTCCCGCACGACCATTCCGATCCGGTCAACGCGCGCACCCTCGATGTCGACGGCAAGACCGTCAGTTACATGGACATGTTGATGTGGATTTCGCTCGCGACCTCGCTGCACGCGCCGTCGCTCGCGCTCCCCGCCGGCCAGACGCCGGAGGGCCTGCCCGTCGGCGTGCAGATCGTGGGTCCGTGGAATCAAGAGGATCGATTGTTCGATCTCGCCGCCGCCGTAGAGGAAGGCTTGGGCGGCTTCAAACCACCGCCCGGCGTTTGAAGCTGCGCCTCACAAGCCGATATGCCATAAACCGCGAACGCTATTCATAAGACATTCGGGAGCACGCCCATGACCATCAAATTGAAGAACGGCATTTTCCTCGCGCCGTTTCACCCTGTCGACGAAGACCCCACGCTATGCATCCAGCGCGATCTCGAGCTGATCGATCATCTCGACCGCCTCGGCTACGACGAAGCCTGGATCGGCGAGCATCACTCGGCCGGCTACGAGATCATCTCGTCGCCTGAAGTGTTCATTGCCGCCGCCGCCGAGCGCACCAAGCGCATCATGCTGGGCTCGGGCGTGATCTCGCTGCCCTATCACAACCCGCTGATGGCCGCGAACCGCGTCATCCAGCTCGACCACCAGACGCGCGGCCGCTTCATGTTCGGCGTCGGCCCGGGCCTCTTGCCCTCCGACGCGTTCTCGATGGGCATCGATCCCAACACCCAGCGCGACCGCATGGTCGAGTCGATCGAGATCATCCTGCGCCTCTTCAAGGGCGAGCGCGTGACGCACAAATCCGACTGGTTCACGCTGGTCGACGCGACGCTGCAGCTGAAGCCTTACACCTGGCCGCATCCGGAGATCGCGGTGGCTTCGTCGGTTACGCCGTCGGGCGGCAAGCTCGCCGGCAAGCACGGCTTCGGCATGCTGTGCGTCGCCGCCACCCAGGCCGGTGGCTATGACGCGCTCGCCATCAACTGGAAAGTGGCCAACGAAGTCGCCGCCGAAAACGGCAAGGCGATGGACCCGTCGAAGCTGCGCCTCGTCGGTCCCGTCCACATCGCCGAGACGCGCGAACAGGCGTTCGAGAACGTCAAATTCGGCCTCGCAAAATGGCAGAACTATTTCGGCAGCATCAGCGGCGTCGCCGGCCGCGGCGGCACGGAGGCCCAGACGCCCGAGCAACTGGTCGAAAGCGGCGCCATGGTGATCGGCACGCCGGACGACGCGGTCACCCAGATCCGCCGCCTCCAGGCCAAGCAGGGCGAGTTCGGCGTGTTCCTCCAGCTCGCGCACAATTGGGCGAATTTCGAGAACACGAAAAAGTCCTATGAGCTGTGGCAGCGCCACGTCACGCCGGTGATCAACGGCGCCAACGAAAAGCGCGAAGAGGCCTTCAACTGGGCCGGCGACAACAAGGAGCGCTTCATCGGCGCCGCCATGACCGCCGCGATGCAGACCATCCAGAAGCACCACGAAGACGAAGCGAAGAAGGCGACCAAGGCGGCGGAGTAGACTCTCGATCATCCCCCGGTTGTGCTAGCGTTCCGGCGTTGCCAGGGGTATCGATGAGCAAGATTCCGGTCGTCGCGACGGTGGTCGCCTCCTATCGCTTCGTCTTCGCCAATTACCTGCGCCTGCTGGGAATTGCCTGGGCATCGACAGCGATCACGATGGCGCTGCTGCTGTCGATGGTGATCCTCGGTCTTGTCTTCCTCGGTATCACGCTGGCCGTGACCTTGCCGCTGACGATTGGGATCGGCGTCGCCACGGCCGCGAAGGAGGGGCCGCACCCCGATCCGACTGCGATCGCCGCCCAGATCCGCGCCTACCAGCCGATCATCACCGCCGTGATCTACGCGATCATGCTTTTCATCGTCGCGCGTCTCGCCTTCTTCCTGCCGTCCATCGTGCTTCTGGAGAAGCAGCTTGGTCTCGGCCGCAATTGGCAGCTCAGCAAGGGAAACAGCTGGCGGATCGCCGGCCTGATCGTGATGATCATGCTGCCGCTTCTGGCGCTCGGCGTGCTCCAGCTCGTCGCGCTCGCCGTGTTCGGCGGCCCGGATTACTGGGCGCTGTTCGGGACGCCGCCGGCCTCGCTGATCGCCAGCCGCGACATGATGCAGTTCTACCTGCGCCATTTCTACGTCCTCGCGCCGGTCGCCCTGCTGCTCTATCCGCTGGGCTACGGCCCGTTTCTGGCGGCGAGCGCCATTGCGTATCGCGCAGTTGCGGGCGACGTGCCGCCCGCGCAAGACTGAGGACATGGTTTCGCGAAAAGGTTCCGGAAGATGAGCAAAGCCCTGGTCGTCATCGACGTGCAGAAGATCATGTTCATGGTTCCGGATTTCCAGCCTCATGACGGCGACGCGGTGGTCGATCGCATCGCCGATCTGATCTCGAAGGCGCGCGCCGCCGGCGCGCCGGTGTTCTTCGTCCAGCACCATGATTTGGAGAGCGAACACATGAAGCCCGGCGCGCCCGGCTTTGCGTTCGTCGACAAGCTCGCGCCGCAGCCGGCCGACGATGTGACGGTCAAGCACAAATCCTCGGCCTTTCACGGCACCGACCTCGACGCCAAG
>DATAZZ010000023.1:0-5282 GCA_036271735.1 Rhizomicrobium sp.
TCGTCGGCACCGATCGAGGAGACGACGCTGGCGCTGTGGAACAGGAACATGGACATCCTCGCCACGGGGTATTTCCTCGTGAGCCGCGAGGCGTTCAAGCTGTTCCGGGTGCAAAAGACCGGCGGCAACGTGGTGTTCGTGGCGAGCAAGAATGCGCTGGCGGCATCGCTGAACGCGGCGGCGTACTGCACGGCGAAGGCGGCGGAGCTGCACCTGGCGCGCTGCCTCGCGCTCGAGGGGGCGGAAGCGCAGATCCGGGTCAACTCGGTCAATCCGGACGCGGTGCTGCGCGGCTCCAAGATCTGGACCGGCGAGTGGAAGGAACAGCGGGCCGCCGCCTACAAGCTCTCGACCGACGATCTCGAAGAGCACTACCGGTCGCGCTCGATGCTGAAGCGGTCGGTGTTCCCCGAGGACATCGCGGAAGCGATCTACTTCCTCGCCTCCGACATGTCGGCCAAATCGACCGGCAACATCATCAATGTCGATGCCGGGAACGCGATAAGTTTCACGCGGTAAGGGAGCGGGGGAGCGTCATGCCGGATCAACTGATCGCCGCCGATGTGGTCGCGGCCGCCAACGACAGGCAGCGGAGCGCCCTCGAGTCCGATTACAGCCATCTGGGCGAGCAGCTCGAGCGGCGGGGCATCGCGATCGATGCGATCCGCGACAAGGTGGCGGCGTTCCACGTGGCGGTGCCAAGCTGGGGCGTCGGCACCGGCGGCACGCGGTTCGCGCGGTTTCCGGGGCTCGGCGAGCCGCGCGACATCTTCGACAAGATCGAGGACTGCGCCGTGATCAACCAGCTGACCGCGGCAACGCCGACGGTGTCGCTGCACATCCCGTGGGACAAGGCCGATCCGAACCGGCTGAAGCAGGCGGCGAGCCGCTTCGGGCTGACGTTCGACGCGATGAACTCCAACACGTTTTCGGACGCGAGGGGACAGACGCAATCCTACAAGTTCGGCTCGCTGTCGCACGCCGACGCGGGAACGCGGCAGCAGGCCGTCGAGCACAATCTCGAATGCATCGAGATCGGCGAGACGATCGGCAGCAAGGCACTCACGGTGTGGATCGGGGACGGCACGAACTTTCCCGGGCAGGCGGATTTCACCCGCAGCTTCGAGCGTTACCTGGCGGCGATGCAGGATATCTACGCCGCCCTCCCCGCCGACTGGAAGCTCTACACCGAGCACAAGATGTACGAACCGGCGTTCTATTCGACCGTGGTGCAGGACTGGGGCACCAACTACCTGATCGCGAGCGAGCTGGGTGAGAAGGCCTACTGCCTCGTCGACCTCGGGCATCACGCGCCCAACGTCAACATCGAGATGATCGTGGCGCGGCTGATCCAGTTCGGCAAGCTCGGTGGCTTCCACTTCAACGACAGCAAATATGGCGACGACGACCTCGATGCCGGCTCGATCGATCCGTTCCGGCTGTTCCTGGTGTTCAACGAGCTGGTCGACGCCGAATTGCGCCACGCCAAGGGGTTTGCACCGGCGCACATGCTCGACCAGAGCCACAACGTCACCGACCCGATCGAAAGCCTGATGCGCTCGGCCAATGAAATCCGGCGTGCCTACGCGATGGCGCTGCTGGTCGACCGCGAGGCGCTGGCGGCCTATCAGGACGGCAACGACGCGCTGATGGCGTCGGAGGCGCTGAAGACGGCGTTCCGCACCGACGTCGAGCCCATCCTGGGGATGGCGCGGCTGCAGTCGGGTGCGGCGATCGATCCGGTCGGCACCTACCGGACCAGCGGCTATCGCAAGAAAGTCGCGGCCGAGCGGCCGGCGGTCGCCTCGGGCGGCGGCGGGATCGTCTGAGGCGGTACTAACCGACACTTAGCAAGTGATGCAGAACTGCCGCGCCGCGCCGCGATCGCGCGATTTTGCAGCAAATGGCCCTTGCCTAGGGGGTTGTCGAAATCGGAACGTATCGCTCGGATATGCCATAATATTCGCGCGAATCGAACGCAGAAGCGGACGCGGATACAGTCTCCGTGTTGGCGGCTCGCCCGGCGAGAGGTGGACGTCGTGTTGATTGACAGGATTTTGCCCAAGCGTGGCGCCGCGGCGCTGCCGATGCTGCTGGCCGTGGGGCTGTTGGCGGCAGCTGCCGTGCCGACGGCCGCGGCCCCGGTACCGCTGACCTCGCTGACTGCTCCAGCGGGCGCGGAGACGGCGCCGACCTCACCGGTGGAGGGGTCGTGGCGCGCCGACAAGGATGGCAGCGAGATCACGGTTGCCCCTTGCGGGCAGGGCTTTTGCGGCAGCCTGAGCTGGGTGGTGATTCCGAAGGAATTCCACGCCCAGTGCAAGCAGATGGACCGCGACAGCTTCATTGCTGCGATGGTCGACGACAAGAACCCCGATGCGTCGCAGCGGAGCCGCCCGATCCTCGGGCTCACCATGCTGACGCTGAAGCCGACGAACGATGCCAACACGTTCGATGCGCACATCTACAATGTGCAGGACGGCAAGAGCTACGACATCAGCGCCTGGGTGGTGAACAACGGCAACACGCTGCGGATCGGCGGCGGCTGCTTTGCCGGCATCTGCGCGATGACCGAGGACTGGCCGCGCGTCGCGGTGCGGCCGACGCCGGACTACACCTGCGGGCCGGGCTGAGCCGCGTCTCAGCGCTGGCCGAACAGGACTTTCTGCGCGTCGGCGTCCGTGCCGATGTCGACAGGCTTTTCCGGCAGCACGATCGCCAGCGCCTTGGCAACGCCTGGCCGGGCTTTCATCCGGGCCCGCCACGCCAGCCAATGCGGAAATTCGCCTTCGTCGATGGCGTAATTGGCGTAGCCGTTGGACCAGTCGAGGATGGCGAAATCGGCAATCGAGACATCGTTGCCGGCCACGTAGCTCTTGCCGGCCTTCGCCTGCATTTCGAGCTGGGTGTCGAGGACGCGATATAGCCGGTGCGTCTCGTTGATGTAGCGATCGATGGCGTAGGGAATCTTTTCCCGGGCGTAGCGGGCGAAGTGGTTGGCCTGGCCGAGCATCGGGCCGAAGCCGCCGACCTGCCAGAACAGCCATTCGTCGATCTTGACCCGCTCGCTCCAGCTGCTGCCGTAGAAGCGGCCGAATTTCTCGGCGAGATATTTGAGGATCGCGCCGGATTCGAAGATCGAAATCGGCTTGCCGTCGGGGCCTTCGGGATCGACGATCGCCGGGATCTTGTTGTTCGGCGCGATCGCGAGGAACTCGGGCTTGAACTGGTCGCCGCGGGAAATCGAGATCGGGTGGATGGTGTACGGGACATCCCCCAGTTCCTCGAGCATGATGGTGATCTTCCGGCCATTGGGGGTGGCGGCGTAATAGAGCTCGATCGGCTGGGTCTGGGTGGTCATGCTGCGCCCTAAGGAAAGCGGCGCGCCACGGGAGATATGGCGCGCCGCCAAGGAGGAGGTCCAACGCCTGTTATATCGGCGCTGGACGATGAACGACAACCCGCGGCAGGAGATCAACTTTTCGCTAGGCGCGGGCGATCCGCATATGCGGTTCTCCGTCGGACGTGCGGGTCAGCGAAATGCCGTCGAGGCCGACCGTCGCCGTCACGCGATGGCGCTCGATGACCATCGAGGCGAACTTGCTGACGTCGACGGGGTGATCGAACTGCACGGTCACCTCGTAGTGCTGCATGTCGGCAAGGAGCTTCATGCCGACGACGAGCCCGGCGAAGGGCCGGCCGAGGTAGGTGCCCCGGGCGCGCTGGCCGACCTGCACCGGAACGGCGATGCGTTCGGGCAGGCTGGCGCGGGCGGTGTTCCAGTCGCGATAGCCGTGCCGGCGGGCGACCGCCTCGAGCGCGGCGCCGTGAGTCAGCGGTTCGTCGCTGGCGGCGCGCTCTTCGCGCAAAGCCTTGGCCTCGGATTTGAGAGTCTGGATGGATGGAGTGTCGAGCGAAAAGCTCATGCTGCGATCCTTTGCACCGAGGCCACAAGCCATGGGACTCGCGTTGCCATGAGCGCCTCGAAAGGATGGCGTCAACGTCGCATTCCCGCATCGCGCGGGGCTGGCTTCACCATCGGACAGAGCCCGGCGAGCGGCTGGCGCCAGCAACCGAGGGGTAGATGGAGCGCCGACGGCCGGTTGTCAATCGCGCCCGCTGATTGGCGGCATCAGCGAAAAGCGTTGGCGCGCCGGCGCGCCGCGCGCTAGCGCAGGGGCGTGACCGAACTGCTGCTCCTCGTTGCCGGCCTGGTTGGCGGCGCGCTCAACGCGCTGGCGGGCGGCGGCAGCTTCGTGGTGTTTCCGGCGCTGCTGGCGGCAGGGGTACCGCCGGTTCTCGCAAACGCCTCCAACACCTACGCCGCCCTGCCCGGCTACGCCTCGGGTGCCTTCGGCTTCTGGGCCGACATCGCCAAACACCGCAACCGGCTGTGGCTGTATTCCATCATCGGCGCGCTGTTCGGCTATGCCGGCGCGGAACTGCTGCTGCACGTCTCGGATGCGCAGTTTTCCTCTGCGGTACCGTGGCTGCTCCTCTTCGCGGTGGTGCTGTTCACGTTCGGAGCGCGGATCAACGCGTTCGTGGCCGCGCACGCCGGCAGCGGACGCGGCGCCAAGACAGCCGGCGCGGTGCTGCTGCTGGCACTGCTGGCGGCGATCTCGGTCTATGGCGGGTTCTTCAATGCCGGGCTCGGCATCCTGCTGCTGGCGTTCCTGGTGCTGGCGGGGATCGCCGACATCCACGCCGCCAACGGCATCAAGCTCTTCATCTCGATGCTGATCGCGCTCGTGGCGGTGGTGCGCTTCGCGATCGCCGGATCGATCGACTGGTACCACGGCTCGATCGCGCTGGTCGGCGTGACGATCGGCAGCTATATCGCGGCGCGGCTGGCGCATCGCGTGCCGACGCGGGTCATCCGGACACTGGTGATCGCCTACGGCGCGGCGCTTACGGCGTACTTCTTCTGGAAGACCTACGCGTAACGGCGTCGCGAGGCGGTGCGAGACGCTAGAAGTCGCCCATCCGGATCATGTCCTTGGGGTCGAAGATGCCGGGCGGCATGAGCGGCGCGCCATGGTCGCGGCGGCGCTGGATGGCCCGCATCATGGCTCTCGCGGCGCCACGGCGGGAGCCGGCGCGATCGAGCGTCGTGTTGTTGCCGTGCCTGCGGTAGTAACAGCAGATGTCGTCGAGCAGCCGGTAGCGGGGCTCGAGCTCGAAGACGCGGAAGAGAAAGTCCATGTCCTCGCCCTGCTCGAAGCTCTCGTCGAACGAGCCGACCCGGCGGATCAGCGAATGGCGAAACAGGCCGCAGCCCA
>DATAZZ010000024.1:0-31635 GCA_036271735.1 Rhizomicrobium sp.
GGTCGTTGCGTCGGTGCAGGATGGCGCGGCGCTGACAATCGATTGCGAATTGCGCGGGCCGGGCACGCCACCGGCCGGAGCGGCACCGGCGGTGGCGAGCCGGCTCGGGCTGGAGCTCAATCCGGTGGACCTGCGCAACGCCGGCGACCGCGACTGGCTGCGCGCGTTGATCTGGCCGGACCAGATGTCGCGGCTGGCACGGCTGGATCGTGCGATCGCACTGTTCGTGGTCGAGACGCCGGCGATCCAAAGCGGCGACGCGCTGGCCTTGCTGCCCGGCGCGTTGGCGGCGGTGCCGCGCGACCAGGTGCCGGTCGTCTATCACACCATCGCGGTCTACCAGTTCAGCACCGAGATGCGCGAGGCGCTGGACGCGATCCTGGTGATGGCCGGCCTGCGGCGACCGGTGTGGCGCCTGTCGTTCGAATATGACGGCGCTCTCTATATGCTGAGCGCGATCCGCTATGCCGATGGGGTTCGGGAGGAGGCGCGCCTCGCAAGCTGCCATCCGCACGGGACGTGGATGGAATGGTTTTGAGCACGTATGACCTCCCCACAGAGGGGGAGGTCATCCCAACGCAGCAACGTGACGCTCAGCCGGGGATGACAGTTGCGTTTGTGGCGGTCACAATGGCGTCGATGTCCGACGATCTCCTCGACGCCGAAACCACCATAGTGCCGCCCGGCTTCAAGCCGATGAACTGGTCGCGCGGCTTCGGGCGGTCGGTGGGGCCGTTCTCTGAGCGCGACGAGGACGGCGGCGGCTTCACGCGCGCGTTCCTGGTGGCGGAGCATCACACCAACGGCATGGGCAATTGCCATGGCGGCATGCTGATGGCGTTCGCCGACATGGTGTGGGGCCATTCGATCTCCAGCCGGCGCACGCATCACTGGGTGACGGCGCGCATGGTGACCGATTTCGTCTCGGCCGCGCGGCTGGGCGACTGGGTCGAGGGGACAAGCGAGCTGATCGGCGATGTGGACGGGTTCTACACCGTCAAGGGCCGCATCTGGGTCGGCGAGCGGACGATCATGACGGGCACCGGCGTATTCAAGACGCTGGGCGCGCGCGCGGAGCCGAGAACATGAGCGACGTGCCGGTCATCCCGCCGATTCCGGGCCTGCTGCCCGATACCGAGAAAGAGATGTTCACCATCCAGGCGAGCCAGGGGCCGCTGGCGACGTTCGACGGCGCGCCGCCGCCGGCGCCCAAATGGTTCGAGGATGCCGTCGCGGTGACGCCGCAGGATTGCACCGTCGAGGTCAGCGGCGCGCGCATCCACTATCGCCGCTGGGGTGATCGCGCGCGGCCGGGCCTGCTGCTGGTGCATGGCAACGCGGCGCATGCGCATTGGTGGGATTTCATCGCGCCGTTCCTGGCGCGCGACTACAACGTCGCGGCGATGGATCTGTCGGGCATGGGCGACAGCGACTGGCGCCCGGACGGCTATTCGATGGACCTCTTCGCGCGCGAGGAGATCGCGGTGTGCGAGGACGCCGGCATGTTCAAGCTGGACGAGCCGCCGGTGATCGTGGCGCACAGCTTCGGCGGCTTCGTGACGATGCTGACCGGCGGGCTCTATGGCGACCGGCTGGCGGGGGTGGTGATCGTCGATTCGCCGGTCAACCCGCCTGACCGGCCGGGCGGGCCGCCGGACCGCAAGATCAAGCCGCATCACATCTATCCGACGCTCGCCGCCGCCATGGCGCGCTTTAGGCTGATGCCGCCGCAGACGGCGGAGAACCTCTATCTGGTCGACTGGGTGGCGCGGCACTCCTTGAAGGAAGTGCCCGGCGGGCCGGATGGCCAGGAGGGCTTCACCTGGAAATTCGATCCCGCTATCTGGCAGCGCTTCTCGATCGGCGACACGGCGGAGCGGCTGAAGGCCACGCGCTGTCGAATCGCGGTGTTCCGGGGCGAGCACTCGGTCCTGCTGCCGCCGTCCATCGGGGAGTACATGTTCAACCTCTTGGGCCGCTCGGCGCCGGTGGTCGAAATCCCGCAGGCGCAGCATCACATCATGCTGGACCAGCCATTGGCGCTGGTCGCGGCGCTGCGCGCACTGCTGGCCGATTGGGATCATTCCACCCCGACGCGCAAACCCGCCTGAAAGCAGCCCCATTGCCGTCGCATTCGCGGATGACGCTGCCCCCGTAATCACTGAGGGGTGATGCCATGCTGAAATCTTTCGCGGCGCTGGCAGCGTTGCTGGTGCTTTGCGGCGGCGCGCACGCGACGACATTGTTTCCGCGCGATCGAACCTGCCCGGTCGGCGGCGAGACGTTCAAATCCTTCGCGATCGGATCGACATCCAGTTTCGGAGCGCGGCTCGACCTGCGTCCCATGGGGCCGCAGGCGCACCTGCCGACCGTCGAATGCCCCAATGGCTTCGTCGTATTCAAGGCGGAGGAAGATTTCACCCCGGCCGAAATCGCGACGCTCACCCCGGTGGTCGCGAGCGCCACCTATCAAGCGGCACGGCAGACCGAACCTATCGCAGGCCGCACCGTCTTGTTGATGCAGGCGCTGGGCACCGACGAAGCCGGCTTGCGGAATGTCCTGCTGCTTGCCGCATTCGAGGCCGAGGATGCGGGCGCGGAGGATCTGCGGCAGAAATACCTGACCCGCGCCGCCGCGGCGTATGATGCGTTCGTGGCTGCCCATCCGGCGCAGGACGAGGATTGGTGGGTCGCCAAGCTCCGGGCGGCCGAGATCGCGCGGCAGCAGAGCCGATTCGACGATGCGATCCGGATCGCGGACGGTCTCGCGAGCCTCAAACCGCCGGGCGATGGGTGGTTCGGCGACGTGGCCAAGCAGATCAAGGCCAAGGCGGTCCTGAAGGATGCGGCGCCGGCGCCCTTCGAGTCGCCCAACTAGGCCCGATCCCTGCCGGGATTTGCCGCAAAAAGCGGCGTTTTGCGCGTTGCCGCACGGGGCGCGATTGCTATAGTCCGGCCCGGTTCACTTATTTGCGGGCGCGCATCCTCTCGGTTGCGCTCATTTGAGGGCAGGACATGGCCGGACACGACGATTCGCATGGCGACTACAAGCCGGGCTCGATGGACATCAGCCAGCATCAGAAGGCCTATTCCGGTTTCCTGACCTTCACCAAATGGTCGATGATCGGCATTCTGCTGATCATGCTGTTCATGGCGTTCTTCCGGACGCACTGAACCCATCATGAAACTCGCGATCCTCAAGGAGCGCCTGGGCGGCGAGACGCGCGTCGCCGCCTCGCCCGATACCGTCAAGAAGTTCAAGGGGCTCGGCCTCGAGGTGACGGTCGAGGCCGGCGCCGGTGCGGCGGCGCGGGTTTCCGATGCCGACTTCTTAGGTGCAGGCGCGAGCATCGCGCCGGATGCGGCGGCGGCGCTGTCGGGCGCCGATATCGTGCTCTCAGTCCGGGCGCCGGGCGCCGATGCGATCGCGCAGATGAAGAAAGGCGCGGTACTCGCCGCGCTGCTGGCTCCGTATACGGACAAGGATACGCCGGCCAAGCTGGCGGCGCAGGGCGTCGACGGGTTCGCCATGGAATTCATTCCGCGCATCAGCCGCGCGCAGGCGATGGACGTACTGTCCTCGCAGGCCAATCTCGCAGGCTATAAGGCGGTGATCGACGCGGCGGCGCAGTTCGGCCGCGCCATGCCGATGATGATGACGGCGGCGGGCACCATCGCGCCGGCGCGCGTGCTGGTGATGGGCGTCGGCGTCGCGGGCCTGCAGGCCATCGCGACGGCGCGGCGGCTCGGCGCCATCGTGTCCGCGACCGACGTGCGGCCGGCGACCAAGGAGCAGGTGGAATCGCTCGGCGCGACCTTCGTCGCGGTGATGGATGACGAGTTCAAGAACGCCCAGACGGCGGCGGGCTATGCCAAGCCGATGTCGGCCGAATACCAGGCCAAGCAGGCGGCGCTGACGGCCGAGACCATCAAGAAGCAGGATATCGTGATCACCACGGCGCTGATTCCGGGTCGCGCGGCGCCGGTGCTGGTGACCGAGGAGATGATCCGGACGATGAAGCCGGGCTCGGTGATCGTCGACCTCGCGGCGGAGCAGGGTGGCAACACGCCGTTGACCAAGGCGGGCGAGGTATATGAGATCCATGGCGTGACGATCATGGGCTACACCAATTTGCCGGGGCGGCTCGCGGTCGACGCGTCGTCGCTCTATGCCCGCAATCTGTTCAACTTCATCTCGCTGATCGTCGACAAGAAGACGGGCGCGCTGGCGCTCAACTGGGACGACGAGATCGTCAAGGGCGCCGGCCTGACGCGTGACGGCGCGGTCGTGCATCCGATGCTGAAAGCCCAAGGTTAGGAAACTTCGCCATGGACATGGTCGACCCCATCGTCTTTCGTCTGACGATCTTCGTGCTGGCGATCTTCGTCGGCTATTTCGTGGTATGGGGCGTGACGCCCGCCTTGCACACGCCGCTGATGGCGGTGACCAACGCGATCTCCTCCGTGATCGTGGTCGGCGCGCTGATCGCAGTCGCCGTGCCGGTGCTGAATTCCAGTTCGTGGATCTCCAAGGGGCTCGGCTTCGGCGCGCTGGTGCTGGCGAGCGTCAACATCTTCGGCGGCTTCCTCGTCACCTCGCGCATGCTCGCAATGTACAAGAAAAAAGAGAAGCCGGCGGCGGGATCGTCCAAATGAGCCCGTCCTTGCAGGCCGATCTCGCGGCCATCGCCTATCTTGTTTCGGGCGTCCTGTTCATCCTGGCGCTGAAGGGGCTGTCGTCGCCAGCTTCGAGCCGCGCGGGCAATCGCAACGGCATGATCGGCATGGGAATCGCCATTGCGACCACGCTGTGGGTCGCGGGCGTGACCGACCCCGTCACCTGGGCGCTGGTGATCGGTGGGCTCGCCATCGGCGGCGGCGTCGGGGCGGTGACCGCTCGGCGCATCGCGATGACCGACATGCCGCAGCTGGTCGCGGCGTTCCATTCGCTGGTCGGCCTCGCGGCGGTGCTGACCGCCGGTGCGGCGCTCTATTCGCCCGAAGCGTTCGGCATCTGCATCCACGATGCGTCGGGCATGTGCACCGGCGTGATCAAGATGCAGAGCCTGGTCGAGATGTCGCTCGGCCTCGCCATCGGCGCGATCACATTTGCCGGCTCGCTGATCGCCTTCGCCAAGCTCAACGGCAACATGTCGGGCGCGCCGATCATGCTGCCCATGCGCCATGCGCTGAACATCCTGATCTTCGCGGTGATCCTGGGCCTGGTCGTGTGGTTCGTGCTGCACCAGCCGATCTGGGCGTTCTGGGCCATCGCAGGTCTGAGCTTCGTGTTCGGCATTACGCTGATCATTCCCATCGGCGGCGCCGACATGCCGGTCGTGGTCTCGATGCTCAACTCCTATTCCGGCTGGGCGGCAGCGGGCATCGGCTTCACGCTGGAGAATTCGGCGCTGATCATCACCGGCGCGCTGGTCGGCTCGTCGGGCGCGATCCTGTCCTACATCATGTGCAAGGGCATGAACCGCAGCTTCATCTCGGTGATCCTGGGCGGCTTCGGCGGCGAGACCGGCCCGGCAGCGGGCAAGGTCGAGACGCGGCCGGTCAAGCAGGGCTCGGCGGACGACGCGGCATTCATCATGAAGAACGCCGGCAGCGTGATCATCGTGCCGGGCTACGGCATGGCGGTGGCGCAGGCGCAGCACGCGGTGCGCGAGATGGCCGACAAGCTGAAGGCCGAAGGCGTCAAGGTGAGCTACGCCATCCATCCGGTGGCGGGGCGCATGCCGGGTCACATGAACGTACTGCTTGCCGAGGCCAACGTGCCCTATGACGAAGTGTTCGAGCTCGAGGACATCAACAGCCAATTCGCGCAGGCCGACGTCGCCTATGTCATCGGCGCCAACGACGTGACAAACCCGTCGGCCAAAACCGATCCCAAATCGCCGATCTACGGCATGCCGATCCTGGACGTGGAGAAAGCCAAGACGGTTCTCTTCATCAAGCGCGGCATGGGCTCGGGCTATGCCGGCGTCGAGAACGAGCTGTTCTTCCGCGACAACACCATGATGCTGTTCGCCGACGCCAAGAAGATGACCGAAGAGATCGTCAAGGCGCTGGGCTAGTTGCCGCGATGAGCGCCTCGCGCATCCGCATCGCCGAATTGCCGCGCGACCGGCCGGCGATGCTCGGCTTCGTCGACGCGCTTCAGGCGTTCGAGCACGGTTTCGAGTCCAACCGCCGGCGCGACGCGACCGTTGCAGAAGACTATTTGCAACCGCTGCTTCAGAAGCTGGAAGAGAAGGACGGCGAGATTTTTGTCGCGGTGGATGTGCATGATGCACCCATCGGTTGGGGCGTGGTGCAGGCGGACAAGGACGACATCTATGTCATCGAGGCGGAGCGCCGGATCGCCTATATCGCCGAACTTTATCTCGTGGAGGCGGCGCGCGGCACTGGCGTGGGGCGGGCACTGATCGCGGCGTGCGAGGATTGGGCGCGAGCGCGGGGCATCGGCGTGCTCCATATCGGCGTGCTGCCCGGCAATGTGCGGGCACGCGCGGTCTATGAGCGGGCAGGTTTCGCGCCCTACGCGCTACGCTTGCGCAAGCGACTCGCGTGATGGACGGCCCGATGAACGATGGCGAACCGAACCTGAAGGCCTTGCGGCGCGAATGGCTGGTGGCGCGCATCATGGCGGTGCTCGGCGGGCTTCTGCTGATCGCCACCGTGGTGACGATCGTGATGGCGAATTTGTCGAGCCCACCGCCGCCCGCAACGGCCGCCATGCCCGAAACACCGGCGGCGCCGACGGCCGATACGGCCGCGGCGCAGCGCCAGGAAGACATCGCGCTATGCGATGCGGCGCTGGCGACGGTGCAGGGAATGGGGCTCGTGCCGGCTTTTGCGGTCCGCGACGGCGACCGGTCCGAGCCGGGCGGCGTGCAGGGTCGCTACACCTGCCACGGCAAGACCGACGCGGCGAAATACACCATCACCTTCGATCTCGCCTGCACCCATCTGGGCGACGGCAAATGCATCGTGCCCTATGCGGTGGCGCAGGACGGCGTCGCCGTGCTGTACCAGCGCCACTGACGCAAGGTGGCGGGCATGGGCCGCGACGTCTTCATCAGCTATTCGTCGAAGGATCGGCGCGCGGCGGAGGCGGCCTGCGCCGTGCTCGAGGCCAAGGGCATCAGCTGCTGGATCGCGCCGCGCGATATCGCGCCGGGCGCCAACTGGGCCGCGACCATCGCCGACACCATCGCGCAGGCGCGGGTGCTGCTGCTGATCTTCTCGAGCAACGCCAATGCGTCGGAACAAGTGCAGCGCGAGGTCGATGTCGCGGCCAACCACCGGCTCAGCATCATCCCCCTGCGCATCGAGAACGCGCTGCCGGAGAAATCGCTCGAGTATTTCCTCAACCAGCGCCACTGGCTCGACGCCTATACGCCGCCGCTGGAGCAGCATCTGAACCGGCTGGCGGATGCCATCGGACTGCTGCTCAGCGATGCCTCGGCGCCGATCGCGGATCTGATGCCGCCGCCGGCACGCAACGCGCCCGCCGCTCCGCCCGCAGAGAGCGGACGGTCGTTCGGGCCTTATCTGCTGGGCGCGGCCGTCTTGGTCTCCATCGCGTTGGTCGCGTTCGGTTGGGTTGCGTTTCGCCGTGAGGCGATGGCGCCGCCCGCCGCGCCGCCCGTCGTCGCTGCCACCACGCCGGCGCCGAACCTCATGGCGGCGCCGGTGCCGCCCGACGCACCGCGGACCGTCATCTATGCGCGCGCCGCGCAATGCACATTGACCGCAAATGGGACGAACTATTGCGTGACGTCGGCGCTGGCGTCGCAGCACGACGCGGTGGGGCAACTCAATGCCTATGGTCCGCAGAACCTATTCGACGGCAATCCGGCCACCGCGTGGTGCGAAGGCGTCGCGGGGCCGGGAGACGGGCAGGAGATCGTGCTCGAATTCTCCGCGCCGACGGTGGTGGGCGCGATCACCGTGGTCAACGGCTACGCCAAATCGGACGCGACCTTCGCGAACAACAATTCGGTGCACACGCTGACCGCGATCTGGCCGGACGGAACGACTTCGGCGCTCGAACTCGCCGACAGCAAGGCGTCGCAGACGGTCTCGACCGGCCGCGACGCGCTGGTAAAGCGCGTACGCTTCCGCATCGATTCGGTGAACGGCGGCAGCAAATGGCCGGACAGCTGCATCAGCGAGTTGCGGGTCGTGACGCGCTGAAGAGCGGTATTCTCAACTGTCATTCCCGCGAAGGCGGGACTCCAGGCTGGCAGCAGTGCTGCTGGATGCCCGCCTTCGCGGGCATGACAATTTGGGATTCACACGGAGCCGTGGAGGATAGGCGGAAACGTCTACTTCACGCCGCCGAGCTTGCAGATGTATTTCCACGCCTCGGGCGTCACCGGCTGCACCGAGAGGCGTGCCTCTTTGACCAGCACCATGTCCTTGAGCTTGGGATCGGCCTTGATCGCGGCGAGGGTGACGGGCTTGGGCACATCCTTGACCGCCTTCACGTCGACGAGGCCGAACTTGCCCTTCTCGTCGGTCGGGTCGGGGCGGTATTCGCCGATCACCTCGACGATACCGACGATCTGCTTCTCGTCGCCGGTGTGATAGAAGAAGCCGAAATCGCCCTTCTTCATGCTCTTCATGTGCTTGGCGGCGGCGTAGTTGCGCACACCGCTCCACGGCTCGCCTTTGGCGCCACGCGATTTCTGCATGTCCCAGGAAAAGGTGTCGGCTTCCGTCTTGAACAACCAATAGGCCATGGCCGGTCTCCTCAGAGCTTGGCGTCGCAGCCGTTGAAGGTCATCTTCCACGGCCGCACGTCGGAGTGCGCGAACAGGCCGGCCTTCACATAAGGGTCGCCCGCGTGCCACGCCTTGGCGGCGGCGAGGTCGGCGGCTTCGAAGATGATCATGCTGCCGGCCATCTCGTCGCCTGGGCTGAGGAACGGGCCGCCGAGGCGGATGACGCCGGTCTCTTTCGCGTAGGCGAAATGCGCGTCGCGTGTCGCCATGCGCAGCGGCAGCGAATTGTCCTTGTCGATGGCGGTGATGACGAACAGCATGAAGTCCTCCTAATGCGCGAGGCGCGCCTGCAGCAAGGGGCGCAACGCGGCCCATACGCCATGCTCCCAGGCGCGCTCGCCGGTGCCGTCATAATGGATGCCTTCGGGGTCGCTGCGAAGCAGGAATTTGCGGTCGCTGAGCGGATTGCTGTCGATGAAGGCGCAACCATGCGCGGTCACGGCGCGTCTGAGGTCGGCGACGTAGCGCTCATAGACCTCAATTGGCTTGGCGTGCAGCGCGATCTGCGGCGGACCGATCCAGATGCACTGGCTGCCGCCCTTGGCGATGGCGTCGGCCATGCGGCCGGCGCTGGCCATGTAGGAGTCGTAAGCGCCGCGGAATTCGCCCATCTTCCAGGTGAGCAGGTTCGAGCCCAGCACGATCAGCGTGACGCGCGGGTGGACGCGAGCGGCGTATGCGGTGATGGCGGGGTAGCGGACGTCGTCCGCGTGGTCCTGTGGGCCGTAATCCTCAATGCAGCGGTCGGCGGGGGGCGCGCAGACGCGCATGCCGCAATAGGTCTTGCTGCCGGTCAGCCAGTCGTCGACATCCGAACCGCAAACCCAATAGCCCCAGACGCCGAGCGCGCGGCCGGTCTTCGGATCGGTCTCGGCGGAGATCGAGCGATAGAGTTGTGCGCCGAAATAACCGAGGTTCTGGGAGTCGCCGAAGAACAGCACATCCGCCGGCTGGATCGTCGCGAGATCGGGCGCCAGATCGGCGGCGCGATGGCGATGCGCCGAAGCGGCCATGAGGCACAGGCCGGCGCAGAGCAAAGCCGCGGCGGCGGCACGCAGAAGCGACATTGCGAGGTCCCCTATTCCGGCCGCAACGGCCGGCGCATCAGCCGTTCCAATGCCTGAGCCGGCGCCAACGCGCCATCCAGGACTGCCGAAATGGTTTCGGCGATGGGAAGCTCGACGCCTTCGCGGCGGGCGCGGGCGACGAGGGCGGGAGCGGTTTCGACGCCTTCCGCCAGCGGCGTGCCGGGCTTGCGCAGATCGGCGAGCGGTTGACCGCGGCCGAGCTTTTGCCCGAACGCGAAATTGCGCGATGAAGGGCTCGACGCTGTGAGCACCAGATCGCCCAGGCCCGACAGGCCCATCAGTGTTTCGGCGCGGGCGCCCAGCGCTTCGCCCAGCCGCGTCAGCTCCGCGAAGCTGCGGGCGAGCAACGCGGCGCGGGCGCTCTCGCCGAGGCCGAGGCCGTCCACCACGCCGCAGCCGATGGCGTAGACGTTCTTCGCCGCGCCACCGAGCGCGACGCCGGTGATGTCGTCGCTGGCATAGGGCCGGAACTGGCCGCTGGCGAGCGTCGCCTGCAGCCGCTGCGCGATGTCGAGCCGGGCGGCGATGGTGACGGCGGTTGGCAGACCGATCGCCACGTCATGGGCGAAGGACGGGCCGGACAGGATCGCGGGCTCGGCGTGCGGCACGGTCTCGCGCAGCACTTCGGTGAGTAGCATTCCGCTGCCCTGCTCGATGCCCTTGGCGCACAGCGTCAGGGGCACGCCGGGGCGGATGAAAGTCGCGATCTTCGCCAGCGTGGCGCGCAGATGCTGTGCCGGGACGACCGCCAAGACCGCGTCGGCGCGCATCACCACCGTATGGTCGTCGGTCGCGGGCAGGGTCTTGGGCAAGGCGATGCCGGGCAGGAAGATTGTGTTCTCGTGGGCGATGTTGATCGAATCGACCACGGCCGATTCCCGGGCGACCAGCAAGGTTTTGGTCCCGGCCTGCATAGCCGCGAGCGCCAGGGCAGTTCCCCAGGCCCCGCCACCGACGACCATGATATTTTCGTAAGCTATTGCAGAATCGCCGCTTTTTGCCATTTCCGGAGCGCTCATTCCCAATGGAAGATTGAACGATTTGTTGATTATTCAGAAATTGTGCCTATCTTGAATCCTACAAGAAGAAATTCGCTTGGGTAGGCAACACCAGATGGCCGAAAAAGACACCGTCAAGGACCAGATCGTCGATGCCGCGAAGAAGCGGTTTTCGCATTTCGGCTATGCCAAGACGACCATGGCCGAGGTCGCATCCGATTGCGCCATGTCGCCGGGCAACCTCTATCGTTTCTTCCAGGGCAAGCTCGACATCGCCGAAGCCATCGCGACCGAGGATTATTCCAGGCATCTGGAGCATCTGCGCAAGCTCGCGGTGGCGCCGGGCAAGGACGCGCGCCAGCGTCTCCACGACCTTCTGTTCGAGGAGCTGCGCCGCACCTATCACAAGCTGGAGAAGGATCCGCGCGCCTATGAGATGGCGCGGGTGATCAGCCAGGAGCGGCCGACTTTCGCCAACTGGATGCTGGAGAACGAGCGCAAGATACTGATCGCGCTGCTCGACGAGGCCGAGCGCCGCGGCGAGTTCAAGATGGACGACAAGGAATTCACCGCCGAAATGGTGCAGGCCGCGACGATGAAATTCCGCTATCCGCAATTGTGGTCGAAGCTGACGCTACCGAAGCTGGAACGCGAGCTGGAAGGCGTGATGAACCTGATCGTGATGGGCCTGTGCCCGCACATGACCGAGATGCGCCGCGCCGCCGAAGCGGCGGAATAGCGGCCTAGCTACCGCCACAAAGGCCGGGTAAGACACCGGACATGCGCCGTTTCGCCCTCGCCGTCCTGATCGCCCTGTCCTCGCCGCTGCTGATGGCGGGCGGCGCGCCGCCGCCGCCGCGGCGTCTCGAATTCAACGACGCCGATGCCAAGGCGCTCGATGCGATCAGCGCCTATCTCAACAGTATCACGACGCTCAAGGGCGGTTTCGTCCAGGTCGAACCGAATGGTGGGGCGGACGAGGGCACGTTCTACATCTCCAAGCCCGGCAAGATGCGGTTCGAGTACAACCCGCCGTCGCCGGTGCTGCTGGTGTCCGACGGGCACACGGTCGCGGTGGCGAACCGGCGGCTCAACACGGTGGACCGCTATCCGCTGGTGGACACGCCGCTCGGACTGATCCTCAACAACACGCTCGACCTGCGCCACAATCCGCAGCTCCTCAGCGTTACGCACCAGGAGGGCAGCATCATCCTGGGGCTGCGCACCAGCAACAATCGCTCCAAGGCCAATCTCGCGCTGGTGTTCTCCGAGCCCGACTACGAGCTGCGGCAATGGAGCGTGATCGACGCCCAGGGCCTGACGACGACCGTCGCGCTGCGCGCGCTGGTCTCCGGCACGCCGCTGTTGCCGACGCTGTTCGTGCTGCCCGAGAAGAACGCTTTCGCCAACCGGCGCGAGAATTGACGCGGTCAAGCGGCGGATAGCTGCTTGAGTTCATCGAGACGCCTGGGGTCGCGTTCCAGAAGACGCAGCAATTGGGTCATCGAGCGGCTGACCAAGACCTCACCGGACTCGTATTTTTGAAACGCGCGTGGACCGCCGCCAAGCAATTCGCTGGCTTTGCGCTGGGAGAGCTTTAGCCGCAAGCGGATTGTGCGGATTTCCGCCGGTTTTAGGACGCCCTGGCTTTCGGCCTTGAGCTCGGCCAGAGCGGTATCGACCACCGCCATGTCGTCGCCGACATGCAGACTCTCGCCGCCGCGCTTGGCCGGATACCAGCCAGGCAGAGCGACAACGCGTTCCAGATCGCGATAGCGGACAGTGAAAGGCCGTGTGTCGCGTTTCAGGCGCGCGCCGGTGGCCGGATGGATTTTGGTCAAGGTCATGTCAACGTTCCTTGAACGACAGCACGGTGAACTCCGTCACAGCACTGTCGGTGAATTTCACATACAAGACCATGCCGTCATACGGCACGTGATAGACGTCCTGCCAACGGCGATGATCGGCATAGCTGGTCATCGACTTCTGAAACTGTGCCGGCTTCATCGCCCGGATTGCCGCCGTGATCTCGTTGCGCCCGCAGCCGATTTCCGCGGCAGTGCTCAGCGCAGTTCTGGTGATCGCCAGCAGCCGTGGATCGCCGCAAACGGCCACGAAGTGCGCCAGATCGAAGCTCGGCTTGCGCTTTTCCACGAAATGACGGTGGCACCATAATGGTGCCATCGTCAAGCGCATTTCTTGCCGCTGGGTGCGGGCGCGTGCTACCGCGCTGCTGGCCTAGAGAGAGTTTCGATGTCGCCTCGTCTCCCCATCGTCGGCTTTTCCTGCGACCGGCGGATGGTCGGGCCGCATCCGTTTCATATGGTCGGGGAGAAATACATCACGGCGGTGCGCGAGGGTGCCGGCGCGCTGCCGCTGCTCATTCCGGTGCTGGAGCCGCCGCTCCCGCCGCAGGAGATTCTCGACGCGGTCGATGGCTTGCTGTTCACCGGCTCGCCGTCGAATGTTGCGCCGAAGCTCTATGGGGGAGTGGCGCCGCGGCCGGGCGTGCTGCAGGACGAGTATCGCGATGCCACGGCCCTGCCTTTGCTTAACGCCGCCATCGCGCTCGGCAAGCCCGTGCTGTGCATCTGCCGCGGCTTCCAGGAGCTCAATGTCGCGCTCGGCGGCACGCTGTACCAGCATGTCGAAGAAGTGCCGGGACGCCGCGATCACCGCGACGACGCGAACGCGCCGCTCGACGTGCAATACGGACCGGCGCACGACGTCGAGGTGCAGGAGGGTGGCCTGCTCGCGGGGCTGATTTCGGAGCGGCGCTTCGCGGTGAACTCGCTGCATTCCCAGGGCATCGACCGTCTGGCGCCGGGGCTGCGCGCCGAGGCCATCGCGCCCGATGGGCAGATCGAAGCGGTCTCGCTGCCGGGTGCAAAGGGCTTCCTGTTCGCGGTGCAGTGGCATCCCGAATGGGCCTATAGGGGAAATCCCGTATCGGTCGCGATTTTCTCGGCGTTCGGCGCCGCTTTGCGCGGCCAAATCGCGCCCTAAATCCACGGCTTTTTACGCATTCCTAGGACTTGCCCGGCAAAGTCATGGGTGCGCTACCAAAGAATGCCTCCCCATGATCGACGCCGCCCGCCTGCTGGGCTTTGCCTTCGCGAACGCGGACTACCTGTTCGAGGTGGACGGCAACGGCACCGTCGTCTTCGCGACCGGGGCTGCGAGTGAATTCGTCAAGGGCGATGTCGTCGGCAAGCCGGCGGCGCGCCTGTTCCAGACCACCGAGGCGATCAAGTTCGCGACGCTGTCGCGCGCGCTCGGCAAGGGCGACCGCGCCGGTCCGTTCCGGTTGAAGCTCGCCGGCGGCAAGGACGTCGCGCTGTCGCTGTTCCGCTTGCCGCAGAACGGCAATCAGGTGTCCTGCACGCTGTCCAATCCGGGCGCGCGCGGCGTCGCCACCACCGATCCTATGACGGGCCTCGCGACGCGCGATGGGTTCCTTGCGGCGGCGAGCGGCATGGTGGGCGAGAACGACGCGCTGGCGATGATCGACCTGCCGGGCCTGCCCAAATTGTGCGCCGGGCTCGGCGAGGAGGATTCGAGCAAGCTGCTCGGCCGCATCGGCGCGTCCTTCGCGAAGATGGGCGCCAAGGCGGCGGGACGGCTGTCGCCATCGCGCTTCGGCATCATCGCAGACGCCGTGGGCGGCACCGCGAAGCTCGGCGCGCAGATCCGCGCCGCGCTCGCGGAGAGCGGCGCCGGTGCGCTCGCGGTCGAGGAGACGCTGATCTCGCTCAAGGGCAAGGATCTGAGCGAGGGCCAGCGCGAGCTGGTGCTGCGCTATGTCGTCGAGAAATTCGCCAATGGCGAATGGAGCGGCGGCGCGCAAGCCGACGCCGAGAGCCTGTTCGGCAAGATGATGGACGAGACGCAGCAGCGCTTGCGCATGCTGACCGAGGCGGTGGCCGACGGCGCGTTCAACCTCGCCTATCAGCCGATCGTGAATCTGGCGACTAACGAGGTCTCGCACTACGAGGCGCTGGCGCGGTTTAGCGGCGGCGATACCGGCGAGACGATTCGTTTCGTCGAGCAGCTCGGCATCTCGGATGCGTTCGACCTCGCGGTTGCCGTGAAGATCCTGTCGGTCGCCGAATCCAAGGCGGGCCAGCAGATCGCGTTCAACCTGTCCGGCCGCACGATCTGCTCGGCGGCGCATTTCGGATTGCTCGCGGGCTTGCTGACGCGCAAGCGCGCGCTGAGCAATCGTCTGTTGATCGAGATCACCGAGACCGCCGAGATCACCGACATGGACGCCGCCGCCAAGGCGGTCGCGGCGCTGCGCGCGCTCGGCTATCGCGTCGGGCTCGACGATTTCGGTGCCGGCGCGGCGTCGATCAACTATCTGCATGCGCTGCCGGTGGACTTCGTGAAGTTCGACGGCGCGCTGATCAAGAAGATCGGCCAGTCCAAACGCGACGACGTGCTGCTCACCGGCCTCGTCAAGCTGTGCGGCGAGCTCGGGGTGCAGACCATCGCCGAATTTCTCGAGACCGCCGAGCAGGCCGCTGCCGCCAAGGCGATGGGTTTCGACCTCGGCCAGGGCTACCGCTTCGGCGCTGGAACGCCCGAACTTCCCCCGCCCGCGCCGAAGATCGCCGCCAAGCGCAAAGGCGTGCAGGAAAGCTGGGGTTAGGTGTCCGTCTGCAGCACTTGACTGTCCGTAAGTTGAAACTTACCGTTAGTCATGGCTTACCAATCATCCGCTCTCGAAGCTCTGGCCGATCCCACGCGGCGGCTGGTGTTCGAGCGGTTGCGGCATGGGCCGTCGCCGGTGGGGCGACTGGCATCCGGGATGCCGGTAAGCCGGCCGGCGGTTTCGCAGCATCTGCGCGTCCTCAAGGAGGCGGGTCTGGTGACGGAAGAGCAGGACGGCACGCGCCGCATCTACCGCATCGATCCCAACGGCCTCGGACAATTGCGCGCCTGGCTGGATCAATTCTGGGATAGCGCGCTGGACGCGTTCAAGGCCGAAGCGGAAAAAGGAGCAGGGGAGCGCAAGCCATGACGAAGAGTTTTTCCATCGCGCCGGTGCGCAAGACACTGACTGTGAACGCCGCGCAGGCGCATGCCTTCGACGTCTTCACCAAGGGGATCGACCGCTGGTGGCCGCCGGAGCATCGCCTCGCCGAGTCGCCGGTCAAGCAGCAGGTGATCGAGCCGCATGTCGGCGGACGCTGGTACACGATCCATCAGGACGGCAGCGAGACGCTGACGGGGATCATGCTGGCGTGGGAGCCGCCGGACCGCTTTGTGTTCAGCTGGAACATCAACGCGCAGTGGAAGCCGGATACGACGGTGGGCTCGGAAGTCGAAGTGCGGTTCATTGCCGAGAGTCCGTCAGTGACGCGTGTCGAGCTGGAGCATCGCAAATTCGAGTCGCTCGGCGAGGAAGGCGGCACGCGGATGCGCAATGGCGTCGATGGCGGCTGGCCCGGCATCCTCGATCTGTTCAAGAAAGAAGCCGAAGCCTGATTTCGAAAGAGGGGACGATCATGCATCGCATTTTTCACATTTTAGCCGGCTTTGCGGCCGCGCTGGCGCTGATCCATCCGGCCTGCGCCGCGGTGACCGAGAGCGACGCCGGCGGCTTCGCCATCCAGCAGACCGTCCACATCGCTGCGCCGCCCGACAAGGTCTATGCCGCGCTGATCGTTCCGGCGAAGTGGTGGGATGCCAGGCACAGCTATTCCGGCAGCGCCGCGAACCTGTCGATTGACGCGCATGGTGGCGGCTGCTTCTGCGAGACGCTGCCCAATGGCGGCTCGGTGGAGCACGCCGAGGTCGTCGTCGCGATGCCGGGCGAGATGCTGCGGCTGCGCGGACCGTTGGGCCCGTTCCAGGGCGAGGGCGTCGACGGCGCGCTGACCTTCACGCTGAAGGCGGGCGCGGGCGGCACCGAAATGACGCTCGACAACGTGATCGGCGGCCATATGCGCGGCGGTTTCGCCGACTGGCCCAAGCGCGCCGATGCAATGCTTGCCGATCAGATGAGCCGGCTCAAAGTGTATCTGGAGACGGGATCGCCGGAGCCCAAGTCCTGAGGCGACGGCGCCTGGCCGGCCACTGCAATCACCTCCCCCTTTGTGGGGAGATCGAAATTTGCAGAGCAAATTTCGGGTGGGGGCGGTGCGGGACCGAGAGAGCGGCCCCCCACCCGACGTGCTCGCTTCGCTCCGCGCGTCGACCTCCCCACAAAGGGGGAGGTGATTGGGGCGGCGCGCGCTGCTACACTTGCGCCATGACGCTCAAGCGCGCCCTTCTCGTCCTGTGCGCGCGGATCGGGTTCAACCCTTAAGGTCCGCCGGCGCGTTCGCGTGGCCGGACCTTGGACGATCCTATTCCTCTTTCCATCAGGAGTGCGCGTAGCATGGCACCGCACGGCAGCAACCAGACCCGACATTGGCAGGCGCTCGACGCCGCGCATCATGTCCATCCTTTCTCCGACACCGCGGCGCTCAACAAGGAAGGCGTGCGCGTCATCACGCGCGGTGAAGGCGTCTATCTGTGGGACAGCGAAGGCCAGAAGATCATCGACGGCATGTCGGGCTTGTGGTGCGTTCAGGTCGGTTACGGGAACGCGGAGCTGGCGGAAGCGGGGTATGAGGCGCTGAAGGCACTCCCCTACTACAACCACTTCTTCAAGACCTCAAACCCCTACACGATCGAGCTCGCGGCGAAGCTCGCTGCGCTGTTGCCCGAGGGGCATGAGCGCGTGCTGTTCGCGAATTCGGGATCGGAGGCGAACGACTCGGCGCTGAAGCTGATCCGCTACTACTGGAACCTCAAAGGCCGGCCCGAGAAGAAGATCCATCTGTCGCGCGAGTATTCCTATCACGGCGTGACCTTCGGGGCGGCGTCGCTGTCGGGCCTGACGCCGATGCATCCGCAATGGGATCTGCCGCTGCCCGGCTTCGAGAAGGTGCCGGCACCGTATTGGTATGGCGCCAAGGAAGCAGGTTACGGCGACATCGCGCCGGAGGAATTCGGATTGCTGATCGCCAGGAAGCTGGAAGAGAAGATCCTCGAACTCGGCGCTGACCGTGTCGCGTCGTTCTCGGCCGAGCCCGTGCAGGGCGCCGGCGGTGTGATCTTCCCGCCCGCCACCTATTGGCCCGAAGTGCAGCGCATCTGCGCCAAATACGACGTGCTGCTGCATCTCGACGAAGTGATCACCGGCTTCAGCCGAACCGGCGAATGGTTCGGGGCGCAGACCTATGGCATCGCGCCGGACATCATGACGATGGCCAAGGGGTTGTCGTCCGGCTACCAGCCGATCTCGGCGATCTCGCTCGGCGCGCGGATGGGCGAGACGATCCTGAATTCCAACGAGGAGCTGGTGCATGGCTTCACCTATTCGGGCCATCCGGTGGCGAGCGCGGTGGCGCTGAAGAATCTCGAGGTCATCGAGCGCGACGGTTTGGTGCCGCGCGTGAAAACCGACATCGGTCCGTATCTCCAGCGCCGCTTGCGCGAGACGTTTGCGGATCATCCCATCGTCGGCGAAGTGCGCGGCATTGGATTGCTCGCGGCGGTGGAGCTGGTGCGCGACAAATCAGAGCGACGCTTCTTCCCCGATCCGGGAAACATCGGCACGCATTGCCGCAATTATTGTTTCGCCGACGGCCTCGTGTGCCGCGCGATCCGCGACACGATGGTGCTCGCGCCGCCGCTGACGATTGCGCAAAGCGAAGTGGAAGAGATCATCGCGAAGCTGAAATCGGCGATCGATCGCACGGCGCAGGACTGCGCGAAGCTGTGAGACGCGCGATCACACATGCGTGTGGTCGTAGGTGAATCTACGCAGTGTGGTTTTTACGCCGTCAGACATGGCGAAAAATCGCGGAATTCCGGGGATGCTAGCGGTCTCAGAGAGAGTGGCAGATTTGCCGCTGTCATTAAAAATAGTGCACTTTTCCGGAATCGCGAAAAAATAGTTGCAAACTGTGGCTTCGCTGCATATGTTCTTCATCGAAGGATGAAACACCGCCCGGCAAGCACTGCCCCCCCGCTCGCAAGCTGGGCTCCGTCCTTCAAAGATGCCGGTCATCCCCTCCCGGCATCACGCGCGTAACGGCGCATAAAAGGCACCCGGTCGGCCCCCCGACCGGGTGCTGTTTTGTTTGGGGGTTACCCGGCGCAGCGTGAGATTGATTCGCCCGCCGCCGGGCACCAGCTGCGAGCTTCCCGCCACGATCCGGTCGATGCCGTGATACATCGCTCGCGCCGGCCCGCCGAAGGCGAGGACGTCGCCGGAACTCAGCTTCACGCTTTGGGTCGATCCCTTGCGGGCGTCGCCGCCGAAGCGGAACAGGGCGTCGTCACCCAGCGAGACCGACAGGACCGGCGCATCCGCCGCCGGCTCGCGGTCCTGGTGCAGGCCCATCTTCGCGCCGGCGCGGTAGAGGTTGACCAGGCAGCATTCGGGCGGCGCGGGGTAGTCCGCGACCGAAGCCCACAGATCCAGCAACGCGGGTGGCATCGCGGGCCAAGGCTTATCCGTGAACGGATGGCGTGGGTCATAGCGGTAGCCGTCGTGGTCCGAGACCCAGCCGAGTGGACCGAAATTGGTCTCGTCGACCGAGAACGGCGCGCCGGTCTTGGGCATCACGGGGCGGTAGAATGGTGCTTCTTCGACTCGCGCCAGCACATCCGCCAGAAGCGCCTGCTGCTGTGTCCGCGTGAAATAC
This sequence comes from Rhizomicrobium sp., assembly GCA_036271735.1. Lineage (GTDB taxonomy): Bacteria > Pseudomonadota > Alphaproteobacteria > Micropepsales > Micropepsaceae > Rhizomicrobium. The sequence goes on from DATAZZ010000024.1 coordinate 19,590, forward strand.
TCGCGCCACAGCGTGACGCCGGGCTTGAGCGTGAGTGGCGTTACCACTGCCATCGGTTGGCGGGGGAGCGTTTTTCGAAGATGCCCTTGAACGTGCCGGCATGGCCGTTGGCGTTGAGCCAGTCGCGCAGCTTTTCGGGCGTGTAGCTGTCGGCGATCCAGTCCGCGAGCGGGCGGCCGGCGGCGTCCTGCGCGGCGAAGGCGATGAACGGGCGCAGCCAGCGCTGCTGCGCCTTGGGCAGATGCAGATACGGCCAGCGCGCGAACTGACCGCCGGCCTTGGCGAGCGCGGCCCAGCCGTCGCGATGCAGGATATAGAGCGCGGCGGCGAGGCTGGTGCGGTCCTGGCCGCCGGAGCATTTGACGAGGAACGGCTTGGGCGCGCTGTCGAACGCCTCGATCAGGTCGAGCAGCATCGCGCGCTGCGGCAAATGTCGCGAATCCATCGTGATGTCGCGATGTGCGATGCGGAGCTTCTGGCACACCGCCGTCTCGTTGCGCCACCAGCTATAATTCGGATTGGGCCCGCGCAGATTGATCAGCGCCTTGATGCCGTGGCGCGTCAGGAAGGGGCCGAGAAACCCGGCCCAGGCCTGTGCCGCGCGCGCCGCCTCGCCGGGGACGATCCAGTGGAAATTGTAGAGAATGTCGCCGGGGCCGCGCATGGCGGATGTGTAGCGGCGCACGCTATACATCGCAAACCTGAGGGGGAGACCGTTCGATGCGCCTGAAGACCCTGATCCGGCTGTGGCTGTGGATGACGCTGATGGCGGTTGCCGCCTTCATCGTGCTCGCCGTGATCGAGCGCGGGCTGAAGGCGCAGACGGGCTTCGGCACGGTCGACCTGCAGATGGCGCGCAACGCGATGGACTACAAGCGCGCCTTCGCCGCCTGGATCGCGCGCGAGCATTCCGCTGCCGCGGGCTTCAGCCTCGGCTTCGATTATCTGTTCATGCCGCTCTACGCGATGTCGTTCTATTTCTCGGCGATGATCGCGCGCGAGGCGTTCACGCCCAAGCGCGGGCTGTGGCGGCGGGTGATGGACTATCTCGGCTTCGTGCCCCTGCTGGGTGCGATCGCGGACGCGGTGGAGAACGCGCTCGAATTCTCGATGATGACCGGCGGCGCGAGCGACGGCACCGCCAGTGTCGCCTTCATGGCGAGCAACGTGAAATGGGTCTGTATCGTTGTCGGGCTGGCGCTGCTGCTCGCCGGTATCGTCGGCGCGATCAAGCTGCGCCTGCCGAAGAAGGACGACGCCAAGGCCTAGAGGCGATAGGTCAGGCTCACCGCGCCGAACTGGTCGGCGGAGGTCTGCGTCGCGAATTCCTTGGTGCGGAAGACATGCGTGAACGACAGGCGCCAGCGATACAGCGCGAGTGCCGCGCCGATCTGCAGATCGCCGACCAGGATATTCTTGTCGACGCTGCGGCTGGCTTCAAAGGTATTGCCGTCGAGGAAGATGTTGCGGCCCACCGCGCGGCCATCGACGCCGGCGAAGACATAGGCGCTCAGCGCGCCATTGGGCTCGAAGAAGCCGCTGCCGGGCAGGCTGGGCTCCAGCCGCATCGGGCCGAAATCGTCGGGCAGGTTGATGCCGGCGCGCGCCATCAAGCCGCCATTCACATAATCATAGACATTGCCGGCGGCGAGGCCGGCATGCGGCTCGAGGTCGAAGAAGATGCCGAGCAGGGATTTGGGCGGGATCAGCTTGAAGCTGCGCTCATAGGTGACTTCGACGGCGGGCTCGTTGTACAACTGGAACGCCCAGCCCATCGCCTTCTTGTCGCCGATGATCGAGTGAACCCAGTTCTGCGCCTCCTCGCCCAGCGCATCGGGTCCGACGACACCGAGTTGGAGCTGGATCTGGTCGAGATGGGTGTCGGACTTCGAGAGCAGGCCGAAGCCGAGATAGAGATAGCCGGCATAGGGCCGGTCAGTCGGATCGGGATTGGCGAGGCCGGTGCGCTGCGGCGTGAAGATGTCCTGTGCCAGCTCGTAGCTGGTGCGCACTTCGCCGGTGCGTCCGAAGAACGGCAGATCGTGCGCCAGGCGCTCGACCCATTTGGGCGTGTCGCCGGGCGCGGTGGTGTAGTTGAGGCCGACGCCGCTGCTGTAATGCCGGTCGGTGTTGAAGAAGATATCGTTTTCGAACAGAAGCGAGATCGCACCGTGGCCGGGTTCGTCGGCAGCGGCGGCGGGTGATACGGTCAACGCACACGCAAAGGCCAGACCCAAACAAATGCCGCGCATATCGTGAACCCCCTGGCCTCCAAGGGGAATGATGTTTTCGGCCGTTTGGTTTCCTGAAAAATCGGCAAGGGTCGCGAATTTTCGCGCCGCGTTTCCTTAACGCAGGCCTTTGTCCATCCGGATCAGCGGCACGCGCACGCCGGAGGGCGTGTCGCTTTCGAACGCTTCGATGTCGCAATAGCCGCATGCCCGGTAAAGCGGCACGCCGGCCATCGTCGCGGCAAGCTCGACCCGCGCGAATCCGGCTTGCGCCGCCGCGTCTTCGCACAACGACAGGATGAGCCGCCCAACGCCACGGCGTGTGTAGTCGGGATGGGTGTACATCGCGCGCACCCGCGCGGCGTCGCGCTTGGGATCGAGCAGCGCCGCGTCGCGGCCCGCCGAATGGTCGCCGCCGAACAGCGTGGCGCGCCGGCTCCAGCCGCCGCAGCCGGCGATGGCGCCGCCGCTCTCGATGACGAAATAGGTGCCGTCGTCGATCAACTGGGTGTCGAGACCCATGACGGAGAACGATGCTGCCACGACCTCGGGCGCCAGGAATGGCTTGAGCAATTCGCCGATCGCGGCGTGCATCAGGGGCTTGAGGACGGGCACGTCGTCGCGGCGGGCCAGGCGGTGTGAAAGGGGGCTGTTCAAAGGTTCAAATCCGGTCGATTTTGATGGTGCGAGGCCCGGAATAGACTATTTCCGCGCGGTCCTTGACCCCAAAACTTCCCTCAGTATATTGCGCGGCTCCCGATGGACTCGCGTCTGGTCGGAAACGTATTACATTCAAGGACTTAGGCTCATGTTCGCGGTAATCCGCACCGGCGGCAAGCAGTACAAAGTGGCCCAGGACGACGTTCTGACCATCGAGAAGGTCGCCGGCGACGTCGGCGCGACCCTGACCATCGGCGAAGTCCTGATGCTCGGCGGCGACAGCCCCAAGCACGGCGCGCCGCTGATTTCGGGCGCCTCCGTCGCCTGCGAGATCATCGCGCAGGGCAAGGGCGAGAAGGTCATCGCGTTCAAGAAGCGCCGCCGCAAGAACACCCATCGCAAGCGCGGTCACCGCCAGCCCTTCACCAAGGTGAAGGTCACGGCGATCTCCGCGGCTTAATTCGAGATTTGAAGGACTAGCGTCATGGCACACAAGAAAGCAGGCGGTTCCTCGCGCAACGGTCGCGACTCGAACCCCAAGATGCTCGGCGTGAAGCTGTTCGGCGGCGAGAAGGTCGCCGGCGGCAACGTGATCATTCGCCAACGCGGCACCAAGTTCTATGCCGGCGAAGGCGTTGGTATGGGCAAGGACCATACCCTCTTCGCGCTTACCGAAGGCCAAGTCGCCTTCAAGTCGGGTTTCAAGCGTCGCACGTATGTATCGGTGATTAACGCGACGAATCCGACGGCTAAGAGCGCAGCGGAATAGGCGGCTGAAGACATAGGCCGCCACGAATTGGCGGCCCGTTATCAGGAGGGAGATGGTCCGCCATCTCCCTTTTTTGTCCCTCCACGGAGGGGCATGCCATGACCTGCATATTGGAGACAGAACGCCTGGAGACGGAGCGTCTGCTGTTACGCCGACCCGAGCGGCGCGACATTCCCGCACTCGTGCCGCTGGCGAACAATTTCGACGTCGCCAAGAATCTCGCTTCGATGCCGCATCCCTATGCCGCGCAAGACGCCGAGAATTTCGTAGCGAAGTCGAACGAGACGCGGGCCGCCGGCACGGATTTCAATTTCGCGATCGTGCGAAAACCCGACGGCGTGTTGATGGGCTGCATCGCCCTTCATGTGAAGGATGGTGAATTCGAATTCGGCTATTGGCTCGGCCAGCCTCACTGGCGCCAGGGCTATGCGACGGAGGCGGCGCGGCGGCTGATCGCGTTTGCGTTCGACGAACTCAATGCGGAATCGGTCTGGGCCGGCTGGTTCCACGACAATCCCCGCTCGGGCAACGTGCTGGCCAAGCTCGGCTGCGCCCCCGGCGGTTTCGACAAGCGCCATTGCCTGGCGCGCGGCATGGACATCGGTTGCAACCACGTCACGCTGAGCCGCGTGGCGTTCACCGACAGGAGGGCGGCATGAGCTTTCATCCCACGACGCAGCGCCTGGTCCTGCGTGCGCCGATGCTGACGGACAAGGCGGTGTTCGTCGCGTTGCTCAACGACTACGACGTGGTCAAGAATCTGGGGCCCGTCGCGCATCCCTATACCGACGCGCTGTTCCTCGACTATCTGGCGCGGACGGATGCGGAGCGCCGTGCCGGCACGGATTTCACCTTTGCGGTGACCCGGGCGATGGACGGCGCCTTCATCGGCATCTGCTCGGTCCATAGCAAGGATGAGCACAACTGGGAGATGGGCTATTGGTACGGCAGGCCGTATTGGGGGCAGGGTTACGCCACCGAGGCGGCGCGGCCGGTGATGCGCTTCGTCTTCGAGGACCGGGGTGCACAGGCGCTCAATTCGGGCTGGTTCTATGACAATCCAGCCTCCGGCCACGTCTTGGAGAAGCTCGGCTTCGCGCCGGCCGGGGTGGTGCAGCGGCACTGCGTCAGCCGCGGCGGGCCGGTGGCTTGCAACCGGGTCCAGTTGACTAGGGATGCATTTGCGCGAAAGAAGGCCGCATGAAACGGGACTTCACGCGCCGGAACGGGACCACACCATGAAATTTCTGGATGTGGCGAAGGTCTATGCCCAATCGGGCAATGGCGGCAATGGCTGCGTCGCGTTCCGGCGCGAGAAGTTCATCGAATATGGCGGCCCGTGGGGCGGCAATGGCGGGCGCGGCGGCGACGTGGTCGTCGAGGCGGTCGATCACCGCAACACGCTGATCGATTTCCGCTTCCAGCAGCACGTCCGCGCCAAGAACGGCGAGCCTGGCATGGGCAAGGAGATGACGGGCGGGCATGGCGACGATGCCCTCATGAAAGTGCCGCCCGGCACGCAAGTCTATGAAGAGGACGGCGAGACGCTGATCGCCGATCTCGCCACGGTCGGCCAGCGCATCGTGCTGCTGCGCGGCGGCAATGGCGGGTTCGGCAACGCGCATTTCAAGAGCTCGACCAATCAGGCGCCGCGCCACGCCAATCCCGGCCAGCTCGGCGAAGAGAAGACGGTCATCCTCAAGCTGAAGCTGATCGCGGATGCGGGGCTGATCGGGATGCCGAATGCCGGCAAGTCTACCTTCTTGTCGCGCGTTTCCGCGGCGCGGCCCAAGATCGCGGACTATCCGTTCACCACACTGGAGCCGCAGCTCGGCGTGGTGCGGATCGACGAAACCGATTTCGTGCTGGCCGATCTGCCGGGGTTGATCGAAGGCGCGCATGAAGGGGTCGGGCTCGGCGACCGTTTCCTCGGCCATGCCGAGCGCTGCAACGTCATCCTGCATCTGATCGACGGCACGCAGAGCGAGATCGCAAAAACCTACAAGACGATCCGCGCCGAGCTCGAAGCCTATGGCCATGGGCTGGAGAGCAAGCCGGAGATCGTCGCGCTCAACAAATCCGACGCGATCCCTAAGACCGCACTCGCAAAGAAACGCGCTGCGCTGGAGAAGGCGTGCGGCCACAAGGTGATGGTGATCTCCGGCGTGTCGGGCGACGGGATCGACGGCGTGCTGCGCGCCATCGCCAAGGAGATCGTCAAGAAGCGCGTCAAGGCGCCCGCGCGGGCCGCGAAGGCGGAATGGACGCCGTGACCGATCCGTTCGCGTCCGCCAGGCTCATCGTCGTCAAGGTCGGATCTGCGCTGCTGGTCGAGGCGGAGACCGGCGCGCTGCGTCGCGACTGGCTGAAATCGCTATGCGCCGACGTTGCGCATCTGAAGCGCGAGGGACGCAATGTTCTGCTGGTGTCTTCGGGCGCGATCGCGCTGGGGCGGCGCGCGCTGAAGCTGCGGCCCGGTGTGCTGAAGCTCGAAGAGAGCCAGGCCGCGGCGGCGGTGGGGCAGGTGCGGCTCGCCGAAGCCTATGCCGATATCCTGGCGGCAGAAGGCGTGGTGGCGGCGCAGGTGCTGCTCACCTTGGGCGATACCGAGCAGCGCAACCGCTATCTCAATGCCCGCGCGACGCTGAACACGCTGATCGAGTTCGGCAGCGTCGCGGTGATCAACGAGAACGACACGGTGGCGACGGCGGAGATCCGCTATGGCGACAACGACCGGTTGGCGGCCCGCGTCGCGAGCATGATGGGGGCGGATCGGTTGGTTCTGCTTTCCGATGTCGACGGGCTCTACAGCGCCGACCCGTCGCGCGTGCACAATGCGCAGCATATTCCCGAAGTGCCGGCGATCACGCCGCTGATCGAATCCATGGCGGGCGAGTCGGTGTCCGGCTTCGGGCGCGGCGGCATGGCGTCCAAGCTCACCGCCGCGAAGATCGCGATGGCGGCGGGCTGCGACGTGCTCATCGCCAAGGGCAAGACCGATTTTCCGCTGTCAGCGATCCGCAAGGGTGCGCGCTGCACGCGGTTCGTCGCGAGCGGCACGCCGGCACAGGCGCGCAAGCGCTGGATTGCCGGCGTTCTGAAGCCCGAAGGCGCGCTGATCATCGACGCCGGCGCGGCGCGGGCGCTGGCCGACGGCAAGAGCCTGCTGCCTGCCGGCATCCGCCAGATCGACGGACGCTTCGAACGCGGCGACGCGGTGGTGGTGAAAGACCAGCAAGGGCATGAGATCGCGCGCGGTCTGACGGCCTATGGCGCGGCGGATGCCGAGCGCATCGCGGGCAAGCGCACGGCGGAGATCGAGGCGATCCTCGGCTATCGCGGTCGCGACGAGATGATCCACCGCGACGACCTCGCGCTGACGGCGGCGGTCTCGTGAACGCGCCGGATAAATCCGTATTGGCCGGCGAGATGTTGGCGCTTGGTCAGGAGGCCCGCACCGCAGCGCGCGTTTTGCGCGGAGCCTCTACTGAGATCAAGAATAACGCGCTGCACAGCGCCGCCGCCGCGATCCGCATGCGCGCGAACGACATTCTCGCGGCGAACGCTGCCGATATGGCAGCGGCAGGCGATCTGACACCGGCGCTACGCGACCGGTTGATGCTCGATGCGAAGCGTGTCGAGGCGATGGCCAAGGGCGTGGAAGACGTCGCTGGCTTGCCCGATCCGGTCGGCCGGGAGCTGGCACGCTGGACGGTGCCGAGCGGGCTCGACATCGCGCGCATCGCGACGCCGATCGGCGTGATCGGCATGATCTATGAGAGCCGCCCCAATGTGACGGCGGATGCCGGTGCGCTGGCGCTCAAATCCGGCAATGTCGCGATCCTCCGCGGCGGCTCGGAATCGGCGCGGTCGTCGGCGGCAATCCATGCCGTCATGGTCGAGGGCCTGCGCGCTGCCGGATTGCCCGAGGCTGCGATCTGCCGCGTGCCGACGCCCGACCGTGCCGCGGTCGGCATGATGCTGGAAGGGCTCGGCGGCGCAATCGATCTCATTATCCCGCGCGGCGGCAAGGGATTGACGAGCCGCGTGATGGCCGAGGCGCGGGTGCCGGTGCTCGCGCATCTCGAAGGTATCTGCCACGTCTATATCCATGCCGGCGCCGATCTCGCCAAGGCGCGCGCCATCGCGTTGAACGCCAAGATGCGCCGGACCGGCGTGTGCGGCAGCGCTGAGACACTGCTGATCGACCGCGCGGTCCTCGCATCGCATGGCCTGCCGGTCCTGAACGATCTGGCGGCAGCGGGCTGCGAGATTCGTGGTGACGGTGCGGTATGTTCCGTCGTTCCCGCCGCAAAACCCGCCAGCGAAATCGATTGGTCGACCGAATATCTCGATGCGATTATTTCGGTGAAAACAGTTGATGGTGTCGATTCAGCCGTCGCGCATATCGAGCGTTACGGCTCGCATCACACCGAATCCATCGTCACCGAAGACAAGGACGCGGCCGAACGGTTTCTCGCCGCGCTCGACTCGGCCATCGTGCTGTGGAACGCCTCGACGCAATTTGCCGACGGTGCAGAGTTCGGCATGGGGGCGGAGATCGGGATCGGCACCGGCAAGCTGCACGCGCGCGGGCCGGTCGGCGTCGAGCAGTTGACGACGTTCAAATACATCGTGCGCGGCACGGGGCAGATCCGGCCATGAGATTTCGTTTCTTCGGCGGCAAGACCAAGCTCGAACGGCCGCACGCCAATTGGGTGCGCCCGCCGGGGCCGATAGCACCGGGGATGCGGATCGGGCTGCTCGGCGGCTCGTTCAATCCGGCACATGAAGGGCACGTCCATGTCAGCGAGGTCGCGCTGAAGCGGCTCGGGCTCGATTACGTCTGGTGGCTGGTGACGCCGCAGAATCCGCTCAAGTCGACACAAGGCATGGCGTCGCTCGCTGACCGTGTCCGGAGCGCCCGCATCGTGGCGCGCCATCCGCGCATTGTCGTGATGGATATCGAGCACGATTTCCGCACGCATTATTCGTTCGACACGCTGCGCGCGCTGCAGAAGCGCTTCCCGCTGGTGAAATTCACCTGGCTTATGGGCAGCGACAATCTGGCGATCTTCCGCCGCTGGCATCGCTGGGCCGAGTTCGCGCAATTGGTGCCGATTGCGGTGATCCAGCGCCCCGGCACCGTGCTCGCGGCGCTCAAGGCCAAGCCGATCCAGCGCTTCGGCCTGGCGCGGATCGAGCGCAATCTGTGCGGTGCACGGACGCCCGCCATCGCGGTGATCGACGGCAAGCGTAACGCGCAGAGCGCCACCGCGATCCGCGCATCGCAGCGCTTTGCCGAAGGCTTTGTCGGCCCGCTTCCCACATGATAGATTGCCGGCCCAACGAGGACTGAGACACTGACCGCCAAGACTCCAAGCGCCAAGAAGGCGCCCGCCAAGACCAAGGTTGCCGCCAAGAAGGCGAAGACCACGGCCGCCAAGAAACCCGCCAAAAAGCCGATCTCCAAGAAGGCCGCGATCAAGAAGGCGGCGAACCAGCCGCTTTACGCCGTCGACGAGGCGTTGCTGGAGCGTATCCGCATGTCGCTGGACGATGACAAGGCACAGAACGTGGTGACGATCCCGATGGAAGGCCGTTCGTCGCTGGCCGACGCGATCGTCATCGCGACGGGAACCTCGTCGCGCCATGTCGCGTCGATCGCCGAACATCTGGCGCGGCGGCTGAAGGATGCGGGCTACGGCACGCGGCCGGTGAACGGCGCGCAACAGGGCGACTGGGTGCTGGTCGATGCCGGCGATGTCATCGTGCACATCTTCCGCCCCGAAGTGCGCGAATACTACAATCTCGAAAGCATGTGGTCGGTCGACGAGCCGAAGCGCAGCCGGGCCTGAGGCCGCCATGCGGTTGCACATTCTTGCCATCGGCTTCGGGCGCGGCACGTCGGAAGGTGCGCTGACCGACGACTTCATCCGCCGTGCGGCGCAGATGGGCAAGGGCATGGGCTTCCCCGCCGTGACCTGCGACGAGCTCGCGGTGTCCAAGGATCGCGACGTGAAGAAACGCATGGCCGACGAGGCCGAGCGCCTTGCCCGCCGCGCGCCGGATGGCGCGCATGTGATCCTGCTCGACGCCAAGGGCAAGGGCATGACATCAGAGGATTTTGCCGAGATGCTCGGCGCGTTGCGTGATGCCGGCACCAAGAATCTGTGCTTCGTGATTGGCGGGCCGGACGGGCTGGCACCGTTGCCCGGCAAGCGCGCCGGCCGCAGCCTCGCCTTCGGGCCGCAGACCTGGCCGCATCTGATGGTGCGCGCGATGCTGAGCGAGCAGGTCTATCGCGCGCTGACGATCCTGGCTGGGCATCCGTACCATCGGGCCTAGTGCAGAACCGTTAGCCGTTCCTTAACCACAACCTGCGATCTTCCTGTGTCGCAATGGGACTGGCCCCATGGAGATCAACGGACCTAAACGGATCGAAACCGGCCTCGTGCGCCGCGCGGGCAAGACTGCGTCCGGTTCGAGCTCAGGGTTCTCGGTGTCCGATGCCGCGGAAACCCGCGGTGCGGTGGTCAGCGGGCCGGGACCGATCGGTGCGCTCGATTCCATCCTGATGCTGCAGGGCCTCGACGATTCCACCGACGGCAAGTCCAAGGCCGCGGCGCATGGCGAGAAGTTGCTCGACATGCTGGACGAGATCCGAGACGGGCTTCTGGCCGGCGGCGTGCCGCGCACGACGCTCAACCGCCTCGCCAATGCGGTGACGCGCCGCCACGACCAGTTCAACGATCCCAAGCTGCAAGGCGTGCTCGACGAGATCGAGCTTCGCGCCCATGTCGAGCTCGCCAAGCTCGAGATGATGGACAAGCGGGTCGCTTGATTTCCCGGATATTTGACGCCACCGCTGCTGTCCTGTAAGCCCCGCGCCCATTTGGGGGCGTGCCGTGCTTATCCGCTTTGTCATCGACCGCCGCGATCCGGATTCCGGACGACGCCAAGGCCTGTTTCAGGCTGCGAAAGCCCTGCGAGATTCCGGCCTGTTGTCGGCGAAGGATGATGACGCGCTGGAGGATATCTGGGCCTGGTTCAATCGCCATCTCGAACGCCCCGAGCGGCTGGCGCTTTCGCCACGCCCCCACGCCAAGGCCCAGGCATTGAGCTGGTTCAGAGACACCGCGACAAACCATGTCGCAAAGATGAGAGAGTTCGCCGGCATCCTCGAGCAATACGGCATCACCGTGCAAACAATTCGAACGAGCCGGCCCGGCTATGTTCTGTACAAGGACGAATATCAGGTGGCGGCTTACCCGTTCGCCGATACCCCGACATAGTCGTCGGATATCCAGCGTGCCGCCCCGGGTCCCTGACATATGTCACATGCCGGTGAGCAGGACGAAACGCACGTGATCTTCATGACATTGCATGCGTTGCCGCCGGTGGCGGTTTTTCCTAAGCTGCGGGCCGAGGTGCTGCAATGCGATGGTACAAGACCACAACATTCAGAGTGTCGCTCACCTTCGTCGCCATCTTCGCGGCAATCTATGGCGTGGCGGCATGGATTTTCGGCGGCGCGTTGCCCCGCACAAGCCCTGTCTGGGGCTTATTCATATTCGTGATGCCCATCGTGCTGGTCTCTGGGCTCGCCCACGACCTCAGACATGTCAGTTTCGCGCGGAGTGCCCCTTTCGCGTTGGCCGGCGTGGCCATCGGTCTGTTGATCGTCACGCTTGGCATGAACCTGACGATGGCACCGAGACAGTTCCGCGGCAGTGCAGGCGACTTCGAGGTCTGGGCAGGCGCGTCCGCAGGCTGGTTCGTCCTGTTTCTGGCGGTCCGGCGCGCGGCGAAGAGAGAAGACGACGAGCGCACGGATTCGAGCTGACGGTTCGCCGCTCTGCCTCAGATATCCAGCAGCAAACGCTGCGGGTCTTCCAGGTTTTCCTTAACGCGCACCAGGAACGTCACGGCTTCGCGGCCGTCGACCAGGCGGTGGTCGTAGCTCAGTGCGAGATACATCATCGGGCGGATTTCGACCTTGTCGTCGATCGCGACGGGGCGGGGCTGGATCTTGTGCATGCCGAGGATGCCGGACTGCGGCGAGTTCAGGATCGGCGTCGACATCAGCGAGCCGAACACGCCACCATTGGTGATGGAGAACGTGCCGCCCTGCAGTTCTTCGAGCTTCAACTTGCCGTCACGCGCGCGCGTTCCGTAATCGGTGATGGCGGATTCGATGCCTGCGAGAGACAAACGGTCCGCGTCGCGCACCACCGGCACGACAAGGCCCTTCTCGGTCGAGACCGCGATGCCCATGTCGTAGTAGTTCTTGTAGACGATGTCGTCGCCTTCGATCTCGGCATTGACGTTCGGCAGCTCTTTCAGCGCCGCGATGCACGCTTTCACAAAGAAGCCCATAAAGCCG
>DATAZZ010000025.1:0-134275 GCA_036271735.1 Rhizomicrobium sp.
ATGACGTGCGCGCCAAGATCGTCTCGCTGTCGCTGTGGGTGACCAAATACTCCAAGCAGGTGACGCGTGAAGGCGCTTCGCTCGATCCGCTGATCGAGATCAACCGCACCATCATGCAGGGCTTGCAGGGCGCCGCTTAAACGCGCCTCGCGGTAGACGAATCCAAAAAGGCCGGCGCCCGTGCGCCGGCCTTTTTCTTTTTTGCCGGGCGGCAAAATATGCCTAAGGACATTGCCGCAGCGCGCGGAAATATCCCAATGAAATCAACGGCCTGAAAGGTTACCGCGCCCCGGAATTCTGGCACGGCGCTTGCGAAACCGCCGGCGGGGCCGTCGTGCCTCAGACGCGCAGAACGCCGTCACCCACCAGAATGGAATGGAGAAAACAATGTCCTTTAGCGTCAACACGAATAGCGGCGCCCTTGTCGCGCTGCAGTACCTCAACAACACGCAATCGCAGCTCACCACCACGCAAAACGCGATCAACAGCGGTCTTAAGGTGGCGTCCGCCAAGGACGATGGCGCAACATATGCCATCGCCCAGAATCAGCGCGGTTCGGTTGCGGGATACCAGGCTGTCAACGACAGCCTCAATCGCGGCTCGTCCGCCATCGATGTTGCGCTTTCCGCGGGACAGTCGATTTCGGATCTGCTTATCCAGTTGAAGACCAAGGCGCTCTCCGCGTCCGACACTTCGCTGGACACGACCAGCCGTCAGGCCTTGAATCAGGACTTCGTCGCCCTGCGCGACCAGATCACGACCATTGTGAAGAATGCTGTCTTCAATGGCGTCAATCTGGTCGACGGTTCGACGACCCAGATCACGGCCCTCGCCTCGTCGGACGGCACGCGCCGCATCACCACCGCCGCCCAGAAGCTGGCCTTGTCCGGAACCATCGTGACGCTCACGCAGACCGCCACGATCTCCACCCAGACCAAGGCTTCGACCCTGGTGGCGACCATCCAGAAATCGCTGACGAACGTGAACTCCTCTCTCGCCAAGCTGTCGGCCGGCGCGAAGAAGTTCTCGATCCAGGCGACCTTCACCTCGAAGCTGTCCGACACGCTGACCACCGGTATCGGCCAGCTGGTCGACGCCGATCTGGCCAAGGAAAGCGCGTTGCTGCAGTCCTTGCAGGTCAAGCAGCAGCTCGGCGTCCAGGCTCTGTCGATCGCCAACCAGGCGCCGCAGACCATCCTGTCGCTGTTCAAGTAACAGGCATAAAATTGGGGAATGTGGAGAGAGCGGCGCGCAGGCGCCGCTCTTTTTTTGTGCCCCGCCCGGCAAAAACTTCCCGTCACCCGGCAAACATTGCCGCCTTCGCGGCACAAAATGCCTAATAGCTACAATGCGCGCCAAATTTTACCGGGCAACGATTTCCGGGCGGCGACGAAAATCGATGGTTAGAAATTCCTGAATCCCGTTCGGCACGGGGCTTGCCAAGTGCTCTCCGTGGGCAAAACGCCCGCGAGCAAAACGCTCAAGCCTAACCAGAACGGAGACTTCTCATGTCTTTCAGCGTCAACACCAACAGCGGCGCGCTTGTCGCCCTGCAGTACCTCAATTCCACGCAGTCGCAGCTGGGTGTCGTCCAGCAGCAGATCAATTCGGGCCTCAAGGTCGCCTCCGCCCGTGATGACGGCTCGACCTTCGCCATCGCCCAGAACCAGCGCGGCGCCGTTGCCGGCTATGCGGCGGTGACCGACAGCCTCAATCGCGGCACCTCTGCCGTCGACGTCGCGCTGTCCGCCGGGCAGTCGATCTCGGATCTGCTGATCCAGCTCAAGACCAAGGCCCTGTCCGCGTCCGACACCTCGCTGGATACCACCAGCCGTCAGGCGCTGAACCAGGACTTCGTGGCCCTGCGCGATCAGATCACGACGATCGTGAAGAACGCCTCGTTCAACGGCACCAATTTGGTCGACGGTTCGACGACGCAGATCACCGCCTTGGCCTCGGCCGACGGTACGCGCCGTATCACCACCTCCGCCCAGAAGCTGGCGCTGTCGGGCACCATCGTGACGCTCACGCAGACCGCCACGATCTCGACCCAGACCAAGGCCTCGACTCTGGTTGCGACCATCCAGAAGTCGCTGACGGCCGTGAACTCCGCTCTCGCCAAGCTCAGCGCCGGCGCGAAGAAGTTCTCGATCCAGGCGACCTTCAGCCAGAAGCTGTCCGACACGCTGACGACCGGCATCGGCAACCTCGTCGACGCCGATCTGGCGAAGGCGAGCGCCTCGTTGCAGGCCTTGCAGGTCAAGCAGCAGCTCGGCGTTCAGGCTCTGTCGATCGCCAACCAGGCGCCGCAGACCATCCTGTCGCTGTTCCGCTAAGCGTAAGGCGCGGCGGGGCGCAAGCCCCCGCCGCGCACCGCAGATCCGGGAGAGTCGAAGAATCGTCCTCCCGCCCCCGGGCGTCGGGATCTGTTTCTGGTGGGTGTAAAAAAACGCGGACGGGCGGTGGTCGCAAGACCGCCGCCCGTTTGTGTTTGTTGGCACAACTGTCATCCCCAGCGAGCACGGCGAAGCCGTGCGAAGGGAAGAGGACCCAGGTGCCGCAACCGTGACGGTGTTGAAGTTAAATTGAATTTCGAGACCGGCATCGCTGCGCCAGCTGGGTCCCCTTCCCTTCGCATTGCTTGCGCAATGCTCAGCCGGGGATGACAGCGGAGCTAAAGGCTCTAGCCGCGCACGCCGATCAAGCTGAACCGCACGCGCCGCGGTCCCGGCGTGAACGCGCACGGCTTGCGCGTATCGTCGAGTTCCGCCGCCGACAGGATCAGCTGGCAGAACAATTCGCCGCCGCTGACGCGATGGCTCAACAGCCCGAGCAGCGGCGCCGTCGCGCGATCGACTTCGATCCGCACCCGCGTCGCGTCGTCGCCGATCTCCGCCCAGCCTTCGGTCAGCCCGAGGCCCTGCGAAGACGACACCAGGAACGACACCGGCGCGCCATGCTCGATGGTCTGACCGGCAAGCGCGAACCGCTCCACCGCGCGCCCACCATTCTGCGTCGTCAGCGACAGCCACGACGCATCGAACGCATCGCCGAGCAGCGTGATATGCCCGAGCCGCAAGCTGCCCTTGCCCCAATCGGCCCAATGGAACGTCAGGTCGAAATCGATCCGCGGCTCACCGGCGGCGAAGCGCAGCGTCTTGTCGATCGGCCCCTTCGCCGTCTCGATCCGGCCATGCACGAAGACATCGCCATTCTCGGCACGCCAGCTATGCGCCTCGCACCATTCCAGGTCGGTGATCTTGTGCTCGCCCGGCGCCTCGAAGACGCAGTCGCCGGTATACCAGTCCGCTTGCAGCGCGATGTCGTTGAAATGCCCATGCGGCAGCCCGCCGAGCGCCGGCTTGGCATGCCCGGCAAATTGGATGCTCTCCAGCGCCAGCCCGCGCCGGCGGTCGAGTCGTGCACGCACACCCGGCGTCTCGACATCGATCCGGCGCGCTTCGATAGTCTCACCCTGCGGCGCCGGCATCGGCGCAACCGGCGCATCGCTCCAGGCCGCCTCGGCGGCGCGTAAGCGTTCGCCGAATGCGGCCCAGCGCGTGTCCGTGATATGGGTGCGGAAATCGCTCGCCCACAGGTAACAAAGCTCTTTCCAGTCCGCGGCCGCGGCGTTCTTCGCTGCCATACCGCGATAGATGCGTTCGCACGCGGCATTGACCGCCAGATCGTCGCGCCCCGTCACCGCCCAGCGCGCCAGATTGTATTTGCGCTGCTTCTTGACCGGGATGGGGCTTGCTGCCGTCTCGAGCCGCAGCGTCTGCCCCGCTTGCGTCGCATCGCGCAGACCCAGAACGGTCGACGGCAGCACCAGCTCGAACTCTTCGCCGAGTCGCGCAAAGGCCTCGGCCATGCGCATCCACTCGCCGCCAATATTCTTCTCTTCGGTCTTGTAGCGGCCCGGGCGGAAATCGAAAATTTCCGCGTCGCTGGCATAGACGCACAACGCCCGCTGCCCCGCCGCGCGATGCCCGCGCACATAGTCCAGATAGGTGTCGATCTCGATATCGCGATGCACGAAGCGCTGCATCTTCTGGAACGCAACGGTGTTGGTCCACACCAGCCCGATGCTGCGCCCATCGGCGCCGAGCGCCCGCTGCGGCAGATAGCGCGTCTCCGGCGCCCAGTCCGGATGCGCCGTGCCGGGATTGTCCCAATCCATCGCCAGCGCGCGATAGCCGGCATCGAGATAGAGCCCGACCAGCCCACCCGAATAGGCCTGCTCATTCACCAGCGCGATGCCCGGCTTCACGCCGAGCAGCCGCTCATAAACCGCATTGCCGATGGCGAGATTGGCCTCGGTCACCCGCGCCGGCACCAGCGGCCCGATCATCTGCGAATAGCCCGCGCCGATCAGTTCGATGCGGCCGGCGGCCAGAAGCTCGCGTGCTTTGGCGATCCACGAGGGATCGCGCGCCGCGATCTCCTCCAGCGTGAACCCGGTCGCTTCGATGGCGATCGGCCCATGCGTCTCTGCCAGCTGCAGCAGCGGCCAATAACACCGCGCGATCACATCGCCGCGCTGTGCTTCCTCGATGGACGAGAAGGCAAGATTGAGATGGAACAGCGCGAACAGCTGCAACGCGCCTTGCGTCGCGGCCGCGATCTCGTGCCGGGCCAGCGGCGCATTCACTTCGTGACAATCCGCAGGCACGCCAGCGCATCGTTCGCCGCCGCCAGCGCTGCATCGCGTGAGCTGCCGACGGTCAGCACCATCGCCGCCGACGGCCGCTTGTCGCCCGCCGCCGGGATCACATCGCCCGGCTTGGCCGTGACGATCACATCGGTGACGCCCGCGATCTTGCGCGCCTCGTCCAACCCCTCGACCGAAATGACCTGTCCCGCATCCGGAAACGCATAGCGCTGGATCACCGGTGTCATCTGACGCGGTTCCAATTCTTCGGCGGTGACGGTTTCACCCAGCGCGACCTTGATCGCCGCGCCGATGAAGTCGACACCCGTGTTGAGCGGAATCTCGCGCGTGCAGAAAAAACCGCCCGACAGCCGTGCCGCGAGCTCGATCACATAAGGCTCGCCCTTGTGCACGACGATGTCGCCCTTGACCGTGCCGTCCGTGATGCCCAATGCCGCGGCGGCGCGTCCCACCACATCGCGCACCTTGGCCTGTATTTCCGGTGACAGATGGCTCGGCAGATCGCCGCCATTCTCGATGAAGAACGGCGCATAGCGCTCGAGATATTCGTAATTGCGGTCGGAAAAACCCGGCGTGAAGCAACGCCCGCTCACGACGACCGACTCGGTCGAGACCTGCGGCCCGTCGAGATATTGCTCGACCATCACCCGCTCGCTCGGCGAATGCGAGCGTGCGAACCAGAACGCCTTGTCGAGGTCGGCAACCTGCGCCACCCGCTGCACGCCGCGCGAACCGCGCGAATCCACCGGCTTGATGACGAGATCGCGCCCGCGCTCGATGGCGACCCGTGCCAGCGCCTGCGGCGTCGAGACTTCCGCGAACCACGGCACCGGCACGCCGCGCGCCGCGAACCGCGTCTTCATCGCCAGCTTGTCGCAAGCCAGTTCGGCGGACTCCATCGAGATGCCGGGCAGGCCCAAACGTTTGGCGACCGTCGCGGTGGTCAGCGGCGCATCGGCCGCGACGCAGATCACGCCGTCGATCTTGCGGATCTTGCGGCTGTAGCGTTCGGCCGCCGCCGCCGTCTCCGTCGCGCCATAGACGTCGGCGATCAGGCAGGAATCGGCGAACTGGAAACCCGGTGCGTCCGGATCGCGGTCCGAAACCACCACATAGTGGCCCATCTCCTTGGCGCGCTTGGCGGCGTCCGCCGCTTCGATGCCGCCGGAAACGATCAGCAAAGTCTTGCCCATCAGAAATACAATCCGCCGTTGACGTTGATGGTCTGCGCCGTGATGTAGGTCGAAGCGTCGCTGGCTAGGAACACCACCGCGTCGGCGACTTCCTGCGCACGGCCCAGCCGCTTGAGAATGATGCCCTCCGCCGCCTTCTGCACGCTCGCCGCCTGCAATCCGGCATTGCCCATGTCCGACGCGATCAGCCCTGCCGCCACGACATTGGAGCGCACGCCAGACGCCGCGCCAAACCGCGCGATGACTTGCGCCAGCGAAATGAGCCCCGCCTTCGACGCCGCATAATGCGCCGTGCGCGGCCCACCATATTGCCCGCTGACCGATCCGATATGCACGATCGATCCGCCACCCGCCTCCGCCAGCAGCGGCAGGAACACCTGCGCGCAGACGAACGGTCCTTTGAGATTGGTGTCGACGATCAAGTCCCAGTCGGCATCTTCGACCTTGTCGAAATCCGTCGGCTTGTTGATCCCGGCATTGTTCACCAGAATCGAAATCGGCCCAAAGCGCTTCGCCTCGCGCGCCACACATTCAACCCGTGCGCGATCCGTCACATCCATCGGCAGCGCGAGCGAACGCCGCCCGAACCGCGCGATCTCGACCGTCGTCACCGCCGCTTCCGCCGCGTTGTCGCGATAGGTGAACACGATATCGGCGCCGGCTTCCGCCAGGCCGAGCGCGATGGCGCGGCCGATGCCCCGGCTCCCGCCGGTCACGACGGCGCATTTCCCGGCAAGCGAAAAGCGGTTCATGCTCAGGCCTTCTTGCGCGTCAGCACCGCGCGCGCCGCCGCCGCGATGTGCGGCGCGGTCAGGCCGAACTGCTCGGCCAGCTCGTCCGGCTCGCCCGAGGCGCCGAACACATCCTTCACGCCGACGAACTCGATGGGGCAGGGCAGGTTCGCCGCCAGCGACTCCGCCACCGCGCTGCCCAGCCCGCCATAGATGTTGTGATCTTCCGCCGTGACGAACGCCCCGGTCTCCGCCGCGCATTGCATCAGCAGCGCGCTGTCGATCGGCTTGATCGTCGCCATGTTAACGACGCGGGCCGATACGCCTTCCAGCGCCAGCAGCTCCGCCGCGTCCATCGCGCGCGCCACCTCGACGCCGCAGGCGACGATGGTGACGTCCTTGCCGTCGCGGATGATCTGGCCCTTGCCGATCTCGAATTTGTGGTCCGCGCCGAACAGATGCCGCGCCGGGCTGCGGCCCGTACGCATATAGACCGGCCCGTCGAATTCCAATATCGCGCGCGTCGCTTGCGCCATCTCGGTCGGATCGGCCGGCGAGATCACCGTCATCCCCGGAATGGCGCGGAACGCCGCCATGTCTTCCAGCGCCTGCGCCGAGCCGCCATCCGGCCCGACATCGAGCCCCGGATGGCTCGCCACGATCTTGGCATTGCGCCGCGTATAGGCGAGCGACAGCCGCGCCTGCTCCACCGCGCGCAAACAGAACACCGCAAACGTCGTCACGATCGGGATCAGCCCTGTGGCCGCCAGGCCGCCCGCCGCCGCCATCATATTCTGCTCGGCAATGCCGAATTGCAGCAAGCGCTCGGGATGGCTCTTGCGGAAATGATGCACGCCCGTGCCGCCCGCGATATCGGCGTCGAGCACCACGACCTTGGGAAACTCGTCGGCCAGCGCCGACAGCGCCTTGCCAAAGGCTTCGCGAAGCGAATCGCCGTTGGAGGCGATCAATGCCGGTGCGTTAGACATCCAACAAATCCTTGATTTCCGTCCGCGTCGCACCCAGCGACTGCAGCGCCTCTTCCGCCTGCTCGCGCGTAAGTTTCACGCTGCCGTGCCAAGCCGGAATGTTCTCCATATACTTCACGCCCTTGCCCTTGACGGTATGGGCGATGATCACCGACGGGCGCTCATGCGTGATGCCGGCGCGGCGCAGCGCCGTCAGGATCTCGGGAATGTCGTGCCCATCGATCTCCACCACGCCCCATTCGAAAGCGCGCCACTTCGCCATCAGCGGCTCCAGCCGCATGATCGCGTCGTTGCGGTTGTCGCTCTGCAATTTGTTGTAGTCGATCACGACGCACAGATTGTCGAGCCGGTGATGCGCCGCGCACATCGCCGCCTCCCACACCTCGCCCTCCTGCAACTCGCCGTCGCCCAGCATCGTGTAGACGCGCGACGGCAGGTTCTGAAGCTTCAGCCCCATCGCCATCCCGACCGCGACCGAGAACCCCTGGCCGAGCGAACCCGTGCTCGTCTCCACCCACGGCAAATCCAGCACATGCGGATGCCCCTGGAACGAGCTGTTCAGCTTGCGCAGCTGCAACGCGGCCTTCGCGTCGCAAAACCCATAATGCGCGCCCACCGCGTACAGCGCCGGCGCCGCATGACCCTTGGACAGCACAAACCGGTCGCGTGCCGGATCCTCGATATCGTTCGGCCAGAAATTCAGCTCCGCCCCGAACAGGCAGGCGAGCAGATCGGCGCAGGACAGCGCCCCGCCCGGATGCCCCGACCCCGCGTGATAGATCGATGCGATGACGTGCTTGCGCGTGAACGCCGCCGCGGCGGCGAGTTCGGCTTCCAAATTCTGCGCCGTCGTGCGCGGCGCGTCCTCGGTGATGGAACGCAGGTTCAGGGCCATGTTCGCTCCTATGCCGCGTGCCGCGCCCGACTCATCAGGTCGGTGTAGAGGATGATCTCGGCGCCGGGTGTCAGTTTGTTGACCTCGGCGGAAATCTCGCTGGCGAAATCTCTGGACATCACCACGACGACGCCGGGATTGGTTTCAGCGAGGTTTTCCGGGCCTGCAAGCAAACAGCCATGCCGCTCGCCGACATGCGCCTTCAGGTGCTTGTCGATCAGAACTGTCAGTGCCGTCGCGTCGAAACGTCCATAGGTCACCAGGCTGTCGAACAGCCGACCGGCGCCCCACATCGCGACGCGGCGCGGCGCCAGCATCGCGAGCTCGGCCGCCACTGCCGTCAGCGCCGCCATGTTGCGCGCGCGGTTGGCGATATAGGTCGCCATCAAATCGGTCGCATATTCCGCTTCCAGTAGGTCGCTGCCGACCGCCGCTGGCTTCATTCCGCTCTTCTGCGCCATGAACAGCAGATTGCTGCGGTCCTTCGGATCGGGATGCTCCAAAATTGTAAAGCCCGCCGCTTCGATCATCCGCGTCAGGGTGCGGGCGGAGAAGTGATAGAGATGCTTGTCGATGAACCATTCCTCGACGATGTCGTCGCTCGCCAGCAGCGCGGTGTTCGGCGCGTCCAGCACCAATATGCCGCCATCTTTCAGCGTGCGGTAATGATCGGCCAGGGTGCGCGCCGGATGGATCAGATGCTCGATCGTGTGGCACGAATGCACGACGTCGAAGCGCCGCGTCTCGACCGCGACGTTCTCGATCCGCGCATGGACCAGCTGGGTGCGCGGCAGGCCGGCGCAATAGGAGGCGACGCGCTCATCCGGCTCGACGGCGGTCAGATGCGAACGCGGCGCCGCGTCGAGCAGCGCGCGCGCGAAGCTGCCGCGATTCGAACCGACATCGAGCAACGAAAACTCATCGTTGAAATTGACATGCCGGCGTAGCGCATCGAGCGCGATCTGGGTGCGGAAACCCTTGCCGTAGCGCACATTGCCCCAATCGGCGCCGCTCGAAACCGCGGCCGGCGCGCGCACCGCGCGGTCGATCCGCGGCAAGCTCTGCAGCAGCCCGCACGATCCGCACAGATAGATGGTGAGACCACGATTGGATCGTTCGGGTTTGTAGACGGGATCGAGCGCGGCCCGGTTGCACAGCTCGCAGGTGTCGGTCATGGGAAGATGGTCCGATAGTATTCCGGTAACCATCTTCGGCGCGGCTTGGTTAATAATTCACCACATACTCGGAGCGCTCGGCATAGCCGAGGCGCTGCATCATCGCGCCCGCGATCGCATCGAACCGCGCGCGCTCGCTTGCGTCAAGCAGGCGGTCTTCCGGCTTGTTCACGTTGTGCGGCCGCTCGAACGCGTTAACGTCCCGGTAAGGAAGATTAAGAAAGTCATAAAGCGCCCGCGCTGTCTCTTCAGAGCTGCGCAAATCCTCCAGCCGCACGAACAGATGCCGTTCCGCCGGCAGCGCGTTCAGCGCCGCGATGATCACGCGGTTCACCTCCGCCCAATGCCAGCAGATACGCTCGAACTGGTCGAAGTCGCGGAACGCGGCAGCAACGGGATCGTCGCGTCGCGGCACCGGCCACCAATATTTCTTCTCCGGCGGCGGCGCAGGGTTCCGCGCCGGATCGTCATAATGCGCCTGCAGGATCGCCGTGGAGCGGTCGTCGTAACACTCGTCGCCCAATTTCCGGAAATACGACCCCGCAACCTTGCGCCCGTCGCGCACCAGGTGGACGAACCGCGCCGTCGGCAACAATTCCGCGAGTTCCGGAATCAGCCACGAAACCTTGTTCGACGAATCGCCCCAATGCGGCTGCGTGCAGTACTGCACCGCCGCCGCGTGCGTCTGAGCCAATGTTTTCAGGGTTTCCGCGGAGTCGCACAGTCCCAAATAGCGCCGCACCGCCAGCGGTTGGGCGATATGCACCATATATTCGTGCTGCATCTCGACGCCCGGAATCGCCGCCAGCGCCTTTTGCAGCATCGCGGTGCCGGACCGTCCGCTCGACACGATGAAAAAAGGCTGCGCGCTCACGATCGGTCTCTCGTTAACGCTCTTTTAGCCATACCGAATTTAGATTTGGTTAAAGACAGGAAAGCCTATGACGCGCGCGCCGATCTTCATCGCCGAAGCCTCTTCCAACCACGACCGTGACCTCGCGCGCGCTCTCGCCTTCGTCGACGCGGCGGCGGATGCCGGCTGCGACGCGGTGAAGTTCCAGCTCTTCAAGATCGATCGCATGTTCGCGCCCGAGATTCTGTCGCGCAGCGAAAAGCACCGCGCCCGCAAGCAATGGGAATTGCCGCTCGCCCATCTCGCGCCCCTCGCCGAGCGCTGCCTGAAGCGCGGCATCCAGTTCTCCTGCACGCCGTTCTACCGCGAGGCGGTGGACGAGCTGCGCCCCTTCGTCGCGTTCTACAAGGTCGCGTCCTACGAGCTTCTCGTCACGCCGCTGCTCGAAGCCTGCGCCGCGACCGGCAAGCCGATCGTGCTCTCCACGGGCATGGCGACGATGGACGAGATCGCATCCGCGGCAAACACGCTCAAACGCGCCGGCGCCACCGACATCACGCTGCTGCATTGCGTCTCGGCCTATCCCACGCCCGCCGCCGAGGCGAACCTCTCCGCCATCGCCGCGATCCGCGACGCGACGGGCTGCAAAGTCGGCTGGTCCGACCACACCCGCCGCCCTGCCGTGATCGAACGCGCCGTACACCGCTGGGGCGCGACGGCGGTCGAATTCCATCTCGATCTCGAAGGGCAGGGCGCCGAATACGCGTCCGGCCATTGCTGGTTGCCGGACGAAATCGCACCCGTCATCGCCCGCATCCGCGAATCCCTGGTCGCCGACGGAACCGGCTTCAAGGGCCCACAGCCCTCCGAAATCGCCGACCGCGAGTGGCGCGCCGATCCGTCCGATGGCATGCGCCCGCTGCGCGCCGTCCGCGCCGTGTGGGAGCCTGCCGCTTGACCCGCCGCATCGTCGCCATCGTCCAGGCCCGCATGGGCTCGACGCGCCTGCCGGGCAAGGTGTTGCGCCCCATCGCCGGCCATCCGCTGCTCTGGCACATCGTGCACCGCCTCAAGAAATCCAAGCTAATCGCCGACGTCGCGGTCGCGACCACGACCAACCCGCTGGACGACGCCATCGTCGATTTCGGCCGCGAATTCGGCGTGCGTGTGGTGCGCGGCCCGGAAGACAATGTGCTGGCCCGCTTCGCGCTCGCCGCCCAGGCGACCGATGCCGACGTGATCGTCCGCGTCTCGTCCGACGCCCCGTTCATCGATGCCGGTTTCGTCGATCATCTCCTGACCGCGCTGCTGGAACAGGATGGCGACTACGTCCTGATGCAAGACGGCGCCGCCACCGCGCATGAGGGTGTCGACCCCTTCACCCGCCGCGGCCTCGACAAGCTGATGATGGACGCGTGCGACGATCCCGTCGCGCGCGAGCACGTCACCGGCTATTTCAAGCTTCATCCCGACTTCGCCCCCATCGCCCGCGCCCCCGCCTATCCGGAGCTGGCGCGCGAAGGCGGCCGCCTCACTATCGACACGCCCGACGACCTCGCCTTCATCGAAGCGGTCCACGCCCGCCTCGACGCCAAGGCCGGCGAAGCCTCGCTGAGCGACATCCTGCTGCTGCTCGAACGCGAGCCGGCGCTGCGCCGCATCAACGCGCATGTGAAGCAGAAGGAAATCGCGACGCGCGGCGGCCTCGCGCTGATCCGCTGCGATGGCGGCGGCAAGTTCGGCTACGGCCACGTCAAGCGCATGGTCTCGCTCGCCCGCGCCTTGCGCGACCGCGAGGGCATCGGCTCGATCTTCGCCCTCAACGGCACGATCGACGCGTTCGAACCGATCTATCGCGCCGGTTTCGCCGCCACGCTGCTCGGCGCTGAAACGTTGGAAACATTGGTCGAAACGCACGCACCCGACATGCTGCTGCTCGATTGCCGCGAAGGCCCCAGCCGCTTCGAGCTCGCAAACCTGGCACAACGCGTCCGCCTCACTGCCATCGTCGACGACGCATCGGAACGCCGCCTCGCCTGCGACCGCGCCTATTATCCGCCGGTGCCGCAAGCCGAAACGCTGGATTGGTCGAGCTCGCGCTGCGAACCGCGCATCGGCTGGGAATGGTCGCTCCTGGGCTCGAACCAGAGCGCCGTGGCGCGTCCCACCAGCGGCCGCCCGACCCTCCTCGTCACCATGGGCGGCAGCGATCCGTTCGGCCTGACGCTGCGCAGCGCCCGCGCTCTGGCCAAGCTCGAACCCACCTTCCGCGCCCGCTTCGTGCTCGGCCCCGGCGTCGAAAATCGCGCCGCCGTCGCGCGTCAGATCGTGGCGCTGCGTTCCAACTTCGAAACCATCGAAGGCGCCGACGACCTCGCGACCGAATTCGCCCGCGCTGACCTCGCGCTCGCCGCCTTCGGTGTCACCGCCTATGAGCTCGCCGCCTTCGGCGTTCCCGCGCTCTATCTGTGCCTCAGCGAAGACCACGCGCTATCGGCCAGCGCGTTCGAGCACGCCGGCATCGGCACGTCGCTCGGCGTCATGCACCAGGTCTCGGACGACGCGATCGCGCAAGGCGTCTCAACGCTGCTGGGCGACTCAGCACGCCGCCGCGAAATGCGCTCCGCCGGCCTGATGACCATCGACGGCGCCGGCCCGGCCCGCATCGCCGCGGATTTGGCGCAGGCATTGGCGCAGAGCGCCGGTGCGGTCAGAGCCGCTCTGTAAGCCGCGCCAGTGTCTTCTCGAACACGCCCGCCCAATCGCCGCGCGTCTCCGGCATCATCAGCTCGCAAGCCGGCGCAAACGGTTCATACGCTTGCGCAAAGCTCGTCCAACTCGTGTCGTAGAGGATCTTGTACGTATCGACGCCCGCGCCCGCCGCGAGCCACGTCACCGCTGTCGGCGCCGTCACCACCGCATCGAGCGACGCCAGCATCGCCGCCGTGCGGTCCAGCTCCATCTTCTGGTTCAATTCCGGCAGCGCCACGATGGCCCGCCCGCTCAGCGCCGCCAGCGCCTCGATCTCGTCCGCATCGGCGTCGTATTGCACATTCACCACCGTCCCCGGCAGTTTCGCGATGAACGCCGCCCACGCTTCGCGCGGTGCATATTGCAGCGCGCGATGCCCCGTCACATTGCCGCTGCGCCAGCAAACGCCGATGAACGGCCCCGGCCCGACGCCCGCGAACAACCCGCCCCAGCGCGCCATCTCACCCGCATCGGGTTTCAGATATGCGTTCGGCGATGGAAACGCCGTAATGCTGCCGCGCAAAATCTTCGGCAGGCTGCCGATCTCGACAAACGCGTTCGCCCCGCCCGCCTGTTTCAGCCAGCCATAGCGCGCCTGCGGCACCCCGCCCCGGCTCTCCAGATCCCACGCATGCACCGCGACGCCCGGAAAGGAGCGCGCGAACAGCGAAACCAATCGCGGCTCGCATTCCAGCAAAATCGATCCGCCATCCGCTGCCGCCCGCGCCGCAAGCTCGGGGATCACGCTCGCGAACATGATCTGGTCGCCGACGCCCTGCTCGCCGCTGACCAGCAGCCGCGTGCGTTTCAAACTCCCGCCGCTCCAGCGCGGCAGCGCATGTTCCGGCACCGGCGCCTTGCCCGCGATCTTCAGCCGCGCCGCATAATCGCGCCAGCCGTCCTTCAGATTTCCGTTCAACAGATGTAGCACCGCGCGGTTGAGCCGCGCCTGTGCGTTGTCCGGCTCGCGCTTGAGCGCACGGTCGTACAGCGCCAGTGCCTCGTCGCGCTGTGCGTCATCCGTCAGCAGATCCGCCAGATTGGCCAGCGCCGCCGCATAATCCGGCTTCAAAGCAATAGCTTTGCGATAATGCTCCGCCGCGCCCGCGTAATCGCCCGTCTCGCGCAGCGTCGAGCCCAGCGTCAGCCACAATTCCGGTGCCTCCGGATCGCGCGCCAGCGCCGGCTCGATCAAAGCCTTCGCCGCCGCCGCCTGTCCCCGTGCCCGCAACAGGTTCGCCAGACTCACCAGCGCTTCCAGCCGCGCCGGCTCCTGCGCCAGCACCTTGCGGAAGAAATCCTCCGCCGGTGCCGCCAGACCCAGCGCCCGCGCCGTATTGCCCAGCGCGAACAGCACCCGCGCATCGTCCGGCCGCGCGCTTAGCGCCCGCTCGAACTGTTCGATGGCTTCGACATGGCGGCCCTGCCCCGAAAGGCGAAGACCATGCGCATAGGGATCGGCGAGTGCTTGCATGCGCGGGACTATCGCGCCTCGCCCGTTAAGGCCCGATTAAGCACGATGCCCGCGCTTTAGCGTGCCGTTAACGCCCCCGGCGCGATAGTCCCGCATTGCTCTGCAAAGGTATCTGCGCGCGTGTCCGTTGGCCTCGATCCGAACCTGCTGCTCAGCTTCTATCAAGCGAAGCTGACCTCGGCTGCCACCACGTCAACTGCGGCGCAGCAGCAATTGTCGACGCAGACTGCAGCGAAGACCGCGACCTCCGCCGACTCGCCGCCCTGGGAAGCGACCCTTCCCGCGCAGGCGATCGAAGACGCCAAGGTCCTCTCGACCACCAATTTCCTCGACACCAGCAACGTCCCGCTCAGTACTTCGTCGGCGGCCGACGCCAAGACCGAGCAGGACAACCAGAAACTCTTTTCGCTCTACTCCGCGGTCAACACGCTCGCCTATATCGCCAAGATGGGGCAGCGCGACGGCATGACGGCGGGCCAGCTCGCCGGCCTCAACACGCGCTTCCAGGCCGGCCTCGCCCAGGTCCAGAGCTACATCTCGAACACAACCTTCAACAATTTCACGCTGCAAGCCGCGACCCCGAGCGCGTCGGTGACCTCGAGCGCCGTGGTGCCGTTCGGCTCCTTCGACTACGCGACGAAAACGCTGGTCAACAACGCGAACCTGACCAACCCGCTGCCCGGCCTCAGCGCCGCGGACAGCTTCACCATCGCGGTGAAGAAGGGCAGCACCACGACCAATGTCGACATCGACCTGTCGCAGATCCAGGGTCCGCTGACCCTCGACAACGTCGTCTCCTATGTGAACCAGACGCTGTCGTCCGACGGCTTCGCGACGCGCTTCCAGAAGGTGCTCACCGCCGGCACCGTGCTCGATCCCACCACCGCGACCTATGGCTTGCAGGTCTCGCCTGGCGGCAGCGAGACGGTGAGCCTGTCATCGGCCGCTGCCACGCCATCGCTCTATCTCGCCGGCAACACCGGTCTCGCCACCGCGGCCACGACCAGCAGCCAGACCACCAGCGCGACCACCGTCACCACGACCCAGGCCGCCGACCAGCAGGGCCGCCTGCTCAAATTGTCCGATCTCGACACCACGCCGACCGCCACCAACAGCGTCAACGCCAAGCCGACCACCGGCACGACGACCGCGCAGGCGACCGTCGTCGACAATTCCGGCAACGTCTATGTCGTCGGCAACGCCACCGGTAATTTCGGCAACCAGCTGAACCAGGGCGACCAGGACGCCTATCTCACCAAATACGATTCGGCCGGCAACGTGCTGTGGACGCGCCTACTCGGCAGCACCGGCACCGCCAACGGCTATTCGCTGGCACTCGATCCCACCGGCGGCGTCGTCGTCTCGGGCTCGACCACCGCCGCGCTGACCACCGGCTCCGTCACCGACGGCAACACCGACACCTATGTCGCCAAATACGACACGACCGGCACCCAGACCTGGATCAAACAGCTCCAGACGCTGAGCCAGAACCAGGCCGCGACCGTCAGCGTCGACACTTCCGGCAACGTCTTCATCGGCGGCCAGGTCTCGGGCGGCGTGATCGGCTCCGGCCAGGTCAAATCCGGCGGCACCGACGCCTACATCGCCAAGCTCGATAACAAGGGCAAGCTCGTCTACGAACAGCAGTTCGGCACCTCCGGCAACGACAGCGTCGCCGCCACCGCGACCGCCGCCGACGGCAGCCTCTATGTCGCCAGCACGCAGAACGGCCACGCCATCGTCTCGAAATACGCGAACGGCGACGCGACCACCGCGCCGGTGTGGACGCAAGACCTCGGCGATCTGCAGAACGGCGGCGCCATCGGCGGCCTCGCCGTCAACGGCAACCAGCTCTACATCTCCGGCACGACGCAGAACGCCGCCCTCACCGCTGGCGGCGCCGCGACCGTCGCGAACGCGTCCAACGGCGGCAGCGACGCCTTCGTCTTCAACCTCACCGACAATGGCAGCACGTCGGCGGCCAATTTCGTCTCCTATGTCGGCACGAGCGGCCAGGACAAGGCCGGCGGCGTCGCGGTCGGGGCCGACGGCACGGTCTATCTCACCGGCTCGACCACCGGCACCTTCGCCGGCCAGTCGCGCAACGTCCCCAATGTCAGCAACGCGTTTGCCACGTCGCTCTCCGCCACCGGCGCGATCAACTGGACCAAGCAGTATGGCGGCCAAGACGGCATCTCGTCCGGCACCGGCATCGCGGTCGACAACAGCGGCACCAGCGTGCTCGACGCGCTCGGCCTGCCCAAAGGCACGATCAACCCGAACCAGAATGTCGATTTGACGTCGCAGACTTCGCTGCGCGCCGGCGACTCTTTCCAAATCCAGTTCCAGGGCATCGCGCCGCGCACCGCCACGATCACCATCGACAAGGGCGAGACGCTCCAGTCCCTTGCCACCAAGATCAACATCCAGCTCCAGACCTACGGCAAGGCGTCGGTGAACTACACCGGCGGCGCCGAGGGTCTCAGCATCGCGGTCAATCCCGGCGTCACGCTCGGCCTCGTCGCGGGCCCCAAGGATTTCGACGCCCTGGCGCGCCTCGGCATCGCGGCCGGCAACCTCTCCGCCCCCGCCGCGGCCGGCCAGCCGGTGATCGCATCCACCACGACCGCGACGCAATCCTTCGGCCTTGGCCTCGGCGACAGCTTCGACCTCTCGACCAAGGTCGGCGCCGACGTCGCGCGCGGCCAGATCCTCGGCGTCCTCTCCGCGATCCAGACGGCCTACCAGAAGACCAACGCCCCGGCGACACCCACCGCAGGCCCCGGCAAAACCAACGGCACCGTCTCGCCCTATTTGCAGCAGCAGACGAGCAACGCGCAGTTGGCGCTGAATTTGCTGGCCTGATTTTTCTTCCCTCTCCCGCGAGCGGAGAGGATAAA
This sequence comes from Rhizomicrobium sp., assembly GCA_036271735.1. Lineage (GTDB taxonomy): Bacteria > Pseudomonadota > Alphaproteobacteria > Micropepsales > Micropepsaceae > Rhizomicrobium. The sequence continues at coordinate 17,634 of DATAZZ010000025.1, forward strand.
AACTACACCACGCTGTTGAACACCATCGCCTTGGCCGGCTTGCCATAGGCCGCGGCACGCGGGTTGTAGGTCCGCGTCGGCGCCGCCATGCGGTCGACCTCGGCGCTGATCGCCTTGATCATCCCCTCGGACGCATTGCGCACCCGCGTCAGGATGCGGGCGTGGAGCTGCAAGAGCTCGCGGAATTTCTTCGTCGTCTCGGCAAAGCGCGCGCGCAGCGGCGCCGGCGCGGCTTTCGCGGCGTCCGTCGTCAAGCCCTGCGCCTCCCGGCCATAGAGCGCCGACAGCTTCTGGATTTCCGGATCGGTGGTGCGCATCTGTTGCGGCTTGCCCGCGTTCAGCGCCGCGATATCGCCCTCGATCGCCTCGATCAGGCGCTCGGCGAGCTTGACCAGGCGTTCGATGCGTTCGTTGGTCGGATTCGGGTTCAATGCGCCATCTCCTGCGTCTTGAGCAGTTCACGCTGCACCGAGGCCGCGAGGCCGAAACCGCCCTGCGCCACGATCTGCTTGGAATATTCGTCGGTCATCATCGAGCGGAACATCTCCTCGCCCTGGCCGCCGCCGAACGGTCCGTCGGTCGAGATGCCGGAGAACATCTCGCTGACGAACTGGCTGACGAACACGCCTTCGAACTGCGCCGCCGCCTTTTTGGCTGCCAAGGGATCGCTGGTGTGACCCGGCAAAGCGACCGGCGCCGATTGCAGCGCGGTCATCGCGCCGGAAGTATCGATCCCGCTCATCCGATCACCTGGATATCGGCCTGCAACGCGCCGGCCGCCTTGATCGCCTGCAGGATCGAGATGATGTCGCGCGGGCCGACGCCCAGCGCGTTCAGCCCGTCCACGAGGCTCTGCAACGACACGCCTTCATGCAGCACGGCCATCTTGTTGCCCTTGCCGTCGTCGATGGCGATCTGGGTGCGCGGCACCGTCGTCGTTGTGCCGGTGTTGGAGAACGGCGCCGGCTGGCTGACCTGCGGCGTCTCGGTGACGCGGATGGTGAGGTTGCCCTGCGCGATCGCCACGGTGGAGATGCGCACATCGGCCCCCATCACGATCACGCCCGATTGCTCGTCGATGATCACGCGCGCCGTCTCGTCGGGATCGACTTTGACCTGCTCCAGGTCGGTCAGCATGCCCATCACGCCCTTCGGATAAGTGTCCGGCACCGTCAGGCGCACGGTCGCCGGATCGGTCGCCTCGGCGATGCCGCCGCCCATATAGGCATTGACCGCCGCCGCGATGCGCGACGCGGTGGTGAGATCGGGATTGCGCAGCGACAGGCGCAGCGACTTCTGCGAGGCGAGGTTGAACCCGATCTCGCGCTCGACGATGGCTCCGTTGGAGATGCGCCCCGCCGTCGGCACGCCGCGCGTCACGCTCGCCGCGTCGCCGCCGGCCGTAAAGCCGCCGATCGCGACGGGCCCTTGGCCGACCGCATAGATCTGTCCGTCCGCGCCGAACATCGAGGTGACGAGCAAGGTGCCGCCCTGCAGCGACTTGGCATCGCCCAGCGCGCTCACCGAGATATCGATCCGCGTGCCCGAGGCCGCGAAGGCCGGCAAATTCGCCGTCACCATCACCGCCGCGACGTTCTTGGTCTGCATCGTGGTGCCGCGCGTGTTGACGCCCATGCGCTCGAGCATGGTCTGCAGGCTGAGCTGGGTGAACGGCGCGTTCTTCAGGCTGTCGCCCGAGCCGTTGAGGCCGACCACCAGGCCGTAGCCGACCAGCATGTTGTCGCGGATGCCTTCGACCTCGACGAGGTCTTTCACCCGCGAAAACGCAAACGCCGGCGCCGCCGGCGCGACGGCCATCACGGCACCGAGGGCAAGGCAGGCCAGTCTTATATATAGTGCGCGGCGCATGAGGCGGTTCTGCTCTCTGGCATTATTCCGAGGAGCGTCTTGCGAGGATCGTGCCGGGCGATCTTGCGATTTTTCCTTGTTATAACAGATAGTTAGAAAAGGTACGGCATAGCTATCCTGGTTCGGCGGCATGTTTTGCCGGGCAAGAGCGCCGTTGTGACGCCGCAGTCCTCAAACTCAAGAGAACCCTCGCCCCCACTTCGGGGGAGAGGGCAGGGTGAGGGGGTCTCTAAGCAAACGCGGAAATGCGATGGGGTTGTGGACTGTTTTCGGTTCGGGATTCCGTCTTCGCAAGCTCGCTCGGCCGCAACACCCCCTCACCCCGCCCTCTCCCCCGAAGTGGGGGCGAGGGAGAAGTGCGTAATAGACACCGACTCTCCACCTTCCTATTTTCGCCACCACCCCCTGCCAGGATTCTGCATGCCCATCGCCGCCTCATCCCCGCGTCCCCGTCCGGCGGTGCTCTGCATCCTCGACGGCTGGGGCTGGCGGCCCGAGGCGGTCGACAACGCGATCGCCGCCGCCCAGACCCCCAACTACAGCCGTATGCTCGCCGACTCGCCGTATGCGCTACTCGCGACCTCAGGCCATGCCGTCGGCCTGCCGACCGGCCAAATGGGAAACTCTGAAGTCGGCCATATGAACATTGGCGCCGGCCGCATCGTCAGCCAGGACCTGCCGCGCATCGACCTTGCGATCGAGGACGGCAGCCTCGCCACCCGCCCCGCGCTTCTCGACCTCATCGCCAAGGTCCGCGCCAGCAAAGGCGCCGTTCACCTCATGGGCCTGCTGTCCGACGGCGGCGTGCACAGCCACCAAGCCCACATGACCGCGCTGGTCCGCACCCTCGCAGCGGCGCAAGTGCCGGTCTTCATCCACGCCTTCCTCGATGGCCGCGACACGCCCCCGCGCAGCGCCGCCGGCTTCGTCAATATTTTCGAAGACTCCATCGCCGGCCTCCCGGGCATCCGCCTCGCCACCGTGTCGGGCCGCTACTACGCGATGGACCGCGACAAGCGCTGGGACCGCGTGAGCAAAGCCTATGACGCCCTCGTCGATGCGCGCGGCGAGAAGGCCTCCGACGCACAATCCGCCATCGCCCATTCCTACACGACCGACATCGCCGACGAGTTCGTCCTGCCCTGCGTGCTCAGCGGTTACGAAGGCATGTCCGGCGGCGACGCTCTCTTGTTCGCGAATTTCCGCGCCGACCGCGCCCGCGAGATCTCGCTCGCGCTGCTCGACAACGGCTTCGCCGGCTTCGAGCGCTCGCGCGTCGTGCAGTTCTGCGCCGCCGCCGGGATGACCGAATATTCCGACGAGCTCAACAAGCTGATGACCGCGCTGTTCCCCGCCGAGAACATCACCGGCACGCTCGGTGAACTCGTCGCCGCGCGCGGCCTCAAGCAGCTGCGCATCGCCGAGACCGAGAAATACGCCCACGTCACCTTCTTCCTGAACGGTGGCCGCGAAGCGGTGTTCGCCGGCGAGGATCGCATCCTCGTGCCCAGCCCCAAAGTCGCGACCTACGACCACAAGCCCGAGATGAGCGCGCTAGACGTGATGGTCAAGCTCGAAGAGGCGATCGCGTCGGGCACCTACGATCTCATCGTGGTCAACTTCGCCAATCCCGACATGGTCGGCCACACCGGCATCATGGCGGCCGCGATCCAGGCGGTCGATACGATCGATCTGTGCTTGGGCCGCCTGCGCGCCGCGGTCGAGAAGGCCGGCGGCGTCCTCCTCGTCACCGCCGACCACGGCAACATCGAACTGATGAAGGACCAGGTCACGCACCAGCCCCACACCGCGCACACCACGCTCGACGTGCCCATCATCGCGATCAACGCGCGCGCCGGCATCAAGCTCACCAACGGCCGTCTCGCAGATGTGGCGCCAACGTTGCTAGACCTGATGGGTCTCTCAATGACACCGCAAATGACCGGCCACAGCCTGGTGGAGCAGATTTGAACGCGCTCCAAAAACTTTTCCCTCTCCCCCTCCGGGGGGCCGTAGCGACAGCGTACGGCGCGGAGCGAAGCGGAGCAGGAGGGCAGGGTGAGGGGGTGCCCGCCATGGAGCACCGACCGGAAAAGCGAAGCGCATTGTGTTGGCAGCCCAATCAATCGTTGAAATACGACTCGACGGCACGACCCCCTCACCCCGCCCTCTCCCCCGCTAAAGCGGGGGCGAGGGGGAAGTTTGTTGCGATAGCGCGATCGCTCACCGTCGCCCTCGCTTGCACCTTCTTGATCGCCGCGCACAAACCTCCGCACCACACGCCGCCACCGCACATCGCCAAGCCGCCGATCGCGCACACGCCACCACCCATCATCGCCCCGACCACCGAACCGCTCCCCGATCTCTCCCACGCGCTCCCCGCACAGGACGCCGCGCATCTCCCCTCGACCGCCGATCAGTTCAAGCGTCTCAAGGGCGATCTCGCCAAGGGCGCGAAAAGCGCCGACGCCGCCAAGGCGCAGCGCGACACGTTACAGGCGCAAGCCCTCGCGCTGCGCCGCAAGCTGATCCAGACCGCGCAGCGCGTGCAGACGCTGGAAAAGCAGAAGATCGAACTCGACGCTGCCATCATCCGCCTCGCGGCGCAGGACAAGGCGCTGTCCGCCAGCTTCGCGCATGACCGCGTCGCGGTGGCGCGTCTTCTCGCGGTGATCGAGCGTCTCCAGCACGACACGCCGCCCGCGCTTGCGCTGAGGCCCGACGACGCGCTCGCCGCGGCGCGCGGCGCGATGCTGGTCGGGGCGTCGCTGCCCGACGTCTATGGCAGCGCCGCGGCGCTGGCCCGCCGCATCGAGACGCTGAAAGAGACTCGCGCCGCGCTGATCGCCCGGCGCGCCGATGGCGTGCGCAACGCTGCCGAACTCGCCCATGCTCGCGTCACGCTCGATCAACTTCTCGCGACCAAGACCGCGCAGGCCGTCACCGCCGATGCAACCTATGGCGCGCTTAGGGCCAAACTGGTCGCCATCGCCGGCCAGGCGACCAATCTCGAAATGCTCCTCGCCAAGGTCGCGGAACTGCGCACAAGGCCGGCCCAGCAATCTGTCGTCGTTGTAACGGCGCAAAATGCCTCGGTTAACGGCGCGCGCGGCTCGTTGCTCCAGCCCGTGGTGGGAACCATGCTGCCGCCCCAGCCGGCCAACCCCGAGCCCGGCGTGCGCTTTGCCGCCGCCGGCGGCGCCCAGGTGGTCGCACCGGCCGATTGCGAGGTGCTTTTCGCCGGCCCTTACCATAAGAACGGGCAAGTCTTGATCCTGGAAGTCTCGGTTGGCTACGATCTGGTGCTGGCGGGGCTCGAGCGGATTGTCGTAAAGCCGGGCGATCAAGTGTTGGCGGGTGAGCCGGTAGGGGTCATGCCGTCAGGCGTGCGAACAGACAAAGCGCCGCAAATGAGCCAGAATGGCGAGCTCTACTTCGAATTGCGTCAAAACGGGCGGGCCGTCAGTCCGGCGTCCCAGCTGGGCCTGGATTTAAGGAAGGCAAAGAGATCATGAAACGGTTTGCATTCGTCGGCCTCGGCGTGGTCGTGGGCTTCATCGCGGCGCTGGGCTTGCTGCCTGCCGCGCATGGCGCCAACGACATGGGCGCCTACCGCCAGCTCGACCTCTTCAGCGATGCGTTCGAGCGCGTGCGCGCCAATTATGTCCGCCCGGTCGACGACAGCGAGCTGATCAACGCCGCCATCGAAGGCATGGTCTCCAACCTCGACCCGCATTCCAGCTACATGGACGCCAAGGCGTTCGCCGACATGCAGATTCAGACCAAGGGCGAATTCGGCGGCCTCGGCATCGAGGTGACGATGGACAACGGCCTGGTGAAGGTCATCTCGCCGATCGACAACACCCCCGCCGACAAGGCCGGCATCAAGGCCGGCGATTATATCGCCGCGATCAACGGTTCGTCGGTCCAGGGCCTCAACCTCAACGACGCGATCGACAAGATGCGCGGCGCCGTCGGCACCAAGATCACGCTCACCATCCTGCGCGTCAGCGACAAGACGGCTCCGAAGAAGCCGTTCGACGTGACGCTGACCCGCGCCGTCGTCGCGGTCGACGAGGTGCGCTGGCACCGCGAAGGCGACATCGGATATATCCGCATGCCCGGCTTCAACGAGAACACCGCTTCGGGCCTCGAGAACGCGGTGCGCGATTTGAAGCGCCAGATCGGCCCAGGCCTCAAGGGCTACATCCTCGACCTGCGCAACAATCCCGGCGGCCTGCTCGACCAGGCGGTGCAGGTCTCGGACGATATGCTGACCACCGGCGAAGTGGTCTCGACCCGTGGCCGCCACGCCGAGGACACCCAGCGCTACGACGCCCATCCCGGCGACATCACCGACGGCAAGCCGGTGATCGTCCTCGTCAATGGCGGCACCGCCTCGGCGTCCGAGATCGTCGCCGGCGCGCTGCAGGATCACCACCGCGCCACGATCCTCGGCATGACCTCGTTCGGCAAGGGTTCGGTGCAGACCATCATCCCGCTCGGCGAAGGCGGCGGCGCGCTGCGTCTGACGACGGCGCGCTACTACACGCCGTCCGGCCACTCGATCCAGGCCCAGGGCATCATCCCCGACATCATGGTCGCCGCCGGCAATGAGGACGACATCCCCAAGATCGCCCGCCCCAGCGAAGCCGACCTTCCCGGCCATCTCGCCGGCGAGCCGCTGAAGCCCAAGGCCAACCAGACGATCATCCGTCCCCCGGCCACCGCGCCGAAGACGGGTGCCGACGGCAAGCCCTACGACTTCCAGCTCAGCTACGCGCTGGACATGTTGCACGGCAAGGTCGCATCGCTGCCGACGCCTGCGGCGAACTAAAGACAGGCGGGGCAGGGGCATGAACCGGCTGTTCCTGGTTGCGATCGGCGCCATTGCGGGCTTCGGCCTCGCGGTAGCGGCGACGCATTTCGCCTATGGCGCGATCCCGATGTTCACCACCGAGAGCCAGCTCGCCCGCTTCGGCGTCGCGTTCGAGCGCGTGCGCGATAACTACCTCGACAAGCCGGAAGACCGCACGCTGGTCGAAGGCGCCATCGGCGGCATGCTGACCAATCTGGACGCCCATTCGAGCTATTTCGACCCCAAGACCTATGAGGCGATGGAGACCAAGGCGGCCGGCGCCTATGGCGGCATCGGCCTGGTGCTGACCGTCAAGGACGGCATCGCCAAGGTGATCCAGCCGATCGACGACACCCCCGCCAGCCGCGCCGGCATCAAGACCGACGACGTCCTGCTCGCCATCGACGGCGTCTCGACCAAGGGCCAGACCATCGACCAGGTGTCGTCGCGCATGCGCGGCACCGTCGGCACCGCCGTGGTGGTGAGCATCGCGCGCGGCACCGCCAAGCCGTTCGACCTCAACCTCACCCGCGAAGCCATCGAGGTCGAGCGCCTCACCTTCAAGCGCGAAGGCGATGTCGGCTACATCAAGATCGTCGCCTTCTCCGACCGCACCGATCCCGACCTGCGCATGGCGGTCGCGACGCTGAAGCGCCAGATCGGCCCTTCGCTCAAGGGCTTCATCATCGACCTGCGCAACAATGGCGGCGGCGTGCTGCAAGCCTCGATCGACGTGTCCGACGATTTCCTCAACGAAGGCGAGATCGTCTCGGTGCGCGGCCGCAATGCACAGGCGGTCGAGCGCTACGACGCCCATTACGGCGACATTGCCGACGGCAAGCCCGTCGTCCTCTTGATCAATGGCGGCACCGCCAGCGCCTCCGAGATCGTCGCCGGCGCGCTGCAGGATCACCACCGCGTCACGGTCATCGGCACGCTCAGCTTCGGCAAGGGCTCCGTCCAGTCGATCATGCCGCTCGACAACGGCGCCGGCGGCGCGCTGCACATGACGACGGCGCGCTACTACACCCCGGCCGGCCGCTCGATCCAGGTCACCGGCATCGTCCCCGACGTCGTGGTCTCCGGTGGCCCCGGCGCACCCGATTACGAGCGCGAAGTCGAGCTGCCGCATCACCTCCTCGCCGAAGGCCCACCCGCCAAACCCCTCGGCAAGGCGATCGAGCCCGAGGCCGGCCGCGCCTATGAGGATTTCCAGCTCAGCATGGCGCTCGCCTTCCTGCACAAGACCCTGGCCGTGCGCGGCACGCCCACGACGCCGGATCATGCCTGATCGGCAGTTCGTTAACCGCCCCGTAACCGTAAAAAGCGCTATCCTGCCGCCATGTCTGCGCGCGGGATGAGTGACGAGTCCGCAGCGGGCGCCCGGCCGCGCACCGGCCTGCGCCTGCTCGCCTTCGCGTATTTCGCGCTCTTCGCGATCCTCATCCTGTTCGGCATCGCGGTCGCGCTGCTCGGCGACCCCAAGGCCGGCGAGCCGGTCGTGCGCTTCACCATCGCCGACATCCCGAACACGGTCGCGACGACGCCGCTGCATCCCGCCAACGTCACGGCACCCGCATCACCCACGCCCAAGCCTGGCGAGCCGGTCCCGCCGCCCGCCATCGTCCCCCCCGACATCACCCATGCCGTCTATGCCGGCACCGCTCTCGTCGCCGACCCCGCACTGATCGAGAAGACCGACAGCGGCCCGCTGCCGCGCATCGCCGCCGACGGCACCCCGCCGCAGCGCGCCTACGCCGCCCCCGCGATCGACAACGGCAAGCCCCGCATCGCCATCGTCATCTCCGGCCTCGGCTTCTCCGCCAGGCTCACCGCCGACGCGCTCGCCAAGCTGCCGCCGCAGGTCACGCTGGCCTTCGTGCCTTACGCCTCGGACGTGCAGCGCTGGGTCGGCGAGGCGCGCCGCGAAGGCCACGAGGTCCTCGTCGAGGTCCCGATGGAGCCCTATGATTTCCCCGAGAGCGATCCGGGCAATTATACGCTGCGCAGCGGCGTCGGCGAGGACGCCAACACGCAAAAGCTCGTCTGGGCGCTGACCCGCTTCACCGGCTACACCGGCGTGACCAACCTTCTCGGCACGCGCCTGCTCTCCGATGCCGACTCCCTGGAGCCCGTCCTCACCTATTTGTCGCGCCGGGGCCTGTTGTTCTACGACAATGGCGCGTCCAGCCATTCGGTCGCGCCCGACGTCGCGGCCCGCACCGGCGTCTCCTTCGCGCAGGCCACGGCGACCATCGACACGATCGAGACCGCGATGGAGATCGACCGCGAGCTCTCCGAACTGGAGACCGCCGCCCGCGCCCATGGCACCGCCTCCGGCTCCGGCTTCATCCGCCCGATCACCATCGAGCGCGTCGCACAATGGGCCCAGGGCCTTCCCGGCCGGGGCTTTGTTCTGGTCCCCGCATCGGCCATAGTTCTCCCGAAGAAATAACCCAAAGCCCCATGGCCATGGCTCGCCCGAGCGGCTTCCTCAAACATGACGACCTGCCGTACCGCCCCTGCGTCGGCATCATGCTCGTCAATGATGAGGGCCTCGTCTTCGTCGGCCGCCGGATCGACCAGACGGTCGAAGGCTGGCAGATGCCGCAAGGCGGCATCGACGACGGCGAGACACCGGCCGAGGCGGCGCTGCGCGAGCTCGAGGAAGAGGCCGGCACCGCCAAGGCGACAATTATCGCCGAGATGGACGAATGGCTCAGCTACGACCTGCCGGCGCATCTGCTCGGCGTCGCGCTGCACGGCAAATATCGCGGCCAGCGCCAGAAATGGATCGCGATGCGCTTCACCGGCACCGACAAGGACATCAACATCCGCACCGCCGAGCCCGAATTCGGCGAGTGGAAGTGGCTGGCGCTCGAAGCGCTGCCGCGCCTCGTCGTGCCGTTCAAGCGCGACACCTACGCCAAGGTCATCGCCGCCTTCCGCGATGTCGCCGGCCCGGTTGCGTGACCACACCCAAGCGCCCGCCCATCGTGATGATCCACGGCGCCTTCTGCGGTCCCTGGACGTTCGACGATTTCCGCAAGCCCTTCGAGGCCGCCGGCTACACCGTACACGCCCCCGCGCTGCGCCATCACGCACTCGGCAAGAAGCCGGCACGCGAGCTCGGCGCCACCAGCCTGCTCGACTACGCCGCCGACCTGAGCAAGTTCATCGCCACTCTCGACGCCCCGCCGGCCCTGATCGGCCATTCGCTCGGCGGCCTCCTGGCGCAGATGCTGGCGGCAAAGCTCGACACCCGCGCGCTGGTGCTGCTCGCCCCCTGTGCCCCCTGGGGCATCATGCCCTCGACGCTGTTCGAGATCGCCTCGGCCCAGACCATCATGCTCGCCGGCAACCTGACCAACCAGATCCTCTATCCCGATTACGACGTCGCCGCCTCGCACTCGCTCGACCGGATCCCGCTGCCGCAACGCAAGCAGGTCTTCGCCGGCTTCGTCCCCGAATCTGGCCTCGCGACCTTCGAGATCATGCACTGGGGCTGGGACGCCAAGCGCGCCTCGCATGTGAAGGCGGCGGACGTGACGTGCCCGATCCTGTGCCTGACTGGCCAGCACGACCGCATCAACCCGCCGAGCACGGTGCGCCGCATCGCCGAACGCTACAAAACCCGCGTCGCGTTCGAAGAGCTCCCCAACCAAAGCCACTGGCTGATCGGCGAACCCGGCTGGGAAAAGATCGCAGGCCGCAGCGTCGCGTGGATCGACGAGGTATGCGGCATCGAACGCAAGAAGGCGAAGAGCAAGAGCTGAGCCCATCGCCGCCCGAAGTGCGGCTGGTCGAGCAACGTCTCGCCTAAGCCGCCTTCAGCCGCGCCATTTCCACGTCGAATTCAAACCGCAACTGCGCCGCTTCCGCTTCGGGAAGCCAGTTGGTCATCTGCGGAAACAGCGTCTGGTACAGCTTGACCGTCGCCGGCCGCATCGCCTGTGTCGCGCGCGCCTCGGCCAGCATCCGGTTCAATTCGGCGCGCACCTTGTCGGGATCGGCGCGATAGGCCTGCGCCGGCTGGTCCTCCAGCATGTCGGGCTGGATGTCCTTCAGGAAAAGGTCGGGCTGTCGGTTGAGCGCCATAGGATCACTGTCGAGTCGGGCGGATTTTGCCTCATTCGCCGGAAATACGCGACCCGGCCGAAATGCTTATCCCCATGCGCTCTAGGATTTTTTCTTTGCCTTGGCCTTCGGTTTTACGAATTTCGCGCCGTCGGCCGGCTCAGGTTCCAGCACCTTGTGTATCGCGCTCGCCTCTATCAACGCGCCGTCACAAATCTGCTCGAGCATCGCTGCCTGCGCCGGTTCCAAGGCGACGAGGCGGCCGAGCACGTTGAGCAGGTCCATCAGGTCGTCCGTATACTCCGGCAGCCAGTGGTCGGGCTGGATGGAGTCGAGCGGCGAGGGCGGTCGCTTATCACCGATGATCGGTTTGGTGCGGTCGCGGCGGCGATAGCTGAACCACTGCCACACGATCTGCTTGCCGGAGACTTCGTAGTCCCATATCGCCGGACTGACATTGTCGACATAGCCCATGCCGACCTGAAGCCGCTGCTTCGCCGCATCATAGGTCATGGTATCGGGCAGCGGCTCAGGCGCTCCAAGGATCGCGCCGCCGGCGGGAATGGTCGGCGCCGATGCTTTCGGCAGTCGTGGCGCGGACTTGGGCCGTCCGGCTTTCGGATCGGCAAAACGTTCGCCATAGGTGTGCAGCCACACGGCCTCCCGCCCAAGCGCCACGGCATTGAAAAACATTTCCGCATCGGCGGTGATCGGCAGGCGCAGTCCGGGCTGCACCAAATCGTCCTTGAAGCGTGCAGTGAAAGCGGGATGCGCCATCACCGCGGCGATATAGGCGAACACATCCTCCGCCGTGACCGGCTTGCCATAGGCTTGCGCCAGCAGGGTGAGAAGTTCGGATTTGATGTTGCTATGGGTGGCGGCGTTATCGGCCCAAAGCGGCATGACGCGTCCGCCGAAAGACCCTTTATAATGATCGAGGTCGGGGACTAGGGCAGATACCGTTACCGCAGGCCCAGATTTAGGCGCTACTCTTTCCAACGCAGTTAGATAAATCTGGCGAACGGAATGCGTCTTCCACAATGTTGGATTTGATTGATTTATAAGGCGCGCGTCCGGAATAATCCATTGTCGATCAAACGAGCGAAACGCATAACGCACGGGGTCAATTACGCCTCCCTTGTCCTCGACTACTGCTTTGAGCCGCATCTCGTGACCGGCCAAGCCTTCAGCCACCGCTTTGTGAAGATGCTTATCTCCGGGCTTGCCGTTACGGAGATGTGGGTGAAAGAGAACCTGCTTTTTCTCCAAGGTCTTCTCTGCTGCTAATCTGTCCCAACGCATGGCGAGTGATGTTTTGTCCGGCGCGATGATCCATGTTCGACCAGGCATCACTCCCGATCCATCGTAAGCAAAGAGTTCATCAAGCGCGAGAAAGTGCGGCCACATGCCGGTCGCAAGCGGAAGAAACGGTTCGCGCCAACCAGAAGAGCACTCAATCCAGTCCGATGCGTGAAGAGATAGCTTATTCAACTCAACGAACTTCGCTTCACGCCGTCCTTTTTCCAGAGCCAGATAGCGCACAGGCGCAGCCACGTCGCTCGACTTCCCGCGCTTGCGCGCCGCCAGTACGATGCACACCGGCTGCTGCACACCCTGAAAAATCCGCGTCGCGACCTCCGGCTGATGCCCCTCTGGCGAACAGTCGATTACCCAGATTTCGGAACAGGTGCGCCGCAGGTCATCGCGCATCTTCTCGAAGCCGGGGCCGTTCAGGAACCCCGCAACCGTGATGAAACAGACGATTCCTTCTTCATCTTTGTCGGCTTGTCCGGTCGACGCGGCGACGCCCGATCCGAACACCTTCCACGTTGCCCAGCGCCAGAAATAGACATAGAGATTTTTCAGATGCTTGGCATGCGCGCCGACGCCCCATACGGCGGGCGCTTCCCACCGCTTCATCGGCGGCTCGAAACCTTTTCCGCCCTCCTCGATCCAGCCGCCGCGTCCCTTGGCTTTCTCCTTATAGGGCGGGTTGCCGATCACCACTGTGATCGGCTGACCGCGCTTGATCGCGTTCGCCTCCTGCCGCGATTTCGCCACCGGCTGCATCATCTGCGGCAGGTATTGTTCCTCGGCGAAGGGGTTGCCGAGCGTATCGGTGATGTAGAGGCGCAGGTCAGGCAGTTCTGGCATCGGATTTTTCGGCGTCGTCATCAGCGCGTGCATTTCCGCCATCAGACGGAGCTGCGCCACGGCGAACGGGCCGAACTGAAGCTCGAATCCGATGATCCGCTTGGCCGCCGCTTCGATGGCGCCGCGCACCGCGCCCTCGCCCTGGTCTTCTTTCACGATGACCGCGATCCGCCGCAGCACGCCCAGCAGGAATGTTCCGGTGCCCACCGCGGGGTCGGCGACCCACACATCGGGCGAGGCGAAACCCTTCGGACGCTCGAACAGCGGGCCGTGCAATGCCTCGTCGACCAGATTGACCATCGCGCCGACGACTTCGGGCGGCGTGTAATAGGACCCCGTCCGCTTGCGCAGGACGTTGTCGTAGACCTCCAGGAAGTCTTCGTAGAAGTAGAGCCACGCCTCGGGCTTGTCCTTGCTGATGACGTGCCAGTCGACAACGTCCAGCACGCGCGCCAGCGTCTCCAGCGACGTCTGCAGGGCTTTCTGGTTCTCGGCGTCATCCGTCAGGATGCGCAAGGCCGCCCCGATCAGCGAATTCGACTTGCGCAATTCCTGCGCCGCCGTTTCCAGCCCCTCGCTCAGCTTGATGTCGCGAGCCCGCGCGACCAGAAGGCCGAAGGTCACGGCCTGGGCATAGCCGTCGGCGAATTCCGCGTCGTCCGCTGCGGGAAACAGCAATGCACGCCAGTCTTTGGCAAGGTCGGTGAATGCCTTGTTGCCTTGCTCCATCTGTTCGACGACTTCATCACGCAACAGCCGGCACAAGCGCGCACTCACCTCGGCAAGGCCTTTCGCCGATTTCGGCGGTGTGGGATCCCACGACAGAAAGCTGGAGATCAGCGCCGCCAAAGTCTCCGGAGCCTTCAGTTTCGCGCCGGATGTCTCGATGTCGCCGTCAAGCTGGATGATTTTGCCTTCGAGCTTGCCGTCGCGCCAAAGACTGAAACTGCTGCCGTCGCAATACAGAAGATTGGGAAGCGATTTCAGCTTGTTCCACTGCTCCGCGTCGTGCGTGCCTTTCTGAAATTTGCGAGGATCGGCACCCTTGCCCGGCGCCTTCACCTCGATAAAGCCGATCAGAGCGTTGTGACGGCTGACGGCGAAGTCCGGTCGCGTCTTGAGATGCTTCAGATGCGTTTCGCCGATAAGGGTGACTGCCTTTGGCGGCAGGCCGCCGATCTCCGCGAGGTCGCCGATGAGTGTCTCGAGCGGATTGCGCAGCTGATCTTCGGGTGCGCCGTCGATGGCAGCACTGGACAGTTTCGCCTTTGCCTGCGCGCCATAGTCCGAAATGGCGTCCGCGAAGACCTTGCTCACATAAGCCCCGAAATCGATCGACAACCCTTAGTAACCACGCGGCGGCGGCCAATGACAAACGGCAAGACGCTGCTAAGTCCGAAGCAGAGACTCTGCGCTGCTGACATTCCGTCAGAAATAAATCCGCAACCAGGGGTTGAAGCCCTATTTACCCACCCCATCTCCCCCAAGCAACACACAGGAAACTCACAGCCGGACGCGCCACGCGCGCTCCGGCCGCGGCGGCGGCATCGCGGGGATCGGCGCAGGGAACAGACAGGTAAGGGTGCACCCATGCGCGCACCCGTGCGATTTCGACCGAAGGACGCTTACGCCGCTGCGCTGACCGCCCCGCCCGCAAGGGCCGCGCGAGAGTCTGCACCGGCGTTCAGTCCGCGACCGGCCGATCTTCGCTAGGACCGGGGTGGAAAAACGAAGGTGCTTGCGGTTGGCCATACGGCCTCGCGCATGTCGTCTGTCGGGGGTCCGGGGCGGGCTTCTCCGCGGGTCTGGCACTTTGTTATGGGCCCCGTGGTGGAGCCCGCCTTAGTATTGGGCCCCGCGCGGCTCAGTTCGTCGCCGACACCGGCGCCCGATCCATCCGCGTCTTGAAATCCTTCATGAAGGTCTGGAGCGTGTCGATCGAGGCGATCTGCGCCGCCGCATCGCGGAACGCCACGCCATGCGCGTCGATCGCCTGGGCGACGACCGCAAACGCGCTGCCGTCCGGGCTCGCCTTCATCTTCGGCCCGAAATGGTCGCGCAGCCGGTCGAGGCTGGTCTCGTCATTGGCGAGCGAATAGGCGACGGCGGCGCGCATCACCGTCTCGCGCTCGCCGGGGTTCAGCGGCGCCGCATCGCTCCAGCGTGCGCTAAGAAGCTCCTCGGATTTCTGTCCCGCGACCGCCCAATTGCCGCTCTCCCAATAGATGTCGGCGCGCAGCTTGGCGGTGTCCGGCGCCTCGTCGACCGCGATCAGATCGAGCGCGTTGTTCCACTGCTTGAGTCCCGCGAACGCGCGCGCCTCCAGCAGCAATCGCTGGTGGTTCACGTCGTCGGGCAGGGTGCTGATCTGCGTCGTGCGGATCGTATCGAGCGCGTCCTGCGGTTTGAGGTCCATCAGCTGGATCATCGCCAGCCGCGTCGCGACCTGCGCCCGCGCCACGCCGTCGAGGCGCTTGTTGATCTGGTATTTGAGCAGATCGGCGGCCGGCCCCAAGAGGTCCATCGCGACCAGCCGATCCGACATGCGCCGGATCATGTCGTCGCCGTCCGGCCCGATCGGCGTCAAATCGATGAAGTCGAAGAAGATGCCCAGCGCCTCGACCGGCGGCACCTTGTCCGCCTTGCCGCCGATGAACAGCGCCTGGAACGCGCCGCGCATGTCGTCCTGCGCCTTGCGCGCCATGTCGTCATTGGGAAAGCTCGACGCCGCGACGCGCAGCGTGTGCAGCCCGTCGCGCCAGCGCTTGCGGTCGAAATAGAGCGACGCCAGCTTGCGCAGCGTCTTCATCTCCAGCGCGTCGCCGCGCCAGCGGAAGCGCAGCTTCTCCAGCACCGCGATCGCGGCGTCCGGCGTCATCACGCCGGCTTTCAGCGCCGCCTCGGTGCGGTAGTAGATGCTCTCGGCCGCGGCCCGCGCGTCGCCGCTGTTCTCCACCGCGTTGAACAGCACCGCCGCTTCATGCCCGCTGTTCTCCGCCGCGAGCAATCGCGCCCGCACCACATTGGCCTCGATCTGCAGCGGCTTGTCCGTCACCGGCGGCAGGCGCAGCATCGCCGCGTCGGCGACATCGATACGCCCCTGGCCCAGCCCCGCTTGCGCCTTGGCGATGCGCTGGCGCGCCTGCCATTCCGGCGGATACATCTTCAGCACCGGCTCGGCGCGGTCGAGGTCGGCGCTCGCATTCGCCCAATCCTCCTGCGCCGCTTCGATCAGTCCGCGCCAATACGCGGCGTGCCGGTCGCCGTCGAACGCGGCGGCGGCAATGTCGTTATGCGCATCGCGATAGCGGCCCATCATGTATTCGGCCGCGGCCCGCATCGTCTGCAGCTGCCGATCGCTTTGCAGCGCCGGATCCTGCGCCTGCATCATTGTGATCAGGCCCAGCGCCTCCGCGGAAAACGCGTTGGCAAGATAGAACCGCGCCAAAGCGAGGCGCGCCTGGCCGGCGTCCTCCGGCTTCAGCCGCGCTGTCGCCGCGCGCATCCGGCGCTCGGTGGCGAGGAAGCTGCCGCCGGTGAACTTCGACCAATTGGCCATGTCGAGAAAAGACGGCCCGATCCCGCGCGACGCGATCGCCGCCGGTGAATCGCCCACCGGCATGATCGACGGCGTCAGCATCAAGCCACCCGGATGTGTGATGGTCACGCGCGTCCGCTCGACGGTGACCGACAGGTCGTCGATATAGGGCGTCAGCGCCAGGCCCGACGCCGTCTGCAACACGCCGAACTCAACATAGTCGTGCGGCGCGAGCATCGCGCGCCCCGCCGCCGACGGCACCAGGATCAATTGATCGCCCACCACCGGATCGGTCACCGTCACGGTGTGCGCCGCACCGGGCAACAGCGTGCTCAGCGACGAATGCGTCGCGTCGTCCTGATTGCGCGAAAAGCCGATGGCGATGGGCTGGTCGCCGACTTGCGCCGCGATCGTGACCTTGAGGTTCGACCCATCGGCATGCGCCCCGACCTGCGCCGGTGCTTTCAGTGTGATGCGCAGGATGCTGACGCCGTCGGCGGACGAGGCTTCGATGGCGGTGGGATAATCCTTGAGCGCGGCTTTGAGCTTCACCGCATCGAGCGGCGCCGCGCCTTGCAGCACAATCCACGCCGTCAGCCCGCGCATGAACACCGCCGACCCGCGATTGGCCGCGCCGGCAAAAGTCAGCACCGCGCCGCTGCGCGTGAGTTGTCCGCTGGCGTCGGGCGTTGGCGCGGCGGTTGGCGTTACTGTTGGTGCGGCCGGAGCCGGTGGCGGTGCCGGGGCAGGCGGTGGCGCCGGCGGCTTGTTCGCATCGGCCAGCTGCTGTGCCGTCGCCGCGATGGCGGCGGCTTGCGGCGATGAGATGGCGGCCGGCTTTTCGTCCGCCGGTTTGGCGGGCTTGCCGTTCAGCGCCGTGATCGTCGGCCTCTCTGTCCCCGGCGGATGATACGAATCCGCATCGGTCTTGGGCGCCAGCACGTCGAGCACGACTTTCGAGCCGGTGCTGAACGCGTGGAAGCCCGACGCCGCGTCGGTATCGAACTCGACGATGGTGCCCTTGCCGTCGATCCGCCAGCTCGCATTCTTCACCCAGGGCGGCGCGAACCGCGCGATGGTCGACACATCGACCCGCGCCAGCGCCTCGAACCTTATGCCCAGCTTCCCCGCGCCGGGAAACACCGCGTATTTGACGTCATGCGGCCAGTCGAACACCAGCCGCGTGAAATTCTGATAGGCGCCGGAGCGCACCGTGATCTGCGGCAGCGACGCCACATCCACCGTTTTGGGCAGTGGCGGCGGCAGCGGCGGCAGGTCCGGCGGATTGCCGGTGAAGCTGTTGGGTACGAGATCGATGGCGATCTGGTTGCCGACTTCGCTGGCATGGATCCGTACCGGCTGCACCAGCGCAAAGCGGAAAGTGCGTCCATCCGGATCGGTGCGCGCGCCGCCGGCATAGGCGGTGAGGTTCTGCGCCAGCGCGGTCGCGGTGATGCTGGTGTCGCGATTGAAGGTCAGCGTGAGCACGCCGGCATTCACCGCCGCACTCACATGCCCCTTCGGCGCAAACGTGAAGAGCATCCGCGCATAACCGCCGGCGGTGTTCACGCTCAGCGCATCGGCCGCCGCGGCCGGCACTGCCGCCAACGCAAACAGGCACACCGCCAGAAGGAGGCGGACGATGCGCGTGCCGGTCAATGCGTTCTGCATAGCCTGTCCAGTGTGGCCGTCGCGGCCTTAACCGTCCGTAAACCGAGTTTCGCCAGAGCCATCCGGCATTTCGCCTAGCCTCCGGGCGGGGGCGTGATCGTCACCGGCGGTCCGCTCGCTGCCTGTATCGCCGGCTTGGCCGGCGGCGTGGCAATTGGGGCAGCAGGCGGTGTCGCAGTTGGCGCTGCCGGCGTCGTTGCAGGCGAAGCTGGCGGCGTGGCGGCAGCAATTGCGGGCTTTGCCGGCGGTGTGGCGGCGGCAATCGTCGGCTTGGCCGGCGGAGGCGCGCTGGCGGTCATCGGCTTGGCCGGCGGCGGCGCTGTGGGTTTGGCAGGTGCCGGATGATGGACCGGCGGCGCTGTCGGCTTGGCAGGCGGCATCGATGCCTGCGTGGGCGCCGGCGCGGGAGGAGCAGCGGCAGGCGTCGCAGCCGGCGGTGGCAGCGGTGTGACGACCGGCGTCGAGCCGGGCGGCGACAGCGCGGCGGTCTGCAGCGGCGGTATCGTGTTGGTCGCGCCAGGCACCGGCGATGTGAGGTCGGCCTGCGTCCCCGGCGTCGTCGGGCACAGCGCGGGCGAACTTTCCGGCAGCTTGAGCATCGTGGCCAGCTTCACGGTCAGCTTCTGCGCCGCGTCCGGATTCATCTTGGCCATGATGGTGCCGAGGTCGCCCGGCTTCATCCCCTTGGCGATCGGCAGCAACACGTCATCCGGCATGGTGTTGAAGATCGCCGCGGCCTGCGCCGGCTTCATGCCGTCGGGACCATAGGATTTGATCAGCGACGCGATCTGCGCCGCCTGTGCCGCATCGCGCTGCACGAGCAGCGACTGCATCTGCGCCTGCAATGCCTTCAGTGCGCCGATCTTCTGGTCGACGCGGCCTTCGCCGGCGGTCAGAAGGTTCTCGCGCATACTGATCGCCCGTTCGCGCGCGTCGAGCTCGGCGCGGCGACGGGTCAGGCTGGACAGCACATCGACTTCGCCGGCACTTGAGCTGGCGCTGTCGTCGCTGGCGAAATCACGCGGCGGTGCGCCGCCGGCATCGGTCGGCGCGAGCCCGGAATTGTCCGGCTCGTCGGACGTCGCTGCCGGCTCCTGCGCGGCGCGCGCGATGTCGACGCCCTTGAGCACGAGAAGGCTCGTGCCGACGATAACGACCGCCGGCAACAGGCGCAGATAGCGGGAAATCGGTTTCATCGCACGGCCCTGAGCGCGTCGAGGCGTTTCATGATGCTGCCCGACGGAAGATTGGCATTGGCGCCGGCCGGCGAACGCGACGCGGCGCTGGCATCGCTGGCGCGGTCGAACCGTTCGGCGATGCGTTCGCCCGAGGCAGTGAGCAGCGAAAGCTCGTCGATCACCGAACGCGAGCGCGCCAGGCGCTCGTCCAGCGTCTCAGCGGCGCCGCTGGCGGTCGCCTTCAGCGCGCGCATCGCGGCGCCCGCGTTGGTGATCGCGGTGTTGAGCTCGCCGATGGTGGATTTGAGGCCTTCCTGCCCGCGCCGCACCGCCGCGAGCCGGCGCTCCAGCACGATGCAATAGACCAGCGTCACGGCCAAAAGGACGGTCAGCGCGAGTTCGACGATCAGGCCGATATTCAGCATATGCATGGCGTTCTCCTAAAGCCCCTTGGAGGCATCGGTGCGTTCGACGGCCTCGTCGATGCGCACGGCGACCGACGAGCCGACCCGGCCCATCCGCCCCTTGAGCAGCGGAACGCCGCGGCAGCGCATCTCGATCTTCGAGTCCGGCGAGGCGTTGAGCATGATGGTCTGCCCGACCTCGAGGTTCATCATCTTGTTGAGCGGCAGCGTCTGTTCGTCGAGGATCGCGTCGATCTCGACCTTGGTCGACCACAGCTCGGTGGCGAGATGGCTCTCCCAGATCGAATCGCGGCCGAACTTCTCGCCCATGAACTGCTGCAACAGCAGCTTGCGGATCGGCTCCAGCGTCGCATAGGGCAGCAGCAATTCGGTGCGCCCGCCGCGGTCTTCCATGTCGATGCGCAGCTTGACCAGGATGGCGGCATTGGCCGGCCGCGCGATGGCGGCGAAGCGCGGATTGGTCTCCAGACGGTCCAGCGTGAAGTTCACCGGCGCCAGCGGCTCGAACGCGGCGCACATGTCCTGCAGGATGACCTCGATCATCCGCTGCACCAGCGTGCGCTCGATCGTCGTGTAGGGCCGCCCCTCGATGCGCATCGCGGACGAGCCGCGCCGGCCGCCGAGCAGCACGTCGACAATGGAGTAGATCAAGTTGGAATCGACGGTGAACAGCCCGTAATTGTCCAGCTCCTCGGCGCGGAACACCGCGAGGATCGCCGGCAGCGGGATCGAGTTCAGGTAATCGCCGAACCGGATCGAGGTGATCGAGTCGAGGCTCACTTCCACGTTGTCGGAGGTGAAATTGCGCAAGCTCGTCGTCATCAGCCGCACCAGGCGGTCGAACACGATTTCGAGCATCGGCAGGCGTTCATAGGACACCAGCGCCGAATTGATGATGGCGCGGACGCCCGACTTGTCCTGCAATTGGTCGGAATTGACGTCGAAGCCGAGGAGGGAGTCGATCTCCTCCTGGTTCAGGATGCGCTCGGCGGTGCCGCCATTGCCGCTGACCGGAATGGTCTCGGATGCGGGCGCCGCGGCGTCCAGACTGTCGCTCGTATCATTCATGTCGTCGGCCATGGGGGCTCCGTTACTGCACGAGCATTTGCTTGAGGAGGACGTCGCGCACGCGGTACGGCGCGGCGGAGGCATTGATGCGGCGCAGAAGCTCTTCCTTCAGGCGCACCACGCCGGCCGATCCCTTGAGGTCGTCCATGCGCAGCTCACGCAGATAGCCCTGGAACTGGTCGACGATGCGCGGCATCAGCGCCTTGAGGCCTGCTTCTTCCTCCGGCCCGTCGAGCTCGAGCGAAACCGAGAGCTTCAGATAGGCCGGCGCCGCATCCGCGCCCTGGATGTTCACCAGGATGTCGGGGACATCATAGAAGGTGACGTTGGGCGGCGTCGGCGGCAGTGGCGGGGGCGCCCCGGCCGCGAGTTCGGTGGGCTTGTCGGAACCGCTGAAGAAAAAGAAATAGGCGCCGCCGCCGATCGCCAGCAGCGCGATCACGCCGATGCCGCCGAACAGGATCAGCTTGTTGCCGAGCAGTTTCTTAACGAAACCTTGCTTGGATGCGTCCGCCGCGGCGTCGCCTTCCTTCTTCTCGGCGTCTTCGCCGTCCGGCGCCGCCTGCTTCTCTTTCTTCGCCACGCGTGGATGCCCTTCGCGAGAAATCTCGAAGGCGAAATTAGGTCGACGTGGTTAAGGACTGGTTCAAATCGGCCGGTCCGAACCGGCAATGTGGAAATTCTTGCCGGGCACTGCGCGCATCTTGCGCCGTCCCGATTTTCAAAAAGCCAATCAAAGCGCGGCTTTTGCTCTGGCACGCCGGCTGCAACAGCCTGTGCGGACTAGAACGGTCCAAACAAGGCCCCTACGACGATGGACAATTCGCTTCTCATCAGCCTGTCGCAGCAGATCGCGTCCTATCGCTCGATGGACGTGATCGCGAACAATCTCGCCAACGCCTCCACGCCCGCTTATCAGCGCGAGGAGCCGACCTTCAGCGAATATGTCGCGCATGTGCAGCCGGTCGCGGGACAGGGGGGCACACAGACTCTAAGCTTCGTGCAGGACGCCGGCATCGTCCGCGACTTGAGCGAGGGCCATCTCAACACCACCGACGCGCCGTTCGACATGGCGATCCACGGCAAGGGCTACTTCGCCGTGCAGACGCCGAACGGCGAGCGCTACACCCGCAACGGCCATTTCACGCTCGACAATTCCGGCCAGATCGTCACCTCCAACGGCGACGCCGTGCAGGGTGACGGCGGCGCGATCATCATCACGCCCGACGATGGCGACGTGCACATCGCGCAGGACGGCACGGTCAGCGGCAAGAACGGCCAGATCGGCCGCATCCGAATCGTCGATTTCGCCAATCCGCGCGCCCTTACCAAGGAAGGCGCCAGCCTCTTCGCCGCCGACGGCCAGTCGCCCGCGACGGCCACCAATTTCACGCTGCAATCGGGGATGCTGGAAAACTCGAACGTCGAGCCGGTCGTCGAGATCAGCCACATGATCGAAGTCATGCGCGCCTATCAGGCGACGGCGACGATGACCCAGACCCAGGAAGACCTCATGCGCCAGGCGATCGACAAGCTTGGCAGCTTGAACAGTTAAGGAGATTTAAGACATGCGCGCTCTCTCGATCGCGGCGACCGGAATGCTCGCCCAACAGACAAATGTCGAAGTCATCGCCAACAACCTGGCGAACATGAACACGACCGGCTTTAAGCAGCAGCGGGCCGAGTTCCAGGATCTGCTCTACCAGAACATCCAAACTCCGGGCGCCACCTCGTCCGATTCCGGCACCGTGCTGCCCAGCGGCGTCCAGGTCGGCGCCGGTGTGCGCACCGCCTCGGTCTATCGCGTGATGAGCCAGGGCGACCTCAAGAACACCTCCAACCCATACGACCTCGCGGTCCAAGGCCCCGGCTTCTTCCGCGTGACGCAGCCCGACGGCACCGACGCCTACACCCGCGCCGGCGATTTCGGCTTGTCGCCGGAAGGCCAGCTCGTCACCGACCAGGGTTACACCGTCGCCCCCGGCATCGCGATCCCGACCACCGCGCTCAGCGTCTCGATCAACGCCCAGGGCCAGGTCTCGGCCACCATACCGGGCAGCGTGACGCCGCAGGTCGTCGGCACGCTCGAGCTGACGCGCTTCGCCAATGAGGGCGGCCTCAAGGGCATCGGCAGCAATCTCTTCCTCGAAACCCCGTCCTCGGGCTCGCCGCAGTCCGGCGTTCCGGGCAGCGCCGGCTACGGCACGCTGCAGCAGGGCTTCCTCGAGACCTCCAACGTCAACTCGGTCGACGAGATCACCTCGCTGATCACGGCGCAGCGCGCCTATGAAATGAATTCCAAAGTGGTGACGGCGGCGGACGAGATGCTGCAGGAAACCGCGCGCCTGGGAGGCAGCTGATCATGATGCTCCGTATCGCCATTTTCCTCTCCGCTCTGCTGATGGCCTGGCCGGCCTTCGCCGACACCGGCATCCGTGTCGTGGTGCCCAACCGCGACATCGCGCGCGGCGAGACCATCGCCGAGTCCGATCTCGTCTACGGCACCATCGCGTCCAACAATGTGTTCTCCGGCATCGCGACCTCGGTCGACATGCTCAAGGGCATGGAAGCGCGCCGCGCGCTGCGCGCCGGTGAAGTGGTGCGCACCGACGACGTGCGTCATCCGGTGGTCGTCGCCAAGGGTTCGATCGTCACCATGACCTTCGAGGCCCCCGGCGTCATGCTGACCGCCAGCGGCCGCGCCATGGGCGAAGGTGGCGTCGGCGACACGATCACGGTGCAGAACCCCGCCTCGTTCCGCCAGATCAGCTGTGTTGTCACCGGCCCCGGCGCCGTGCGCGCCGCCAGCTCGGCCCTCATTGTCTCTCCGCCCACCACGCTCGCGCGTGCGCATTGAAGGATAAGCTCATGCTCCGTCCTGCCTCGAAAATCATCTGCTTGGCCGGCGCTCTCGGCGTGCTCGCGGGCTGCTCGGCTGCCACCCGCATCGGCGAGATCGGCGATCCGCCGGCCCTCGCCGCGATGTCCGATCCGGCCTCGCCGGTGAACGCTGCGCCGCCGGCGCTCCCCATCCCGCCGCCGCCCGAGCCCAACCGCGCCAGCAATTCGCTCTGGGCTTCGGGTTCGCGCAGCTTCTTCCACGATTCGCGCGCCAGCCGCCCGGGCGACATCATCACGGTGAATATCACGGTCGCCGACGCCGCGAAGTTCAGCAACACGACCTCGCGCACCCGCACCAATGCCGATGGCGCGAACCTGACGAACTTCTTCGGCCTCGAAGGTGAACTCGCGAATGCATTGCCGCAAGGCGCCGATCCCTCCAACCTCGTCAAGATGGGATCGAACACCTCCAATGTCGGCTCGGGCACGGTGGACCGTTCGGAGTCGATCAGCCTGACGCTCGCCGCCCTCGTCACCCAGGTCCTGCCCAACGGCAACATGGTGATCGGCGGTCATCAGCAGGTGCGCGTCAACGACGAACTGCGCGACCTGCAGGTCGCCGGCATTGTGCGCAGCGAGGACATCACCAGCGCCAACACCGTTGATCTCAGCCAGATCGCCGAAGCGCGCATCTCCTATGGCGGCCGCGGCACGGTCAGCGACGTCCAGACACCGCGCTACGGATCGCAGCTATTCGACATCTTGATGCCCTTTTGAGGTCGCGACGGCGACCTCACCCCGGACACCGAAGGTGATCCGGGGTCGGGCACACGACATTCCACTCTAGAATTGGGGTGGAGGGGCTGAGGCAAAACGGCCGGGACCATCAAGAGATGGCCCGGCCGTTTTCCATTTCAGATCTGTGTGCTGCGGCGAACCTAATCGTCGCGATAAACCTTCTCGCGCCGCTCGTGCCGTTCCTGCGCTTCCAGCGACAGGGTCGCGATCGGGCGGGCATCGAGCCGCTTCAAGGAGATCGGCTCGCCGGTCTCCTCGCAGAACCCGTACGACCCGTCTTCCAGCCGGCGGATCGCCGAGTCGATCTTGGCGATCAGCTTGCGCTGGCGGTCGCGGGTGCGCAGTTCGAGCTGGCGCTCGGCCTCGGTCGAGGCGCGGTCGGCCAGATCGGCATGCGGCACGGTTTCGGCTTGCAGGTTCTGGATCGTCTCGCGGCTCTCGCGGAGGATCTCGTCTTTCCAGCTGTTCAGCTTGCGGCGGAAATATTCCCGTTGCCGCTCATTCATAAACGGCTCGCTCTCCGACGGCTTGTAGCCGGCGGGTAGTTGGGTACCCATACGCACTCCCTTCGACAAGGACGCGACGCTTTGACGGGCGGGGTTATAGCGATGCCCCCCGGCCCGTCAATCGTGATTTCGCGAAGGTCTTAACCGGCAGGCTTGAGCCGCGCCGTTCCCGTCCGGAACCGTACCGGCCCGCGCGCCCAATCCACCAACGCGGCCAACCCTGCGAGCAGGAAATAGGCGAACAAGGCCAATTGCGCCTGCGCCAGCGGCGATTCGGGCGCCGGACCGAACGAGCCATAGGCCTGCAGCGCTGCCATCACGCCCACGAAACCCCATAGCCAGGTGTCGCCCTGCCGCGTCTTGCTGGGCACGGCACGGGCATAGACCGCGGCCCCGGCAATCAGGATCGCGATCTCCAGCGGAAAACTGATCCACAGGAACCGCCACAGCCCGAAGCCCACCTTGAAGGAATCGCCGAGCAGCGGCAGGTCCGGCACATGCACCACCAGGTCGAGAACCCAGTGCGAGAACACCGCGCCGGCGACGACCGCGGCCACCGCCGCGCGCCGGTCGCGGAAGAACAGCGCCGTCACCGCGCCCAGCGCCGCCGACAGCGCCGCCGCGCCGATCAGCCCGTGCGTATACGGCATATAATAGAGGTCGAGCGAACTGCCCTCCGTCAGCCCCTTGACGATGCGCAGCTTCTCGACGCCCAGCATCACGAGCACCGACCACACGACATCGAGCCATTGTACGGCGAGGAACAGCAGCCACAGCGGAATGCGTTTGTCCAAAGCCTTTGCCGTAAGCGCCGGCCCGTAATGTCCGATGAACATGTCAGTTCTCCTGGGGTTTGCGGCCGATGCGGCCGAGATGGGTGAAGGAAAAGCCGGCGCCGTATTTCAGGCCGTAGCCGAGGGCGCGGTCGAACCCGACATGCGCGAACCAGATCAGCGCGATCATCGTGGCGAGCGGTTGTCCAAAGGCGATGCCCGCTGCGGCCAGCAGCAGCGCACCCACCGTCGAATGCATCGCATTGTATGCTGCGGCGCCGATGCGCGGTCCGCCGAGATATCCGGCGAAGCTCAGATCGGGCGCCAGGAACAGCGCCGCGAACAACCGCCAGTCGCCGCCGCTGCGCCAGTAAAGCGCCGCCGCGCCGCACAGCAGGCCGAGCCCCTCCAGGCGCAGCAACGCCCGCGCACCACCGCCGACCGCTCCACTCACGTTGTTGTCCGCCATAACCCACGCCTCGAACCTTCGAGGTGGACAGTGGTCACGCGCGCGCTAACCGGGAATTGGCGAATTTCGTGGGATCACTATTAGATTTTGTATGGCCGGCTCACAGCGCCTTGCGATAGACCAGAAACCCCGACCGCTCCGCGATCTGGTTGTATAGAACCATCGCCCGCGCATTGCTCTCATGCGTCTGCCAATAGACGCGCTCCGACCCCGAAGCCCGCGCTTGCTCGTACACCGCTTCGATCAGCGCCCGCCCGATGCCGCCGCCGCGCGCCGTCTCGTCGGTGAACAGGTCCTGCAAATAACAAATGTCGTTGAGCAGCGTGGTGCTGCGATGAAACAGATAATGCACCAGTCCTATAAGCCGCCCGTCACGCTCCGCGACCAGCGCATGTACCGGCTCGCTTGCCGCGAAGAACCGCCGCCACGTCGCCCGCGTCACCGCCTCCGGCAACGCCGTCGCATCGAACCGCCCATAGAACCGATTATAGCCGTCCCATAGCGGACGCCATTGGACGTGGTCGTCAGGCGCGATGGCGCGAACGATCAGGGCGGCGGACATGCGGACTCCGATGCGAGACGCCCGAGTTTAGCGGCATAGGCGCCGGCGTCGCGCGCACAATCGGTCTGGCAGCCATGTCGGTATGGCAATGGCCGCTCGCCTGCGCTGCGACACGATCTGAGCTTGCGGCCTTCAAGTCGGCAAGAAGGAGGTCACCCAATCTAGGTAGGACAACCCTTTGAGGCATTCCGATACTCCGTAATATCCGGCCAATAAATGTTCTCGCAGTTCTTGCTCCACACCATCCAACCCAAAAGATCGCAACACTTACGCAAACGAGGGGCGTTACCATGACCGATTATAACCAGTGGCTGTCAGAAAGCCTGAACAAGTACGGCTCACGGACGCTGAAGGAGCTTGTGCTGCCCGGCTCTCACGATTCCGGGATGTATTCGCCGCACTTCTGCATGCGCATGGGAGGTCCATCGACCACAAAAACCCAGAACGATCCGGTCAGCACGCAATTGGCCAACGGATGCCGGTTCTTCGATATTCGGGTTGTCGCTGGGCATGTGTTCAATGCCCCAGGCGGCGACTACTACACGCACCACAGCGACAAGCTGATGGGCTGCCTCGGCGAATCGATCGATGACGTGCTTGGTGCCATACGGGGGTTTCTGCAATCCCACGCGGAGCTCGTCATCCTGAAATTGAGCCATTTCGAAGAGTTCAGCGAAGGCATGCACACCGGTTTCCTGGGCATAGTGGAGTCCAGCTTGAGCGGCTGCCTGCCGCAACTCCCTGAGTCCTGCAAGTTGGCGCATGTCCCGCTTCGGCGCCTCCTTGCCCGCAGCGACGGCAGCATAAAAGGCACCGCGATCGTTCTGCACAGCGATCTGTGGGGCGCGCGCAAGAGCGCGCATTCCAGTTTCTTTCTGTGCCGCGATCAGGAAGACGGCGCGGCAAATCAAGCCGCCGCGGACATCGTGCTCTTCGACAAATATTCCAACAGTTCCGACGCCGAGACCGTTATGAGCGGGCAGATCAAATATCTGCTGAACCAGGATATCCCCAAGGACGCGGATAAAGCGGCCGGAAATCACCAGGACAGACTCTTCCTCGTATCCTGGACGATTACCGAAGGCGGATTCAATCAGGCCTTGGGGGCGGCTGTCGATACGGCAATGTCTATCCTCGAGAATCCTTGGGAATGGTTTTTAGGCCTGTGGGGCGTCAGGCGTCGTAATCCGCCTCGGCATCCCAACCCCCAGGTGCCGGCGATCGTGTGGGACGCCGGTAAAGTCAACGATCACATGGATCGCATCCTCAACGCCGTACCGGCCAATGCCATTGCCCAGAACGTCGTTCCCAACCTCATCTATGTCGACGCCTACAATTCCGCGGCGGCGCAGATGGCGATGCGGATCAACGACAAGCTCGACTTTCGCCAGCCCAGGACCGGGATGAGGATCGGCGAGTCTCTGGAGCTTGGAGACTGGCTCCCGTCCGCGGACCACGCGGTGATCCTGAAGCTGGAGAGCGATGGAACGCTCAAGCTCAAGGATATGCGCGGCACCGTGCAGGACATTTTTTCCCTGAACGTGCCGGGCACGACCAAGGTGATGTTCGAGGAAGGCGGCCGCCTCTCCGCCTATGGCAACGGGGAAAGGCTGGCGTACTTGTCGCGATGGGTCGGCGACAAGGTCGGCTGGCTTGAAATCGCAAGCGGCGGCCATTGGCAGTCCACGCTCGATCTGTGGAGCGAGAGCCCCCAAAAAGGCACCGACGGCGCGGTCACCAACGATGCGCTGCATCTGGGCACGATCGAAACGGCCGCCGAGTGTCTGGATTGGCCTTCGGACGCGCTCGATCACTTCGGTTGCCTCCGTCGCGGCGGCAGAATGTACTCGCGCTTTTTCGATTATTTCCTGCAGTTCGACGGCAATGACGGATCGCTGCGTCTCTACGACCAGCGCCGGGAATATGCGTTCGACAATCAGGGGCTCATACTTCCTCGGGTGGAGCCGGTCGTGGTCTGCACGCTTTGGAGCGGATCCCAGGGCGATTTTTTCGTCGTCAATCCCAACGACGATCTGGTGATTCTCGACAAAGACAGACAGCCCATCGCGACGGTCCTGCCGTGCCCACCCCGCCGGCGCGACAACAACCCAATGCATAGCGTGAGCGGGGCAGGCCGACTTTTCGTCTCCGACGAAGGCAGGGTCTTCTTCGGGATGTGGGATATTAAGCAAATGGACCGGGGCGCCGTCTGGCTGAAGGCTTGGCCAAGCAACGATATTCTTCTTTCGGGCCAGACTCTCGTTCCGCCGAACAAGCTTGTCCATGGCGGCATGGAAATGGCGTTCGACGCCGACAACCATTTGGGGGTCACTTACGATGGCCGGCTTCTCTACTATTTCGGTCCCGAAGCCAATATGACGGCGAACCCGGTCCCGGTGGCCTGTGCCGCGGTGGACTGCTATGGGCAGTTGAACGTCTATGGAACGACGGGCACGCCGAAGCCATTGGCGAATTTGGAGCAGGTGCCTCTGCCCGAGTTTGAGCCGCCGATATATTCCACGAACGAGCGCAATAACCTCCCGCAATATATGTTTTTGAACGACTACGGCCGCTTGCAGTTCAACGATGGTCACGGAGTACCGGTGTTGTACGTCGAGCAAGACAGGGCCATCACCCTGTACAGCAGGGAATCTCGCTTTCAGTTCCCGAACTCGGAAGACATCCGAACCAGGATCCCGGTCAATCGGTGGCCAGGCCTCAAAAAGGGGGAGTTCTTCGGCCGCGGCGAATTTCTTTTGTCCGGCACGGGGATGAACATGCTGAGCTTGGGAGGGTCCGGCCGGGTCGTGCTGTGGGATGCGTTTGCGCAACCCCCAGCCGAGCGCAGCAGCGTAAAAATCGCCACGGCAAGTCGATTGCAATTCAATCAAGACGGCCGCCTTGCCGCCCTTGACGCGGCGGGAACCGTGGTGGCGTTCCTGTCGAAGGCGGCAAGCAACGCGACTTGGCTCAGTATTGCCGACGATGGGGGGCCAGCTATCCTGCTGTGGGACAAACAGCCGGTTTGGGCGCGTTCCGGCATCCAGAACGGCGCCGTCGTGGTCGAGCGCATCTCGGACCTGGCAATACTGCCGGCCAGCTGAAAGAGGCGCGACAGCGCCGGACGATTTGAATTTGTGATGACGGGACCCGCCTCCGCGTGGAGAACATTGCGACCAGCAAAAAGGCCGCCCTGAAGAGGGCGGCCTTTTTTCAGTCTCGCATTGGTTGCGGGGACAAGATTTGAACTTGTGACCTTCAGGTTATGAGCCTGACGAGCTACCGGGCTGCTCCACCCCGCGTCATATCCCTCAGCTTTCGCGAGGGAGCGCGGATATAGGCCATCGCCCCAACCCTGTCCACCCCGATTTTCGCCGGTTTTGCTCAAGCCTGCGCCGCACCCGGGGGTGGTTCTACTCATCGTCCGATCAACAAAATCCCGCAGGCTTTATAGGCGGTTAACCATCCTCCGCTAGGCTGAAACCGTCAGCCATCGTGCCGGGGTTCCGTAATGCGTTTGCGTCTTTTGCTGGCCACCCTCGCGGTGTGCCTGATCTCGGCCGCGCCGGCGCTCGCCGACGACAGCGGCTCGATGCTCGACAAGGGCCTCGCCATGTTCGACAGCGGCAAGCTCCTCGCCACCGGCGGCGTCAGCGATGTCGAAGGCGCGGGCGGCGGCGGCCTCACCACCTGGGCGCTGATCACCGGCTACGGCACGCGCGACGGCGTCGGCTTCAACGCGCATTACACCTATGTCGGCCTCTCCGATTACAATCTGCAAAGCGTCGGCGTCGCGGTCGGCATCATGGACCGTGTCGAGCTCTCCTATGCTTGGCAGGCCTTCGACACGCAGAAGACGGGCGGCGCGCTCGGCCTCGGCAACGGCTTCACCTTTCACCAGAACGTCTTCGGCGCGAAGGTCAAGATCTTCGGCGACGCGGTCTACGACCAGGACGCCTGGTGGCCGCAGCTCGCCGCCGGCGTGCAGTACAAGAGCAACGACCGCGGCGGCGTCATCGCCTTTGTCGGTGGCAAGTCGGATGAGGGCGTCGACTTCTACCTCGCCGGCACCAAGCTGTTCCTGGCGCAAAGCCTGCTCGTCGACGTCACGCTGCGTGAGACCAAGGCCAACCAGTTCGGCATCCTCGGCTTCGGCGGCGACAAGAGCGACGGTTACTCGACCGAGTTCGAAGGCTCTGCCGCCTATCTGATCAGCCGCAAATTCGCGATCGGCGTCGACTACCGCACCAAGCCCGACAACCTCTCCATCGCGCGTGAGGACAACGCCTTCGACATCTTCGCCGCTTATTTCATCACGAAGAACGTCTCGGTGACGCTCGCCTACGCCAACCTCGGCAACATCGTGATCCACGACAACCAGCAGGGCGTATACCTCTCGCTCCAAGGGGGCCTCTAATGAAATTCGCCGCCACGAAAATCCTGAGCGCCGCCGCACTCGCGCTTGTTGTCCTGTCCGCCGCGCCGGCGCGCGCCGACGACGCGCTGTATCACGACCTCGGCGAGAAGGACGGCATTGCCAAGATCGGCGCGTATTTCGTCGCCGACCTCCTGGCCGACGCGCGGGTCAAAGCCACCTTCGACAACACCAATATGGATCGCTTTGAAAAGCTCTTCGTCGATCATATCTGCGTCGTCGCCGGCGGGCCTTGCGAATACAAGGGCCGCTCGATGAAGGACGCGCACAAGGCGCTCGGCCTCGACAACGCCGATTTCAACGCGGTGGTCGAGGATCTCCAGGCCGCGCTCGACAAGGCCGATGTGCCCTTCGCCACCCAGAACCGTCTGCTCGCGCGCCTCGCGCCGATGCAGCACGACATCGTCACCAAATGAGCGGCGGGCGCATCGGCGCCGGATTGCTCTTCGCGGCAGCGCTCGCAGCGGGTGCCGCGCTAGCCGACGACAGTCATACGATCGTGCAGGTCGGGCGGGCGTTCAAACCGCTCGAGGTCACCATCAATCACGGCGAGACGCTGGTCTTCAGCAACCGCGACGAGTTCATCCACCAGATCTACGTCAAGTCGGACGCGATGACCTTCGATTCCGATGAACAGCCGCCAGGCCAGGACGTGCCGCTCAAATTTCCCACGGCCGGAACCTTCGAGGTGCATTGCCACATCCACCCGAAAATGGCGCTCACCGTTCACGTGAAATGAGCTTAACCGGCTGTTTGGGTTAAGCGGACGGCAACACTCCCAATGCGAAAATAGACGCGGGAAAGCTAACGAGTGGGCCCGTTCGCGGGTCCGAAGCCGGCATGTCCGTGTTTCGCAAATCCATCGGTGCGCTGCTGTTCGGCGCCTTCTTCGCGATGAGCTTGATCGTCGCGGCGCAGGGCTATTACGGCTATAGCGTCCTGTCGACGGCTGGTGACATGGTGATCGACACCTTCGACCGCCCACTCATGGCGGTGAACTATGCGCGCGCGGCGAACTTCGACTTTGCGCAGATCGAACGCCACATGCTGCTGAGAAAGATGACGGTCGAGAAAGACCGCGCCAAGGCCGACGCGGAGATAGAAGATCTCACCGCGGCATTCTTTGCCGATCTTGGCGTCGCTGAAGACCGCTCGCCGGAAAACGACGAGCATCGCGAAATCGAGACCATACGGTCGCTGGTCGCGCGTTGGAGCGCTGCGCGTCATGCGGGCCAGGACGAACAGATGGATTCCTTGGCGCGCCAGGTCGATGATGCCTTCGATCTCCTGATCGAGTTCAATACCGATCACAGTTTCGTCGGCCGCCGCAAGGCGGTCGAGGCGATCTCGCACTTCCGTTACGCGCTGGCGGGCGGCCTTGCGGGCGCACTCTTGATCGCGTTTCTCATCACAATGCTTCTGACCCGCCGCATCGCGCGGCCGCTGTCGCAGGCCGCGTCCGTCGCCGACCGCATCGCCGGCGGCGAGTTCGAGACCGTCATTCCCGCCGGCGGCGCCGACGAGACCGGCACGCTGCTGCGCTCGATGACCGTCATGCAGGACAACATCCGCGGCATGATGGAGCGCGAGACCCAGCGCGCCGCCTCCGCCGAAGTCCGCCTGACCGACGCGCTCGAAACCTCCGACGAAGGCGTCATGCTGGTCAACGCCGAAGGCGCCGTCGTGGTGCTCAACAATCGCCTGCGCAGCTTCTTTCCCGGCGTCGCCGAAGCGCTCATCCCCGGCGCGCATTACCGCTATGTCAACGCGCTGATCCATTCGCAATTCGTCGGGCAGCACGGCTTCCTGCAGGAGCAGGCGCAGGACAATGGCGAGCATCGCCTCGGCGACGGCCGCTGGATCCGTCTCTCGGTCAACCCGACCAGCGAGGGCGGCAAGATCGTCTTCGTCAGCGATTTCACCGACATCAAGCAGCGCGAGGAAAGCTTCCGGCAGGCCAAGCAGGACGCCGAAGCCGCCAGCGCCGCCAAGTCGCGCTTCCTCGCCAATATGAGCCACGAGTTGCGCACGCCGCTCAACGCCATCATCGGCTTCTCGGAAATCCTCAACGGCCAGATCTTCGGCGCGCTGGGCAACGCGCGCTACATCGAATATTCCGGCGACATCCTGCGCTCCGGCCGCCATTTGCTCGATGTGATCAACAGCGTGCTCGACCTCTCCAAGAGCGAGGCCGGCAAGATGGAGCTCAAGCCGCAAGGCATCGATCTCGCCGACGTGCTGCACGATTGCGTCCGCATGGTCGCCGAGCAATGCGCCGAGGCGAAGCTGGAACTCGTCGCTACTGGCCTCGACCGCGAGTTGCCCGTGTTCGGCGAGGCGGCCAAGCTGCGCCAGATATTCCTCAATTTGTTGTCCAACGCCGCCAAGTTCACCGAGGCCGGCGGCCGGATCGAGATCAGCACGGCGAGCGACGCAAGCACGGTCTGCGCCACCGTCTCCGACACCGGCATCGGCATGTCCCCCCAGGACGTCCAAGTCGCACTGACTGCCTTCGGCCAGGTCGACAACCGGCTGGAGCGCAAATACGAAGGCACCGGCCTCGGGCTGCCGCTGGCCAAGAGCTTCGTGGAACTCCACGGCGGCTCACTGGATATAGAGAGTGCCGTCGGCCACGGGACCAAGGTCACCGTCCGCTTCGCCCGCCGCTCGGCGGCCCAGGCGGAATACGCGTAGGGTGTTCTGCTTCCATCCTTCGACAAGCTCAGGATGAGGTTCCAGCTCAAATCCTCATCCTGAGCCTGTCGAAGGATGGCCACCCGCGCAGACCCCCGCGCCAACCCGTTAACAGCTATGTTGTTGCAGCGCGGCAATTTCGCTAGTGGCGATACGGCAATTTATGGTCTACTGACCCGGAAAAGGGCAAATAAGATTGCTCGCCAACCGGGTTTGGGTGTGAACATAGATGTCTGGTCAACCGGCGAAACAGGGTCTCTATGACCCCCGCAACGAGCATGACTCGTGCGGCGTCGGCTTTGTCGCCAACATCAAGGGCGAGAAATCGCACGACATCATCGCCCAAGGGCTCCAGCTCCTCATAAATCTCGACCATCGCGGCGGCATCGGCGCCGATCCGCTGGTCGGCGACGGCGCCGGCTGCCTGATCCAGATCCCCGACGCCCTGCTGCGCGACTGGGCCCAAGGCGCGGGCGTGGAGTTGCCGCAGCCTGGCCACTACGCCGTCGCGATGTGCTTCCTGCCGCCGGAATCCGAGCCGCGCGACATCGTCGTCAAGCAGTTCGAGCGCTTCATCAAGACCGAAGGCCAGCGCCTGATCGGCTGGCGCGACGTGCCGACCGATCCGCGCGGCCTCGGCAAGACCGTCCTTGACCAGATGCCGCTGATCCGCCAGGCGATCATCGCGCACGGCCCCGACGTCAAGGACCAGGATACCTTCGAGCGCAAGCTCCTGACCATCCGCAAGCAGACGCAGAACCCGCTCAAGAAGCTCGCGGCCAAGCACAATCTGCCGTCGATCCTGCAATTCTACATGCCGTCGATCTCGACGCGCACCGTGGTCTACAAGGGCCTGCTGCTCGCGCCCGATGTCGGCCGCTTCTATATCGATCTCAAGAACCCGCTGACCAAGTCGGCTCTCGCGCTGGTGCATCAGCGCTTCTCCACCAACACCTTCCCGTCCTGGAAGCTGGCGCATCCCTACCGCTTCATCGCCCACAATGGCGAGATCAACACCCATCGCGGCAACGTCAACTGGATGAACGCGCGCCGCCGCACGATGGAATCGGATCTGCTCGGTCCCGACCTCGACAAGATGTGGCCGCTGATCCCGCATGGCCAGTCCGACACCGCCAGCCTCGACAACGCGCTCGAACTCCTGATCGCCGGCGGCTACCCCATCGCGCACGCGATGATGATGCTGATCCCCGAGGCCTGGGCCGGCAACAAGCAGATGGATGCCAGGCGCCGCGCCTTCTACGAATACCACGCCGCGCTGATGGAACCGTGGGACGGCCCCGCCTCCATCGCCTTCACCGACGGCCGCCAGATCGGCGCCACGCTCGACCGCAACGGCCTGCGCCCCGCGCGCTTCATCGTCACCGACGACGATCTCGTCATCATGGCGTCGGAAGCTGGCGTGCTGCCGGTGCCGGACGAGAAGATCGTGCGCAAATGGCGCCTCCAACCGGGCAAGATGCTGCTGATCGACCTCGAAGAGGGCCGCATCATCGAGGACGAGGAGATCAAGCGCACCCTCGCCGACGCCAAGCCCTACGAAGACTGGCTGCGCAAGACGCAGTTCAAGCTCGAAGAGCTCGATCTGCCGGAAGAGCAGTCGGCGCCTATCAACGACGTCTCGGCGCTGCTCGATCGCCAGCAGGCTTTCGGCTACACCCAGGAGGACATCCAGTTCTTCCTCGAACCGATGGCGCAGGCCGGCGAAGATCCCATCGGCTCGATGGGCACCGACACGCCGCTCGCCGTGCTCTCGTCCAAGCCCAAGCTGCTCTACAATTACTTCAAGCAGAACTTCGCCCAGGTCACCAACCCGCCGATCGATCCGATCCGCGAGGAATTGGTGATGTCGCTGGTGTCATTGGTCGGGCCGCGCCCCAACCTCTATGGCCGCATGGCCGGCACGCACAAGCGGCTCGAAGTCTCGCAGCCGGTGCTGACCAACGCCGATCTGGACAAGGTGCGCTCCATCGAGACCCTGCTCGATGGCGCCTTCCGCACCGCGACCATCGACATCACCTGGGACGCGACCGAAGGCGAAGCCGGTCTCGAACGCGCCATCGTCCGCATCCGCAACGAGGCGATCGACGCCGTCCTGCTCGACGCGAACATTTTGATCCTGTCGGACCGCGCCGTCTCGCCGGACCGCATCGCGGTGCCGGCGCTTCTGGCAACGGCGGCCGTGCATCACCATCTCGTCAGTCGCGGCCTGCGCATGCAGACCGGCCTCGTGGTCGAGACCGGCGAAGCGCGCGAGGTGCACCACTTCTGCGCGCTCGCCGGTTACGGCGCCGAAGCGATCAACCCCTATCTCGCTTTCGAGACGCTGGACCAGATCCGCCAGCAGCGCTTCCCCACCATGAAGCCGTCGACGGTCCACAAGAATTACATCAAGGCGATCGGCAAGGGCGTGCTCAAAGTGATGTCCAAGATGGGCATCTCGACCTACCAATCCTATTGCGGCGCGCAGATATTCGACGCGGTCGGCCTGTCGTCGGCTTTCGTCGAGAAATATTTCACCGGCACCGCCACCACCATCGAAGGCATCGGCATCACCGAGGTCGCCCACGATTGCGTGCGCCGCCACGCCGACGCTTATGGCGACAACCCGATCTATCGCACCATGCTGGATGCCGGCGGCGACTACGCCTTCCGCCTGCGCGGCGAAGACCACGCCTGGACGCCCGAAAGCGTCTCCAAGCTTCAGCACGCCGTGCGCGGCAATGTGTCGGACGACTACCGCGCCTTCGCCGCCAGCATCAACGAACAGAGCGAGCGCCTTCTCACCATCCGCGGCCTGCTGCAATTCAAATTCGCCGCCCATCCGATCCCGCTCTCCGAGGTCGAGCCGGCGGTCGAGATCGTCAAGAAATTCTCCACCGGCGCGATGAGCTTCGGCTCGATCTCCCGCGAGGCGCACACCACGCTTGCCATCGCGATGAACCGCATCGGCGGCCGCTCCAACACCGGCGAGGGCGGCGAGGAAGCCGACCGCTTCGTCACGATGCCCAACGGCGATTCGATGCGCTCGAAGATCAAGCAGGTCGCGTCGGGCCGCTTTGGCGTCACCACCGAATATCTCGTCAATGCCGACGACATCCAGATCAAGATGGCCCAGGGCGCCAAGCCCGGCGAAGGCGGCCAGCTCCCCGGCCACAAGGTCGACAAGAACATCGCCGCGGTGCGCCACGCCACGCCCGGTGTCGGCCTGATCTCGCCGCCGCCGCACCACGACATCTATTCCATCGAGGATCTGGCGCAGCTCGTGCGCGACCTCAAAAGCGTCAACGACGAGGCGCGCATCTCGGTCAAGCTGGTGTCGGAGGTCGGCGTCGGCACCGTCGCCGCCGGCGTCGCCAAATGCCGCGCCGACCACGTCACGATCTCCGGCTATGAAGGCGGCACCGGCGCCTCGCCGCTGACCTCGCTCACCCATGCCGGCAGCCCGTGGGAGATCGGCCTTGCCGAAACCCAGCAGACCCTGGTGCTCAACAATCTGCGCGGCCGCATGGCGGTGCAGGTCGATGGCGGCATCCGCACCGGCCGCGACGTCGCCATCGGCGCACTGCTCGGCGCCGACGAGTTCGGCTTCGCCACCGCGCCTTTGATCGCCGCCGGCTGCATCATGATGCGCAAATGCCATCTCAACACCTGCCCGGTCGGCGTCGCGACCCAGGACCCCGTCCTGCGCAAGCGCTTCACCGGCCAGCCCGAGCACGTGATCAACTATTTCTTCTTCGTCGCCGAAGAGTTGCGCGAGATCATGGCCAAGCTCGGCGTCCGCACCCTGGCCGAGATGACGGGCCGCGCCGACAAGCTCGACATGGTCGCCGTAGTCTCGCACTGGAAGGCCAAGGGCATCGACCTGTCGCGCCTCTTGTATCAGCCGCCGCACAAGCCCGGCGTCGCGATCCGCAACAGCGAGAAACAGGATCACAACCTGCAAAAGGCGATCGACCACGAGCTGATCGCCGCCGCGCGTCCCGCCATCGAAAGCGGCCAGAAGGTTTCGCTCGAACGCACGATCCGCAATGTCGACCGCACCGTCGGCGCGATGCTGTCGGGCCAGGTGGCGCGGCGCCACGGCCATGCCGGCCTCCCCGAAGACACAATCACCGTGCGCTTCGCCGGCACCGCCGGCCAAAGCTTCGGCGCGTTCCTCTCGCGCGGCGTCAGCCTCGAACTCACCGGCGACAGCAACGACTATGTCGGCAAGGGCCTCAGCGGCGGCCGCGTCGTCGTGCGCCAGCCCAAAGACACCAAGCGCCGCGCGACAGACAACATCATCATCGGCAACACCGCGCTCTACGGCGCCATTGCGGGCGAGGCCTATATCAACGGCGTCGCCGGCGAGCGTTTCGCGGTACGCAACTCCGGCGCCGTCGCGGTGGTCGAAGGCACCGGCGACCACGGCTGCGAATACATGACCGGCGGCGTCGTCGTCGTGCTCGGCCGCATCGGACGCAATTTCGCCGCCGGCATGTCGGGCGGCATCGCCTATGTCTACAATGTCGACGGCGCGTTGCCCTTCGCCAAATTCCGCGAACGTTTCAACGAAGCGATGGTCACGCTCGCCCCGCTCGCGCCCGCATCGGGCGGCGACATCGTTGGTTTGTCGCCATCCGGCGACGGGGACGCCGCGCCGAAGCTCAAATCCGTCAGCGTCGCCGACAGCGGCATGGGCGACCCTTTGCGCTTCGACGCCGAGCGCCTGCGCCTCCTGATCCAGCGCCATTTCGACTACACCGGCAGCGCTCGCGCCCGCGCATTGCTTGACGACTGGGACCTCGCGCTCACCCGTTTCTACAAAGTGCTGCCGACCGACTACGCCAAGGCGCTCGCCGACATGGCGCGCGAAAAGGCATCGCTCAACGCCGTGGCGGCGGAATAGCCATGGCCAAGCCGACCGGATTTCTCGAAATCGAACGGCAGGATCGCGCCTACGAAAAGCCGGCCGAGCGCGTCCACAACTACCGCGAATTCGTCCATCCGCTGCCTACCACCGAAGTCGTCAAGCAGGCCGCGCGCTGCATGGATTGCGGCATCCCCTATTGTCACAATGGCTGCCCGGTCAACAACCTGATCCCCGACTGGAACAACCTCGTCTATCGCGATCAGTGGCGCGCCGCGGTCGACACGCTGCACTCGACCAACAACTTCCCGGAGTTCACCGGCCGCGTCTGCCCCGCGCCGTGCGAAGCGTCCTGCACGCTCAACATCGTCGACAGCCCGGTGACGATCAAAACCATCGAATGCCAGATCGTCGACCGCGGCTGGGAGGAGGGCTGGATCCAGCCCCAGCTTCCGCCACGCAAGACCGGCAAGAACGTCGCCGTCGTCGGCTCCGGCCCCGCCGGCCTCGCCTGTGCGCAGCAGCTGGCGCGCGCCGGCCACCGCGTCACGGTGTTCGAGAAGTCCGACCGCATCGGCGGCCTGCTGCGCTACGGCATTCCCGACTTCAAGATGGAGAAGCATCTCATCGACCGGCGCATGCGCCAGATGGAGGCCGAAGGCGTCACCTTCCAATCCGGCGTCGAGGTCGGCGCCGGCATGCCCGTCTCCATGCTGCTGCAGGATTACGATGCGCTGGTGATGTCCGGCGGTGCCGAGCTGCCGCGCGATCTCGACATCGAAGGCCGCGCGCATGGCGGCATCCACTTCGCGATGGATTTTCTCACCCAGCAGAACAAACGCGTCGCTGGTGACCGCGAGTCCAAGGCCGCCCCCGGCGGCACAATAAGCGCGAAGGGTCTTCATGTCATCGTGGTCGGCGGCGGCGACACCGGCTCCGACTGCATCGGCACCTCCAACCGCCACGGCGCCGCCTCGGTCACGCAACTCGAGATCATGCCGCGTCCGCCCGAGGCGGAGAACAAGGCGCTGACCTGGCCCGACTGGCCGCTCAAGCTGCGCACCTCGTCGAGCCACCAGGAAGGCGCTGAGCGCGAGTTC
Organism: Rhizomicrobium sp.; assembly: GCA_036271735.1. Taxonomy (GTDB): domain Bacteria; phylum Pseudomonadota; class Alphaproteobacteria; order Micropepsales; family Micropepsaceae; genus Rhizomicrobium. The sequence continues at coordinate 57,520 of DATAZZ010000025.1, forward strand.
TCCATCCTCGCCAAGCGTGCCATCGGCGAAGACGACAAGGTCGTCGCGCTCGAATGCGTCCGCGTCGAATGGGTGAAAGACGCCGCCGGCCGCATGGGCATGCAGGAAGTCGGCGGCAGCGCCTTCCTGCTCAAGGCCGACCTCATTTTACTGGCGATGGGTTTCCTCAGCGCCCGCCACAACGGGCTGGTGGAACAATCCGGTGCCGCCATCGACCCGCGCGGCAACGTCAAGGCCAACACGCTCGACTACAAGACCAGCGTGCCCAAAGTCTTCTCCTGCGGCGACATGCGGCGCGGCCAGTCGCTGGTCGTCTGGGCGATCCGCGAAGGCCGCCAGGCCGCCCGCGCGGTCGACGCGTTCCTGATGGGTAAGAGCGAATTGCCAAGATAAAACCTCCCTCGCCCCCGCGAAGCGGGGGAGAGGGCCGGGGTGAGGGGGTGCTGATGTCAGGCGCTATTCCCGAAACCGAGATGCATTGCATCTACAAAGCGCTGTCGAAGCCAGCGCCTGAGATTGCATCGGCGCCCCCTCACCCTGCCCTCTCCCCCTAAAGGGGGCGAGGGTAAGGAGAAATGACACCTTGTTTACAATCCCACACTTGACCCACCATCGCCCTTTCTGACAATCGATCCGCGCGTATCGCGTCTGCGTATACCGCTTCGTCTCACCAAGGACCTTTCATGACCTTGCTCTCGCGCTGGCTTCCCGCCGCGCTTACGGCCCTGGTTCTCACCGCCGCGCCCGCGCTCGCCGCGGAACCCTCGGCGCCCTGGCCGCAGACCGGCAGCGACCTGCCCGCCGACGTCTCGGTGCGCTTCGGAACCCTGCCCAACGGCATGCGCTACGCCATCAAGCACAACGCAACCCCGGTCGGCGGCGTCTCGCTGCGCTTGCGCATCGATGCCGGCTCGCTGATGGAGCGCGACGACGAGCAGGGCATCGCCCACATGCTGGAGCACATGGCGTTCCGCGGCTCGGCCCATGTCGCCGACGGCGACACGGTGCGCATCCTGCAAAGCCTCGGCCTCGCCTTCGGCGCCGACACCAACGCCTTCACCGCCTCGACCCAGACCGTCTACTCCTTCGACATGCCCAAGAACGACACGGCGTCGGTCGACACCGCGCTGATGCTGATGCGCGAGATCGCGGGCGAGCTCAACATCACGAAAGAAGCGCTCGACACCGAGCGCAACGTCGTTCTTGCCGAGGCGCACACTCGGGACGTGCCGGTGTCGCATTTGCGCAAATCCGATCTCGCCTTCCTCTATGGCGACCGCACCGCCGCCGCGATGACTCCCATCGGCCTCGAGGACATCGTCGCGCATGCGACGCCCGCGCTGGTGCGCGGCTTCTATGAAGCCTGGTACCGCCCCGAGCGCGCCACGCTGATCATCGTCGGCGATGTCGACCCGGCGGAGCTCGAAGCCAAGATCAAGGCGAAATTCTCCGACTGGGCCGCCAGGGCCGCGCCGCGCCCCGTGCCCGTCTATGCGGTGCCGGCGCAGCACGCGACGCCCGTCAAGCTGTTCGCCGAGCCCGGCGCGCCGCCCTACATGTTCTTCGATTTCCTGCGCCCCTACGATCCCTCGCCCGACAACGTCGCCAACGAGGCGCGCGACGTGCTGCGCTTCATCGCGCTCGGCGTGGTCAACCAGCGCTTCGAGCGTCTCGCGCACGGCACCAATCCGCCCTTCATCTCGGCGTCCGCCAGCCACGAGCACGTCGACAACGTCGCCGATGCGACCGAGATCGGCGTTTCCTATCGCGACGGCCAGGCGCTCGACGGCGCCAAGGCGATCGAGCGCACATGGCGCGATGCGGTGCTGCACGGCGTGCGGCAGGACGAGGTCGATTCTGTCGTGGCGCAGCTGCGCACCTTCTTCGAAACCAATGCCGCCGCCGCCGACACCACGCCGTCCGCGCAGGTGGTCGGCAGCCTGCTGCGCTCGGTCGACGAGAAAACCGTCTTCACCGCGCCATCCTCCGACCTCGCGCTCTACGAGGCGGTCGTCAAAGGCCTCACCGCGGCGAAAGTGTCCGAAGCGCTGAAATATGTCTTCGGTGGCGACGGTCCGCTGGTGTTCACGAGCGCCTCCGCGCCGCTTTCCGGGGGCGAGCCTGCGCTCAAATCCGCGCTCGCGCAGGCCGACGGCTCGCCGCTCGTCGCCGGCATCTCCTCCAGGCTGCCGCCCTGGCCCTATGACCGTTTCGGCAAGCCCGGCACGGTCGCCGACACGCGCACCGTCGACGATCTCGGCATCACCTATGTGCGCTTCGGCAATGGCGTGACGCTGACGATCAAGCCGACCCAGCTACATGTCGGTCAGATCCTGATGAATGTGCGCATCGGCGAGGGCCGCCTCGGCCTGCCGCGCGACCATGTCGCGCCGGCCTGGGCGCTCAGCGGCGCCTTCACCCAGGGCGGCCTGCGCCGCTACAGCATCGACGATCTGCAAAAGCGCATGTCGGGCAAATCCTGGGGCATCACGATCAGCGTCGGCGACGACGCGTTCTCGCTGAACGGCCAGGCACGTGCCAGCGACATCGATGCCGAGATGCAGGTGCTTGCCGCCTATGTCGTCGATCCGTCCTGGCAGCCGGAGGCCTTCGACCAGATGCGCATCGCCTCCGCCGCCGATTACGCGCAGGCCCAGGCGTCGCCTTCCAGTCTCCTGTCGCGCGAATTGTACGGTCTGGTCCATGGCGGCGACACGCGCTGGCGCGCGCCGACGCTGGCGGAGATCGACGCCGCGACTGTGGGGGAGGAGAAAGCCATTCTCGCGCCCGCGCTCGCCTCGGGCCCGCTCGACATCACCATTGTCGGGGACGTGACCGTCGACCAGGCGATCCATTCCGTCGCCGCGACCTTCGGCGCCCTGCCGCCGCGCCCCGGCCGCGGTTCGCCGGTCGCCGGCGACGAGGTCTTCCCACCCGGCACGCCGCAGCCCGTCGTGCTGACGCATCACGGCGCGCCCAACCAGGCGATCGCGGCGATCGTCTGGCCGACCGCCGGCTTCTATCGCGACATGAAGCTGCAACGCACCTTGCGCGTGCTGATGGAGGTCTTTGGCCAGCGTCTGCTCGACGTGCTGCGCACCCGCGAGGGCATCACCTACACGCCCGGCGCCGCGTCCTATTCCTCGCTCGCCTCGCCCGATTACGGCTTCGTCTATGCGCTGGCGCAGATCCCGCCGGACAAGGTCGCCGAGTTCTACAAGCAGGTCGCCGTGGTGGCGGACGACCTGACGGCGAACAAGATCACCCAGGAAGAGCTCGACCGTTTCCGCGGCCCGCGCATCCAGGACATCCAGAAGCAACAGCAGACCAATGAATACTGGCTGCAATTGCTCGCCGGCTCGGCACAGGACCCGCGTCTGCTCGACGTCATCCGCAGCACGCTCCCCGACCTCAAAAGCGTGACGCCCGAAGATGTGCAGAAGGCCGCCAAGGATTGGCTGAAGGACGACAAGGCCTACCTGTTGGTCGTGGCGCCGGACGGGTCCACGGTGCCGGCCCCGCATAGCTGATCCACAGGAATGACTTGTATTATCGCCGATCCGATTATCCCTGCGGCATCATGGACTTGCGGGCCGACCCCGCGATAAGGCCAACTCTTCGAAGGACTGGTATGGCCCCCGTTGCGCTGGCTCCGGTCCCCGTTACAGTTAAACCAAGCTGGGCCGTTCCCGCACGGGAATAGAAGTGTCCGGGCAGGTGAGGACGATGAGCGATCTTGAGAAATTCCGGGCCGAAACCGCCGCATGGCTGGAGGTCAACTGCCCGCCCTCGATGCGTGGCAACGCCGCCGTCGATGACGACGATAATTCGATCTGGGGCGGCAAGCGCGCCACCTTCAAGAATCCCGAACAGAAGCTGTGGCTCGACCGCATGGCCGCCAAAGGCTGGACCGCGCCGGGCTGGCCCACGGAATATGGCGGCGGCGGTCTCTCCAACGCCGAAAGCCGCGTCCTGACGCAGGAGCTTGCGCGCATCAAGGCGCGTCCCGCGCTGATGTCGTTCGGCATCTGGATGCTCGGTCCCGTGCTGCTCGAATACGCCAATGAAGAGCAGAAGCAGAAATTCCTGCCGCAGATCGTGAAGGGCGAAATCCGCTGGTGCCAGGGCTATAGCGAGCCCGGCGCCGGTTCCGACCTCGCCGGCCTGCGCACGCAAGCGATCGACAAGGGCGACCACTACCTCATCAACGGCTCGAAGATCTGGACGTCCTACGCCGACAAGGCTGACTGGATCTTCTGTCTCGTCCGCACAGACAACACCAAGAAGCACGAAGGCATCTCCTTCATGCTGTTCGACATGACCTCGCCCGGCGTCGAACCGCGCCCGATCAAGCTCATCTCCGGCCAGTCGCCGTTCTGCGAGACCTTCTTCACCGACGTGAAGGTGCCCAAGGCGCAGCTGGTCGGAAAGCTCAATGGCGGTTGGGAGATCGCCAAGCGTCTTCTCCAGTACGAACGCCAGAACATCTCCGCCGGCGGCTTCGGCGGTGGTGGCGGCGGAGCCTACGATCTCGAACACGCGGCGCTCGATTATCTCGGCGCCGAGGACGGCAAGCTCGCCGACGCCGACCTGCGCGGCCGCATCACGACGCACAAGATGGAAGCGCGCGCCTTCGCCCTCACCGTGCGCCGCGCCGAGGAAGAATCGAAGACCGGCAAGGGCCCCTCCGCCGCGACCTCGATCATCAAGTACGCCGCCGCCAAGATAAATCAGGAGCGCACCGAGCTGATGGTCGAAGCACTCGGCACCCAAGCCCTCGGCTGGGAGGGCGACTCCTACAAGCCCGGCGACATCGCCGCGATGCGCGGCATGCTGCGCGCCAAGGGCAATTCGATCGAAGGCGGCACGTCCGAGGTGAACCTCAACGTCATCTCCAAGCGCGTCTTGGGACTGATGGATCACCAATAAGGAAACGACGCGCGAGACGGAGGGGCACGCACCTCTCCGCCGCTAGGGGAGAAAACGATGTCCGCTGCTGCACATATCGATCACGATCTCGAATCCTTCCGTGCCGAGGCGCGCGCGTGGATCGACGCCAACTTTCCAAAATCGCTGAAGGGCAAGGACGCCTTGTCCTTCATGGAAGGCTTCGGCTCCAAGGACCCGGACTTCCTGAGCTGGAAAAAAGCGATGGGCGAAAAAGGCTGGGGCATCGCCACTTGGCCCAAGCCGTGGGGCGGCGGTCTCTCCAAACCGCAGGGCCGCGTCCTGATGCAGGAGCTGGCCCGCGCCGGCGCCTTCAATCCCATCGGCGGCATGGGCGTCGCCATGTTCGGCCCGACCCTCCTCGAATACGGCAATGACGCGCAGAAGACCCGCCACATGCCCGGCATCCAGACCGGCACGGTGCGCTGGTGCCAGGGCTACAGCGAGCCCGGCGCCGGCTCGGACCTCGCCGCGCTCCGCACCCAAGCCATCGACAAGGGCGACCATTTCCTCGTCAACGGCCAGAAGATCTGGACCTCCGGCGCGCAATATGCCGATTGGTGCTTCTGCCTCGTTCGCACCGACAACACCAAAAAGCACGAAGGCATCTCCTTCCTGCTGATCGACATGAAATCCCCCGGCGTCGAGACCCGTCCGATCAAATTGATCAGCGGCAACTCACCCTTCTGCGAAACCTTCTTCACTGACGTGAAGGTGCCCAAAGAGAATCTCATGGGCCCGCTCAACGGCGGCTGGACCGTCGGCAAGCGCCTGCTCCAGTTCGAGCGCGATGGCCAGGGCGGCAACGCCCGCGGCGCCAGCTTCCGTGGCGCCGACCTGCGCAGCCTCGACGAGATCGCCAAGGCCTATGTCGGCAATGACAGCCACGGCCGCATCGCCGACGCCGATCTGCGCGTCCGCGTCGCCGACCACATGATGGACGCCGCCGCGATGAGGCTCACCGTGCAGCGCATGCAGGACGACGCGCGCGCAGCCCAAGGCCCGTCCGCCGTCACCTCGATCATGAAGAACGCCAACGTCAAGGTGAACCAGACCCGCGCCGAGCTCCTGATCGAGATCATGGGCTTCCAGGGCCTCGGCTGGGAGGGCGACACCTATGCCAGGAACGAGATCGACGCGACGCGCAACTGGCTCTCGGGCAAGGCGCAGTCGATCTATGGCGGCTCCAACGAAATCCAGAGCAACATCATCGCCAAGCGCATCCTTGGCCTGCTCGACCACCAATAAGCCAACCGGAGAACCGAACGCGTGAGTGCAGCAGAGAAAATCGACACCGACCTGGAGGCGTTTCGCGCCGAGGCCAAGGCGTGGCTCGAAGCCAACTTCCCGCCGTCGCTGAAAAACAAATCCGGCATGATGATGGGCGAGGAAGGCCCCGCCGACGGCAACGACTATGGCAAGTGGAAGAAAGCCATGGGCGAGAAGGGCTGGGGCACGCCGACTTACCCGAAGCAGTATGGCGGCGGCGGCCTCTCCACCGCGCAGGCGCGCGTGCTGACCCAGGAAATGAACCGCATGGGCGCCTGGAATCCCATCGGCGGCATGGGCGTGATGATGTTCGGCCCCACGCTCCTCGAATACGGCAGCGACGAGCAGAAGAAGAAATACGTCCCCGGCATCGTCCAGGGCACGACGTGGTGGTGCCAGGGCTATAGCGAGCCCGGCGCCGGCTCCGACCTCGCCAGCTTGCGCACGCAAGCCGTCGACAAGGGCGACCACTTCCTCGTCAACGGCCAGAAGGTCTGGACCAGCGGCGCGCAATTCGCCGACATGTGCTTCGCGCTCGTCCGCACCGACAACACGAAAAAACACGAGGGCATCTCGTTCCTCCTGATCGACATGCGCGATCCCGGCGTCGAAGTGCGCCCGATCAAGCTGATCAGCGGCAACTCGCCCTTCTGCGAGACCTTCTTCACCGACGTGAAGGTGCCCAAGGAAAACCTGATGGGCCCGCTCAATGGCGGCTGGACTATCGGCAAGCGCCTGCTCCAGTTCGAGCGTGCCGGCCTCGGCGGCGGCGTGAGTGGCGGTGGCCTCAACCGCGGCGGCGAAACCCGCAGCCTCGATACGGTCGCCAAAGCCTATGTCGGCGCCGACGACAAGGGCCGCATCGCCGACGCCGATCTGCGCATGCGCGTGACGAACCATCTGATGGACCAGCGCATGTTCATGCTGACGATCCAGCGCGCCATGGCCGAAGCTAAGGGCAACAGCGGTCCGTCCGCCACGACTTCGATCATGAAAAACGCCGGTTCCAAGATCGGCCAGGACCGCGCCGAATTGCTGGTCGAGATCATGGGTCACCAGGGTCTCGGCTGGGAGGGCGAAGGCTTCACCAAGGACGAGCTCGACTCCGTCCGCGGCTGGCTCGGCGGCAAGGCCACGACGATCTATGGCGGCTCCGCCGAAATCCAGAACAACATCATCGCCAAGAGGATTTTGGGATTGCTGGATCACCAGTAGCGTATTGCTTTTCCTCCCCCGTCGTTACGGGGGAGGGGGACCGCACTTGCGGTGGAGGGGGCGGCACCAGGCTAGCTTTCTCAAACACAAAACAAGTTTCGAACTTAAGGCAGGAAATGAACATGGCAGTCTTGAACGAAGAACAGACGATGATCCGCGACGGCGCGAAATCGTGGGTCACGGAAAAATCGCCCGTCACCGCCTTCCGCAAGGTGCGCGACAGCGGCAACGCCGACGGTTTCGACCGCGCCGCGTGGAAGGAGATGGCCGAGATGGGCTGGTCCGGCATCCTCATCCCGGAAGAGTTCGGCGGCACTGGCCTCGGCTATCTCACCATGGGCCTGGTGCTCGAAGAGACCGGCCGCACGCTGACCGCGTCGCCGCTGATCTCCACCGCGCTGACCGCGACCACCGCGCTGCTGCTCGCCGGCAACGACGCGCAGAAGCAGAAATACCTCCCGGCCATCGCCGAAGGAAAGCTGATCGCGACCCTCGCCGTCGACGAAGGCGCGCATCACGCGCCGGAAAAAATCGCGCTCGCCGGAACCGCCGGCGGCGCGGGCGTCAAGCTCAACGGCAAGAAGAGCTTCGTGCTCGACGGCGGCACCGCCGATCTCATCATCGTTGCGGCCCGCACCAGCGGAAAACCGGGCGACAAGAACGGCATCACGCTAGTGTTGGTCGACGGCAAGGCGAGCGGTCTCAGCCGCGAGAAGCTCAAGACTGTCGACTCTCGCGGCTACGCCAACCTGACGTTCAAGGATGTCGAAGGCGAAATCCTCGGCGCCAAGGACCAGGGCTTCGGCCCGCTCGAAGCAACGCTCGACCGCGCCCGCGCCGGCCTCGCCGCCGAGATGCTCGGCCAGGCGATGCAATCCTTCGACGTGACGCTCGACTATCTCAAGACCCGCGTCCAGTTCGGCCAGGTCATCGGTACCTTCCAGGCGCTGCAGCACCGCGCCGCCAAGATGTTCACCGATCTGGAGCTCGCCCGCTCCTGCGTCGAAGGCGCGCTGCAAGCGATCGACCGCGACGCCAACGACATCGCGCAGCTCGCCTCGCTGGCGAAGGCCAAGGTCGGCGACGCGGTGCATCTGGTCTCCAACGAGATGGTCCAGATGCATGGCGGCATCGGCATGACCGACGTCCACGACGCCGGTCTGTACCTGAAGCGCGCCCGCGCCCAGGAAGCGACCTTCGGCGGTTCGTCTTACCACCGCGACCGCTACGCGACGCTGTTGGGATATTGAGGTTTCGTCTTTGAATGAAAAAAGGCCGGAGCATCCGCTCCGGCCTTTTTGTTTGGGCACCTCTGTCATCCCCTTCCCTTCCCTTCGCATCGCTCGGCCGGGGATGACAACCGCAGTTAAATCGCCACCAACTTCTCATGCGGCCCCTCGGGCATCTCCACCCGGATCGCATCGCCCGGCTTTACCTCGCCGCCCGCGATCACCACGCCCATGATGCCGGCCTTGCGGATCAGATTGCCGTCCGCATCCTTATCCAGGCACGCATGCATCATGCCTTTCTCGAACCTGTCGATCTGGACGCAGGGATTGCGCAAGCCCCTGATCTCGACAATCGCCTCCGGCCCCAGATGCAACCGCGCGTTCAGCGGCAGCCCGAGCAGATCGATGCCGCGCGTCGTGACATTCTCGCCCATGTCGCCGGCGCCGACGGTGAAGCCTTTGGCGTGCAACTCGTCATGCAGCTCCGCATGGATCAGATGCACTTGCCGCAAATTCGGAGTCGTCGGATCGCGTTTGATGCGTGACAGATGCTGCACCGTCAGGCCCAGATGCGCGTCGCCCTCGACGCCGAGCCCCTCGACAAGCCGGATGCTGGCGCGCTGCGGCTTGCTGAACCGATGCTCGCTGTCGCAGGACACCCCAAGGACGACCGCGCTCATGGCGTCCTCAGAACCATGTTGGATTTCACACCCGCCGGCACCTGATCGATCACCAGCAGCTTCAGCGGCACCGTGCCGTTGTTGATGCCGTAGTGCCAGGTGCGCATCGGCTCGGCGACGAATTCGCCGGCCTTCACCGTGACCCTCTTCGCGGGATATGTGACAACCACTGTCAGCTCCCCCTCCAGCACATACACATAGTGCGGATAGATATGCTCGTGTTCGGGCAGCCGCGCGCCGGGCGCAAAGACGGCCGTGGCGACGATCACGTCGGGCCTCAGTGGCACCACGATCTGCTGGCCGGTGATCGTCCTGCTGGTGCGCGTCACCGGCGTCACCGTGATAGGTGGCGTATCGGCGGCATAAGCCGCGCCGCCAAGGAGCAAAGCTGCCATCGCTGCGAGGAAGAACTTCATCGTCAGACCCTCTCTATCGCCAATGCTACGCCTTGCCCGACGCCGACGCACAGCGTCGCCAGCGCGCGCTTGCCGCCAGTCTTCTCCAATTGATGCAGCGCGGTGAGCACCAGCCGCGCCCCGCTCATGCCGAGCGGATGGCCAAGCGCGATCGCGCCGCCATTCGGATTCACGAAATTCGCATCGTCCGGCAGTCCGAGCCCGCGCAGCACCGCCAGCGACTGGCTCGCGAATGCCTCATTGAGCTCGATCACGTCGAAATCCGATATCTTCAGCCCGAGTCGCGCCAGCAATTTCTCCGTCGCCGGCACCGGCCCCACGCCCATCACCCGTGGCGCCACGCCCGCCGTCGCCATGCCGAGCACGCGTCCGCGAATCTTCAGCCCGTTGCGCGCCGCGACCTCTTCCGACGCGATGATCATCGCCGCCGCGCCGTCATTGACGCCCGACGCATTGCCCGCCGTCACCGTTCCCGGTGTGCGGAACGGCGTCTTGAGCCTGGCCAGATCATCCGCCGTGGTCTGCGGCCGCGGGTGCTCGTCGGCCGCGAACGTCGCCGGCTTGCCCTTGGCGTCCTTCGCCTCGACCGCGACGATCTCTTCGGCAAAGAATCCGCTCGCGATGGCGCGTCCCGCCTTCTGCTGGCTGCGCAGCGCGAACGCGTCCTGGTCGGCGCGCGAAATCTGATACGCCTCGGCGACGTTCTCGCCGGTCTCCGGCATCGAGTCCGTGCCGTACAGCACCTTCATCCTGGGATTGATGAAGCGCCAGCCGATCGTCGTGTCGTGGTTCTCCGCCGCGCGCGGAAAGGCGCTCTCCGCCTTGCCCATCACGAACGGCGCGCGGGTCATCGATTCGGCGCCGCCCGCGATGGCCATGCCGATCTCGCCCGCCCGCACCGCCCGCGCCGCGCTGCCCACCGCGTCGAGGCCCGAGGCGCAAAGCCGGTTGATCGTCGTCCCCGGCACCGTCTGCGGCAGTCCCGACAGCAGCGCCGCCATGCGCGCGACATTGCGGTTGTCCTCGCCCGCCTGGTTGGCGCAGCCCAGATAGACTTCGTCCACCGCGCTCCAATCGACGCTGGCATTGCGTGCCATCAGCGCCTTGATCGGCAGCGCCGCCAAATCGTCGGTCCGCACATAAGCGAGCCCGCCGGCATAGCGCGCGATCGGCGTGCGCACGGCGTCGCAGATATAGGCTTCGCGGGACATGTCTATCCTCGTCCATCTCTCACTGGGAACAACGACTTATCCCATCTTATCCCCGCCCGCCAAATCCATGAGATACTCAGGGCTCGCGTCGCAATTGTCCGGCGCGTCGTCGCGCGAGGGGAGGGGGTCGTGAAATCCTAAAAACGAATAGGCGCTGTGGAATACCCGCCTTGCGCGGCACGGCCCAGCGATTAGCCTGCGCGCCCACAGCTATCGGGAGAACGCCATGAAAGCCGCTGTCTATTACGAGAACGGTCCGCCCTCCGTCTTCAAATACGAGGACGTCCCCGATCCGCAATTGATGTCCAACGGCATCGTCATCCGCGTCGAAGCGGTCTCCATCGAGGGCGGCGACACGCTCAACCGCCAGGGCGGCGCGCTGATGACTGTGCCCCACATCGTCGGCTACCAGGCCGCTGGCGAAGTCGTCGCGGTCGGCGACGAGGTGACGGACTTCAAGCTCGGTGACAAGGCCGTCACCGTCGGCTTCAACGGCAGCCATGCCGAGCTGCGATCCGTCGCTGCGCGCACCGCGTGGAAGATTCCGCCGGGCTGCGACGTGCGCCACGCCGCCGCCGTCCCGGTGCCATTCGGCACCGCGCATGACTGTCTGTTCGAGTTCGGCCGTCTCAAGGCCGGCGAGACCGTGCTGGTCCAGGCCGGCGCCTCCGGCGTCGGCGTCGCCGCGATCCAGCTCGCCAAACGCGCCGGCGCGCGTGTCCTCGCCACCGCGTCCAGCGATGCGCGTCTCGAGAAACTCAAGCCGCTCGGCCTCGACGAGGGCATCAACTACAAGACCCACGATGTGGTGCAGGAGGTCATGCGCCTCACCAACGGTGCCGGCGTCGATCTCGTCGTCGACTCCGTCGGCGGCACCACGCTGCAAGGCTCGATCCTGTCGCTCGGCTATCGTGGCCGCGTCTCGATGGTCGGCGCCGCGGGACGCGAGCCGATGCATGTCGATGTCGGCTCGCTGATGGGCGGCAACCGTTCGCTCTCCGGCGTCTTCCTCGGCGCCGAGATCGCTTCCGACCGGGTGCACGACATGATCCAGAAGCTGGTCGATGAAGTTGCCGCTGGCACGTTGACGGTCGTCATCGACAAGACGTTTGCGCTGTCCGAGGCCGCCGCCGCACACGCCTATATCGAGAGCCGCAAAGCGGTCGGACGCGTGCTTCTGATCTTGTGAGTGGAATCACGGAATAACGATTCCGGAACGCCGCGAAAATCTCACAAGGCTCTGATTTTACAGGCGAAAATCGCGCGCGCGCGGACCGCCTATCCGTGCGCGCACGGACTCGTTTCCAAAGGTTAATGCCGCCTATAGTGCCGCCTTCCAGGGGGACGGCTCGCTGAGGACGTTGCGTCGATGGTGGAGCATCGAATGACGCCATGAGCCTTGTTGGAGGCGTTGATGAGTCGATTTGATGACGTTCAGAAATTCGTTCAGGAAGCCAATCGCGTCACCGAATTCAGCGAGCTGAAGGATCTCATCAACCAGACGATTCGCGCCTTCGGCTTCGATTATTTCGCGCTCATCCACCACGCCAGTGTTTTCCAGAGCCGCGAAGCGCTCATGAGCCTGCACGATTTCCCCGATGCCTGGGCGAACATCTTCATCGATCGCGGCTACTTCTTCGACGATCCGGTGCTCGTGGCGTGCGAGAAATACGCGACGCCCTTTGTCTGGACCGACGTGCCGCAGCTGGTATCGCTGACCGCGCGGCAGCGTGAAGTGCTCGACGCTGCGAAAGAGGCGGGCCTCGGCGCCGGCTACACGATTCCGATCAACATCCCCGGCCAGAGCACCGCGGTCTGCACCTTCAGCACGCGTCTCGGCCGCGAATTGCCCAAGGCGTCGTTCCCCGCCGCGCAATATGTCGGCTGCTTCGCATTCGAGGCGGCGCGCCGCGTCGCGCAGCGCAAGGATCTCAAGAAGCCGGGGCTGATCCGCGATCGCAAGCCGCCGCAGCTGACGCGCCGCCAGCTCGACTGCGTCGTGCTTGTCGGCAAGGGCAAAAGCGACCGCGACGTGGCGCAGATCCTCGGCATCAGCGACCAGACCGTCCATCACCATATGGAAGAGGCCAAGCGCCGTTACGACGTCGCGACGCGCATGCAGCTCATCGTGCGCGTGCTGTTCGACAATCACATCGTCTTCGCCGACCTGCTCAATTGACGCTATCCCCTAACTAGGGGATCGCGGGCCGCGGCGCATCGATGCGAGTTTCCTCCCGGACACAACCGGGAGTTACCCATGGTCGACGTCGTCACCGCCAACAACCGCCACAGATACACCGCGCTGCTTGAGCAGATGCACCGCGACCGCAAGACCGTCTTCGTGGACCGCTTCAAGTGGGACATCCCCGTGATCGACGGCCAGTTCGAGATCGATCAGTTCGACAATGCCGACGCGATCTATCTGATGGCGCTCGATCCGCGCCGCCAGCGCCATCTCGGCTCGGTGCGCCTGCTGCCCAGCACCGGCTCGCATCTGCTCGGCGATATCTTCCCGCATCTGTGCGAGAAGGGCGTGCCGGCCGCCCCGGACGTCTGGGAGATCACGCGCCTCCTCACCACGCCGGCCAAAGATGTCGATCCGCGCCCGACGCACATGCAGATCATCATGGCGCTGTGCGAGTTCGGCCTGCTCTACGGCATCCGCCAATACACCTGCGTCGTGCACATGCATCTGCTGTCGGCGCTGCTCGCGCTGGGCTGGGAGTGCGAGCCGCTCGGCGAGCCGCAGCTCATCGCCGGTGACATGTGCGGCGCGCTCGCGATCAACATCACGCCCGCGACGCTGCAACTCTTCCGCGACCGCGCACAATCGCGAGTTCCGGTCCTGCAACTGAGCGACATCGCGGAGGCGGCATAATGTCCAGCGCCGCACTTCGCCTCCCCCCGCAGGAAACAAACCCCGATTGGGCTGCGACTCTTTTGGCGGATGGTTACTGCATCATCCCCGATTTGCTGCCGACCGCAAAAGTCCGAGCGTTGCACGAGGATTTGAGGCCGCGCCTGCTGCAGACGCCGTTCTGCGAGGGCGACTTCTTCGGCACACGGACGAAACGGTTCGGCGGCATCCTGAAGCGCTCGCCGCACGCCGCCGCGCTGGTCCAGCATCCGCTGATCCTGGATGTCACGCAGGCGGTGCTCGGCCCCTATTGCGACAATTTCCAGCTCAACCTCACCCAGGTCATCGAGATCTGGCCTGGCGAGCCCGAGCAGGTTCCACACCGCGACCAGGACATGTGGGGCGGGCCTAAGGGCGCGATGGAGTTTCTCGTCAATGTGATGTGGCCCTTTACCCCGTTTACAGCGGAAAACGGCGCGACGCTGGTGTGGCCCGGCACCCATGGCGCGCAATGCGAGACGCGCCCCGACCGCAGCCATGCGATTTCCGCGGAGATGAATCTCGGCTCGGCGCTGCTGTGGCTCGGTTCCACGCTTCACTGCGGCGGAAGCAATCGCGCGAAATTGCCGCGCGCCGGCGTGGTGATCAGCTACAGCCTGGGGTGGCTGAAGCCGTACGAGAACCAATGGCTGGTCTATCCGCCCGACATCGCCCGCCGCTTCTCGCCCGAACTGGCGGCGCTTGTTGGTTACCGCCAGCACCGGCCGAATCTCGGGAATTACGAGGGCCAATGCCCCTCGGTGCTGCTCAAGGATCACGTCCCGGAGCATCTGCACGGCGTCGATGCCATTAGGGAAGAGCACGTAGGGTTGCTGGCCGAATACAAGGCCTACCAGTTGTCCCTGGCGAACGGAGAGGTGTAGCATCGCGAGTGTGCCCGGTGGATAGGTGGCAGGAGCGCCCCCTATTTCCGCCGCAGGGGTGAGTTCGCGATTTTGACGATCAATACGACATTCGACTTCATCGACCGTCTCGATCTTCCGACCGATGGCCCATCGCTCATCGGCTCGTTTCAGGAGCTGATCGGCGAGATGGGCATGGGCAGCTTCCTGATGGGCACGCCGGAGCGCCTGGGCGTGCCGGTGGAAGAGCGCGTGTGGGCGAACACCTGGCCCGAGCAGTGGATGCAGCATTGGGCGTCGCGCAAATACATGGCGGTCGATCCCGTTGCGAAGCGGCTGATGACCGATAGCGCGCCGGTGCGCTGGACCGATGTTTATCGCAACAGCAACAAGGCCGGCTTGCGCATCCTCAAGGAAGCCAATGAGCACGGCATGCAGGATGGCTTCGCGCTCCCGATCTACAGCCGCGACGGCTTCGTCGTCGGCATCTCGATGGCGACCGCGCATTACGAGCTGGGCGAGAAAGAAGAGAAATGCCTGCACATGGCATCGATCTATTTCCACACCAGGCTCGAGCGCATGCGGGCGAAGAACATCCCGCCCTCGCGGACGCCCAAGGTGCTGACGCAGCGCGAGCAGGAATGCCTATGCTGGGTCGCCTCGGGCAAGACCGACTGGGAAATCTCCCAGATACTCAACATCGCCGAGCAGACGGTGCACGAATACGTTCAAAACACGCTGATCAAGCTCAATGCCACGACTCGCGCACAAGCTGTAGCGGTCGCGATCTACACCAAGCAGATCATGCTCTGAATCCCGGAAATCCTGGGTTTCTGCCGATCCCCCTCATATCCGGGGGGTGACAGCCTGCGGTTGCAGGGCGAGCGTCCGGGCGCCAACCCGAGGCGCCGATGCTCGAGATCGTCACCAGCCGCAATGCCATGCTCTACCAGGATGCCCTGGAAGACATGTTCCGCCTGTTCGGCCGCGGCCCGGACGGCTGGACCACGTCGGGCAAGGACCGCTTCGACACCGACGATGCTCTCTATCTGCTCCTGACCCGCGACGACGGCGCGGTGCTGGGCGCCCATCGTCTGCTGCCGACCGTCGGGCCGCACCAGTTCTCGGAGGTCACGCCGGAGCTTTGCGATGTCCGCGGCGTGACGCGGGGCAACACCATTCTCGAACTGTCCCGCAGCGTGCTGGACGAGACCGGCACCGACCGTCACGCCATCGAGACCGCGCGCAACCGGCTGATGGTGGGGCTGTTCGAGTTCTGCCTGCGCGCCGGCTATGACGCCTTCACCTGGGCGATCCCCACCGACGCGCTCTACCACTTCCTGCTGCTCGGCCTCGGCATCAAGCCGCTGGGCGTACCGGCCGAGATCGAAGGCAGCCGGTTTGTCGCCGTCCGGGTCCGCGTCGACCGTGAGGCGTTCGAGGTCCTGCGCATGATGCTCAATGTTCCAGAGCCGCAGGTCCACTATGTCGGTGCGCCAGCCGGCGACCGGCTTGTTCTCGTGCCGCCTGACGGCTTGCACGCGTCCCGCGCCGCCGCCTGATGCCGATTACGCTGTAAAACGCCGGCACATAGCCTTTCGGATATCGCAGGCTATACTCGTTTGCGGGTGGGCTTCCGCAAACGATTTCAGGAGCATGAATGCAGCCGCGTTTGCTGGCGCTGAAGAGTGCCGTTCCACCTTATGTTCTCGAACAACCCGACGTTTCGGTTCGCGCCCAGGCCCTCTTCAAGGGCGGCCGCGACATCACGCGCCTTATGCCTGTGTTCGAGAACACAGGTATCGACCGGCGCTACTCCTGCGTGCCGATCGACTGGTACACCGAGCCGCATGGCTGGACCGACCGCAACGCGCTCTACATCGAGAACTCCGTCGCGCTGTTCGAGAAGCTGACGCTCGCGCTGCTCGACGAGGCCGGCCTCCAGCGCGACGACATCGACGCCATCGTCGTGTCCTCCACCACCGGCATCGCGACGCCCAGTCTTGACGCCCTCGTCATCGAGAAGCTCGGCTTGCGCCGCGACATCCGCCGCCTGCCGATCTTCGGCCTCGGCTGCGCCGGCGGCGTGGTCGGCCTCACCCGCGCCAGCGAGCTCGCCAAGGCGCATCCCGGCAGCCGCGTGTTGTTCCTCGTGGTCGAGCTCTGCGCGCTGACCTTCCGCAAGAACGACACGTCAAAGAGCAATATCGTCGCCACCGCTTTGTTCGGCGACGGCGCTGCCGGCGCGATCCTGTCGACCGCCGGCGATGGCCCGGCGCTCGGCCCCGGCGGCGAATACACCTGGCCCAACTCGCTCGGCATCATGGGCTGGGACGTGGAGGAAGACGGCCTGAAAGCCGTGTTCTCCCAGAGCATCCCCTCGCTCGTCGCCAACGACTTCAAGCCGATCCTGCACGCCTATCTGCAGCGCAATGACATGCGGCTCGCCGACATCGAAGGCTTCGCCTGCCATCCCGGTGGCGCCAAGGTGCTCGATGCGCTGGAAGACGCCTTCGACATCCCGCGCGGCGCGCTGACCGAAAGCCGAAGCGTCCTGCGCGACTTCGGCAACATGTCCGCCGTCACCGCGCTGTTCGTGCTGGAACGGATGAAATGGCGCGAGCGCCGCATCCTGATGACCGCGCTCGGCCCCGGCTTCTCCGCCGTCTTCCTGTCGGTTGGTGGGCCGTGAGGCTGGCGATCTACATCATCCTGGCGCTGGTGGCGCTGCAGCGTCTGGTCGAGGTCGCCTATGCCGAGCGCAACACGCGTGCGCTGCTGGCGCGCGGTGCAGTCGAGATCGGCCGGGCGCATTACCCGCTGATCGTGCTGCTGCACGCCGCCTGGCTCGCCGCCATCGTGGTCCTCCTGCCGGCCGATGCCACGATCCACTGGATCGCGCTCGCGATCTTCATCGCGTTGCAGCTCGCCCGCGTCTGGGTGATCGCGACGCTCGGGCCGTTCTGGACGACGCGCATCATCACCCTCGAAGGCGCCCCGCTGGTGCGCAAGGGCCCCTACCGCTTCGTGCGCCATCCCAACTATCTCGTCGTCGCCGGCGAGATCGCGGCATTGCCGCTGGCCTTCGGCGAGATCTGGGTCGCGGTTGCCTTCACCGTTCTGAACGCCGCCATGCTCGCATGGCGCATCCGCCAGGAAGACGCCGCGCTCGCCATCCGCCGCGCCCGCGCTCCGGCCAACGCGGTCTGACGCGATGCGGCTCGCACCTCTGCGCTTCGCTGCCCCCTTCGCCTTCGCGCTGTCGATCCCTACGTTTCATTATCTCATCGGCCCCGCCGGCCCCTTCGCCACCGTCGCGCTCCTGCTGCTCGCCTTGATCGGCGCCGAGTGGATCGCACCGCGCGGCGACGGCCCATCGCCGCCGCAGACCCCAGCCTTCCGCCTGCTGCCCAATCTCTATGTTCCGGTTCAACTCGGCGTGATCGTCTGGGCGCTCGCCGTCGCGCGCGCGAGCGACGCCGTCGGCTTCGCAGCGCTTGCGCTCTCCGTCGGTGTCACCACCGGCGTGTTCGGTATCCTCGCGGCGCATGAGCTGGTGCACGGCCACGACAAGCGCGAGCGCCTGCTCGGCCTCGTGATGCTCACCGGCATGACCTATCGCCATTTCCGCGTCGCCCACATCTTCGGTCACCACCGCTGGGCCGCGACCGAGCGCGATGCCGCCAGCGCCCGTCTCGGCGAGAGCTTCTACGGCTTCCTGATCCGCACCGTCCCCGGCCAGTTCACGGATGCCTGGAGCATCGAGCAGCGCCGCGTCGCGGTCCGCGGCGGCGGCCTCGTCGCCAATCGCATCGCGCGCGACGTTGCCGCGATGGCGCTGGTCTATGTCGCCATCGCTCTCATCGCCGGCGGCCGCGGCGCCGCGCTGTTCGCGGCGCAAAGCATCGTCGGCATCGTGGTGTTGGAGCTGTTCAACTACATCGCCCATTACGGCCTCACGCGCCGCACCGTCGGCGCCGGCCACGAACCGTTCAGCCAGGCGCACAGCTGGAACTCGAGCAACGCCCTCGCCAATGCGCTGATCTTTAACATGGGCCGCCACAGCTGGCATCACGCCCGCCCCGCCGCATCCTATGAGAGCCTCAAATGGGTCGCCGCCGCGCCTGAGCTTCCCGCCGGTTATGCCGGCAGCATCCTCCTGGCGCTGGTCCCGCCGCTGTGGCGGCGCGTGATGGACCCGGCGGTGCAAAGGCTGCACACTGCGCCGAGCAACGCACCCGCCTAGAGCCCTCACCCGAATGCCAAGCCAGAGTATCCTGCGGACCTGGATCGGCTTCGTCGCCATGTGCCTGGGGATGTCGCTCGCGGTGCTCGATATCCAGATCGTCGCGAGCTCCTTCACTACCATCCAGCACTACTTCAACGTCACGCCGGACCAGCTCAGCTGGATCCAGACCGGCTACCTGATGGCCGAGGTGATCGCGATCCCGCTCACCGGCTGGCTGACGCGCGCGCTGTCGCTGCGCTGGATGTTTGCCGCCGCCACGCTCGGCTTCACGCTGGCGAGTCTCGGCTGCGCGATGTGCACGCACCTGCCGCCCTTCATCGCGCTGCGCGTGGTCCAGGGCTTCTGCGGCGGCATGCTGATCCCCGGTGTCTTCACCTCGGTGTTCCTGATGATGCCCGAACGCCACCGCGTCACCGCCACCGCGCTGGCCGGCACGCTCGCGGTCATCGCGCCGACCATCGGCCCCGCCATCGGCGGCTACCTCACGACGCATTACAGCTGGCACTGGATCTTCCTGATCAATCTCGGCCCCGGCCTGCTCGTCGCGCTGCTCGTCGCCGGCTTCGTCCGCATGGGCGAACCCGACTGGTCGGAGCTGCGCCGCATCGACTACCGCGCCATCGCGCTCGCCGCGACCTTCCTCGCCACGCTCGAGCTCGTCCTCAAGGAAGCGCCGAAATATGGCTGGCAGGGCACTTTCGTTTATGGCTGCATCGCGATCTGCCTCGTCACCGGCACCGGCGCGATCTGGCGCAGCCTCTACAGCCCGCACGCCTTCCTCGATCTCCACCGCTTCCGCGAACGCACCTTCACGCTGGGCTGCGTGCTCAGCTTCGTTCTCGGCCTCGGCCTCTACGGCTCGGTCTATCTGCTGGCGCTGTTCCTCGGCCTGATCCGTGAGCATTCGCCGTGGGAGATCGGCACGATCATGATCGTCTCCGGCGCCGCGCAATTGCTCACCGCGCCGGTCGCCGCGCTGCTCGAATCCCGGATCGATCCGCGCTGGCTGACGGCCGTCGGCTACAGCATGTTCGCCGGCGGCCTGATCGCCAACGGCTTCATGTCCGTTAACACCGATTACGACGGCCTGTTCTGGCCGCAGGCGATACGCGGCGCCAGCGTCATGCTGTGCATCCTGCCCGCGACGCGCCTTGCGCTCGACACGCTGATCCCCGGCCAGGTCGCGGACGGCAGCGCCCTGTTCAACCTGATGCGCAACCTCGGCGGCGCCATCGGCATCGCGCTGGTCGACACGATCCTGGAGCAACGCACCCCCAGCCACGCCGCGGCGCTCGCGACACGCCTGCAAGCCGGCGACGCCGACGCCGCCCGCACCGTCGGCCTGCCGGCAGAATACTTCCAGGGCCACGATATGGGCCCGGTCAACGAGACCATGCGCCAATACGCCGAGCCCCTGGTGCGCAAGGCCGCGCTGGTGATGTCGTTCAACGAAGCCTGGATCGTGATCGGCGCGCTGTTCGCGCTGTCGCTGCTGGTGCTGCCCTTCATGCACATCCGACGCTCGGCGATGGGCCCCGGCACGGAGCTGGAAACGACTTAAGCCGGCTTGTTCTGTGCCAGAAGCTTGCGGCGCAGCCCGGGATCGGAGGTCGCAGGCGACAGCCAGATTGCGAAGAACGGCGCGGCGAACCCCGCGTCGTCGCTCTGCCCGACCAGCGTGCCATTGTGATAAAACTTCGTCGGCTGCCCCGGCGTATGCAACGCCGTGATCGTGTCGCCGGATTTCACGCCCGGAAACAGCTTGGGCAGCATCGCGCGATAACGCGCCTGTGTCGCGACATCCAGATGCGGCGCGACATGCGTCATCTCCGACATCGTGCGGTCGACCAGTTCGTCCGTCGAGAACCCCATGCCGTAATGCAGCGTCAGCGCAAAGCACGAATCCATCGACCAATGCGGCGCATCGGTCCACAAGGTCGCGTCATACGCCGTCATGAACAGGAACGACACCGCGCCCTTGCCGTAAGGCTTGGCGGCGTGGATCGTCTCGGCGATCTCGCGCGGCGCTGCCCACGCCGGCGTCGCAGCCAGCACGGCAAAAGCGAAAGCGGCAATCTTAAGCGTGCGCAAGTTCGACCTGTACGACATCCGTGCGGTCCACGCTGAACGCGGCGGCGCAGATGCCGAGATAGAACTGCCAGTTGCGGAAGAACTTCTGGTCGTGGCCGAGCGCCAGGATTTCATCCTTGCGCGCGATCATCTTCTGCGACCATTCCCGAAGCGTGCGCGCATAGTCGTGACCGAACGAAAACGTGTCGGCGATCTTGAGGCCGGCTTTGTCGGCTTCCTCGGCGAACCGCGCCAGCGACGGCAGCATCCCGCCCGGAAACACGTAATGCCGGATGAAATCGCTGCGCGTCCGATAGCCCGCGAACAGCTCGTCGCGCACCGTGATCGTCTGGATCACCGCTCGGCCGCCGCGCTTCAGCCGCTCGGCCACGGTCTGGAAATACACCGGCCAGTAATGCTCGCCCACCGCCTCGAACATCTCGATCGAGACGATGCTGTCGAACGTGCCCCGCACCTTGCGATAATCCTCCAGCAGCACATCCGCCGGCCGCCCCGCCAGCCGCGCGCTGGCATAGCGGTGCTGCGAGGGCGAGATCGTCAGGCCGGTCACGCGATGATCGTCCGCCGTGGCGCGATCCGCGAACCCGCCCCAACCGCAGCCGATCTCCAGGATCGACGATTTCGCATCCGGCAGCTTGCTCAGGATGCGCTCATATTTGCGTTCCTGCGCACGTTCAAGCGGCTCGTCGCCGTTCGCATAAAGCGCCGACGAATAGGTCATGCTCGGGTCGAGCCACAGCGAATAGAACTCGTTGCCGACGTCGTAGTGATCCTGGATGTTGCGCGACGAGCCTTTCACGGAATTGCGCCGCAGCAGCGCGTCCTGAATGACGAACGCCATCCGGTGCAGAAGATCGCCATCGGAAAAGCCGCCGAAGCTGTCCATGTTCATCAGGAACAGCGAGACCAGGGTCTCGATGTCGTCCGACTCCCACATACCGTCGATATAGGCCTCACCGAGCCCGATATCGCCGCGCGCGGCACACAGGCTCAGCACGCTCCAATCCTGGACGCGAAACTTGGCATAGGGGCCGGGCTCGCGGCCCTTTGCAATGGTCACCTCGCCATTGGGCGCGGTGAACTCCAGCGTGCCGTAGCGCAGATCCTTGATCGCGTTGCGGAACTTCTTTTCGATGACGAACGCCGGAATGAAACCCATCGCAAAACTCCCTGAAATACAAACGCACGAATGGGGCTAGGCGGCCCGCGCATCCGGATATGAATCGCGGTCCCACGAAGGTTCCGCAAACGCCGGCCGCGCCGCCTGCCACGGCGTCTCGGCGCCCAAAAGCCGGGCGACATGCACCGCGCTCGCAAGTCCGTCCTCGTGAAAGCCATTGCGCAGATGCGCGCCGCAGAACCATGTGTTGCACGCACCCTGCATCGCCTGCACTTCGCCTTGCGCCGCGACGGCGCGCCGGTCGAACACGGGATGCTCGAACTCGTGCACGTCGAAAATCCTGTCCGCGGCGATTTCCGTCTTGGGATTGAGCGTCACGAACAGCGGCGTCTCGTCCGGGATGCCCTGCAACAGGTTCATCCAATAGGTCACCGACAGCGCCGGATCGTTCATGTCGCCGTCCGACGCGTAATTCCAGCTCGCCCAGCAGCGCTTGGTGCGCGGCATCACCGCCGCATCGCGATGCAGCACAGCGAGATTCTTCTGGTAGTGGAACGCCGACAGCGTCTCGCGCTCCCGCGCATCGGCATCCGTCAGCAGGCGCAGCGCCTCGTCGCCATGGCTCGCGAACACGACATGGTCGTAGGCATGCTGCTCGCCGGTCGTATCGGTCACCGACACGCCATGCGCATCGCGCGTCACCGCCGCCGCGCCGCTGCCGACGCGGATGCGATCCATCAAGCCTGCCGTCAGCCGCGTCACATATTCCTGCGACCCGCCGCTCACCGTGTACCATTGCGGCTGGCCATTGGCGCTCAGCAGGTGGTGATTGGCCATGAAGCGGATCAGCGTCGCCGCCGGAAAGCGCATCATCTCGCGGGGCGGGCAGCTCCAGATCGCCGCCGACATCGGCAGCAGATAGAACCGCCGGAACCAGTCGCCGAGCCCGAGCGTTGCAATCAGCCCGTCCAGCGTCAAATCGGGATGAAGCGCTACGGTGCGCTCGGCCAGCGCGTTGAACCGGAACACGTCGCGGATCAGCATGCCGAATTTGGGGCGCAGCAAATTGCGCCGCTGCCCGAACACCGCATTGGTGTCCTTGGCGCCCCATTCCAGCCAGCCGTCGCGGATAGACGCCGCAAACGTCATGTCGCTCTTATGCACCTTCACGTTCAAATGGCGGAACATCGCCGAGAGCTGCGGATAATTCTTCTCGTTGAATACAATGAACCCGGTGTCGACCGGGATCGCCTTGCCATCGTAATCGACCGTCACGGTGCGGCTGTGGCCGCCGATGCGCGAGGCCTTCTCGTAGACCGTCACCTCATGACGCCGGTCCAGCAG
Organism: Rhizomicrobium sp.; assembly: GCA_036271735.1. Classification (GTDB taxonomy): domain Bacteria; phylum Pseudomonadota; class Alphaproteobacteria; order Micropepsales; family Micropepsaceae; genus Rhizomicrobium. The sequence continues at coordinate 81,050 of DATAZZ010000025.1, forward strand.
ATAGGCGGCGCCCAGTCCCGAAATTCCCGTTCCGATGATCGCGATCTTCGCCATGTGTCCGTCCGCTGGTTTGGAATGTGTACGGCGGGCGCAGCCGCACGGATCAACCGGCGCCAAGCGGACGTTCTGTCAGTGATCCAGGCCGCAAACCGGTCCGTAAACCGCGCAATTGGGAGGAACCGGTGGCCCGCTATCTGGTTGCATATCTGGTTGCCGCCGTCGTGATGGCGGCGTTCGACCTTGCCTGGCTCGGCTATGCCGTGAAGGCGTTCTTCGAGCCGGCCGTCGGATCGCTTCTCTCGGCAAAGACCAACATGACCGCTGCCGTGCTGTTCTATATCTTGTACATCGTCGGCATCTGCCTGTTCGCGATCGGCCCGGGCCTGCGCGGCGGCGGCTGGGCCGCGGCACTGTTCATGGGCGCGGCGTTCGGCTTCTTCGCCTATATGACCTATGACCTCACCAACATGGCGACGCTCAAGGTCTGGCCGGCGCATCTGGCGGCGATCGATATCGCGTGGGGCACCTTCGTCACCGGCATCGCGGCGCTGGCGGGCTACTCGGCGGCCTCGCGATTGGCGTGAGCCTGCGCCGCGCGTCCCGCCAGGATCGCGATGACAAGGCACGCCACCATCGTCAGCGACGCCAGCAGGAAGGGCAGGCCGGGGATGTGCCACTCCGGATGCCGCACCGCCCACGCGAACGACAATCCATAGAGCACCGGCCCCAGCACCGACGCCATGCCGGCCAGGCTCTGGTTGGCGCCCTGCAGCTGACCTTGTTCGGTTGGCCCGACGCGCCGCGTCATCAGCCCTTGCAGCCCCGGCACCAGCAATTGCCAGAACGCGTTGAACGGCACGCCGAGGAAATACAGCCAGCCATTCGGAGCATAGCTTGCCCACGCCAACCCAATGATCGGCAGCGATGCGCCGATCAGCAGGCAGCCGCGCTCGCCGAACCGCTTGACTGCGGGTCCGACGATGAAGCTCTGCACCAATACGCCGGCGACGCTGATGCATGCCATCGCCACACCAGTGAAGCCTGGCGTCCAGTGGAAGCGATATCCCGCATACAGCACGAACACGCTCGGCCACACCATGTTGGCGAGCTGGTTGAGGAAGCCGACCGCGGCGAGCGGCAACAGCTCGTGATGCGAGCGCAGCAGGCGCAGCGCCCCGAGCGGATTGGCGCGGCGCCAGTGGAACGCCGCCGTGCGCCGCGACGGCGGCAGCGATTCCGGCACCACGATCAGGCCATAGAGCGCGTTGACCAGCGTCAGCACCGCCGCCGCCATGAAGGGCAGGCGCAGATTGTAATCGCCGAGCAATCCGCCGATCGCGGGGCCGAGCAGGAACCCGACGCTGAATGCCGCGCCCATCCAGCCGAAGGCGCGTGCCCGCCGCTCCGGCGGCGTCACATCGGCGACATAGGCATTGGCGGTCGAGAACACGCCCGAGGTCGCGCCGCTGATCAGCCGCCCGACGAACAGCCAGCCGATGCTCGGCGCGAAGGCCATGAACACGAAATCGAGCCCGAGCCCCGCCAGCGAGAACAGCAGCACCGGCCGCCGCCCATAGCGGTCCGACAACAGGCCGAGCACCGGCCCCGCGAAGAAGCTCATCAGGCCGCCGAACACGAAGAACGCGACGCTCCAATCGGTCGCCGCCGCGGTGTCGCCGCCGTTGAACGACTTCAAGAGATTGGGCAGCACCGGCACCATGATGCCGATCGACATCGCGCAAACGACCGCGCTGACGAAGATGAAGCCGAATGCCGCCGTGCGGCCGCCGGTCGATGGTTCGCCCGGGTCGCTCATGGTGCAACAGCTATATGGCTGGAAAGAATCCCCGGCATGCGAAACAGGCTCGCGGATCGGCGCTGAATTTACAAGCGCACCGCCTCGACGCCGCGCGACGCAAGCCTTAGCGTGCGCGCCAAAATCGGGAGGGGTCATGCGATATCTGAAAATCGGCGCGATTGCGCTTGTCGCGCTCGTGGTTGTGGCGCTCGGCATCGTCATCGTTTCCGACCGGATGGCCCAGCCCGCGCCACCCGATCCCGCCACGCTGATCGCCAAAGCCGCGCGCTACGACGTGCATATCCGCCGCGACAACTGGGGCGTGCCGCACATCCTCGGCAAGACCGACGCCGACGTCGCGTTTGGAATCGGCTTCGCGCATTCGGAGGACGATTTCGCCACCATCCAGGACGTGGCGCTGGCCAGCCGCGGCACGCTCGCCGCCGCCAACGGTCCCGGCGGCGCCACCACCGATTATCTCGTGCACCTGTTCCGCGTCTGGGAGAACATCAACGCGCGCTATGAGAAAGACCTGCCCGCCGATGTTCGCCGCGTTGCGGAGGCTTATGCCGATGGCGTGAACTATTACGCCGCGCTGCATCCGGACAAGGTGAAGCCCGGCCTGCTGCCGCTCACCGGCAAGGATGTCGCCGCAGGCTTCGTGTTCAAGACACCGTTCTTCTATGGCCTCGATGCGATGCTGCGGAAGCTCAACCAGGATACCGGCGGCAAGCCGCTGCCCGAGATCGGCTCGAACGGCATCGCCGTCGGCCCGCATCGCTCCGCCGACGGCGCGACGCGCCTGCTCGTCAATTCGCACCAGCCCTATACCGGCCCGGTCGCGTGGTACGAAGCGGTGCTGCAGTCCGGCGAAGGCTGGCACGTCGCCGGTGGCCTGTTCCCCGGCTCGCCCTTCATGCTGCACGGCCACAACGCGCATCTGGGCTGGGCCAACACCGTCAACGCGCCCGATCTCGCCGACGTCTACAAGCTCACCATCAATCCCGCCAACGACAACCAGTACCGGCTCGACGGCAAATGGCGCGACTTCGAGAAATCCGACGCCGCGATCCGCGTCAAGCTGTTCGGCCCCTTGTTCTGGACCTTCCACCGCGACGTGCTGTGGTCGGCGCAAGGCCCCGTCTTCAAGACCGATCACGGCGTCTTCGCCATCCGCTATGCCGGCATGAATGAGATCCGCCAGATGCTGCAATATTATCGCCTCAACAAGGCGCGCGATCTGGACGAATGGAAAGCCGCGATGCGGCTGCAGGCGCTGCCCAGCATCAATTACATCTATGCCGACGAGAAGGGCACGATCGGCTACGTCTATAATGGCCAGTTTCCGGTGCGCAAGGAAGGCTTCGACTGGCGCGGCTTCCTGCCCGGCGACCGCTCCGACCTGATCTGGCACGCCTATGTGCCGTTCGACAAAATCCCGCAGCTGTGGAATCCGAAATCGGATTTTGTCTTCAACTCGAACAACACGCCGTTCCAGGCGACGGCGCCGGCGGACGATCTGAAGCCGTCAGACTTCTCGCCGACCATGGGCATCCAGACCAACATGACCAACCGCGCCTGGCGCGCGCTGGAGACCTTCGGCGCCGATCCGGCGATCACCGCCGACCAATTCCGCACCTACAAATTCGATCTCTCCTACAGCGTCCATTCCGACATCACGCGCATGATCGCGGAAATCGAATCCGCGAACGCCGGGGGCGATGCCGACCTGAAGCAGGCACAGGCCATCCTGAAAGCCTGGAATCGCAAGACGGACATCCACAACCGCGGCACGGCGCTCGCCGTCCTGATGGGCGTGCGCGCCGCGCCGGAAGAGCCTGGCGGTCCGTGGAAAGAAGCGCCGCTCGACGCGCTTAAAGACGCGATGGGAATCCTGAAGACCCATTTCGGCCGCCTCGATCCCGAATGGGGCCAGGTCAACCGCTTCCGCCGCGGCGCTGTCGATCTGCCGATCGATGGCGGGCCGGACATCTACCGCGCGGTCTACGGCAAGCAGCAGGATGACGGCACGCTGACCGCGGTCGATGGCGACACCTTCATCATGTTCGTGACGTGGGACAAGGCTGGAAAGCTCTCGTCGCAAAGCATTCACCAGTTCGGCTCGGCAACGCTCGACGAAAGTTCGCCGCATTATGCCGACCAGTCGCCGCTGTTCGTGAAGATGCAGCTGAAGCCCGTGCTGTTCGACGAGGACCAACTGAAGGGCCACATCGAATCCGATTACCGGCCCGGTCCCAGATAAGCAAAGGCCGGCGCTCGCGCGCCGGCCTCGCAACGAAAAGTCGATGTGCTTATTGCGGTGTCGCCGGCGGTGCGGGCGGCGGCGTCGGCGCGTTCATGGGCGGCGTCGCGGGCGTCATGCTGTTGTCGGCCGGTGGCGTGGCCGTGGTGGTATCCGGCGCCGGGGTCGCCGGCGTCACATCGGTGGTGGTGCCCGTCGAGATCGCGGCGCTCGGCTGGTTGGGCTGGGTGCCCATCTGCGCGTTGGCGAGCGCTTGCGCATTGAGCGCGTCGGTCTGCTGAATTTCCGCCGGCGTCGCCGGATGATGCGTGAACGCGGCGGCAGGGGCGACGCTCAGAAGGCTTGCGAAAGCGACGGCCGCGGCGCCGGTCAAGGCGATGGTTCTGATCTTCATGAGGGGAACTCCTTTGACGGTTCTTTGAAACCGGCAAGCTCTGCTCGTCGGCACGTCCGTCAACGACTCCCCGCACGCGCGCGTTCCATCGCGAACCAAGGCGATATTGCGGCGATGGTTCCCGGAACCGCGGCGCAGGCCCATCCGTTTCCTCCCGTGATCACTCGAGGATATTGCGATGCTTGGTACGATTTTGATCATTGTTCTTCTGCTGCTTCTGTTTGGCGCGTGGCCCGCATGGCCGTACAGCCGCAGTTGGGGCTACGTTCCGAGCAGCGGCCTCGGCCTCGTGCTGGTGGTCATCCTGGTTCTGGTCCTGTTGGGACGGTTCTGATCGGCCAGGGGCCTATGACCAAGAAAAAACTCATGGAAGACATCGTCAGCGATCCGGGCCGCTATCACCGGGCGCCGTTGGATGTCGTGCGCGACCGCCGCTTCAGCGATCCGGAGCGGCTGGAGATTCTGAGCGCTTGGGAGCGCGATATCCGTGCCCGCGACGGCGAGGGGGAGCCGCAGCGGCTTCAGCTCGTCAGCGACGCGCGACAGGAAGTCGAGCGCCGCAGCGGCGTCACACAGCATTAAGGAGCGAACATGGCCTATCCACAGACCCCCAACACCGCCGGGCATCGTGTCGTCCCCACCGAGGAAGCCCGCCAAGGCGAGGCAACCGGCCACGTCCGCTATGTCTTGGCGAGCAGTCTGGTCTTGGCCGTGCTGGCCGGTGTTGTTCTTTATGTCCTGCACGTCATTTAGGGCTGGCGGAATCGCACTCCCTTGACGCCGCCTGGGCCTGTTGCCACCAAGGCGGCGCAAGGAGATTTGCGTGCCCGCCCCGGTGTCCCTTTCCATCGAGCTTTCGGTCGTCCTGCCCACCTTCAAGGAGCGGGGCAACGTCGCCGAGCTCGTGCGCCGTCTCGACATCGCCCTCGCCGGTATCGGCTGGGAAGCGATCTTCGTCGACGACAATTCGCCCGACGGCACCGCCGAGACCGCCAAGGCGATCGCGGCGCGCGATCCGCGCGTCCGCTGCCTGAAGCGCGTCGGCCGCCGCGGCCTTGCCGGCGCCTGTATCGAGGGCATCCTGTCCTCCAGCGCGCCCTTCGTCGCCGTCATGGATGCCGATCTGCAGCATGACGAAAGCGTGCTCATGCGCATGCTCGAGAAGCTGCGCGCCGGCGACGTCGATCTGGTGGCCGCCAGCCGCTATGTGGAGGGCGGCAGCGCCGAGGGCCTGAGCGACAAGACGCGCGGCGCACTGTCGAGCCTCGCCACTGCGATCACCGCCAAGGTCTTGTCCGTTCCGCTCAGCGACCCGATGAGCGGCTTCTTCATGCTGCGCCGCGACCGCTTCGACGCCATCGCCGACCGCCTGTCGCCCTCGGGCTTCAAGATCCTGCTCGACATCGCCGCGACCGCCGGCCCGTCCTTGCGCATCGCCGAGCAATCCTTCGTCTTCGGCAAGCGCGAGCAGGGCGAGAGCAAGTTCAACATCCAGATCGGCCTCGAATTCCTCGGCCTCCTGTTCGCCAAGCTGACCGGCGACATGGTCGAGCCGCGTTTCATCTTCTTCGTCCTGGTCGGCGCCGTCGGCCTCATCGTGCATCTCGCGGCGCTCAAGATCGCGCTGCTCGCCGGCGTTCAGCCCTTCCGCTCGGCCCAGATCGTCGCGACGGTGGTCGCGCTGACGTCCAACTTCGTTCTCAACAACGAGATCACCTATCGCGACCGCCGCCTGAAGGGCCTCGCGCTGGTCCGCGGCTTCGTCGTCTTCTGCCTGTTTTGCTCCATCGGCGCGCTGACCAATGTCGGCATCGCAAACTGGATCTATGCTGAGGACAGCGTGTGGTGGGTCGCGGGTGCCGCCGGCGCGATCATGGGCGCGCTGTGGAATTACGCGATGTCGAGCCTGTTCGTCTGGCGCACAAGATGAACCCGGCCTCATATAGCGGAGCGATGGGCCAAAATAAGACGAGGTTGTTTTTCTTCGCCATCGCCGCGCTTACGGTGGTGCGCTTCGCCGCCGCCACGCTGCTGCCGCTGTCGGCGGACGAGGCGTATTACTGGCTATGGTCGCGCCATCTTGCCGCCGGCTATTACGATCACCCGCCCGCCATCGCCTACGCGATCCGTGCTGGCACCCTTATCTTCGGCGCAACGCCGCTCGGCGTGCGCTTCGGCCCACTCGTGCTCTCGATCCTCGCCAACCTCTTCGTCTGGCGCGCCGGCGCGATCCTGCTGAAAAGCGAAGATGCCGGCGGCCGCGCCGCGCTGTTCTTCAATCTCACTTTGATGGTCTCGATCGAGACCTTGGCCGCGACGCCCGATGCGCCGGCGGTCGCCACCGCCGCCGCCGTGCTCTATGCGCTGGCCAAGCTCGACGAGACCGGCAAGGGCACGTGGTGGCTGGCCATCGGCATCGCGGCGGGCCTCAGCCTGCTCGCGAAATACACCGGCTTCTTTCTCGGCGCCGGCATCTTTGTCTGGCTGCTTCTGTCGCCCAAGGCGCGCAAGCACCTGTTCACGGTGTGGCCATGGCTTGGCGGCGCGCTCGCGCTGATCGTCTTCCTGCCGAATCTCCTCTGGAATGCCTCGCACGACTGGATGACCTTCGCGTTCCAGTTCGGCCGCATTGCCGGCGGTCATTTCACGCTGCGCTTCCTGCTCGAATTCCTCGGCGCCCAGCTCGTCCTCGCCACGCCTTTCATCTTCGTCCTGGCGGCGCTGTCGCTCGCCTTCCACGCCCGCGACCGCGACAGCGCGATCTTCCTGCTTGCGGCCCTGATCTTCCCCTCGGCGCTCTACTTCCTGATCCATTCCCTGCACGACCGCATCCAGGGCAATTGGCCGTCCTTCCTCTATCCCGCGCTTGCCGTCGCCGCGGCACAGGCCTGGTCGCTCGACGACTGGAATGGCTGGACCGCGCCGGTCTGGCGCGTCTCGCGCGCGGCCGCGACTCCGGTCGCCGCTGTGCTGCTGATCGCGGTCTATGCCCAAGCCCTGTTCGGCGTGATCCCGTTCGGCCGCGGCGATCCTCTCGCGCGCCTGCTGGCGGTCGGCTTCGATGGGGTGGCGCAAACCGTCGCGCAAGCGCGCGCCGACACGCACGCCGCCGCAATCCTCACCACCGATTACGAATCGACATCGTGGTTCTCGTTCTACCTTCCCGGCCACCCGCTGGTGATCCAGGCCAACGAGGAGCAGCGCTATCAGGATGCCGCGACTCCGGATGCCGCGCTGCTGAATCAGCCCTTGCTCTATGTCGTGGAACAGCGCCTCGACAAAAAAGCCGAGCTCGCCGCGCATTTTTCATCGGTGCAGGAAATCCAGCGCTTCGACCGGCTGCGCCACGGCGTGCCGATCGCGCATTACGTGATCTACCGGCTCGCCGGCTGGCATGGTCCGGCTTTCGGCCGGATGCCGTAGCGCTTTGATTTTTTTGGGGGAAGGATGAGCGGACACCCAACACGGGCTGTCGAAGGGGCTGGGGCGTTCCGGATCGGACGTCCGCTCGTGGTAGATAACGCCGCTTCCCAAAATGGGTTGCGCGTTGCGCGATTTTTTTTTAGCCGGAGGATTTCGCCACGCAATTTGCCGTCCGGCAGGCTGAAAGGGTTTGATTCGACTGCGCTTTTTGCGCGGCGCCGTCCGACCCCGCGAACAGAAGCGACAGCAAAAGCGCGCCTGCGACAAAACTTTCCCATGGGCGGTCCCGCAACGCGGCCGGGATTTGCATCGTCATACCGGAGGCCTCCCGCGCAGCGCCCCCGAAAAGGCGCTCACGATCAGCAGGATGACGAACACGATCAGCAGGATCTTGGCGATGGTGGCGGCAAGCCCCGCCAGACCGAAGAATCCGAGATAGCCGGCGACCACCGCCAGCAGCAAGAACAGAAATGCATACCCAAGCATGACCCAATTCCTTTTCCGCTCGAAAAGGAAACGCCCCCGCCAAATACGGGTTCCGCTGGTGGTTTCTGACGCTGGTGGACTACTTCCGCTTGCCGCGCAGGAAGAACATCTCGGCGAGCGCCACCGCGCCGGCGCCGAGGATCGCGATCCACGGCGTCTCCTTGGCGATGGCGCCGAACAGCGCCAGCCATAGCCCGCCGGAGGGCAGCGACACCGCCGGCTTCGGCGCGGGCGTACGGCTCATCAGGAGGATGATGATCGCCCAGACAAATACGGGGCCGACGAAGATTCCGCCGGTTACCGCCGCGGCCCCCGCGACGCCCAGCGACGGCGTCAGCGCCGCGGCGAGCGCGGCGGCAAGGTAACCGACGCCGAAAATGACAAGCAGCAGGCCGATAACGCCCAGCACGGCCGACGCTGCGATCCGCATCACCATGGGATGCCGATCAGCGCTTCAGCAGCAAAGCCAGGAATGCACCGGCGCCGACCGCGATGGCGAGCGAGGTCAAGGGCTGCGCCCGCACCGTCTCGCGCAGCGATTCGGCGTTCTCGGTGGCCCATTCCTCGACATCTTCTGCGGCTTCGAACGCCGTCTTGCTCGCCTGCGCCGCGGCTTCCTCGGCGAGGTCATAGGCGCGCTCGGCAACGGCTTCCGCCTTTTTCAGCGCGTCCTTGGCTTGGGCCGACGCTGCGCCGGTCACGTCGCCGGCCAGCGCGCGAAGGTCCTTCTGCAGGGTCTCCATATCGGTGCGCAATGCCGACAGCCTGTTGTCGATATCGCCGGTCGCGGCGGTGGTGGCGGCCATGGATCAGGTCCTTTTCTGTGACCCAAGGCTTTGGGAGCCTTGGGAGAATGCCCACAATGCCCCAAAGTCCGGGGCAAGGGAACTTTCGATTGTTACGAACCGCCCTTAGGCGGCTTTTTTGCGGCGGCCACGCCGCCGTCAGGCGGCTTTCTTAGCGGCAGAATGGAAGAACAGGGCCTGTCCGACCGTCGCCTGCACCGTCTCGGGCAGGAACGGCTTGGCGATCAGATAGGTCGGCTCCGGCCGCTCGCCCGTGAGCAGCTTCTCCGGATATGCCGTGATGAAGATCACCGGGATATCGAAGCTGTTGAGGATCTCCGCCACCGCGTCGATGCCCGACCCGCCTTCGCCCAGATTGATGTCGGCCAGCACCAGGCCCGGCCGCTCCGAATGCGCCTTGGCGACGGCCTCGTCGCGCGTCGCCGCCGTCGCGACCACCTTGTGGCCGAGCTCGGTGACGAGGTTTTCCAGGTCGAGCGCGATGATCGGCTCGTCCTCGATGATCAGCACGCGGCTGGCGAGATTGCGGTCGATGGTCTGCTGCGCATCGACGATGGCGCGTTCCACCTCTTCGGCGGTCTCATCCAGGATGAACGCGGCCTCTTCCAGGCTGAACGCTTCCACGGCCGTCAGCAGCAGCGCGGCGCGCTTGGTCGCGTCGAGGGCGCCGAGGCGCATTTCCGGCGTCTGCTTGGCGTCGATGCTTTTCACCGACGTCTCGTCGATGCGGCCCGAGGCAGAGGCCCAGATGGCATGGAACACGCGATAAAGCCCGACCCGCGGCGCGACGCCCTCGACCAGGGTCTGGTCGCCGGCCAGAAGCGCCGACAGCGCGGCGCGGACATAGGTGTCGCCGCTGGACTGCGAGCCGCACAGGGCACGGGCATAGCGGCGCAGATAAGGAAGATGCGGGGCAAGCGTCTGAGACATGCTCATGAAAGGCAGGCTCCTTCGACAGGGGCTACGTTATGGCGACTACCACCAGAAAATGCTCTGCCACCGCAAAAGTTCCCGCGCTATGGAACCTTTGCCGGTATGAGAACGTTGGCTATCCGTGACGGAACATAAGGGCGCGAAGGTCGTTGTAAGGGGCTGAAAATACTTTCTTTTTGGCTCCATCAGGAGAACGGCATTGTCAGGCGCACCGCAAAGGCGGGACAGGAACTTGTCCAAGGAACAGAACCCCAACAGGGAGAAGGCGCGTGCCATCAGGGCGCGCCAGCGTGTGATTGGGCGCGAGCTCCGCCGCATCTATGACGGTGTGGCGCAGGAGCCTGTGCCGGACGAATTCTTGGACCTCCTTCGCAAGATGGACGCCAAGGATGAGCCCGGAAAGGCTTCGTCATGACCGCACATTCGACTCACCACCACCAGCACCAGCAGACCCAGGACACGGGCGACTTCAAGACCGACCTGCTCGCGCTGACCCCGTTCCTTCGTGCTTTCGCGCGTTCGCTGTGCGGCAGCCATGAAGGCGCCGACGATCTGGCGCAGGAAGCGCTGGTCAAGGCTTGGCAGTCGCGTGACTCGTTCCTGCCGGGGACGAACCTGAAAGCGTGGCTGTTCACCATCCTGCGCAACCAGTTCTACTCCGACCGCCGGCGCGCCTGGCGCCAGGCGCCATGGGACCAGGAAGCCGCCGAGAAGATTCCCGGCGGCGGTCAGGACCAGGGCTGGTCGGCCGAATTGTCCGACACGGCGCGGGCGTTGCGTGCCTTGACCGACGAGCAGCGCGAAGCGCTGATCCTGGTCGGTGCGGGCGGGTTTTCCTATGAAGACGCTGCGGAAATTTGTCATTGTGCCGTGGGTACGGTGAAAAGCAGGGTTGCGCGCGCGCGAAAGGCGCTTATTGCAATCCTCGACGGCGACGAGGCCTTGCCGGCGTCCGACCGTCCGCCTGAAGGAGGGGCTGCCCGTGAGATCATGGCGCAATTGGATCGCCTCGCGCCCTCTGACGGACCAGACGCTGCCCGCCGCAGACGCAAGGGAAACGACACCGACTGAACGCGGCTGGCCGCTTCGCGTCAGCCTGCTGTTCTGGGTGACGTTCGCGCTGCTTCCCATCGCCATCGTCAGCATCCTGCAAGGCATCGAGCGCGCCCGCATCGACGTGGCCGAAGTCCATACCAAGCTCGCGCAGTCGGCCGTTGCCGCTGCCGGCGATGAAGAGACCGTGCTCGCTTCCGCCGAGCAGATCGCCCGCGCGCTGTCGAGCATCTCCGATGTCCGCCGCATCACGCCCCAATGCGATGCGATCCTCGGCGAAGCGTTGGTCGGGGTGAAGTATTTCAGCAGCATCAGCCGTATCGACCGCAACGGCACCGTCGCCTGCGCCGCGCTGCCTCGGGCCAAGGGCACCAGCGCCGCCGCGCGCCCGATCTTCCGGCGCGCCCGCACCGCCAAAGAATTCGTCGTCAGCGAGCAGATACAAAGCATCGTACTCGGCCGCCCGGTGATCACCGGCATGCTGCCGCTCAAGGATGCGCACGGCCAGTTCGACGGCGTCGTCTCGGTCGCGCTCGAAATCCACTGGCTGGATTTTTTGCTGAAGGCCAAGGGCCTGCCGCCCGGCGCCGTGGTGTTCGTCTACGACCGCGACCATCACATCCTCGCCTCCAACGATCCTGGCGTCGCGATGAACCTCATCGATTCGGCGAGGCTGCCCACCGATGCCGACGATTTGCGCTCGGGCACCGACAATTCCGGCAACAACTGGACGTACTCCTCCGCGCCGTTGCGCGGCGGCGCGATCAACGTCGCCTTCGCGATGCGCGAGACCCGCCTCTTCGGCCCCACCTATCTGCATGTCGGCGCCGACTTCCTGATGCCGATCCTGATGATCGGCCTGGCCTGGGCCGGTATCTGGTTCGCGACCGAGCGCCAGGTGACGCAATGGATCGCCTACCTGCGCCGCATCTCGGCCGCCTATCGCAGCGGCCACTACACCATCCGCCCTCAGCTCGCGGACGCGCCGTCGGAATTCCGCTCATTGGGTGACGACATGTCCGAGATGGCGGCGTCGATCCAGGATCGCGACCGAAAGCTGCGCGACGCGCTGAACCAGAAATCGCTGCTGATCCGCGAGATCCATCACCGCGTGAAGAACAATCTCCAGATCGTGATGAGCCTGCTCAGCCTGCAGGCCGGCCAGCTCAAGGATCCGGCGGCGCGCGATGCGCTGATGCAGGCGCAGGTGCGGATCAATGCGCTCGCGCTGGTCCACCGCATCCTGCACGAGATCGAGGACCAGACCACGGTCGAGCTCAAGCGCCTCCTGCACGAACTCGCGTTCCAGATCACCGAAGGCATGCGCGCCGAGCAGATGCCGGTGACGGTCGAGGAAAACCTCGTCGAGCGTGTGGTTCCCGGCGAGGTCGCAGTGCCGCTCGCCCTGTTCGCCGCCGAGGCGCTGACCAACATCTACAAATACGCCTTCCCGCCCGGGCGTGAAGGCGTCATCCGGGTATCGCTCGTACCCATTGCCGGCGGCATGCTGCGGCTTTCGATCACGGATACGGGGACCGGCTTCGACCCCGCCGCGCAGACCCGCACCGGCATTGGCACCCGCCTGATCAAGACCTTCGGCGCCCAGATCGGCGGCGTCTCTTCGCTGACCTCGGCACCCGGACAGGGCACCACGGTGTCGGTCGAGTTCCGCGATCCGCTCGCGGCGGATGCTGCAACCTCCTGAAACTCCCGGAACAATTGAAACGGCTGCGGATGGCACCCGTTATCGACTCGTCGGCGCGCGTCTGGGCGCGCCGCTTCAAACTCTGGAGAAAAAAATGAACAATCAGGACAAGAACCAGAAGGACATGGGCCGCAAGGACAATGCGGGCCAGCAGCCCCAGGAACAGCAGCACCAGCAGGAGCAGCGCGGCGACAAGGCCGGCAAGCCCCAGCAGCACGATCCGAAGACCGGCGAATCCCGGTCGTCCGGACAGTCCGGCGGCAAGCCCCAGAACTAGCACGGCCGTTGCGGCGTGAAGACAGGCCGGCCCGCAAGGGCCGGCCTTCCTTTTTGCGCCGCATGCCGTGCCGGCGTCCCGTTGCCCATCCTTCGACAAGCTCAGGATGAGGTCCAAACGCCGTCCTCATCCTGAGCTTGTCGAAGGATGGGCCGCGTGCGCGAACGAGACCCCAGAGTCCCAGATTTTGCGGATTGTCTCGCCTGCCCTGTGAGCGCATAACGCCTGCGATTTTTAGGATAGCGATTCATGGCGGATCAATTCGATGCTGTCGTCATCGGCGGCGGGCCAGGCGGCTATAACGCGGCGATCCGGCTCGGCCAGCTCGGCCTCAAGACCGCCTGCATCGACAAGCGCGGCGTGTTCGGCGGCACCTGCCTCAATATCGGCTGCATCCCGTCCAAGGCGCTGCTCCACGCCAGCGAGCGCTTCAACGAAGCGCGCACCGAATTCGCCAAGCTCGGCATCAAGGCCGAGGTGAGCCTCGATCTGACCGCCATGATGGCGCACAAGGACAAGGTCGTCGGCGAGCTCACCCGCGGCGTCGATTTTCTGCTCAAGAAATACAAATCCGAAGCGATCGTCGGCGAGGCGCGCATCGCGGCGCCTGGCAAGGTCGAGGTGAAGGGCCAGGACGGCACCGTCCGCACGCTCGAAACCAAGAACATCGTCATCGCCACCGGCTCCGACGTCGCGCTGCTGCCCGGCGTGACCATCGACGAGAAAAAGATCGTCTCGTCCACCGGCGCGCTCGCGCTGACCTCGGTCCCCAAGCGCCTGCTCGTCGTCGGCGGCGGCTATATCGGGCTCGAGCTTGGCTCGGTGTGGCGCCGCCTCGGCAGCGAGGTCACCGTGGTTGAATTCCTCGACCGCATCACGCCCGGGCTCGACGGCGAGATCGGCAAGCAGTTCCAGCGCATCCTCACGAAGCAGGGCATGAAGTTTCAGCTCTCCACCAAGGTCGTCGGCGTCGAGAAGGCCGGCGACAGCCTCGCCGTCACCGTCGAGCCCGCCGCCGGCGGCGAAAAGAAGACCATCGAGACCGACATCATGCTGGTCTCCATCGGCCGCCGCCCCTTCGTCGACAGCCTCGGCCTCGACAAGATCGGCGTCGCGCTCGATTCGCGCGGCCGCGTCGTCACCGACGCGCATTACGCGACCAACGTCGCGGGCATCTGGGCGATCGGCGATTGCCGCGAAGGCGCGATGCTGGCGCACAAGGCCGAAGACGAAGCCGTCGCCTGCGCCGAGAACATCGCCGGCAAGAAGGGCCATGTGAACTACGATGCGATCCCCGCCGTGGTCTACACCGCGCCCGAAGTCGCCAGCGTCGGCAAGACCGAGGAAGAGCTGAAGGCTCTCGGCATCGCCTACAAGATCGGCAAATTCCCCTTCACCGCCAACGCCCGCGCCAAGACCATCGCCGCAACTGACGGCTTCGCCAAGGTGATCGCCGATGCGAAGACCGACCGCGTCCTCGGCGTCCACATCCTGGGCGCTGAAGCCGGCAACATGATCTCCGAAGCCGCCCTCGCCATCGAGTTCGGCGCATCGTCCGAAGACATCGCCCGCACCAGCCACCCGCACCCCACCTTGAGCGAAGCCGTCCGCCAGGCCGCCATGGGCGTCGAAGGCTGGACGATGCAGATGTAGCTCAGAGTTTCACCTCCCCCTTGCGAGGGGGATTATATACTTGACTCAGCATAGGTGAGGGCCTAGGTTTCGATCCAACGAAGGAACGAAGCCATGGCCGACCCGCTCAACAACAAGATTTTCCAAGACGCCACCAAGGCCCGTGCATGGCTTGAGGGCCTGCTGTGGGCCGATGGCCGCGTCTGCGGTTACTGCGGCGTTGCCGACGAATCGACCCCGATGAAGGGCCGTGAGGGCTACTACCAGTGCAATGCCTGCCGCAAGCAATTCACGGTGCAAGTCGGCACCCTCTTTGAGCGCTCGCATATCCCGCTCAACAAGTGGCTCATGGCCGCTTTCCTGCTGTGCGCTTCAAAGAAGGGCATGAGCGCCCACCAGATGCACCGTATGCTTGGCATCACGTACAAGTCGGCTTGGTTCATGTGCCATCGCCTGCGCGAAGCCATGGCCCCCAGTGGCAAGCTTTCGCCGCTCGGTGGCGAAGGCAAATTCGTTGAAGCCGATACCACCTACATCGGCGGCAAAGAGAAGAACAAGCACGCGAACAAGCGCGACGGCAAGAAGATCGGCGGCGCCGGTAAGCAGATCGTACATACCCTCGTCGAGCGCGGCGGTCGTGCCCGCTCTCACCATATCGCCAACGTCAGCGGCAAAACCCTCCGCCCCATCCTGTTCAAGAATGTGGACCGCAAGTCCGCCCTGATGACGGACACGGCAGGCGGATACATGGACGCGGGCAAAGAGTTTGCCCGTCACGAAATGGTCGATCATGGCGCGGGCGAATACGTTCGTGGTGACGCCTATAGCAACACCGTCGAAGGCTACTTCGCCACCCTCAAGCGCGGCATTGTCGGCACCTATCACCACGTCAGCGAAGCGCACCTGTCGCGCTATCTGGCTGAGTTCGATTTTCGCCACAGCGAGCGTTCAGCGCTTGGCGTGAATGACGCGGCCCGTGCGACCAAGGCACTCCAAGGCATTGTCGGTAAGCGCCTCACCTATCGGCGGACTAACGAAGCCGCGAACGGCTAAGCAGAAAACGCGCGCTTTTCTAAAGTGGAAAAACGCGATGGACGCAAGGAGGCGGGAATGACGCCTCGTGTGTCCGTCCGCCGCTGCGCCAAGCGGCGATTAAATTGTTGCCGGAGGTGTCCACAACAATCATCCTTGGGCCACCACTATTCAGGCAAATAATGACTCCTGTGCACAGATTTGATTCGCGGCCGTCCAGAAATGACTCGGCTCTAGCGACCAAAGTCATAGACTTCGCCGGCCAATTTTGGCGTTTCATTTTTCCCTCGAAAGGAATTTGCATGATCAACTTTAACGAAGGCGATACCGTGCGCCTGAAATCTGGCGGGCCGCTGATGACAGTCACGTCTACAGATCGTCTCGACGATGGTTCGACGCTCGTTTATTGCGTTTGGTTCGACGATAAGAAGGCTGAAAAAACTAGCCAGTTTCGCGCCGGGACTTTGGTCGCGGAAAGTTAGATCTGCCATACAGCGGAAAGTTAGGTCCGCCATACAAAAGTGCGAAGTCGGGCATCTATGCTGGCTTCGTACTCTTGCCATTTTTCGTCGGCTTCGCCGCGTGAGGCTTGTGCCCCATCTTCGCGGCGCTTTTCACCAGCGCTTCAAACCTGCCCCATGCGTCGGGGTCTAGGTCGAGATTCGACGCGTCAGGCTTCAAAGGCTTAGCCTTGGCGGGCTTCTTTTGAGGGCTAGGCATGAGCGAACCTTCGCAAAGTGTGCAAGCGAAAGTAATCCATAAACTACCCGTAGGTCTATTGACCGAGATTGGGCGAGTCGTGGTTGCCTACTCGCGACTGGAACACGAAATGACCGCCGTTATCGCGATGACCCTACAGCTTCAGAAGCCTGAGGCCAGGCTCGTTCTTGATGAGCCGCCAATACACGACCGCCTCAACACGATCCAAGACCTGTTTGCTCTAAAAGGGCTGCTGCCCGATTTTCCGTTTGAAGACGCTTGGAATGAACTGAAAGCGATAAACACGTTACGGAACATGATCGCTCACGGAATTTGGTTGCGACACCCCGAAACAAAAAAGGTTTGGCTTCGCCTGACTGGCGGCCACTGGAAGAGAACCGAAGCGTTTCAGCCAAAGGTTCGGCGCATAATCCGGCCGGAATCCGCTCCGATGGATAGCGCAGAGTGCAAAGCTATCCGGCTGAGGATTGAGGCGGCCCTTAAGCAGATTCAGGTTCTTGGCGCAATTCTCGACAACGCACGGCGCACATTTCCTGAAAGATTTCGACCACCAGCTCCTGTAGTTGATCCGCTTGCGCGTCGAACTGCCGATAAACGGAGACCCCCGCCGAAATCATAGCGGGGGTAACCCCAAAGTCGGCCTGTCCCGACTGAATATGCCCGGGCGGATTGTGCTGATTCAAGTATATAATCCCCCTTGCGAGGAGGTCGAAATTCGCCCTTCGCGAATTTCGGGTGGGGGTGCGGTGCGCGTGGATAGAAACCCCGCCCGGATCGCTTCGCTCTCCGACCTCCCCGAAAGGGGAGGTGAAGATCAGTCTGCGATTCAACCGCCGCACAAAATGCGCTAACTTTCCCGCCATGCCGCGCCCCATCTGCTCTACGCTCAGCCTCTTCATCCGCACCGCGCGCACGGCGGCGGAGATCGACGAGGCGGCCGCGCTCTATGTCCGCAGCGGCACGCACGCCTTCGTCTGGCGCCCACCCGGCCATTTCCAGGCCGAAGACTTCCGCATCTTCGCGCAGGACGAAGAGGTCTGGCTCGCGCGGATGGGTGAGGCGCTGGTCGGCATCCTGTCGGTCTACCGGCCGGAAAATTTCATCCATTGCCTCTATGTCGATCCGGACGCGCAGCGCCTCGGCATCGGCAAGGCGCTGGTCGACCACATCCGCCGCGTCGTCGCCACGCCGCTGACGCTCAAGCTCGACGTTCCCAACCGCCGCGCCATCCAGTTCTACGAAGCGACGGGATGGCAGCGCATGACGGGCCTCGACGATCTGGGCGTCGACGACGCCGGCGTCAAGTGGGCGCGCTATCGGCTGGCGTGACCGCCTTGCTGCGCACATGCTCGGGCCGCACGCCCAGCCCGATGAACCGCGCCGGCCATTGCCGCAGCCACTTCCAGCGATCGAGGATGTAAAGCGGCAGCGGCGGCCGCGGTGTCACCTGCGACCGGATGGTCGGCGCCAGCACCGCGTTCTGCACGATCACCTGGAAGCGCTGCACCACCCGTGTCGGGAAAAGGCGCCGCTTCTGCACCCGCTTCAGTTCGCGCAGCGACGGCGTCCGCCGTGCCAGGATCGGGCTCAAAATGTTTGCCGTCGCCACCGCGTCCTGGATTGCCAGGTTGATCCCGACGCCGCCGACCGGCGACATTGCATGCGCCGCATCGCCGATGCACAAAAGCCCCGGCCGCGCCCAGCGCAGCAATCGATCCACCGTCACGGTCAGCAGCTTCACATCGTCGAAGCTCTTGATCGCTTCGACCCGGTCGCGCGCGAACCCCGCCACGCTGCGCAGCCGCCCCAGGAATCCCGACAGGCCCTCGGCCTTCAGCGCCGCAAACCCACCCTTCGGAATCAGCATCGCGCATTGCCAGTAATCGCCGCGATACAGCATCACAAACAGATTGCCGTTGATGAACCGTCCCACCGGCTGCTTGGGATCGTCCGGCGCGGTCGGCAGGCGCAGCCACAGCACATCGAACGGCGCCCCGAAATCGCGCACCTTCAATCCGGCTTTCTCGCGCACCCGCGAGCCGCGCCCATCGGCGCCGATCACCAGCCGCGCCGTCATGTCGCCCGTCGCCTCCGGCGTTTTCACCTTCACGCCGACGATGCGCTTGCCCTTTGCCAGGATCTCGACGACTTCGCTTTCCATCGCCAGATGGAATGTCGGATAGCGCTTCGCCTCCTCGGCGAGAAAATCCAGGAAATCCCATTGCGGCATCAGCGCGACGAATTTCGCTCGCGTCGGCAGAAGCGACATGTCCGCCGCCTTGAAGCTCTGCTTGCCGATCTCCACCGAGATCTCATGCACCTCGTCATGCGGCCGCTGTAAAAACTTTTCCAGTAGGCCGAGCTCGTCGAGGACCATCAGCGTCGAGGGATGCACCGTGTCGCCGCGAAAATCGCGCAGGAAATCCTTGTGCTTCTCCAGCACCCAGACATCGACCCCGGCGCGCGCCAACAGCAGGCCGCACATCATCCCCGCCGGTCCGCCGCCGGCGATGATGCAATGGGTCGAGAGCGTGTTCACAGACGAACGCTAGGCGCGCGTGCCGCTGCGCTCAAGCCGCCATTTTCTGGCACTGCTTGGCGCAGGCCCAGCACGCCTTGACGCAATCCTCCATGCCGCCGACCCGCTCGCAATCCTCGGCGCAGGCTTCGCACACGATGGCGCACAGCCGGCAAGTCTCGCGGTGGAACTGGCTCTTGTGCAGCATGAAATCCGCCGCCGTGGCGCAGATCGCGGCGCAATCGATCATCATGCGGAAATGCGGCGGCGCAACATGCTCGCCGCCCATCTCCAGGCAATGCGTCATCGCAGTGCCCAGGCACAGCTTGTGGCAATCGAGGCAGGTATCGATGCAGTCGGTAACGTCGCGGCTGAAGGCATGCATGGCGGGCTCGCGGAAAGAGGGTGCAATTTCGAAATCCGCCGCCGCGCATTTGGTTCCATCAGGGGCAGGTCGTGCGCTCGTTGAGACAGACCGCCTTGGTCCAGACCGTGCCCTCATGGATACGAATCTTGTAAAAATCCTGCCAGCAGCCGAGCAGCTGCACATCCTGGTCGCCATCGACAATCGGCCCTACGGTCCCGCTCTTCTCGTCGTGACCGACATAGACCGACGCAGTTCCCTGCAATCCGCTCAGCCCCACGGTGCTCTTGTGTACATAGCCCTTGCCGCGAAACACATTGTAGTCGCCATGCGGCCCATCGCTGTCTTCCTGCAACGCACTGCTGATCTCATACCAATCGCCGCTCTGCCCGGTGATCGTCACCTCGATCCAGTCGGCCTTGTTCTTCAAGGTCGCGATCACCTTGCCGCCCGGCGTGGCGCGCACATTCGCGCCGTTGGGATCGGTATCGACGATATTCGCCTTGATCCGGCACACCTGCATCGGTGCCGCGACGACAGCGGACGGCAGGATCAGGCTGGCCAGCAAGGCCATGGCGGCGCGTTTCATGTGAAATCCCCCAATGCGTGGCCGGCAGTGTAATACGCCGTCGGCGAAAGTCGGTCACAGCGTACGCATCGCATCGCCAAGCGCAAAAGCCTGCGATAGGATTCGGCATCGATATTCGCGAAAGTCTCTCCCATGCGCCCCAATCGCCTGCGCGAAGCCTGGAACGCCGGCCGCGCCGTCACCAATATCTGGCTGACGCTGCCCGGCTCGCTCGCCACCGAAATTCTCAGCCATCAGGGCTGGGACAGTCTCACCATCGACCTGCAGCACGGCCAGGCCGATTACGCCGCGATGTGCGCCATGCTGACTGCCATGTCGACCACCGATGCGGTGCCGCTGGTGCGCGTGCCGTGGAACGATCCCGGCGACATCATGCGCGCGCTCGATGCCGGCGCCTATGGCGTCATCTGCCCCAATGTCGACACCGCGGAAGAATGCGAGCGCTTCGTCTCCGCCTGCCGCTATGCCCCCGCCGGCACGCGCAGCGTCGGTCCCAAACGCGCGATGCTCTATGGCGGCTCGGATTATCTGTCGAAGGCCAACGAGACCCTCCTGACCATCGCGCAAGTCGAATCCGCCAAGGCCCTCGCCAACGTCCACGCCATCGCCGCGGTTAAAGGCCTCGACGTGATCTTCATCGGCCCGACCGATCTTGGTCTCTCGCTGGGCCGCGAGCCCAAGGCCGACCAGACCGATCCGGTGGTGGTCAAAGCGATCGACGACATCCTCGCCGCGGCCAAAGCCGCCGGCAAGCGCGCCGCGATCTATTGCAAGTCGGTGGAATATTCCAAGGCGATGATCGCCAAGGGCTTCGACTTCGTGGTCGTGACCTCGGACGAGGCGCTGCTTTCCGCCGGCGCCGCGCAGGCGGCTCAGTTTCCCTGAGCCTGTTGCGCCGACGCCTCTTACATCGCGGCGCGAATTCGCCTATATGTGCTTTGCAACAATTTTCAGAAAGGAGGTGATCCAGTGTCTCATTGTCATTACCTGCGGACGTCGAAAGCCGCGACCTGGATCCTCGCCTCTGGTGAGGTCAGCGCCGCGTAAGCGACGCCTTGCGGCCTGTCACGGACCGCAGTTCGACAATGGAAGGGCTGTCCCCCGCGGGGCAGCCCTTCTTTGTTTTTGGCTTCGCGGTTTTTGGGCCTCACGCAGCTGTGAGGCCGGCCTTGCCCCGCTCCGCCGCGAGTGTGCTAGGACGGCGAGGCAGAATCGTCCGCCGCCAGACGCGGGCCTTCGGGGGAGTTCCACATGTCCGTCCGTTCCCTTCTCTTCGCGCTTCCGTTCGCCTGTGCCGCGGTGGCGTTCGCCGCCGCGCCGCCCGCCGAAGAGCATGGCGTGCAGACCGCCAACATGGACACCGCCATCCGCCCCGGCGACGATTTCAACCTCTATGCCAATGGTGCCTGGCTGAAGAACGCCGTGATCCCGCCGGACCAGGCCGCCTGGGGTTCGTTCTCGACGCTGCGCGACAAGGCGTCCCAGCGCACCGCCGATCTGATCGCCGACCTGGCCAAGACCGCCGCGGCGCCGGGGTCGAACGAGCAGAAGATCGGCGATTACTACGCCAGCTATCTCGACGCGGCCGGTATCGACGCCAAGGGCCTCGCGCCGGTCAAGGCCAATCTCGACGCCATCGCCGCGATCGGCGACGCCAAGAGCCTCGCCCACGCCCTCGGCGCCTCGCTGCGCGCAGATGTCGACGCCCTCAACAACACCAATTTCTACACCGAGAATCTGTTCGGCCTATGGGTCGCGCCGGACTTCAACGATCCGGACCACTACACCGCCTATCTTATGCAAGGCGGCCTCGGCCTGCCGGACCGCGCCTATTATCTTGGGCTCGACGCCAAGAACGTCGCGATCATCGCCGCCTATAAAGTCCACGTCGCGCAGGTGCTGACGCTCGCAGGCTTTCCCGACGCGGCGAAGAGGGCCGACGCCATCGTCGCGCTCGAAACCCGTCTCGCCTTGGCGCATGGCGACCGCGCCGACAGCGAAGATGTGCTGAAGGCCAACACCCACTGGTCGCGCGCCGATTTCCTCGCCAAGGCGCCGGGCCTCGATTGGAACGCGTTCTTCGACGGTGCATCGCTGCCGGGCCAGCAAAACATCACGGTGTGGCAGGCCGGCGCCGTGCCCGGCATCGCCGCCGCCGTCGCCGCGACGCCGCTCGCCGTGTGGAAGGACTATCTCGCCTTCCACCTTCTCAACCACTACGCCAGTGTGCTGCCCAAGGCCTTCGCCGACGAGCGCTTCGCGTTCTACGGCCAGACTCTGTCCGGCACGCCGCAGCAATTGCCGCGCTGGAAGCGTGCCGTCGCCGCGACCAATTTCGCGCTCGGCTGGGCGGTGGGCAAGCTCTACGCCGCGCGCTATTTCCCGCCGGCCTACAAGGCCGCGGCGCAGGTGATGGTCGCGAACATCAAGGCCGCCTTCGCCCGCCGCATCGACGCGCTCGCCTGGATGACGCCCGCGACCAAGGCCAAGGCAAAGGCCAAGCTCACCACGCTCTATGTCGGCATCGGCTATCCCGACAAATGGATCGATTACGGCAAGCTCGACATCGTCAAGGGCGATGCGCTCGGCAATCTGATGCGCGCCGAGGATTTCGAATACGCCCGCAACGTCGCGCTACTCGGCACCACGGTCGACCGCAGCACCTGGTGCATGACGCCGCAGACTGTCAACGCGGTGAACCTGCCGTTGCAGAACGCGCTCAACTTTCCCGCCGCGATTCTCGATCCGCCATTCTTCGATGCCAAGGCGGATTCGGCGTTCAACTATGGCGCGATGGGCTCGGTGATCGGCCACGAGATCAGCCACAGCTTCGACGACCAGGGCAGCCAGTTCGATGCCCAGGGCCGCCTCACCGATTGGTGGACGCCGGCCGACTTCGCGCATTTCCGCAATTCGGCGGATCGTCTCGCGGCGCAGTATTCGCTCTACGCCCCGTTCCCCGATCTGCACGTCAACGGCAACCAGACGCTGAGCGAGAACATCGCCGACGTCGCCGGCCTTTCCGCCGCGTTCGACGGCTGGCGCGCCTCGCTGCACGGCAGGAAGGCGCCGGTGGTCGGCGGCCTGACCGGCGAGCAGCGCTTCTTCATCGCCTACGGCCAGACCCGTCAGCAGGCGACGCGCGACGAGACCTTGCGGCAGCAGGTGATGACCGACGGCCACGCCCCGGCGATGTACCGCGCGCAGGCGGTGCGCAACATCGATGGCTGGTACGACGCGTTCCACGTCACGCCCGACGCCAAGCTCTACCTCGCCCCAGACGCGCGCGTGCGCGTCTGGTAAGCGCAAAGCCTATTCGCGCCACGAGCTCGTGAGGAAGATCGTATAGGGATCGTCCGCGATCTCCTCGCACGCATTGTAGAACGTCGGCACCGTCATGCCGGCCAGCGTCGCGGCCTCGTCCATCAGCTTGGCGGCGCGGATGCCGTCATCGCTGGTGGATTTGTTGCGCAGATCGTCCAGCGTGTCCCAGATCTCCATCGCGCCGCGCAGGCCCGCCGGCCGCAGGAGGTCGAGCTTGGCCTCGAGGTAATTCCACGCCAGCGCCTGGCTCGCCAGGTCCACCGCCACCGCGAACACATAACCGGTCTTCATGCACAGCTGCACCGGATCGCAATAGGCAAGCTGCGTGATGGTCGAGATGTCCGCGTCCAGCAGCCGGTCCGAGGTCGGCTGGTCGACGCCGTTCAGCTTGGTGATCGGGTCCTTGGCGGCCGCATCGATGCCGACGCCGAGGCCCAAACTGTCGGTCGCGAAACGCCGCACCATGACGCGCACGATGTCGAGCGGAAAGGCGCCGAGCGCGAAGGCGAGCGGGATCGCGATACTGTCCTTCGCCATCGCGGTGACGCCATAACCGATCGCCGCCGCCATCGCGAGCCGCAGCGCCGAGCCCAGAACGTCCGCCGGCTTGAGGTTGAGGCGATACGCCTTGGCGATCAGGTCGGACACCAGCCAGAGATAGGCACCGGCGATGCCCGAAGCCGGAATGCCGGAGAGCACGAGGAACGAGAACAGTCCCGGCGGCAGCCCGCCGAAATGCTGCACCTGACCGTTCGCGGTCAGCGCGATCTGCGTCACGCCGGTCTCGGCGAACAGGAACGTCGCGGCGAGGCACACGATCGCGAACTGGATCGTCGGCCACAGCAGATGCTGCTTGCCATAGCGCTCGTGATACATCGTCTCGAAGGTCGTTTCCGCGAAGGCTCGCTTTTCCTCGATGGTGAGCGGCGGCGCGTTGGCGGCGGTCACCGGTATCTTCAGGAAGGTCTTGAGATAGAGGACCTTCGCGTCCGGCGAGAAGCAGCTGAAGATGTCGGCCCTCTTGATCTTCCAGCCGCGCACCAGGAAAATCAGGATCGGGCTCAACGCCAGCCCGGTCAGCGCCAGCGCCGCGGCGAGGCTTAATATGTGCCCCATATTGGCGGCGACGAAACCGGCGACGCTCATGCCGCGCCCGCCGGCAGCAGCTTGGCGCCGGCCGCGACCGATTCCTGCATGTGCTTGAAGTTCTGCGGATGGGCGTGGAAATAGCTCGTGGCCTGAAGATAGGTCTCCAGATTCGCCTGCGTCACGGTCGGCCCCGCCGGCGGCGCCAGCCCCATCACCGACGTGCCGCCCAGCCATTTGCACAGCGTGTCGGGCGCGCCCGTCATGTTGACCCACAGCGCGATGTAGAGAAGCGCCACGGGCGCGATCACCCAGCCCTTCTTCGCCGCCGCCGCGTTGCACTTGTCGAGATAGCCGAGCACCACATTCAGCAGGGTCGTATCCATCGCATCGACCAGTTCATGCCCGCGCGCCCAGGCCAGCGCGTTGTTCGCCAACGTGTTGTCGGCCGCCGATAGCGGGCTGCCATGCGGCAGGGCGGCGTTCAGCGCGGTGCCGATCCGCCCCACCGTCACCGCATCGGCGCCGGCGGCCTCCAGCACCTGGCGCAGCACATCGCGCGCCGTGCCGTTCACATGCGTGTCGCCCTGGAAGATGCCGAAGCTCGCGCCGCTCTCGCCGAGTCGGGCATAGGACAGCATGTAGGGCGAGGCATTGCCGATCTCGTTCGTCTTGATCGCTTCGCGGATCGCCGGATAAAGGCTCGTGTCGACCATGCTCGTCCCCTCGGAATGTGCCCGAAGCGAGCATAGCCTCCGGAGCCCCTCGCGCAAATATACCCTGCCGCTCGACCCGGTTTTTTCTTTGCCGCGCAAGACGAAGCAAGGACTCAGTCCGTCCTAGTCCGGTAATCCGCGAACGCCGCGTCGCGCGCATCCAGCCCCTTGGTCACGCCGTCCGCGAATTTGGCGAAGGTCTCGCGCGAGCTTTGCGTCGTCATCGCCAATGCCTGGATCTCCGTCCCGGCGCGGATCGCGGCGCGCAATCCCATGATCTCCATCGCACGGTGCACGCTGCGCTTGTTCATCTGCTGCACGTCGGTCGGGATCTTCGCGATCCGCGCCGCGACCGCGAGCGTCTCCGCCTCCAACCGCTCCGCGGGAAACGCGCGATTGGCGAAGCCGACGCGCACCGCTTCGCTGCCGCTCATCGCGTCCCCCGTCAGCATCATCTCCATCGCGGGGCGAAGGCCGCACAGCCAGGCGTGAAACTGGTTGTCCGGCGGGCTCATCATCCGCACCGGCGGATAGCCGATCTGTGCGTCGTCGGCGACGTAGACCAGATCGCACGCGGTGGCGAGTTCCGATCCGCCCGCCAGACACCAGCCATGCACCTGCACGATCACCGGCTTGGCGAGGTCCCAGATGCGAAAGCATCCTTCGACGACATGGCGCGCCCACTGGCCGGCACCGGTGGCGGTGTCGTAGGGCAGGGCCTGGCCCGCGCCCTCGCGCGACAAATCATAGCCCGCCGAAAAGCACGTCCCCGCGCCGCGCAGGATCGTCACCCGCACCGCATCGTCGCGGTCCGCCGCCTCCAGCGCCGCATAGAGCGCGCCGCGCAGGTCGTTCGACAGCGCGTTGCGCTTGTCGGGCCGGTTCAGCGTCAGCCGCCGCACCAGCGGCGCCGGATTGTCGATCAGGAGCAGATCTTCGGTCATGGCGGGCCCTGTCTTTGGTTACGGGGATGTTAGGTCCCGGCCCAAAACCCCACCATGGCCTTGGCGAAAATTGTTGGATAACCTCCGCGCCGGGCAAATCAGGGGGCACGCATGTCCAACAGTTTCACCACCACTTCGACGCAGGGGTTCTTCTCGCGTCTCATGGGTTCGTTCGTCGGCATCCTTCTGGGACCGGTGCTGATCATCGCCGCGATCGTCCTGCTCTCGTGGAACGAAGGCCGCGCCGTGCAGGCGATCCGCGGCCTCGGCGAGGCGGCCGGCGCCGTCGTCGAATCTCCCGCCGACACCGTCAATCCCGGCAATGAGGGCAAGCTCATCCACGTCGTCGGCCCGGCGCAGGCCACCACGGCGATCGCCGATTCCGATCTCTCGCTGAACTTCGACGGCCAGGTCGCGGTCGACCGCAGCGTCGAGATGTATCAGTGGAAGGAGAAGAAGGAAGAGAAGACCCAGGACAACACCGGCGGCAGCCAGACCACCACCACGACCTACACCTATAGCCAGGACTGGTCGGACTCGCCGATCGATTCGAGTTCCTTCGCCCATCCCGACGGCCACCAGAATCCGCAGATGCCGTTCACCTCGCACAAATTCTCGGCAAGCGATGCCAAGCTCGGCGGCTTCGCGCTCGACGACACGACGCTCGGCATGATCGACACCTCGGCGCCCTTGAAGCCCGACGCGCCGGACGGCTGGACCCAGAACGGCGCCAATCTCTACAAGGGCGACAATCCCTCCACGCCCGTCGTCGGCGACGTGCGCGTGCACTACACCGGCCTGCCGGCCGGCACGACGGTCTCGGTGCTCGCGGGCCAAAGCTCGGGCGGCTTCGCGCCTTACACGACCTCCAACGGCTACCAGATCCATCTCGCCCGCGCCGGCAACGCCCCGGCCAGCCAGATGATCGCCGACAAGCAGCAGGAAGAAGCCACTTGGACCTGGATCTGGCGTGCCGTCGGCGCGTTCGGCGTGTTCGCCGGCTTTGCGATGTTCTTCGGGCCTATTGCCACGTTGGCTTCCGTCCTCCCGTTCCTCGGAAGCCTGGTCCGCGGCGCGACGACATTCTTCGCCTTCGTGCTGTCGATCCCGGTGACGCTGATCACCATCGCGGTCTCGTGGCTCGTCTTCCGCCCCTTGATCGGCGGCGGCATCCTGATCCTCGCGGCGGGCATCGGCTACCTGCTCTGGCGCTGGCACCACACCCGCAGCGCCCCGCATGTCGCGGCGCAAGCGGCCGCGGCAGCGCCTGCGGCGCACTGAGGCTTCTCTCTTCACAAAGCAAAAACGGCGCGGCGAAAGCCGCGCCGTTTTTCTTTGCCGCACGGCCCAAGCGCGTCAGGGATGCGCCAGGCTCTCGGCGAGCCGGCCCAGCGACTCGGACCAGCCTTGCTTGTAGGCCTCGACCGGATGCACGCCGGACGCCATCCCGGCCTGCGTGACCGTCAGCTTCGTCTTTCCGTCCATGTCCTCGAGGCGAAGCGTGATCGTCGAGACCGGCCGCGCGGCGGAATCCAGCTCGCGCCCGGCTGCGTCGGAAAAGTGCTGCTCCATCACCAGCCATTCGCCTTCGACGATCTCGCGATAGATCCACTTGAACCAGATTTCCGCGCCATCGTGCAGGATCCGGCAATGCAGTGCGCCGCCCACGCGAAAATCGATCGTGCATGTCGGCATCGCAGCGCCGTCGGGCAGGCCCCACCATTGCGCGAGCGCCTCGGGCTCCCGCAAGGCCCGCCACACCTTCTCGCGGGGCGCGCCCAGCACGCGCACGATGGTCAGTCGGTTTTCCGTATCCGCCGTCATGGCTGCTTCTCCAGATATTTCTCCAACCGGTCCAGCCGGCTCTCCCAGATCGCGCGCGTGCGTTCGAGATGTTTGGCGGCGTCGCTCAGGGCGGCGGGCGCGAGCCCCACGACCTGCAGCTTGCCCTCCCGGCGCTTGGTGACGAGCCGCGCCTTCTCGAGCACCGCCAGATGCTTCGACACCGCCGCGAGCGAGATGTCGTAGGACGAAGCGATCTCGCCGACCGACATCTCCCGCCTGGCGACGCGCCGCAAAATATCGCGCCGCGTCGCATCGGACAGCGAGCCGAACACCCGATCGAGTTGTGCATGATATTCAACCATATGGTTGAAT
The DNA here is from genome assembly GCA_036271735.1 of Rhizomicrobium sp. GTDB lineage: Bacteria > Pseudomonadota > Alphaproteobacteria > Micropepsales > Micropepsaceae > Rhizomicrobium. The sequence goes on from DATAZZ010000025.1 coordinate 109,270, forward strand.
GATAGGAGCGCTTGCGAGGTCCGTCAAGAAGCGCCGTCTTACGATCTGTCGGTCGGAAAAGTTTGGTGCGGGCGGCCGGACTCGAACCGGCACAGGGCTTTCGCCCCTACGGATTTTAAGTCCGGTGCGTCTACCAATTCCGCCACGCCCGCATGCGTTGCCGCTATACCGTATCCGAAAGTCCGCCGCTCAGTCGACGATGAACAGCTTGGCTCCCGTTGCACTGACCGATTTGTGCGGCGCGGCGCCGTCGGCGACCTGGTACGACATCCCCGGCGTCAGCGTGAACCGCCGCCCGTCGGCCAGCTCGGTGTCGAGCCGCCCCTCCAGGCATAGCAGGATGTGCCCCTTCTCGCACCAATGGTCCGCCTCATAGCCCGGCGTGTACTCAACCATCCGCACACGGATCGTTCCGAACTGCCGCGTGCGCCACAGCGCCATGCCGGTGGCGCCGGGATGCTGCGTCGGCTCGACCTGCGCCCAATCGCTGACGGTGAACGGGATGTCGGCGATGTTCATGGTGTCGCTCCAATGTCGAGGCCCGGATAGCGCCGGCATCCTGCCGGGGAAGCGCCGCGACTGCCCGGTGCGGCGAGACATTTCGGTTATGTGCTATTCAAATGGCTCACAGGCGTGGAAAATCGACACCACCTGACGCCTACCTAAGGTTGAGTGCCACGACAAAAGCCAAGCCTTTCCAAGGCTTAAGGCCAAACGCGCGGGCGTTGACTTCGCAAAGTCGCCGACTATAGTGCGCCGCCTTTGCGGGACCGATCCCGCGCCAAATCGAAAGCCTGGACGAACGATGAGCAAGCGCGCTGAAAGCAAGTACAAGATCGACCGCCGCATGGGCGAGAGCATCTGGGGCCGTCCCAAGAGCCCGGTCAACAAGCGCTCGTATGGCCCCGGCCAGCACGGCCAGCGCCGCGCCAAGAAGCTCTCCGACTACGGCACGCAGCTGCAGGCCAAGCAGAAGCTCAAGGGCTATTATGGCAACATCACCGAGCGTCAGTTCCGCAAATACTACACCGAGGCCTCGCGCCGCCCCGGCGACACCGGCGAGAACATGATCGGCCTCTTGGAGCGCCGTCTCGACGCCGTCGTCTACCGCGCCAAATTCGTGCCGACGCCGTTCGCAGCGCGCCAGCTCGTCAGCCACGGCCACGTCAAGGTCAACGGCCGCCGCGTCACCATCGCGTCGTACCAGGTGACCGACAAGGACGTGCTCGAGCTGTCGCCCAAGGCCAAGGAGATGGCCCTCGTCCTCGAAGCGACCAAGAGCGCCGAGCGCGATACGCCCGATTACGTCAGCGTCGACCACGACAAGATGACCGCCAAGCTGCTGCGCACGCCCAAGCTGTCGGACGTGCCGTACGCCAGCCAGATGCAGCCGCATCTGATCGTCGAGTTTTATTCGCGCTAAGCCGCGAGCCTATCCAAACGAAAAGCCGCGAGAGCGATCCCGCGGCTTTTTCGTTTTTTGGGCTTGCGGCACCGGTGCTGCCGAAGCAGGCGTGAACGATTTGCTGTATTGATGCGCCGCTCCTCGCCCTATTTGGATTGGGGAAAATTTCCAACATCGTGGAAAGATCCCCTCAGTAAGATAGTCACTAGCAAAGAGAGGCAGCTAGTCGCGGTCGATCCATAATATGAGCCGGTTGGCGCACGATCATGTGTCCCGCGCAGAAACGAACCATTCCGCGAGAGTAAGGGGCTTTCCATACATCCCACGCGAATAACGTCACGAGAATACTTCCATTAAATCCTGCTCCAAGTCAGATATCTCGTACGAAATGCATTTGTAAAAAAGGTCGTCGAGCTCTTTTGGCGAAAGTGCATCAATCTGCTGGAGTGTTTTGCCGGGGAGCAGAATGGCAATTTGCGCCTTTTTTTGATCCCCGTTGAATGCATCAAAATTTGGAATGTATTTAGTCACTGCTGCGTGGAATTTTATTTCGTAATACGCTTTTATAAATCGTTTTAACTTCGTTAGATCGGAAGAAGGCAGTATCCTCGAAGCATGTTTAGCGACAAATGCGTCCAGTTGTTTTAGCTGCTGCAGGTTTTTGGATTGGGAAAAAAAGAAAAGCCAACCTATGCGCCGGCTATCCAACTGGCATCCTGAAACTCGCAGGTTGAATCTCCAAATTAGCCGCCCGGAATTTTTCTTATATTTCATCGCGGTCAGAATTTTCATTAAGTTAGCAAACATCTTTTTTAAGGAAGACGATCGCACCTCGATTTTATCGAGGCAGAATCTATAACCGAGGTATTCGACGCCGTCTTTCAGATTAATTTTAAGACTTTTGCTCCCATGCCCGACCGGGTGACATTTGAGCTTTCGCTGCCGCTTAAGAAGCGATGGAACGAGTTTCTCTAGCTCATCCACGTGTGGCTGGCTCGCAATTATCAGGATGTCATCGACAAACCTAAAGTAGCTGATGGCGGCGTCGTCACTAAGCGCTTTATCAATCTCCGCCAGATAAATCGAAGCCAGAATGTTTGAGATACTTAAGCCCTGAGGAACACCTCGAGCGTTTAGGCTGCCGCTTGCTTTATGTCTTCCAGTCGGCGTTTTGATAGCATTCTCGATCAGGTGTAGAATCTGCTTGCTTCTGATTTTTCTGCGCAAGACTCGCATCAGGATTTTGTGGTCAATCGACGGGTAGTAATTTTCTATGTCCAATCGAAGATAGTAATCCGTGTCGGGGCGAGTGTAAGAGGCGTCATGCACGCGCCTAACCGTTGAGTGAGGTACCCACGACACTTGATCCGGATAGATATTGGCAAGAAGTTGCGCCAGGAACTTTAGAACTAGCTTGTCGCGGATTGTGGGTATGGAAAGTTGCCTGGGGAGCTTGCCCGCGCCTTTCGAGATTAGTTTCTCTTTGTAGCTCGTGAATTCAAAACTACATGTTTTGATCTTTCGGAGAATAAGTTCGATCTCGTCGTCCAGTCGAGCTTTGAACGATTCGAGCTTTACACCGTCCCGCCCCACCGATGCTCCATCGGCAATGAACGCATCAAAGATGGTTTGTAAGTGGGGTTTATTAAAGCGCGCTTTGAAAAGTTGCGCAGCCGAGGAGGGCGTTGTCATAGCATCTTAAAAATGAGGAGGTATGGAACCAAGCCAAGCAAAAAGAACGCCGCAGCAATTAGCCAGAACGCCATAGCCCGTGACGCGAATTTCACGAGCATCGAGACTGTCCAATTAATTTCTCGGCCGTCCTTGCCCCAAACCTTCCTGCGGTTCAGAAGCGTTCGCTCGATCAAGAATGATTCGAAGTCACGGTCATCGTGATTACTGTACGCACCAAGAATCTCATGATATCGGCTAGTCAGTTTTTCGTGATCGTTTTCACTGTCATGTAGGCTTTGGAGTCGCAGATAGCATTCTCGATGCAATGCAGCTATTTCGCCAAACCGAAATCCAAACGTAATGATCGAAAATGCAAAGACAAAGACGGAGAGAACCGCAGTATATGTATCGAGCAAGACGCTCGAAGGTTGTGAGCCGCGAGCTACCGCCCCACGCTATGACGCTGAGAGAAAGCCAACTTAGCAGCAAATGAGAAACGTTTTCGTAAGTTCTAAAGCGCTTTTCAGCTACCATTCGACTATGGCAGGTGAGCCAGATTGCAGTCTTTAATAGGTGGAGTGCTAGATTCATCAATCATCTAAGTCCCCGACCGAAATTGGTGTGTGCGGAGCAAAAGTCTAAGCATTCATGAGTCCTCCGAAGAGGATAGCAAAAGCTCCAGCAAATGCTGCGCTTCCTAAGTTTAGCCCGGTTACGAACTAGCGGCCTAAGCCGCTCCTCCGCACACGTTAGTAAGTTATCACAATCCTGAATTGTTGTGTACGGCTTTTTGTCTTTTAGGACGAACCTGCCCGAATATGGCTGATGCTTTCAAACTCAAGGAGGGGTGTGTTCTTGGCTTTCTAGTCTGCGGGGCCTTCGCGGTAATCTGTTCTTACGAGATCGGCAAGGGACATACAGCATCCTGTTCGCCGATAGGCTCCTAGCCATTGGCACTTACTATCGCCGCAGCTTGCCTCGACCGCGCGCAGCCTCTCGCCCAACCCTCCCGCCAATATTTTTGCGCCCCCCTGTCGGCCCGCGCCATACTCATCCGTCTTCCATCCGACACCCCGGGAGCCCGCCCATGCTCTACGCCATCCTGTGCTACAACGTCGAAGACGAGGTCTTCGCCTGGTCCAAGGACCATGAGGCCGATGTCATGGCCAAGCTCGGCAAGGTGCAGGAGCGCTATGCCGCCGCCGGCAAGCTCGGGCCCGTGGCGCGGCTGATGCCGACCTCGGCGGCGACCACCCTGCGCAAGGGCGACAAGCCGCTGGTGCTCGACGGCCCCTTCGCCGAGACCAAGGAACAGCTGCTCGGTTTCTACGTCGTCGATTGCGCCGATCTCGAGGAAGTCCTCGACTTCGCGCGCGAGCTCGGCGTCGCCAATCCCGGCGGCGCGTATGAGATCCGTCCCCTCCTGATGATGAACCCTGGGAGCCTGCCCGCGTGAGCGATCTGGCCTGGATCGACGCGGCGCTGACCGCGGCGCGGCCCCAGGCCGTCGGCGCGCTGCTGCGCTACTTCCGCAAGCTCGATGCCGCGGAAGAGGCATTCCAGGAAGCCTGCCTGCGCGCCCTCAAATCCTGGCCGAAGAACGGCCCGCCGCGCGATCCCGCCGCCTGGCTCATCATGGTCGGCCGCAACGCCGCGATCGACGATGTCCGCCGCACCAAACGCCTGCAGGCGCTGCCCGACGAGGACGCGATCTCCGATCTCGACGACGTCGAAACCCCGCTCGCCGAACGGCTCGACGGCGCCGATTACCGCGACGACATCCTGCGCCTGCTCTTCGTATGCTGCCATCCGGACCTGCCCGACACGCAGCAGATCGCGCTCGCGTTGCGCGTCGTCTCCGGCCTCACGGTCAAGCAGATCGCGCGCGCCTTCCTGGTCGGCGAGACCGCGATGGAGCAGCGCATCACCCGCGCCAAGGCGCGCATCGCCGCCGCCGGCACCTCGTTCGAGACGCCAGGCCCCATCGAGCGCGCCGAACGCCTCGCCGCCGTCGCCGCGATGCTCTATCTGGTTTTCAACGAGGGCTATTCGGCATCCGCGCCGGGCGAAGCGCGCGGCGCGCTCAGCGAAGAAGCGATCCGTCTCGCCCGTCTCCTGCTGCGCCTCTTCCCAGCCGAGCCCGAGATCATGGGCTTGCTCGCGCTCTTCCTGCTGCAGCATGCGCGCACCGCCGCGCGCTTCGACGCGTCCGGCGCCATCGTCCTGCTCGAAGCGCAGGACCGCGCGCACTGGAACGCCGGCATGATCGCCGAAGGCCTCGCGTTGCTCGACAAGGCGATGCGCCACGCCCGTCCCGGCGCGTATCAAATCCAGGCCGCCATCGCCGCGCTGCACGCCCGCGCCGCGCGCGCCGCCGACACCGACTGGGGCCAGATCGCGCTGCTCTATGCCAGTCTCGAACGCCTGCAGCCGTCACCGGTCGTCACCCTCAACCGCGCCGTCGCGGTGAGCAAAACCGGCGGCGCCGAACAAGCATTCGTGCTGATCGAACCGCTCGCCGCCCCGCTCGACAACTACTTCCACTATCACGGCCTCAAGGGCGCGCTGCTGCTCCAGCTCGGCCGCGCCGGCGAAGCGCGCACTGCGTTCAACCGCGCCATCGCGCTGGCCGGCAGTCCCGCCGAAGCCGCCCATATCCGCCAGCACCTCGACCGCCTGTCCGAGCCCGCCGCGGAATAATCCGCATCCGCCTGTCGGATCGCGCGCGCATCGTCCGTCTTACAATCGATACGCAAGAACGACGGAGACTTCCCCATGTCGGACACGACGCACACGACCGCCACAATTTCCACCTTGGCCCTGTGGACCGGCCGCGTGTTTAGCGCGCTCGCGATCCTGTTCTTCATCATGGACTTCACGCTCAAATTCCTGAACGTGCCGCAGGTCGCGCAGACGATGCAGCAGATGGGCTGGCCGCCCGGCAAGTCGCATCTGATCGCCGCCATCCTTCTGATATGCACCGCGCTTTACGCGTATCCCCGCACCGCGATCCTCGGCGCCATCCTGCTCACCGGCTATCTCGGCGGCGCCATCGCCTCGCATGTCCGCATCGACAGTCCCCTGTTCACCCACATTCTGTTCGGGGTCTATCTCGGCCTGTTCGTCTGGGGCGGCCTCTGGCTGCGCGACCGCCGGCTCCGGGCCCTGATCCCCTTCGGCTGAAAACCCCGTCAACCAAATGTGCCCATCTTCCAACATAAAAAGACCGCGGATCACCCCTGCGGCCTTTTCATTTGTAATCGGCCCGCGCCTCCCTACCTTCACGGGGATGCACAACGGAAAGCCGGGATGACCTACAGGATATTCGGCGACAAGGGCTCGGGCGCGTTCTCCGCCGAGGCGGTGCTGGCCGAGGCCGGCGCGCCGTATGAATTTCATTCGGTCTCGCTGGAGAAGAACGAGCAGCGCAAACCCGAATTCCTCGCCATCAACCCCAGCGGCAAGATTCCCGCGCTGCGCCTGCCCGAGGGCGAGGTGATCACCGAATCCTCCGCCATCCTGCTCACCATCGCCGATCATTTCCCCAATGCACGGCTGCTCCCGCCGCAGGCCGGTCCGGCGCGTGCCCAGGCCTATCGCTGGCTCGCCTTCATGGCGTCGGAGATCTATCCGATGGTCGAGGTCTCCGATTATCCCGAGCGCTTCGTGCCCGAAGGCGCCGCGGCCGAAGCGCTGCGCGACAAAGCCAAGGCCCGCATCCGCGAGCGTCTCGTGATCGTGGAGCGTTTCGCCGGCGACCCGTGGCTCCTGCCCTCCGGCTTCTCGATCCTCGACATCTATGTCGCGATGTTCACCCGCTGGCGCGGCAGCATCGGCCGCGAATGGCTGGCCGAGGGTCATATCCCCAAGCTCTCGGCGATCTCCGCCGCGCTCGCCGCCCGCCCGGCCATCGCGCCCGTCTGGGCGCGGCATTTTGGAAACTGAGATATAAAGGCCGCGACCCAAACGGAGAGGCCGTCATGGTTTCGCGGCGGATGATGATTGGCGCCGGCGCGGCGCTCGTCGCCGGTCTCGGTTACCGCGTCTGGGATCGCGGCGTATTCGCCGGCCCCGGCGGCGAGGCCTACGCGCCCTGGGCGCATTGGCGCGGCAGCGTCGTCGACGGCATCGCCCGTCCGCTCAGCGCCGCGATCCTCGCCGCCAATCCGCACGACACCCAGCCCTGGCTGTTCGAAACCGGCAATGACGAGATCACGGTCTATGCCGACCGCGCCCGCAATCTCGGCGCCTTCGATCCCTTCCGCCGCGAGATGCATCTGGGCCTCGGCGCCGCGATCGAGAATCTGGTGCGCGCCGCCGGCGTCTATGGCTACACCGCTTATGTCCGTCCCGCCGCCGGCAAGCTGACCAACACGCCGCCTGACGAGCCCGCCATCGCCGCGCACATCACGATGGACCCCGGCGCGCCGGCGCGCGACCTGCTCTACGAAGCGATCCCCGACCGCCACACCCATCGCGGCGCCTATCTCGAAAAGCCCGTGCCGGCGCAAATTCTCAAAGGCCTCGCCGATCTCGCTGCGTCCAACGCGGTGCGCATCGCCTTCCTCACCGATCCCGCCGCGCGCAAGGACATGGCGGCGCTGATCGTCGAGGCGACGCAGCGCATCATTTCCGATCCGCAGATGTCCGCCGACAGCGCACACTGGATTCGCACCGGCCGCCGCGAGGTGCTCGATCACCGCGACGGCATCACGCTCGACGCCGCCGGTCTTTCGCCCGGCACCGTGATGTTCGGCAAGCTGATGCCCGATCTCGGCGCGTCGACGCAGGATGGCTATTGGCTCGACGCCACCCGCGACACCCAGGTGCATGCCCCCGTGCTCGGCGTCATCCTCGTCAAAGACCGGCTCGACATGGCGCAAGCCATCGCCGCCGGCCGCGCCTGGCAGCGCCTGCATCTCGCTGCCACCACGCTTGGTCTCGTCGGCCAACCGCTCAACCAGCCGGTCGAATGCATCGACCGCAACGCCCAGCTCGGCCGCCCCGACACCTATCAGGCCGCGCTCGTGAAAGCCGCCACGGCGCCCGGCTGGCAACCCACCTTCACCTTCCGCCTCGGCTACGCAGAAAAGCCGGCGCCGCCTTCGCCGCGCCGGTCTCTGGAGGATGTGATGAAAAGTTCGGGGTATGCGTAGGGATGGTGCCTGCGTCCATCCTTCGACGGGCTCAGGATGAGGACTGAACCTCAATCCTCATCCTGAGCTTGTCGAAGGATGGCAACAAACGCGGTTCACGCGTTCTCGAGCGCGATGCCCTTCTCGGCAAAATACGCGCCGAGCTCGTCGTTCTCGAACATCTCGCGCACGATATCGGCGCCGCCCACGAACTCGCCCTTCACATAGAGCTGCGGGATCGTCGGCCACTGCGAATAGTCCTTGATGCCCTGGCGGATTTCGGGGTCCTTGAGGACGTCGATCGCTTTGAACTTCACGCCCAGATGCGAAAGGATCTGCACCACCGCGGCGGAGAAGCCGCATTGCGGAAACACCGGCGTGCCCTTCATGAAGAGGACCACCGGATTGTTCTTCACTTCGGCATCGATGCGGTTGTTGGCGTCGGTCATATTGTGTCGCGCCGTGAGGCGCCCTCGTAATGTTCGGTCGCCTCTCATGTATGCTCGCTGTTGCAGCACGTCAAGGTTTGGCCTTGCGCAGGCCTGCCATGCAGCCGAGAAAAGCCCCATGGAACCGCAATGAATCCGGCCCTTCCGCCCCATCTGAAAGCCGCCGCCGACGCGCTGCTTGAAGGCGTCTCGCGCAAGGCGCTGGCGCCCAAGGCCGAGGCGATCTCCGCCCATTATCGCAAAGGCCAGGGCTCGTCCGTCGCCGTGACGCAGGCGGACGATGCCCTCGCTTACGTTGTCGCGCGCCTGCCGGCGACCTACGCCGTGGCAGCCGCTTGCCTCGCGCAGCTGCGCGACGTCGCGCCGGATTTCCAGCCGGGTTCGCTGCTCGACGTCGGCGCCGGCCCTGGCACCGCAAGCTGGGCCGCGCTCGAAGCGTTCCCCGATCTCCGCGCCATCACCCTGACCGATTCCAACCCGCGCTTCCTCGCGCTGGCGCAGACCTTGGCCGCGAGCCACGCGACGCTCTCCAACGCCCACTTCATCGCGAACGATCTCGGCCACGCCGCAGCCCTGCCGCGCGCCGACCTCGCCATCGCCAGCTTCGTCCTCGCCGAGATCGCCCCCATCGCACAGCAAACCACAGTCGAAAAACTATACGCCGCCGCCGCAGAAACGCTGCTGCTGATCGAGCCCGGCACGCCGGCCGGCTTCGAGCGCATTCGCGCCGCCCGCGCCCACCTGATCGCCCAAGGCGCCAACGTGCTGGCACCGTGCACCCACGTGAATGCGTGCCCCATTGTCGCGCCGGATTGGTGCCACTTCTCCCAGCGCCTGCCGCGCAGCCGCGATCACATGCAGGCCAAGAGTGCCAGCGTGCCTTACGAAGACGAACGCTACGCCTGGATCGCGGTCAGCCGCACACGCCGCTCGGCCTTCGCGGGCGCCGCCCGAATCCTCGCGCCGCCGAAAGGCTCCAAACCCGGCATCGAACTGAAGCTCTGCACGCCCGCCGGCATCGAGAACCGTTTCGTCGCCAGGCGCGACAAGCCCACCTTCGCCGCGCTACGTCGCGCTGACTGGGCCGACATCGTCGTCCTCTGACGTCTCCTGCTTGCAATCGGGCGGCAGCGCCACCGGCACCTTCCAGTCGTTCTGCGGCAGGCCTGCATAGGTCCCGGTATAGGTCTGCATGATCGACGTGAATTTCGGCGTGCTGTCCAGATGCGTCACGACCCAGAAGAAATCGTAATTGTCGCCGCTCCAGGTGTGCGGCACGTGATCGCCCGTCGCATTGTCCAGCCCGAACAGCTGGCGCAGCGTGACCTTCTCGTTCGGATACTTCGCCTCCAGCTTCCGGTTGGCGATGTGCTTATGCTCCCACACCATCACCACGGTCTTGCCGTCCCACGCGCCGCTCAGCACCGCCGCGGCCGCCTGCTGCGTGCGCGCATTGAGCGTGGTTTCCGAATCCGCAAACGGGCTCGGCGGCGTCACGTCGATCGGCTGTGCCGAATAGTCGATCACCGGCATGCCCCAGCTCTGCGCCGACGGGCTCACCAGCTCCAGCGTGTGCAGCGTGATCGCGAAGAACGCATCCGGCGTCTCGCCATGATCGAGGATCGCGCCGGCATTGCTGGCGCCCTTGCCGAGATATTGCTCTTGCAGCGCCAGCGAGCGCAGCAGCCCGGTCGAGCACAGCTCGAACCCGTTCTTTTTCTCGCCATGCCGCAGGATGATGAGCTTGCGCGGTGCCATGATGGTGTCTCCAGCTATGACAGCGGCAGAACACGACACGCCGGACGCCGTAAGATTCTACGCTTTCGCCCGCGTCGTCAATTGTGGCGCAGGCGTGCCACGGCGCGGAATAAGTTCGCCACGCGCGACTCAATTCCCCGAGGACGCTCGCCTTCGTCCCGTCCATGACGCGCCAACCGCCCACCCGGCGAAAATGATGGGCAGCGCTGCGCCCAAGGTCCATGCCAACGGCACCGGCAGTCCCCAGCGCGGATACAGGCCTTCATAAGCATAGTAAAATCGGACGTTTATGGGGATTTGGCGTTGCGGATAGATCTCTCCCGTAGAGACATTCATCCCGACGAAATAGCCCGCCATCGCGTTGCCCGGCGGTTGGCACGCATCCGCCTCGCAAAGCGCGCGTTCGACATCCCACTGCAGGCTGAGAAGCGGCAGGGCAATCGCCACCGCGCAAAGAACCAGGGATTTTCCCCAGCGCCTCATGGCGACGCCTATTCCTTCGCCTTCGTCGTCAATTGCAGCGCGTGCAGCACGCCGCCCATGTTCCCCTTCAGCGCGGCATAGACCATCTGGTGCTGCTGCACCCGTGTCTTACCCTGGAACGCCGCTGACGCGACGACAGCCGCCCAGTGATTGTCGTCGCCGGCGAGGTCGGTCATCGTCACCTCGGCGTCGGGAAACGCCTCCTTGATGAACCGCTCGATGTCTTCGCCCTTCATGCCCATGTCAGAAAATCCTCATGCTGAGCTTGTCGAAGCATCGCCGCGCATATAGCGCGGAAACCAACTCTCATGCGCGTCTTTCAGGGCCGCGACCGCGACCTCGCCGACGCCTTCGACCAAAAGCTTGTCCGGCGCGGTGCACCCGATCAGGACATGCGGCACGCCGTGATTGCGCGCGGTTTCCGAAACCCGCATCGTCATCGCCGACGGGAACGCCACGACATAGCGCGCCTGGTCCTCGCCGAACAGGAACGGGATCGGATCGCTGCCGGCCGGCAGCGCGATGTTCGCGCCCATCCCGCCGGCCATGCACATCTCCGCCAGCGCCACCAGAAGCCCGCCATCCGACAAATCATGCACCGTATCGATGCCGCCGGCCTCGATCAGCAGGCGCACGAAATCGCCATTGCGCTTCTCGCTCGGCAGATGCACGCGCGGGCAGGCGCCTTCCTCTTTGCCTTCGATCTCGCGCAGATAGATCGACTGCCCCAGATGCCCCCCAAGACGGACACTGCTCTCGCCAACCAGCATGATCACGTCGACGTTGCGCTTGAACGCGACCGTCGCCATCTTCGCGACGTCCTTCATCAGCCCGACGCCGCCGATCGCCGGCGTGGGCAAGATGCCTTCGCCATTGGTCTCGTTGTATAGCGAGCAATTGCCGCCGATCACCGGGAAGTCGAGCGCGCGGCATGCCTCGCCGATCCCGTCGATCCCGGCGACGATCTCGCCCATGATCTGCGGCTTCTGCGGGTTGCCGAAATTGAGATTGTCGGTGACGGCCAGCGGCTTGGCCCCCACCGCCGTGATGTTGCGCCACGCCTCGGCCACCGCCTGCTTGGCGCCCTCGAACGGATCGGCCTTGCAATAGCGTGGGCTGACGTCGGTCGAGATCGCAAGCGCTTTCTGCGTGCCGTGCACCCGCACCACCGCCGCATCGCCGCCCGGCACCTGCACCGTATCCGCCATCACCGTGTGGTCGTACTGCTCCCACACCCAGCGCCGCGAGCACATGTCGGGCGCCGCCAAAATCGTCTTGAGCGACTCCATCACCGGCCGTGCCGCGTCGAACGAGGGCGTCCCCGTCGCCGCGGCGCGGATCTCGTAAGGCCGCTCATACTTCGGCGCTTCGTCAGACAGCGCCGTGATCGGCATATCGGCGACCACCACGCCCTTGTGCTTGACGACCAGCCGCTTGGTGTCGGTCGTGATGCCGATGACGGCGAAGTCGAGCTCCCACTTCTTGAAGATCGCCTCGGCCTGCGCCTCGCGCCCCGGCTTCAAGACGGCCAGCATGCGCTCCTGGCTCTCCGACAGCATCATGTCATAGGCCGTCATGTTGGCTTCGCGCTGCGGCACCTTGTCGAGATCGAGCTCGATGCCGCTGCCGCCCTTGTCGCCCATCTCGGCCGACGACGACGTCAGCCCCGCCGCGCCCATGTCCTGGATCGCGATGATCGCGTCCGTCGCCATCAGCTCCAGGCAGGCTTCGAGCAAAAGTTTCTCGGTGAAGGGATCGCCGACCTGCACCGTCGGTCGCTTCTCCTCCGACGCATCGTCGAACTCGGCGCTCGCCATCGTCGCGCCATGGATGCCGTCGCGCCCGGTCTTGGAGCCGATATAGACCACCGGATTGCCCGCGCCCTTGGCGGCGGACAGGAAGATCTTGTCGGTCCGCGCCAGCCCGACGCACATCGCATTGACCAGGATGTTGCCGTTATAGCTCTTGTGGAAATTGACCTCGCCGCCGACCGTCGGCACGCCCATGCAATTGCCGTAACCGCCGATCCCGCTCACCACGCCGCTCACAAGCGACCGCGTCCTGGGATGCGACGGCTCACCAAAGCGCAACGCGTTCATCATCGCGATCGGCCGCGCCCCCATCGTGAACACGTCGCGCATGATCCCGCCCACGCCCGTCGCCGCGCCCTGATAGGGCTCGATGAAGCTGGGATGGTTGTGGCTTTCCATCTTGAAGATGCAGGCATCGCCGTCGCCGATATCGATCACGCCGGCATTCTCGCCCGGCCCCTGGATCACCCACGACGCCTTGGTCGGCAGCTTGGCGAGATGAAAGCGCGTCGACTTGTACGAGCAATGCTCCGACCACATCACCGAGAAGATGCCGAGCTCCACCAGCGTCGGCTCCCGGTTCATCAGCCGTATGATGCGCGCATACTCGTCCTCGGTGAGGCCGTGTTCCTTGACGAGGGCAGGGGTGATGGCGGTCATCGGCAATGGTACAGGCGGCAGGTTTTCACGGCAACATCACCTATCATGGAACGATCAAGGCAATCGACACGGCAACCGTCAAACCGATTGCCCAGCCTTCCAGGCCCTGAACCAGCACAACGTCCATCGGATTGCCGATCAGCGCATTCATGAACGGCAGCCTGACAAGAGCGTCGGTCGCCGCCAGAAGCAACAGACCAAACCAAAGCCCTTTCACAATTCGCGACTGGCCGGGAAGCTTGTCCCGTACCAGCAAGAAGACGACGACCTTCCCCGCGACCGGGATCACCTGCGCCAGAAGTGCCGCGACCACGACGTAAGGCGGATAAGGCTGATGCAGCACCCCGGCGAGGCGGCCCGACCCGGCGGCTCTATCGACATAGGCAGCCGCCCAACCCTGACCATAGAGAACATGAATAGCGAACCCGATTCCGGCCGCTACGATCACAGCCGATATCATGCGTGCCCAAAACACCGGACCGCTTTTCCCAGTCGCGAACGACGAACTGGACATCTGCGAAATCACGACAGCGTCTCGATCAGGCTCTCGAACATCGCCCGCCCGTCCGTGCCGCCGAGCAGCGGATCGACCACGCGCTCCGGATGCGGCATCAGGCCCAGCACGTTCCGCTTCTCGCTCAGGATGCCGGCGATGTTGCGCGCCGAGCCGTTCGGATTGTCGCCTGCCGCATAGCGGAACACGACGCGGCCTTCGCCCTCCAGCCGGTCAAGCGTTGCCTCGTCGGCGACATAATTGCCCTCGCCATGCGCCACCGGAAAGCGCACCTGCTGGCCCTTCTCGTATTTGCGCGTGAACACCGATTGCGTCTCGTCGACTTCGAGCGCGACCGGCCGGCAGACGAACTTCAGATCGGCATTGCGCATCAGCGCGCCGGGCAGCAGATGCGTCTCGGTCAGCACCTGAAACCCGTTGCAGATCCCCAGCACCGCGGCGCCGCGCTCCGCATGCGCCTTCACCGCGCGCATCACCGCCGACTGACTCGCCATCGCGCCGCAGCGCAGATAATCGCCATAGGAAAACCCGCCGGGCAGCACGACCAGATCGACCTCGGGAAGGTCGCTGTCCTGGTGCCACACCATATGCGGCTTGGCGCCCGTCATCTGCTCCAGCGCGACGGCGGCATCACGGTCGCAATTGGAGGCGGGAAACACGATGACGGCGGATTTCATAGCGGCTGAGCCCCTTCGTGCTGTGCGTACCGCGCCGAGGCCCGCGCCATGGCGTCCTTCAGCCATTCGTAGTCGACATTCGACATGTCGCGCATCATTTCGGGCTCGGCGGCGACGATCTTCTGCCCGATGTCGGACCGCATCATCGCCGTCCAGTCTTTCAGCTCGGCCAAAGTGAAATGGTCCGCATAATATTGCGCCCGCGCGGCCAGGAGCTGCGTGAGATTGCGGTCGAGCTCCTCGTGCAGAAGGGCGCAGAAGCGCTGCACGTCCGCGTCCGTGGCGCCGGGTTGCGATGCCCGGAACGACGGACCGGCCCGCGCGACGACGAGGTCGATGCGGATTTCCTCCATCTCATGGCGGTGCTCGGCGGCGAACATGTCCTGCGCGGCGGCGAGGCGCGCCGCGACATCGTCCGGCGGCGCCGCGCCGGCGGTGGTGGCAAAGATGGCGAACAGGGCGACCGCCGCGAACCCGCGAAGCCTCATGGCGCCGCTAACCTTTCAGCTCGATCTCGTATTTCTCGATCACGGTGTTGGCGAGCAGCTTCTCGCACATCGTCTTCAGGTCGCTGCGCGCCTTGGCCTCGTCGGTCTCCGACAAGTCCAGGTCGATCACCTTGCCCTGCCGCACCTCGCCGACCGCGCCGAAGCCCAGCCCGTTGAGCGCGTGTCCGATGGCCTTGCCCTGCGGATCCAGAACGCCGTTCTTCAGAGTCACAAATACGCGGGCTTTCATCGCCAAACTCTTCCGCTAACGAACAAGCTGCGGCCCCTTGCTCTCCGGCGGCGTCGATTCCGGCATGATGCCGAGCCGCCGCGCGACTTCCGAATAGGCCTCGACCACGCCGCCGAGATCGCGGCGGAAGCGGTCCTTGTCCATCTTGTCGTTGGTCGTCACGTCCCACAGCCGGCACGAATCGGGGCTGATCTCGTCGGCCAGCACGATCCGCATATAGTCGTTCTCCCATAGCCGCCCGAACTCGACCTTGAAGTCGACCAGCTTGATCCCGACGCCCAGGAACAGCCCCGACAGGAAATCGTTGATCCGGATGGTGAGGTTGACGATGTCGTCGAGATCCTGCGGGCTCGCCCAGCCGAACGCCGTGATGTGCTCCTCGCTCACCAGCGGATCGTGCAGCGCGTCGTTCTTGTAGCAATATTCGATGATCGAGCGCGGCAGCACCGTGCCTTCCTCGATCCCCAGTCGCTTGGACATCGAGCCCGCCGCGATGTTGCGCACGATGACCTCGAGCGGGATGATCTCGACTTCCTTGATCAGCTGCTCGCGCATGTTCATGCGCTTCATGAAATGCGTCGGCACACCGATCGCGTTGAGCTGCGTCATCAGATATTCGCTGATGCGGTTGTTCAGGATGCCCTTGCCGTCCAGCACCGCCTTCTTGGTGGCGTCGAACGCGGTGGTGTCGTCCTTGAAATACTGGATCAGCGTCCCGGGCTCGGGCCCCTCATAGAGGATCTTGGCCTTGCCCTCGTAAATCATGCGCCGGCGTTTCATCTGTTCGTCCTTATGACCGTCCAAACGCCGAATGGAGTCGAAGCAAGCGGCAAAAATAGCGGCGGGGTCGCCTCGCGGCAACGTTGCGAAAGCGCGCATACGCCCCTATCTCTGTGCTGTCCACAAGCTTACGGGCTGGACAGGGTTTCCCGCCACGCGCGGGTGTTTATTTTGTTTTCAAACAAGGGGTTAGGCATGAGCGGCTCGTTCGACGACCGGCGCAAGGGTTTCGAATCCAAATGGGCGCATGACGCCGAGGCGCAGTTCAAGATCATGGCCCGGCGCAACAAGCTGCTTGGCCTGTGGGCGGCCGGCGAGCTGGGCAAGACCGGCGACGCCGCCACGGCCTATGCCAGGGAGGTCATCGCCGCCGATTTCGAGGAGCCGGGTGACGAAGACGTCTTCCGCAAGGTACGGGGGGACCTTCCCGCCGGCATCGCCGACGCCACGATCCGCCACCAGATGGCCGACCTCCTCGACCTCGCCGCCGAGCAGGTCCAGGGCGAGGCGAAGTAGGCGTTACGCCGCCCGCAGCTTCGCCAGCGCCTCCGGAAACCGCCGCGACAGGGGCACGTTGAGTTCACCCAGCTCGACCGTGTAATCGCCCGAGCCTTCGGGCTTCAGCCCCGTCATCTGCGCCGTGTTGACCAGCCACGACCGGTGCACCCGCACGAAGCCGCGCGGCGCAAGTTCAGTCTCGATGGCGCTCAGCGGCGTGCGCATCAAGGGCTTGCGCCCGTCGCGCAGCGCGAACTCGACGTAGTTGCCTGCCGAGCTCACCGCCAATATATCGCGCATCTTCACCCGCACGATGCGCGCGCCGTCGCGGATGGTGAACATCCCGCCGGTCTCCACCGGCACTGCCGGCTCGCGCAGCAGCCGCGCCACCACCCAATAGACCGTCAGCATCAGCGCGTAGGCGAGCACGTCCTTGCCAAACTCGAAGCCGAACTCGCCGCGGAAGCTGTAGGTGTAGTGCGCGCTCGCCAAGGCATAGACTGCCTTGCGCAGCAGCATGAAGCTCGCGACATGCAGCAGCGAATAGACCGGCGCCGCCGTCAGGTGGATCAACGCCACCCGCCACCACGGCCGCTGCTCCAGCGGCGCGATCTGCAGCGCCAGCCACGCGATGGCGGAATAGGCGACGAAACCCAGCGCGCTCGTCACCTCCCACACGATGGGCTGTGCCAGGCCGAAATCCGGGCGATAGTGCAGGTCGTTCCACACCGCGATGGCATCGTACCCGACGATGAACACGGTCAACGACGCCAGGCCGATCAAATAGACCTTGCCGTTCGTCCCCGTGAACGCGCCGCTGATCCCAAGCCCTTGCCAGACATCACCAATCCGGCGCGACCTGCCCCGCTGGGGTTTCATGGGACCTGCCTTGGGCGCAGATTGGACGGGTGCGGACATGGACCCAATATAGGGCGTCCGAGCCATGAAGCGGGAGAGGCCTGATGGCGAGCAGGACAAGCCGAATGCACTCGTGGTCTACCCGCTTCATCCTCACTCCAACAACCGTCATTGCCCGGTTTGTCCGGGCAACCCAATTTTCTGTGGCGGCAAACAAAATGGGTCGCCCGGACAAGCCGGGCGATGATGGGGTTTGGTTTAATCCAACGCGCGCCGGGAATTCTCTCTCGACGGTCCTGCTGGCGCTCCTCCTCTGCGCCCCCGCCCGCGCCGCCGAGCCCGGCTGGCCGGCCTATGGCGGCGACCAGGGCGGCCAGCGCCACTCCGCCGCAACCCAGATCACCCCCGCCAACGTCATGCGCCTCGCCGTCGCCTGGAGCTATTCCACCGGCGACCTCGCCGATCCCGCGATCGGCCACGCCGCCTTCGAGAACACGCCGATCCTCGCCGAGGGCCGCCTCTACGTCTGCTCGTCCTTCGACAACGTCATCGCACTCGATCCCGGCACCGGCCGGCAGCTCTGGCGTTACGATCCCAGGGTCCCGCGCGATCTCAGCCTCGCCAATTCCTACAATTGCCGCGGCGTGGCCTATGCACAGACGGCGAGCGCGAGCGGTGTCTGCGCCGCGCGCATCTATCTGGGCACCGTCGATTTCCGCCTCATCGCGCTCGATGCGAAGACCGGCAGGCCCTGCGCCGATTTCGGCAATCGCGGCACCATCGCCATCGATCCCGGCGGCAAGCCAGAGCGCGTCGGCCAGATCGGCATCACCTCTCCGCCGGTGGTCAGCCACGGCGTGGTCGTGGTCGGCTCGTCGATGGACGACAACCAGCGCGTCCACGAGCTTCCCGGCACCGTGCATGCCTTCGACGCGGTGACCGGCAAGCCGCGCTGGTCGTTCGATCCGCTCGCCGGCGCCAAATTCCGCGCCGGCTCCGCCAATGTCTGGGCCCCGATGTCGATCGACGAGGCACGCGGCCTCGTCTTCCTGCCGACCTCCAGCCCGTCGCCCGATTTCTACGGCGCCGCGCGCGCCGGCGACGATCACAATGCCGGCGCCGTGGTCGCGATCCATATCGAGACCGGCCAGGTCGCGTGGTCGTTCCAGACCGTGCACCATAATGTCTGGGACTACGACGTCCCGGCGCAGCCGACGCTCGGCATCGTCACGTACAAAGGTCACACCGGCCCCGTCGTGATCCAGGGCACCAAGCAGGGCCTGATCTTCACCCTCGCCCGCGACAGCGGCGTGCCCTTCATTCCCGTGATCGAACGCAAGGTGCCACAAGACGGCGCCCCCGGCGAAAAGCTGTCGCCGACCCAGCCCTTTCCGCTCGCGCCCGCGCCGCTGAGTCCCCACACCATCAAGCCCGACGATGCTTACGGCCTGACCTTCTGGGACCGCGGCCGATGCCGCGACCTCATCGCCGGCGCGCGCAACGAAGGCTGGTACACGCCGCCTTCGACGCAAGGCACGCTCATCTATCCCTTCACCGGCGGCGGCATAAATTGGGGCGGCCTGTCGTTCGACGCGTCGCGCGACGTGGTCTACGTCAACACCTCGAGCGCGATGCACATGGTGACGCTGATCCCCGCGAAGGACTACGCCGCCACTCGTGCCGCCAATCCGCATCACGAGATCTCGCCCAATGCCGGCGCGTCCTTCGCGATGCGCCGCGACATCGTCGCCTCGCCGCTCGGCCTGCCATGCAATCCGCCGCCCTGGGGCCTGCTGCATGCCATCGACATGCATGACGGCCACCAGCTCTGGGCCGTGCCGCTCGGCACCACCGAAGACCTCGCGCCGTTCAGCGAATATCTCCTCGGCAATATCGGCGTGCCCAATTTCGGCGGGCCGATCTCCACCGCCGGCGGCCTCGTCTTCATCGGCGCCGCGCTCGACAATTACCTGCGCGCCTTCGACGCGAAGACCGGCGCCGAGCTGTGGCGCGGCCGCCTCCCCGCTGGCGGGCAAGCGACGCCGATGACCTATGTCTGGAAAGGCCGGCAATACGTCGTCATCGCCGCCGGCGGTCACGAGAAGTCCGGCACCAGGCACGGCGACACCGTGATGGCCTTCGCGCTGGCGAATTGACCGCAACCCCAGATAGCCGCCGATACTGTTTCCCGCTATGTTCCGGGCTCAATCGGGGTATGGCGTCATGGCGAAGATTTCCCTCGCGGTCTGCGCAGCGATTGTGATCGCAACTTGGACATGTGCCGCATCTGCATTCGGCGTGGACGCCGGCCAACCGGTTCCCAGTGACGACGTCGCGCGGGAGCGTGGGGCGTTGCAGGCCATCGTCGCCGCCGTGAAGATGGCGGATGCCGACACACCGGCCGACGCTGCGGCGCTCAAGACCATCATCGCCGATCCCACCTTCGCTGCCCTGACGGATGCCGAGCGGCACGCCGCCATCCTGCTCTACGGTGGCGTGCTCTACGACCAGGGCCAATACGCCGATGCCCAAGTGCAGCTCAAGCTTGCGACCGCGATGCCGCTTGCCGGCGAGCTCGACTGGGAGCTCCGCTTCGACGCCGCCTATATGCTGGGCGATTACGGCGATGCCGCGATGGTCATGACCGTGATCCTCCGGCAATGGCCGGGCAAGCTCGTCCACTACAGCGACCAGAGCATCGACATCCTGGGCCGCGAAGTCTTGAAGAATCCGGCTTGGACCGATCAGGCCTTCGCCTTGCTGAGCGCGCTCTACGCTGTGAAGTGGAAGCCTGCCGATCCATTCTCGAACGCGGACGGGCTTTGGCTGTCCCTGGCGCGTCTGCGGCTGGAGCGTGGCGACATCCACGGCGCAAAAGACGTGGCCGAGAATCTCCACGATCCGGTGTCGCTGCTCCAGATGCATGCCGACAAGCGTTTCGACGCGCTGGTCCGGGCCGATCCGGAACACTACGATGTCCTGAGGGCCTATCGTGCCGAGCTCACCGACCTCGAGGCGAAAGCCGCGGCGGCGCCGCACAAGCTGGGCGGCATCAATGCCGTCGCCGAACGGCTGTTGACGCTGGATCGGGCGCCGGAGGCGATGGCGCTGGTTTCGGATGCCTTGGCCCGTGTCGCCGCCGATCCGAATGCGTTCGGCGACACCAAAGACAAGATCAACTGGACGCACGACATCCAGTCCCGCGCGCTGTTCGCGCTGGGCCGCGGCGATGAAGCGCTTGCGGCGCTGACCCGGGGCGCGGCGCTCCAGGAAGACGGCATGGTCAATGTCAGCCAGGCGATCAACCTGGCCGACGAATATGTCGCTTACGATCGTCCCAAGGATGCGCTCGCGGCCGTCGCGTCGCTCGAGTTTTCCCACGCCAGTCCCTATGGCCGCATGGCCCTGCAGGATGCGCGCGCCTGCGCCTATTTCGAACTCGGCGACACGGCGCAGCTGGCTCCGGTGCTGGACTACATGAAAGCGCATGCCGCGGACGGCACGCAGCCTTATCTGAACACCATGCTGTACATCGGCAATCTGGACGCGGTGGCCGCCCAGCTCATCGCCGAGCTCGGCGACCCGGCCCAGCGCGCCCAGGCGCTTTACAGCTTGCAGGATTACCTGCCGCAGCCCCATCCCACCGCGCGCGAGCGCGCCGTCCATGCCGCGTGGATCGCGGCGCGCAGCCGCCCCGATGTCGCCGCCGCGATCGCGCGGGCGGGACGCATCCAATCCTACGCCGTGATGGTGCCGGTCTATTGAGGACGCTAGCTGTCTTCCGCCTTGAGAAGCGACGCCGCCAGATTGAAAAAGGATTGAAAGAGAAAGAGCGGATCGTCCTTTGAGGGGATGAAATCCTTGCGCTTCCAGTATTCTGCGGCGTCTTCGTCGACGGCCCGCACGACGAGTGCGCGCCCGCCGATTAATTTCGCGCCTTCGATGCTCCGCGCCGCGGCGTGTCGCAGCAATCCGCTCGCGATGCCGCGCCCGGCCCACGCGCGATCCGTTGCCAGTTGACCCAGCAACACGCAGGGGACCGGATTCGGCGGCTGGCCCGTTCGGACCGCGCGTGACAGCAACCCCGGCTCGACCGCCGTCGGCGCGAGACCGCAATATCCGACGACGCGGCCAGCCTCATGCACGACCACGACCACGGTGAAACCATGTCGCTGGTTGGAGCGCGCCCGGTTCTTAAGCCAGTCGTCCAGGGCAGGCTTTCCGCAGGAAAAGGAATGGACCTCGTGGTCGTTGGTCAGAGGCTCCGGATGGGAAACCACCGACCGACCTATGTTTCCCAAGGGGCCTTGCGCTTGAACACCTCGATAAGCGCCTTCACAGGCTTCCCGGGCGCGGAGATCGCATCGACAAACGCCTGGAAGCCGGCGGGGCTCATCCGGATCATGGTGTTCGTCATCACGACATCCTCCGCCGCGAGCACGGCCGCATCGCGGACGAAATCCGTGCGCGAGCGTCCGCGCATCGCCGCCGCGCGATCGATGATCGCGATGTCGGCCTTGGGCAGCCGCATGGAAAGCGGCTGATTCTTGCGTTGGGCGGGGCGTTTCGTCATGTAGTGCATATTGCGCTACATGACGCAAAAAGTCAATATTGCTGCGGATTTCATGCCCCTCCGCGGCAGGCGAACGTCAAAAATGCGCTGTCAGCCCTAGCGATATCACCGCCGCGGACTTGATCGTCGATTGGTAGCGCGCCGTGGTGCGCAGCGCCCACAGATCGTTGAACTGCCATTCGATGCCGGCGCCGCCGCGAAAGCCGAAAGCGTTGGGCGAATAGCCATAGCCGCCCTGGATGCCCGAGGCGATATAGGACGCGCCGCCCGTCGCGAACACCGAGAGCGGGCTATAGCGGCCGAGCGGCTGGTAAACGAACCCGTCGATATAGACGCCGCTCGCCGACGCGCCGTCGGCGAAGATGCCGGCATAGCCGCCCTCGATCGCGAAATAGCGGTCGAGGCGATAGCCGACTCCCGCCGTGACGATGCTCCCCGAGCCGCCGCCGCCCGGCGACACCAGGTAGCCGGCATCGGCCGCGAAATAGATGTGGCTCGCATCCGGATCGCGCGGCGACGCTGTTGCCGGCGCGCACAAGACGCATGTCAACGCGGCGCCGAGCGCGCAAAATGTTCTGAAACGCATGTCCCCCCCCAGAGACTGCCCCCGGCCTATACGCGGCCAACCTGCACAGGACCAAGCGGCACTGGGCAGCGCCGCCGAACACGCCCGCGTCAATTGTAGCAGTATCGGCGCAACACGGCCATTGCGTCACGCTCTTTCAAAAAGCCGCAGGATAGCCGCCCCTCTCGAACGCCATTTCCCCGCGCAAACCGCGCGTTTCAATGATTCCTTATCCCACCCCTTCCGGGCCGGGCGCATACTGCGCGCCCCAAAAAGGAAGGCATGCATGACCGACGACGAACAACGCAATCTGGACGGTGTCATCGACAAGCTGCGGCGTGAGAAGGCCGCCGCCGCATCACCGCGCGTGCCCGATTTCGTTCCGCCCACCGACACGCAGGATCTGCTCAATGCACAACTCGGCGAGGCGCTGAAGATCATGCGCGATCTGTCTGACTGGGTGCATCGGCCAACATCGGACATCGTGCAAGCCGTCCATGTCGGCCGTGCGCTCGGCTCATTGATGACGTCCAGCGCGACTCTCGCCAGGGTCGCCGCCGAACTGCGCAACGGCCCGACAGAAACGCGCCACCGCATGATCGTTGAGCACAGCGGAGAGGGGAGGGGGTCGGCAAAAGCTGAAAACGAATAAACCGTGACAAAGCCTGACGAAACACCGGCGCCCAGGCGCCACCGTGGCGGACAGCCCGGCAACATCAACGCGCGCAAGCACGGCCGCGACACCGCGCTGCTGCGCGATCTGCGCCGCCGCATCGCCGCCTGGCGCCGCGAAACCCGCCGACTTCTCGCCATCGCGCGCTGCGAGCTTCGGCTGCGCGCGGTGGCGTGCCCAGAATTGACTTCCGTCGCGGAACTTGGTGCACGTGTCCCACTCGAAAATCGTGAGGTTCGCCATGGCCACCGCTCTCGACGACGCGCTCGTCTCCAACGTCACCTTTGGCGACGACAAGGAGATCCACGGCCTGCTCGCCGGCCTGCGCAAGGACGATCCGGTGCACTGGACCGCGCCGGAGGGCTTCCGTCCCTTCTGGGCGATCACCAAGCACGCCGACATCCTGGAGATCGAGAAGCTCAACGACCAGTTCCACAACGAGCCGCGCTCGGTGCTGATGAACCAGCAGGCCGAGCACGACTTCGCCGCGATGTGGGGCGGCCCGGACCCCAAGACCGGCCGCGTCTCGCCGCTGCGCACCCTGATCGACATGGACGGCGCCGACCACAAGGCCTATCGCGGCCTGACCCAGTCCTGGTTCATGCCCGTCAACCTGCGCAAGAGCCTGGAGGCCCGCACCGTCGAGCTCGCCAAGCGCTATGTCGACCGCATGGTGGAGATCGGGCCGGAATGCGATTTCGCGCGCGACATCGCGGTCTACTATCCGCTGCACGTCATCATGTCGATCATGGGCGTTCCGGAAACCGACGAGCCCAAGATGCTGCAGCTGACGCAGGAATTGTTCGGCGGCGGCGATCCCGACATGCAGCGTAAGGAACGCGACCCCGGCAGCAACGTCATCGCCGATTTCTTCATGTACTTTAACGCGATGACCGAGGCGCGCCGCGCCCATCCCGGCGACGATCTCGCGACCGTCATCGCCAACGGCAAGGTGAACGGCGCGCCGCTGGGGCCGATCGAGACCGCGTCCTACTACATCATCGTCGCCACCGCCGGCCACGACACCACCAGCTCCTGCATCGCCGGCGGCCTGCGCGCCTTGATGGAAAACCCCGACCAGCTCGCCAAGCTCAAGGCCAATCCGGACCTGCTGAACACCGCCGTCGACGAGATCATCCGCTGGGTCACGCCGGTGCAGCACTTCATGCGCACCAATATGGGCGATGACTACGTGTTGCGCGGCAAGACGATCAAGACGGGCGACGCGGTCCAGCTGCTCTACATCTCCGGCAACCGCGACGCGGACATCTGGCCCGACGCCGACAAATTCCGCGTCGACCGCGAGCCCAGCAAACACGGCCACGTCGCCTTCGGCTACGGCGCGCATTTGTGCCTCGGCATGCACCTGGCCAAAATGGAAATCCGCGCCTTCTTCAAGGAGCTGCTCGGCCGCCTCGACGAGATCGAGATGACCGGCCCCAGCAAGCGCGTGCAATCGACCTTCGTCAGTGGCCTGAAGACCCTGCCAGTGAAATACAAGTTGAGAGCGGCATAGCTTTTATCCTCCCCTTGAGGGAGGGTCGAAATTCTTTCTTACGAATTTCGGGGAGGGGTCCAACTCCGTGCCCGACCCCTCCCCGAATTGCGTCGCAATTCGACCCTCCCTCAAGGGCAGGGCTATTGCATATGGCCCAGGAGTTCGAGGAGGAAGGTTTGGTCCCAAGCGGCACGCTTGAGTTTGAGGCGCATGGAGGTTTTGGCGTCGGGGTGAGAGCGGGCGATGTTGAGGGCGAG
>DATAZZ010000026.1:0-3487 GCA_036271735.1 Rhizomicrobium sp.
AAAATCCGCCTCGCTATAGATGAACGTCTCGCTCGGAAAGAGCTGCTGCACGTTCGGATAGTACACATAAGCGCCGCTGACCCACCCGAGGCCGCCGAACCAACAAATATCGGCTTTGCGCGACGACGTTCCGTCCGGACCTTCGTTGGACGGTATGACATTTCCGCCGGCGTCCAGCGCCACCAGCTCGTCGACCAATTGCCAGCAGACCCACACGCGGATCATGCCGGGCGGCGGCGGTCCGACCGACATCGTCTTGGACAGCGTGTTCTCCTGCGAGGTCGTGACCGAATGGGAGAACGTCGCCGACATCGTCGCGCTCAGGCCACCGCCCGTAATCCCAAGCTCGGCGCTGATCGACTCGGTGTCCGTGGTCGAGATGCCCGTTGTCTGGCTGATCGTGATCGACAGCGAGCCGCCTTCGGGAATCTGCGTGTAGGAGCCGTCGACCAACTGCCAGTACTGCCGCATCGTCAGCGTGTACGGCGCCGCGGGGCCGCCGTCCCAATAGTTCACCAGCGTGGCCGGGGTTCCATCTCCGACGCGCAGACCGTGCGGCGCGGCGAGCGGCACGGGGGTGTCGTCGACCCACGCCGTTTTGCTCGTATTGTCGGAGTTCGCGAAGATTTTCAGCCGGGTCGCCGTGGTGCCGACCACGCGGCGCGCGGATTCCGGCGGCGGCTTCTCGTGGAGCGACACGATCGGCGGAACGTCGGGCAATTGCGCCATCGCGGCAAAATCTTCCCGTTCGCCTGAAAGAGTGTTCATCAAATCCCCCGAAGATTTCAAGCTTCGGGTTTGAAGATAAAGCAAAGACGACCTGTGGTATACAGGAAAGTTTTACTGTCGAATATAGCGACAGGCCTTCAGCCCGGCATCCGCGCCAGCGCCGCGCTCTCCAGCTCGCCGATCACGCGGTCCTTGGCGCGCAGCTTCACGCTTTCGCTCTTGAGCTGGCCGCAGGCGGCCATGATGTCCCGGCCGCGCGGGGTGCGCACCGGGCTGGCATAGCCGGCACGGTTCACGATCTCGGCGAACTTCTCGATCTGGTCCCAGTCCGAGCACGCATACGGCGCGCCGGGCCAGGCGTTGAACGGGATCAGGTTGATCTTCGCCGGAATGCCCTTGATCAGCCGCACCAGCTCGCGCGCCTCGGGCAGGCTGTCGTTCACACCCTTCAGCATGACGTACTCGAAGGTGATGCGCCGCGCGTTCGACACGCCCGGATAGGCGCGGCAGGCGTCGAGCAGCTCCTTGATCGGATACTTCTTGTTGATCGGCACGATCACGTCGCGGACGTCGTCGCGCACCGCGTGCAGCGAGATGGCGAGCGAGGAACCGATCTCGTCCCCCGCGCGCGCGATCATCGGCACCACGCCGGCGGTGGAGAGCGTCACGCGGCGGCGCGACAGCGCCAGCGCGTCGCCGTCGGCGACGATGGCGAGCGCCGCCTTCACGTTCTCGAAATTGTAGAGCGGCTCGCCCATGCCCATCATCACCACATTGGTGAGGCGGCGGTCGGGGCCGGTGCTGGGCCAATCGCCCAGCGAGTCCTTGGCGATCATCACCTGACCGACGATCTCGGCCGGCGTCAGGTTGCGCACCAGCTTCTGCGTGCCGGTGTGGCAGAAGCGGCAATTGAGCGTGCAGCCGACCTGCGAGGAGACGCACAGCGTGCCGCGCCCGGGCTCGGGGATGAAGACGCTCTCGAACTCGATGCCGGGGCCGGTGCGCAGCAGCCATTTGCGCGTGCCGTCGGTGGAGATCTGCTCGGTGACGATTTCGGGCCGCGCCAGAGTGAATGTCCCGGCCAGCGTTGCGCGGACGTCCTTGGCGAGGTTGGTCATCTGCGCGAAATCGCGCGCGCCGTGGACATAGACCCAGTTCCACACCTGCCGCGCGCGCATGGCGGCGCCCTTCTCCGGCAAGCCGGCCTCGAGCAAGGCCGTCTGGAGCGCATCGGGGGATAAGCCGATCAGGTTGGTCGGGGCGGTCGTCATAGGGGCCTATATGTCACCGGTCCCGGTGTTTTGCGAGGGGTCAGCCGCCGCCGCCCGCCTTGCGCGGGCCCAGCAGCATGAAGCGCGTGTCCGGGTTGCAGGCGAACTTGCCCATCCCGCACCAGATGCCCCAGGCGTGGTCGCCGTAGTCGAAGAAGAACAGCGTCAGCTTGGTTCCCAGCACCGAGGTCGCCTCCAGCCGGTAACCATCCGGCTTCTTCGCGTCGGGCGCGAAGCCCTTGGCGTAGGCGGCATAGGCGGCGTCGTAGTCGGCGCCGGCACTCTTGGTCACGATGATCGCCGTGAAATAGGCGGTGTTGCCGAGGGGCCTGGGATCCTTCGCCACCATCTGCGCCGGGATGTAGACCGGCAGGTAGCCGCCCGGTTCCGACCAGATCCAGCCCGGATGGTTGGCGATGACGTAGCCATATGGCGTGCAGCCGACCGTGCCCAGGTGTCGAGCGGCGCCGGCAGCGTGGTCACCGCGGCGACCGGTGCAGGGCCGGAGCAATCCGCGGCGCGCGCGGGCGCTGCCAGGTCAAGCAGGGAAATCAGGATCGCGACGAACGCGATCCTCACATCCCGCATTCCTTGTGGATGCGGTCGAGCGCGTCGCCGAGGCCGGCCAGCGAGTAGGTGTCCTTGGTGACCGTACCGCGCTTGGAGGTTCCGGTGACGACCAGGTTTTGCCCGTTGCGCATCGCTTCGACGAGACGGACCTCGTCGTTGCGCTTGCGGATCCAGGCGGAACCGGCGGTGCCGTCGTTCTGGGTGAAGAACTCGAACTTGTCGGCACCGACCTGGGCGGTGACGGCGGCGCCGTCCTTGTACTGGTAGCCGGGCACGGCCTCGGGTTCCGACTTGGTGTGACGGCTGGGCCAATCGGTGACCAGGAAATAGATCGGGTCGCGCTTGATCTTGCGCGGGTCGCTGGCGTGCGGCTTGGCCATCGCATAGCAGACCTTGTCGGATCCGGTTCCGCTGGTCAGCGCCGACCAGTCCTTGGTGGTGCCGAGCAGCGTCGCATCGTCGGCGGCGGCCGGAACCGCGGCGGCGCCCGCCAGAAGGAGGCCGAAGGCGAGGTAAGAGGCGCGAATCATGAAGGCCGGCTCCCGTGCAGCCCGCCCGCTATGCCAGCGGAATCAGGCACTTCTATGGTGGCGGTGGTATCCGGGGTCAGATTACGGGGTGGGCCGGTGCCAGTAAATGCTCAAATCACCTCCCCCTTGTGGGGAGGTCGACAAAATTGCGGAGCGCAGCGAAGCAATTTTTCGGGTGGGGGTCCGCTCTCGACGCCCAGCACCGTCCCCCACCCGAAATTTTCTGCTGCGCTCGAAAATTATCGACCTCCCCACAAGGGCGGAGGTGATTAGGAGATAACCGCCTCTTCCACGTCTCTGAGCCTGTCCTTGCCGAAATAGATCGCGCCATCCACGAAGAACGTCGGGATGCCGAAGGCGCCGCGCGCCACCGCGTCCTCCGTGTTC
>DATAZZ010000027.1:0-1554 GCA_036271735.1 Rhizomicrobium sp.
TCGCCGACCGGCCAGCCGGCGGTGTACGGCCCCGAGCACATCATTCCCAATCCGTTCGACCAGCGGCTGATCCTCCGCATCGCGCCGGCCGTGGCGCGGGCGGCGATGGCGACCGGCGTGGCGCGGCGCCCGATCCAGGACTTCGACGCCTATGACGACAGCCTCAACCGCTTCGTCTTCCGCTCCGGCCTGGTGATGAAGCCGATCATCGACCGGGCGCAGAGCAAGGCCAAGCGCATCGTCTTCGCCGACGGCGAGGAGGAGCGCGTGCTGCGCGCCGTGCAGGTGCTGATCGAAGATCGCATCGCCATCCCGATCCTGATCGGCCGCCCGCCGGTGATCGAAAGCCGCATCCGCCGCTTTGGCCTCAACCTCGACATCGGCAGCCTCGAGATCATCAACCCGGAGGACGATCCGCGCTACCGCGACTATGTTTCGCTGTTCCACTCGCTGGTCGGCCGCGCCGGGGTGACGCCGGAGACCGCCCGCACCATCGTGCGTACCAACACCACCACCATCGCCGCGCTGGCGGTCAAGCGCGGCGACGCCGACGCGCTGCTCTGCGGCCTGCAGGGCCGCTACATCAAGCACGTGCGCGACATCCGCTCGGTGATCGGCGTGCAGGAGGGCGTCAAGGACGTCTCGGCGCTGTCGATGCTGATCATGCCGCGGGGCGCCTTCTTCCTCACCGATACCTACGTCAACATCGACCCGACGGCGGACGAGATCGTCGCCATCACGCTGCAGGCGTGCAGCCATCTCAAGCGCTTCAACATCGAGGCCCGGGCGGCGCTGCTCAGCTACTCGAACTTCGGCTCGCGCGACGGTGAAACGGCGTTCAAGATGCGCGACGTGTACCAGAAGCTCAAGGTCATCGCGCCCGGCCTCATCGTCGAGGGCGAGATGCAGGGCGACCTCGCGCTCAACGAAGACCTGCGCACCCGCTACATTCCCGAGACCCTGCTGCGCGGCGAGGCCAACCTCCTGATCTTCCCGAACCTCGAAAGCGCGAACCTGTCGATGACGCTGCTCAAGGAAATGACCAACGCGCTGGCGGTCGGCCCCATCCTGATGGGCCCCAATGCGCCGGCGCACATTCTGGCGCCCTCGACCACCAGCCGCGGCATCGTCAACATGGCGGCGATCGCCGCCAGCGAGGCCATATCGCTCGAGGCGGAGGAAGCCTGAGATGTACCGTCACACCGTCGTCTTCGCACTGAAGCACGCGCATGGCTCGCTGCAGGAGAAGATGTTCCTGCGCGACGCCGCAACCGCGCTCAAAGACCTGCCGGGGATTTCCAATTTCGAGGTGCTGAAGCAGCTCAATGCCGACAACAGCTTCCGCTTCGGCATCTCCATGGAGTTCGCCGACAAGGCGCACTACGAGGCCTACGACCGGCATCCCAAGCACACCGCTTTCGTCCACGACCGCTGGAACCGCGAAGTCGAGCGGTTCATGGAAATCGACTACGAGCCCATCTGAGGCTTCGCCTTCGACACCTTGGCGCGGCGCGCCGCCTTGGTGCGCGACACCAGCGCCCGGCGGCTGCGCGA